>JBAPYW010000045.1:0-6608 GCA_049284935.1 Xanthobacteraceae bacterium
CAGCAGCAGCGTTCGCCACGAGCGCCCGAGCTCCATCGTCGCCCCGATGGCGACGTCGGCCAGCAGCCGCAGCGCCGCCCAGGCGCCCCGAGCCGGTCGCTCCGCTGACCGACGCAGCGATCGCCGCGGCCC
This sequence comes from Xanthobacteraceae bacterium, assembly GCA_049284935.1. GTDB lineage: Bacteria > Pseudomonadota > Alphaproteobacteria > Rhizobiales > Xanthobacteraceae > BOG-931. Next base: position 133 of record JBAPYW010000045.1, read on the forward strand.
CGAACCGAATTTCTCTAAAAAAATGGAATCGGCGGCGGCGGCCAGATGGCGGCCCCAGCGGGTCGCACTGTCGACCTCGTGCGCGCGAGTCATCGGATAAAGAGGAGGAACGCGCCAATCCCCTAAACCGCTGATCTTTCAGCACCATGCTTCGGCGAGCACCCCGTGGCTGAACCGCGGCGCCAAAAAGACCAACAAACCAACTATTCCGCTGATCTTTCAGCGCCGTGCGTCGCGCGAGCGAGAGCCAGCGCCCCCATTGTCAGTGCGGTTGCGAGCGGGCTGTTGTTGGCGAAGACCCGTAGCGCGCTGCGCGGCCGGCGGCCGCAGCAGCAACATCACCATCAGCGTTCGCCCCGAACGCCCGAGCTCCATCGTCGCCCCCAACCAGATTCACTAATCTCGACGGCGCAGCCGTCGACCTCACCATCGTGCGGCCAGCAGCCGCTGCACCGCCCAGGCGGCTCGAGCAGGTCGGTCCGATCGCAGGTCGCTCTGATCGCGGGTCGCTCGGCTGACCGACGTCGCTGCTCGGCGCGCCCCTCGCGCGCCCGCGCGCGGGGATTCGGCGCCATTAAGGTGAACAACGCCCCTCCAAAAAACTCAGACATAACATCGCATCGGCTCAGACCAATGTACTGGAAAGCGGCGGCGGCCCGCTGCACTCGACCCTCCGCCGCCTACCAACCCAACGCTGGGATGCCGTTGGCACCGAAAGAGTGGTTCAACTCAATCTACGCCGATGGACTTAATCTGTGGTGGCTTTTTCATATCCAGCAATGGCACCGGGTTGTCCGGTGTTTGGAGATTAGGCCGCCAGTCCGTCGAAGCTCCCCCCGGAACCCGTTTTTTGCTTGGGAAGTCAACAATAGACTTGTTGAACTCCATCACCACCGGAACGATAAGCGCAGCGACCCAACCGTTGTCCTGACCCGCGTATTTGCCGGGTGAAGCCTGGGGCAGGCGTGCCGTGACTGCACCATTGAAAATCATGTCGTATTTCTCAAATGGATCCATGGTGAGATTGTAGACAGCACCAATTCCACCGAGGTCTTGCTCCGACCCCAGCCAAGTATCTTTGGCTGTCCACAGGTACTTCCAAGCAATGTTCAGGTCGGGATTGTTTGGATCACCTGCGATGTCCGCGCGTGCACCCATAAAGTTTTCACCGTCAATATAGACCCAGCTTCTTCGAGCGGAGTGGTTTGCCTTCCCGAGGATGTACTCGCTGTTGTCGATGCTATCGAAGTAGATCGGTTTGCCGTTGTTATCGGCCCATGCACCGTGGGGCGGCGGAGTAAGACCCGCCATCTTGGCCAGTGTTGCCCAGCAGTCGATGTGCGACATCATCTCGTCATAGGTCACCCCGGCTGGAATGTGTCCCGGCCACCACATCAAACCCGGCACGCGCCAGCCTGCTTCAAATGCCGTGCCTTTTTCACCGCGGAAGGGCGTTGTGCCGGCATCAGGATACGCGTCCTGCCAAGCACCGTTGTCCGCCGTCACGATAACGATAGTGTTAGGTGCATCAGCGCGGACCTCAGCGATAATCCGACCTATGTCGTCATCAAGTTCCAGGAGAGCATCTGAATAATCGCCGAGGTGCGATTTGCCAGCGAACTTGGGATTAGGATTGGTCGGGTTGTGCATTTTCATGAAGTTCACGTCCATGAAAAATGGCTTATTGTCACCAGCGTGCTTTTTTACGTAATCGATCGCAGAGTCGGCCTGCCGGGTGTCAAACGTCGCCAGATAATCGTAGTTTATTTCCGCGACTTTTTTCGCTGGTTGACCGACTGCACCTTCCCACTCGTACATGTTCACGACCTCGAAATAGGCCTTGGCTATTTCCGGATTGTACGAGGGAAACCATGGATGCATGTATCTTGATGTGTCGGCATACGTGTAGACGCCCGGATAGTACGCGGCGAATTCCTTCATCTCATCGAAGCCGTGCTCGATGGGGTATGACTCGGGCTTGTCGCCGAGATGCCACTTGCCGGAAAAGTACGTCGAATAGCCGTTCTTCTTGAAAAATTCGGCGATGGTTGGCGTCTCTTTGCCGAGCGCGTTCTCGTCCCCGGGCGCTACCACAATGGAAAGGGCGGAGCGGATCGGGACACGTCCGGTGATAAACGACGAACGGCCAGCGGTGCAGCTCGCTTGGCCGTACCAGCTCGTGAACAAGGCACCTTCCTTAGCGATCCGGTCAATGTTCGGTGTCGGATGTCCGAGTGCTCTCCCGCCTCCCGAATACGCGCCGAAGTCGTTCCAGCCAGTATCGTCCGTCATCAGCATGATGATGTTAGGCCCCTTCTGCTGTTGCGCAGAAGCAGGCGCGCTTGACACCGTTATGGCTGCTACACCAGCCATCAGGGCAAGCAATAGTTTACGCTCGACTTTCATGAATAAGCTCCCATTGTGGGTTGACTTACGCGCTGCCGATTGCCGGCTGTGCTCCTTTGGCCGACAACAGGCGTATCCGAGAATATCATTTAGCGGTCTCGCGACAAATGTATGTCTAATACGGCGCTGGCTGGTGGTTTTGCGATGCACGGGCGATGTCGCAGTTGGGTCATCAACTGCCGCCCCGAGCGTCGAGCCGCGCGGCAGCTAGACTCCCAATGACGGACACGGAGCCGCGAGGTCGGCGCGGCAGAGATGGGCCAGCAACTGCCTCACGCACCGCAGCAAAAACAGCCTGCCTTTTCGCCGTCGTAGCACCGCGAAGTCGGTCACAGACCTGCCGATTGTAGCGTGATATCGTGCCGCTCATTAAAGCGGCCGAGGTGCAGATTGGCGGGTCTTCAGGTCAATCCAGGCTGAACTGCGCTGATGCCGTTTGCAGGAAGGTATGGCTATGTCCCTTGCTGAAGCGCCGCGGCTTGCTGCCGCACAAGGCGCGCCGTTGCGCCACGACTGGACCCGCGACGAGGTGCGGGCGCTGTTCGAGCTGCCGTTCCCGGACCTGATGTTCCGCGCGCAGAGCGTTCACCGCGATAATTTCGATCCGGCGGCCGTGCAGATTTCAACGCTGCTCTCGATCAAAACCGGCGGCTGCCCGGAGGACTGCGCCTATTGTCCGCAGAGCGCCGAGTACGAGACCGGCGTGCGCGCCGAAAAGCTGATGCGGCTCGACGCCGTGCTCGCGGAGGCGCGGGCGGCGAAGGCTGCGGGCGCCAGCCGGTTCTGCATGGGCGCCGCCTGGCGCTCGCCCAAGGACCGCGACCTCGAATCCGTCTGCGCCATGGTCGAAGGCGTCAAAGCTTTGGGCCTCGAGACCTGCGCGACGCTCGGCATGCTCACCGCCGCGCAGGCGCAGCAGCTCAAGCAAGTCGGGCTCGATTACTACAATCACAACCTCGATACCTCGCCGGAGTTTTACGAAAAGATCATCACCACGCGCACCTACCGTGATCGCCTGGAAACCCTCGAACACGTGCGCGACGCCGGCATCCACGTCTGCTGCGGCGGCATCGTCGGCATGGGGGAAACGCGCGAGGATCGCATCGGCATGATCGCGACCCTGGCAAGCTTGCCGGAGCATCCCGAATCGGTGCCGATTAACATGCTGGTCCGCGTCGCCGGTACGCCGCTCGCCGAGGAGTCCGGCCTCGACCCGATCGAGTTCGTGCGCACCATTGCCGTCGCCCGCATCACCATGCCGCGATCGATGGTGCGGCTCTCGGCCGGCCGCGAGACCATGAGCGAGGAGACGCAGGCGCTCTGCTTCCTCGCCGGCGCGAACTCGATTTTCTATGGGCCGAAGCTTTTGACCACGCCGAACCCGGAGCGCGACCGCGACCAGGCGCTGATGGATCGGCTCGGTCTGACGGCGATGGCGGAGCGCTAGAACATCCCCATGCGCTCGGTCACCATATAAACGCCGAGTGAGGAAACTCACGCATGAACCCGAGGACATTTTTGAATGACATCATCGATCTCGATGACTTCCCTTCTTGGAGGTCGAATGGAAGCTTCTGACTATCTGCCCAGCACGGTGACCGGCACTGACAATAGCCTTCAGGGCCGCACGCGCTTCGTCAAAATTGGGCCTCTCGGTTGCAAGCCAGCGCAATGCTGCGTGAGCATTTGCTACTATAGCTGCGAGTGGTTGGTTAATCTCATGCCTCAACATGCTGTTGATGGCGTGAATACGTTCCTCCAGCTGCTTCCGGCCGGAAATGTCCACGATTGCCGAGAGTACCATTGTGCCATGCAGTTCGCCGAATATGCGGAGTGGGGATACTATAAGCACCTTGACCATCCCTCGCGCTGGCGGTTGCGGAAGGGAATAGAGCAGGCACTTGCGAGCGCGATACGACTAGGCACGCCTCGGCTTGAAGCTTTCGGCCGGTGTGTTGTGTTGCGGACTGCACAGTGGGCACTCGACGCTAGGAGCAGGCTCACGTCAATCGAGGAATTTCGTACATCACTCGGCGAAATCGCGGGAGAGATGGTTGAGGGCGCGCTCAAATTGCGGACCGCTGTAAAAGCAAATGGCCGATATCCCGTTACAGTGCTGCACCGGAACGCGGCGGGGCTGGAGGATGACCCGCGAGTAGATAACATGCGCGCCCCGCGGCTTGTGGTGACTTCGCCTCCCTACCCCGGGGTCCACGTCCTCTATCATCGGTGGCAGGTTGACGGTCGCAAGGAGGCGCCGCTGCCATCAACTGTGTCCTCCGCAGTGCGGATCGTGGCCGGCCGCGAGCGTGGTAGCGCCAGATCGATCTCGCCGAGCGCGCCGCCCTTCCAGCGCAACGTGAGGTGGGCTGCGGCCTTGTCGCGCTCGACCTTTATGATGACCTCTTTAAGCAATGCCCGCAGCAACTCCTTCCTGTCACGCGGCATGGTCGTTGCCGCGTGCCAGACGGTAGCAAGATCGGGTCCGAGTGCGAGCAGGCGGTGGCGCTCGTCCTTGGAGAGCGCGCGCGGGCGTTCCTTCTCGCGGCGCGCCAGCTCGCTCTTTGCGGCTTCGAGCGCGCCCAGGCTTTCGTCCCACTCGCGTTCGAGCCCGCGAGCAACAAGCCGGTTGTCGGGATCGACGGCTCGATAGCGGCGCTCGGCACGGCTCGCCTCGTAGCTCGCCCGCTCGACGCCGAGGCGCCATTGCTTGAGCGTGGCTTCTCGGTCACTCTCGAGGCGCTCGGCCGCGGCTAGAGTGGCGGCGAGCTTCGCCGGCTCCAGTGCAGCAATGAACGTCCTCGTCACGGCCTCGTCGATCTGGATGCCGCCGACGTTGAGACAGTAGCTCCCGCGCCCCTCGACGAGGCGATCGCCGGCACAATGATACCCTGGCGCCGAGCTTCGCCCACGATAGTGCGTACGCAGGCGACGACCACAATGACCGCACCTGCCGAGGCCTTGCAATAACGCGCTGCCTTCCCTCACGGCGCCGCTCGCTTTGCTCGGATCATTGTGTGGTCTCGGCCGCGTGTTCATGGCGATGCGATCCTGGTTGGCCTCATAGGTCTGCCAGTCGATGAAGCCTTCATGATGCTCCGGGATCAGCACCTGCCACTCAGAGCGCGGTAGATGCCGAATGCGTTTCTTGCGCGCGCCCGCCGCATCCAGCGTCGTCTCCTGGCGCGTTTTGCCATAGACGTAGGCACCGGCATAGACAGGGTTGGTCAGCACATGGTGGATGGCGGTGTAGCTCGCCTCGACCCAGCGGATCTCGGATCGTGCATGCATCTGCAGCGGGAATGTGAGCCGTTCCGAGCGGAACCATAGCCAGACACGACGAGCGGAACCCGTCTCAGCGAAGCGCGCGAATACGTTGCCGATGGCGGTGACAACGGCCTCGTCCGGGTGGAAGCGCACCTCGCCGTCGGCATCGCCCCAGACGAAGCCGACCGGCAAACCTCGGCGGAGCTCGCCGCGTGCTGCCTTGTTGCGAATGCCGCCGTTGAGGCGAGCCCGCAGCACATGCAGCTCGGCCTCGCTCATGGTGCCTTTGAGCCCAAGCAAGAGACGGTCGTTGAACAGGGCTGGATGATAGATGCCGTCGGCATCGCCGATCAGCGTGTCGGTCAGTCCCGCAAGGTCGATGAGGCGGTGCCAGTCGGCATTGTTGCGAGCGAGCCGTGACACTTCGAGGCCGAGCACGAGACCGACGCGGGCAAGCGCCACTTCGGCGGTGAGGCGCGCAAAGCCCGCTCGCGCAACAGAGCCGGAACCAGAGAGCCCAAGGTCCTCATCGATGACGATGATGCGATCGTCGGGCCAGCCAAGTTCACCGGCTTTGGCGGCAAGCGCATACTGCCGATCGGTTGACTCGCGATTGTTCTCGACCTGGGCGGCGCTGGACTGGCGCAGGTAGACGATGGCCTGGCGGGAGAGATGGCTGGCCGTAATCTTGGCGCGCTCATTCATCGCTTGCCTCCCTCGTCGACCTGGCCGAGAGCATGCGGGCGATGAGACGTGTGAGGATCTCCAGGGCCGCGATGCGCGAGGCTTCGTCGAACTGGTCC
>JBAPYW010000046.1:0-79234 GCA_049284935.1 Xanthobacteraceae bacterium
TCCCAGGTCGGCGCGTTCGGGCCGACGATCGCCGCATTGTTGATAAGGATATCGATCTTGCCGAACTTTCCGATCGTCGCTTTGGTGGCGTCTTCGACCGCGGCAAGATCGGCAATGTCGACCGCAAGCCCCTGCACGCGGTCGCCCTTGGCAATACGCTTCACCGTCTCATCAAGGAGCGCACGGTCGCGATCCCATATGGCGACGCGGCCACCGGAGGCTAGAACACGATGGGCCACCGCAAGACCGATACCTTGAGCTCCACCGGTGACGATCGCGACCCGCTCGTTCAGATCATAGACATTCACAGGACAGGCCTCTCGAGATTAGAGGGTAAGACAAGGATGGCGCGATGCATCCTCCCGCTATGAAACACCAGCAAAAGCATACAGCAAAGACGCGGCCGCCTGGCAACCGATCCTCGAAAATGATCCGTTTTTTACGCCACCAAAACGCACGCGGCAGCATGTGACAGCATGAAATGGGACGCGGATCACGCGAGAAGGCGTTGAAACGCAGCAGGTAGGACGTTGTTAGGCTAGTGTGAGGATGTGGCAAAGGCAATCGGCATATCGACGTAGATTTTGTATTGTTGCGTCTTCGGCTTCGTCTCCGGGGCCACCATGTTTTTATTAGCTTTTTTGTCGTTTAGTCCGGTCGTTTTCCGGCTCGACCAATGAAATAACCAATGAAGCGTTCTGCGATTGTTTCGAGGTAATCGCCTGCGGGCACCCCGCAGCAGCGTGTCATTGCTCACCGGCAGCATCAGTCGTTTTGCGAAGCTCGCCGCTGGCCGGCCACCGAGCACCAAACCGAGGTGGTTGACGATGCAATCGAGCCTGGCCGTGCGTCGCGCCGATGGAGCCAATGCCCCTTCTAGAAAGCGCTCAGTGAAGATTTGCCGCCCGCACAGAACCGCGTCGCAGCGGAAGCGGCGAGCGATAACCACAAGCCTGACGATACGCCCAGACAGCGGCAGGTCGGTCACGCGGCGCCGATAACGGCTATGCACGCGCCTGGAAACCGTCCCGCATGATGGACAAAGACCAAATCCGCTAGACGCGCGGACAGTGAAAACAGCCCTGTCCGCCTCGTAGAACGCACTTTCGACAACAAACCCACTCGGCACCAGACTGGAGCAGCGAAGTGCTTGTTGCATGGCGCTGATTCCCCCAAAGGAAGCGCCCCTCGAATCAAAGACTGCATCAAATTTGAGTCAGAGCCCAAATTGCTTGCCGAATAACAGATTGGGGGATAAACCAACTATTCTGCGGATTAATGGCGGGTTGGTCGCACAAGCTTGTGTAGCAGTTCCCATGCTAAGCCGATGCAAACAAGCGCCCAAGCAGCCAGCGCCACCGCGAAAACAGCTGGCGGCAAGGGGGCGAGGAACGGAAGTTCAAGTGCCGCTGCCATCCGTTTTGTCGCCACGGTATACATTCCTAATGGAAAAACTGCTCCCCAATAGAGCGGGTCATAATGCAAGGGAACCCGCCGGATCAGGTGTCGCCACGCGCCAAGCACGATGAGCATCGGTATCCACCACGTCCCGGTGGCCCAGTAAAATACTGTAAAGCCCTTCAGGAACGGCAGCAGCGAAGCGAGAAACGGTGCATCTGGCGCGTTCTGCACCAGCAGCGCGCCAGCCAGGGTCGAGATTGCCATCGCTCCCATATTGATCCAATAGGGAGGAGTTAGATCTTCCGGGGATAAAACAAAGAAAGTGTAGCGGTAGAAGATAAGCAGAATGATCCAGATATAGAGCATCCCACCCCACAGCCACATTGCAAGCGCGAAAAAATTAAGCTCCAACCGAAACGGCTGCGACCACTTGCTAGCAATCAGGGTGGCCAATACGGCGACCGACTGCGTCGCCACCGCTGCGATCAGCCAGGCGCCGGTGATACTCTTTTCAAATGGCGGCTTGTCGCGCTTGACTGTAAGAGCTGTGAAGATTGTGTAAGTCAGGCCGATCCAAAGGGCCGTTCCTAGTACCAGGAACACGGTCGCAGCCGGCAAACTGTACGTCATTAGCAGAAACTGGGTCCCAAGGATGCAGGACCGGCGACCGCGGTGAAGAAACCGGGTCCAGCCTGATAGTCTGTCATGTCGGCCGTGAACAGCCGCGGATAACGCATCACCCGCAGCGCGGTCAGACACGTCAGCACGGCATAGGCAATGAGATTGAAGGCAAACAGTCCTCTCGCGAGGATATGAAACCCGAAGTCCCACGCCGCGATCGAAACGACTCCAGTCGCCATTACCAGCGCGAAATAAGATGGTGATAGATGTTTCACTAAAGATTTCCCAGATGGAAGCCTCTTCGTCGGATAAGGTTAGCTGCCGTTGCAAACATTTTGCTTGCTCCGACTCCGGTATCGTGTCTGCTTCAAACAGACAGTTTTGGGGCACGTCATATACGTGCGGCCCAAACTGGTCGTTTTAAGACGAGCAGCGGTCCATAAAGCAATACGAAACCGCCAAACGAGGCAAGCCAGGCGATGCCTGCAATCTCCATCACCACCATCGAACCATTGAATCCCGCGATTATTCGCAATATTGCGCTACAGACCGCGAGCAGATAAATCGCTTGCGTGCCGCGTCCGGCGATCAGCGGCTGTCCCGTGTGCCCGAGACTGGCGCGCGACATCACCGCAAGCGTCATCAATCCGATGGCACCGGCGGTCCAAGCGTGAATGCCAACGCTGCTTGGGAGGGTCGACTGATAGAAAATGGATGCGCCAACAAGCGCAAAGCCGATCGGCACGAACATATAGCCCACGTGCAGTACCAGCACGAGCCGATCGGCAATCGTGCGATCCCCGGCCCAGCGACCGAGCCGGACGGCTTGCATGATGGCGGCGATGACCAACGCAATCCCGGTGGCCGCGTTATCCGGCAATGCCACCCAGAGTGCAAGCGAGACAGCGCTTATGGCGATCGCAGCGACATCGAAGCGCGAAAATGGCATCGGCAGCCGTCGATCATTCCGGCGGGCGAGCCAATTGCGAGTGAAGCTCGGCACGATGCGGCCCCCGACAAGCGAAATCAGCATGATGACGGCGCCGATGCCCATCCGTGCGCCGTAATCGGGAGTGCCCGACAGGTACACCTCGGCGTGAAAAACAATATTGCTCGCAATAAGGATGCCGACGAGGATTAGCACCCGCAAATTGCGCCAGTTGCGACCCGCCACGATTTCGCGACCGGCAACGAATGCGAGAGTTGCAAGGAATGCGATGTCGATGAGCGCCGCTAGTGGCAGCCCGATTCGCGCTGACGACAGGATGGCGACGCGGCCGGCGAGCCAGAGGCTGGCGAGGCCCAACAGCGGCAAACCGCTGATCGGCAGCCGCCCGGTCCAGTTCGGAATTGCGGTCAGCAGGAACCCGGCAATGACGGCCGCGACATAGCCGTAAAGCATTTCATGGATGTGCCAATCGAGCGGCGAATAGGCGGTGTTCAAAGAAAGATCGCCCATAAACTGTGGAATCCACAGGAGAATACAAGCGACCGACCACAGGGCGCCGCCAAGAAAAAATGGTCGAAAGCCGTAAGAAAACAGCGCGGGTCCGGAATATTTCAGCCGGCGTTCGAGAGCCGGAGGCATCGACGAAGAAGCAGGGGTACTGGGCATGAACCTACCTCTCAACCCGCATATAGCGATGGGCGCAAACGCTCACTTGAAATGGCGTCAGATCGACAGGACTCGTCGAAGAAAAATCCCACCCGGGTTTTCCGAGCGCGACATCTGTCCGATCAATGTCAGCCATTCCTCGTCGGTGGCCCCGGTGACAAACCGGCCGACCGACTGCATGGCGAGTTCGCCCGCCGACACGTTGTTTTCGGCCGCAAGTGCGACCAGGCGGGCAGTGAGCGCAAGGTCCCCGAGCGAGAACAGCGTCTCATTGATCATGGCTTCGTCTTGAAAGGAGGCAATAATATCGCCGAGTAACATGCTCTGGTTCCGCTCAGGCCACCCGCAAGGCTTCGGCGCCGGCGAGATCGACGCCCTCGATACGCGCGGCGCTGGCAAGCCGCGCAATATATTGCGCGAGCGCACGCCGTTGCACGCAATGCTGCAGGTATGCGGCGATCCGATCTGCCACCAGCTCGAATGACAACGCGCGGCCTTCATGCTTGCGGTCAAGCCGGACAATATGAAAACCGTAACGCGTAGCGACCAGCTCCGGGCCGATGGAACCTGGTTCGAGCGCAAGCAAGGCGCGTTCGAATTCAGGCGTTGTCTGACCGGCTGTAATCTGACCAAGGTTGCCACCCTGTGAAGCTGACGAGCAGGCCGAGTGCGCCTTCGCCAACGCGGCGAACCGCTCCGGATGCTCACGCACGACGGCGAGCGTCGTTTCCGCGGCACTACGGGCCTGCGAGTAACGCGGGGTATCGGCCTTGCTCGCGGCGAACAGAATATGGGCGGCTTCATAGATGTCAGGTGAACGGAATCGCTGTCGGTTCTGCTCGTAATAGCGCCGGCATGTTGCCGTATCCGCTGTCGGCGTTTGAACTTCCCGGGCGACAAGAGTGCGAATGGCCGCTTCGTCTTCGGTCTCGCGGCGACCCTCACTATCGGCCATCGGTTCTCCAGAAACCTCGAGCCGGCGTGCCTCCTGCAGTAGTACTTCGCGCACCGCTAGCGCTTCCGCGGCGGCTTTCCACGCTTCAAGCGGAGTGCGAGCAGGATGATGCTGGACTTCGCGCGCAATCAGGTCACGTGGGATCGTAACCCCATTAACTCGTACGCCATGACCTTTGGGCAAAATCGACTGGTGCACCGCGCATGTCATCGCCATTACTCCGCGGGAACGGCGCTCGGCCGGCGCGCCGCTCTGCCCTTTCTGGTCGTGCGCACAACCTGGTAGCCACGACGACCGAGGTACCAGACCGGCGCGCTCCAGACGTGCACAAGGCGGGTGAACGGGAATACGAGGAAAATGGTCATACCCAGGAACAGGTGCAACTTGAAGATGGGATTTGCATCGGCAATCAGCGCCGATGTGCCGGGCCGCAGTGTCAGAATGCCCTGCGCCCATGTCATAAACCTCACCATCTCATGGCCGTCGAGATGACCGAGCGACACCGGGATTGTCGATAGACCGAGGGTCAGCTGAGCGTAGAGCATCAGCAGGATTGCGATATCGCCAAACGATGAGTTTTTGCGGATGCGCGCATCGAAAAGCCTGCGGTGGACCAAAAGCGTTATTCCGACAAAGCACATGACGCCGGCGACCCCACCGATGCTAATGGCCATCCATTGCTTGAAGGTGTGGGAAATGCCGAGCGTATCGAAAATCCAGATCGGGGTCAGCAAGCCGAAGAAATGGCCGAAAAAGATCACGAGAATGCCGACATGAAAGAGGTTCGATCCCCAGAACAGCTGCCGCCGGCGTAGCAACTCGCTCGATCCGCTTCGCCAGGTGTATTGCTCGCGATCAAAGCGAACCAGGCTGCCAAGCAAAAATACCGTCAGGCAAAGGTAGGGATACCAGCCGAACACGACGTAGTTGAGGTTCTCGCGCATGGTCATTTCCTCATGAGCGCGAAATGCGAGAAGGCGACGGAGTGGCCACGCCAGGGGCGGGGCGCCGACCAGCGCGGATCCTGGCGATGAGGCCGTCCTTACAGCCGTCGCCGGCGTTCGGCCCAAAGTTGACCGGCTCCTCCTCCCAAGCGGCATCGAGCACCGCGAAGTCGGTCGCGTCCGGGTCGGGCTCGGCGAGCAACGCCGAGATATCTTCGGTTTTGGGCTTGCAATCCGCCAGAGCCGTAAGCGCGCGGAAGACAGCCTCGTAGTCAGACTGCCGCTTGTGCAGGCGTTCGGCCAAAGCCGCGAAGATATGGGCCGGTTGACCGAGAAGTTCGTAGGCCTCGGCGCGCGGCCGCGTCGACAGGAACTCCAGGAACAGCGGCAGGAAATCCGGCAGCTCGGTGGAATCGATCTCGAGCCCGCCGTTTTGATAGAGCGACTTGAGGTCGATCATGGCCTGACCGCGATCCCGGCTCTCGCCGTGCACATGTTCAAACAGATGCAGCGACAGCGAGCGCGTGCGATCGAACAACAGCACGTAGCGTTCCTGTAGGTCATAAAGATCGCCAGTCGCGATTTCGTTCATCAGACGCTCGAGCTGGCGACTAACCGCGGCGCCCAGCAGCGCTTCCCGGCCGATAGCCGCCGTAAGTTCCGGCATGGCTTCCTGCAATTGCGCGGTCGGATAGCTCAGCAGCGCCGACAGAACCTTGAAGGCACGGGTCATCACATCACCTCCATCGGCGTTTTGGCTTTCTTGGGCGTGCCGAACAGGTTGACCTCGGTCGCGCCGCCGGAGCAGCCGTTTCCGAAGGAAAAACCGCAAGCGCCGCGTAGATCGTAAGCGTCTTCGTTAAGCTCGCGGTGCGCGGTTGGGATCACGAAGCGGTCCTCGTAGTTGGCGATCGCCATCGTCTGATACATGTCCTCGATCGCCAACCCGGTGAGACCGACACGCGTTGCGATGTTCTCGTCGATGACGCCGTCGATGGTCTTGGCGCGCATGTAGGCCCGCATCGCCAGCATGCGTTCCAGGCCGAGCGCGACCGGCTCTTCCTTGCCCGCCGTCAAGAGGTTGGCGAGGTATTTGAGCGGAATCCGCAGCGAGCGCACGTTCGGCATTTCGCCGTCGTGGCCGATCTTGCCGGCGGCCGCGGCCGACTGAATCGGCGACAGCGGCGGCACGTACCAAACCATCGGCAGTGTGCGGTATTCCGGGTGAAGCGGGAACGCCACCTTCCATTCTATTGCCATCTTCCAGATGGGCGAGCGGCGCGCGGCCTCGAGCCAGTTTTCGGCGATCCCGTTGAAGCGCGCCTGCTCGATCACTGCCGGGTCATTGGGGTTGAGGAAAATACCGAGCTGCGCTTCGTAGAGGTCCTGCTCGTTGGCGGCACTGGCCGCATCCTCGATGCGGTCGGCGTCATAGAGCACGACGCCGAGGTAGCGGATGCGGCCGACGCAAGTCTCCGAGCACACCGTCGGCTGGCCCGCCTCGATGCGCGGATAGCAGAAGATGCACTTTTCGGACTTTCCGCTCGACCAATTGTAATAGATTTTCTTGTATGGGCAGCCCGATACGCACATACGCCAGCCGCGGCACTTGTCCTGATCGATCAGGACAATGCCGTCTTCCTCGCGCTTGTAGATCGCGCCAGAGGGGCAGGCTGCCACGCAGGCCGGGTTAAGACAGTGCTCGCAGAGCCGCGGCAGATACATCATGAAGGTATTTTCGAACTGGCCGTAGATGTCCTTCTGCACGCCTTCGAAATTGTAGTCTTGCGAGCGCTTGGAGAACTCGCCGCCCAGGATCTCCTCCCAGTTCGGGCCCCAGGCGATTTTCTCCATCCGCTCGCCGCTGATCAGCGAACGCGGCCGCGCGGTCGGGAACGCCGCCATTTCCGGCGCCTTCTGCAGATGCTCATAATCGAACGTGAACGGCTCGTAGTAATCGTCGATTTCCGGCAGATCGGGATTGGCGAAAATCTTTGCCAGCACCCGCCATTTTGCGCCGATACGCGGCTCGATCTTGCCGTTTCCTTTGCGCCGCCAGCCGCCGTTCCAGCGTTTTTGATTTTCCCAGTCCTTCGGATAGCCGATGCCGGGTTTGGTCTCGACATTATTGAACCAGGCGTATTCCATGCCCTCGCGGCTGGTCCACACGTTCTTGCAGGTGACCGAGCAGGTGTGGCACCCGATGCACTTGTCGAGATTCAGCACCATCGCGATTTGCGCGCGGATCTTCATTCTGCGGCCTCCATATTGGGCGCAATCGCCAGTGCTTCAGGCTGATCGGCGGTTGGCTTGTCGAGCCAGTCGACCTTCGACATCTTTCGGACGATAACGAACTCGTCGCGGTTGGTGCCAATCGTGCCGTAGTAGTTGAAGCCGTAGGACTGTTGGGCGTAACCGCCGATCATGTGTGTCGGCTTCACCACGACGCGCGTCACCGAATTGTGAATGCCGCCGCGCTGGCCGGTGATTTCCGAACCCGGCACATTCACGATCTTCTCCTGCGCGTGATACATCATGCACATGCCCTCTTTCACGCGCTGCGAGACCACCGCGCGCGCTGCCAGGGCGCCATTCGCGTTGTAGGCTTCGATCCAGTCATTGTCGGCAATGCCGGCCTTGGCCGCGTCTGTCTCGCTGATCCAAACGATCGGACCGCCGCGCGACAGCGTGAGCATCAAGAGGTTGTCGGTATAGGTCGAGTGGATGCCCCATTTCTGGTGCGGCGTGATGAAATTGAGAACGACCTGCTTCTCGCCGTTTGGCTTGGAGTCGATCACCGGTTTGATTGCTTTTAGATCGACCGGCGGGCGATAAACGCAGAGCGCCTCGCCGAATGCCCGCATCCACAAGTGATCCTGGTAGAGCTGCTGGCGTCCGGTGAGCGTACGCCAGGGGATCAACTCGTGAACGTTGGTGTAGCCAGCGTTGTAGCAGACCTTCTCTGACTCCAGGCCCGACCAGGTCGGTGCCGAGATGATCTTGCGGGGCTGGGCGACGATATCGCGAAAGCGGATCTTCTCATCCTCCTTCGGCATGGCGAGATGGGTGTGATTGCGGCCCGTCGTCTTCGATAGCGCGTCCCAGGCTTTGACCGCGACCTCGCCGTTCGTTTCCGGCGCAAGCGCAAGGATTACCTCGGTGGCGTCGATGTCGGTATCGATCTTCGGCATGCCCCGGGTCGGTCCGTTGTTGGTGACCGTGCCATTGAGACGCTTGAGCAGATCAACCTCGTGCTCGGTGTTCCAGGCGATGCCCTTCACGGCGTTGCCGAGCTTCGACATCAATGGTCCAAGCGCGGTGAATCGCTGGTAGATATTCGGATAGTCGCGCTCGACCACCGCGATCGCCGGCATCGTCTTGCCTGGGATCGGTTCGACGTCGCCCTTCTTCCACTCCTGAACGTCGATGGCCTGGGCCAATTCGTTCGCGGTGTCGTGCTGGATCGGCGTGAGAACAATGTCTTTTTCAACGCCTAGAATTTCCGGCGCGACCTCGGAGAATTTCTTGGCGATCGCCTTATAGATCTCCCAATCGCTCTTGCACTCCCATACCGGATCGATCGCGGCGGAAAGCGGGTGAATGAAGGGATGCATGTCGGAGGTATTGAGGTCGTTCTTTTCGTACCAGGTGGCCGTCGGCAGAACGATGTCGGAATAAACGCAGGTCGTAGACATGCGGAAGTCGAGCGTTACCAGCAGATCGAGTTTGCCCTGCGGCGCTTCGTCGTGCCAGATAACTTCCTTTGGCTTCTGGTGACCAGTTTCGCCCAAATCCTTGCCTTGCACACCGTGCGTGGCGCCGAGCAGATGTTTGAGAAAATACTCGTGGCCCTTGCCCGACGAGCCGAGCAGGTTTGACCGCCAGATAAACATGTTGCGGGGCCAGTTGTCGGGATGATCCGGATCGTCGCAAGACATCTGCAATTCGCCGGACTTCAGGGCGTTAACGACGTAGTCTTTGGCGTCGACGCCTGCCGCCGCGGCGCTCCTCGCGACCGCCAGCGGGTTCTGCTCGAATTGCGGCGCCGATGGCAGCCAGCCCATGCGTTCGGCGCGGACGTTGTAGTCGATCATCGCGCCGTCCCATCGTCCGGGCGGCGCGGTCGGCGACAGGATTTCATCGACGCCGAGGGTCTCGTAGCGCCACTGGTCGGTATGCGCGTAGAAGAACGAGGTCGAATTCTGTTGCCGCGGGGGCCGGCCCCAGTCGAGCGCGAACGCGAGCGGAAGCCAACCCGACTGCGGGCGCAATTTCTCTTGCCCGACATAATGCGACCAGCCGCCGCCCGATTGCCCGACGCATCCGCACATCACCAGCATGTTGATGACGCCCCGGTAGTTCATGTCGCAGTGGTACCAATGGTTCATCGCCGCGCCGATGATGATCATGGAGCGGCCATTGGTCTTCTCGGCATTGAGGGCAAACTCCCGCGCCACAGTTATGATCTGATCGCGCGGCACGCCGGAGATTTTCTCTGCCCAGGCCGGCGTGTAAGGAACATCGTCATCATACGATCCGGCGACATGCGCGCCGCCGAAGCCGCGATCGACGCCGTAGTTGGCGGCAAGCAGATCGAACACGGTCGCAACGAGAGCGTCGCCGTCCTTCAGCGTGACACGCTTCGCCGGTACTTTGCGCACGAGAACGCTTGGGTGGTCGGTGCCGGCGAAATAATCATGCTCGCGATTACCGAAGTAAGGAAACGCAACGTCGGCGAACTCATCCTTCGTTTCGGCGAGCGACAACCGCAACCTGATATCGTGGCCCTTGGCGTCCTTTTCCTCGAGATTCCACTTGGCTTTTTCACCCCAACGGAAGCCGATCGAGCCCTTGGGGACGACGACCTCGCCACTGGGGTCGTTGAAAGCGACGGTCTTCCACTCGGGATTGTTCGCCTCGCCGAGCGAATGGGTGAAATCCGAGGCGCGCACGAGCCGCTCGGGCACGAGCCGTCCCCCGGATTTCACCAGCCGCACCAGAAATGGCATGTCCGTATACTGGCGCGCATAATCAGCGAAATATTTGGCCTGCCGATCGATATGGAATTCGCGCAGGATGACATGGCCCATCGCCATGGCGAGGGCTGCGTCGGTGCCCTGTTTCACCGAAATCCAGAGGTCGGCGAACTTGGACGCCTCAGAATAGTCCGGGCAGATCACGACGCTCTTGGCGCCGCGGTAACGCGCCTCGGTATAGAAGTGAGCATCGGGGGTGCGTGTTTGTGGAACGTTGGAGCCCCACAGGATCAGGAAGCCCGAATTGTACCAGTCGGCGCTCTCGGGCACGTCGGTTTGCTCGCCCCACGTTTGCGGCGACGACGGCGGCAGATCGCAGTACCAGTCGTAGAACGACATGCACACACCGCCGATCAACGAAAGGTAACGCGAGCCCGCCGCGTACGAGACCATCGACATCGCGGGAATCGGCGAGAAGCCGATGATCCGATCCGGCCCGTATCGTTTAATCGTATAGACGTTAGCGGCGGCGATGATCTCGGTAACCTCGTCCCAGGTCGCGCGCACGAAACCGCCGAGGCCGCGCTTACTGACATAGACCGCGCGCTTGTTCGGGTCCTCGACGATCGATGCCCAGGCGGCAACCGGCGTCCGCATCACACGCGCTTCGCGCCACAGCTTGAGCAGGCGCGAACGCACCAGCGGATATTTTACGCGATTGCCTGAATACAGATACCAGGAGTAGCTCGCACCCCGCGAGCAGCCGCGCGGCTCGTGATTGGGCAGTTCCGGCCGCGTGCGCGGATAATCAGTCTGCTGCGTCTCCCAGGTGACGATACCGCCCTTAACGTAGATCTTCCACGAACAAGAGCCGGTGCAGTTGGCGCCGTGCGTCGAGCGCACGATCTTGTCGTGCTGCCAGCGCTTGCGATAGCCGTCCTCCCAGCGCCGGTCTTCGTGGGTCGTGATTCCATGCCCGTCCGCAAACGGCTCGCCAGCGCGTTTGAAGAAGGTTAGGCGATCGAGAAAATGACTCATGGCGCGACCTCTATTGGACCGAAAGGTTTGCAGGCGTAAGCCGCTTCGTCGATTTGGCGCCGCGATCCAAATGCCAGAAGTAGGCGGAAACGCCGATCGCCGCGACCGCGAGCACGACATAGGCGAAGAAGCCGCCGGCATAGCCCTTACTACCGAGCGCATCGACGACAGCGCCAAGGAAGGGCGGGATGATGAAGCCGCCGAGCGCGCCCAGGCCTCCGACCAGTCCGGCGGCGCCGCCGACTGCTTCCGGCACATATTTCGGCACCATCTTGAAAACGGCCGCATTGCCGACGCCCATGCCGAGCGCGATCAGCAATTCGCCGGCGAGAGCGCGATTGAAATCCTCGACGAAAGTGAGGATGAGCGCGCCGACGAGGACGGCGACGAAAGCGAGGAACGCGGTCCGCTCACCGCCGATCTTTTCCGAGATCATGCCGCCGAACACCCGCACTATGGCCGCGAGCAGCGAGAAGCCGAGCCCTCCCAGCATGGCGGCCTGCTTGATGTCCATGTGGTGGAGATTGATCCAGTAGGTCGGGAACCAAGCGGTGAGCGCTAGGAAGCCGCCGAAGGAAACGAAGTAGAGGGCGACCAGGCCCCAGGTGCGCGGTTCCTCGGCGGCGGTGATGATCGCCTGCCAGACACGCTCATTGGGGAACAGCTCCTGCCCCTTGGCGCGCGCGATCTCGCGCGACTTTTCCGGATCGACGTCCTGCTTGCGAAGCTGGAAGTAGTAGGCGTCGTGGGCCAGCCATGCGTAGACGCCGGTGCCGACGATGAGGAAAGTGAACCAAGCGAAATAGGAGCCCGCCAGTCCCCAGGCGGCGATGGCGTAAGGCAGGATCAGTGTGAACAGTCCCGGCGCTAGATTGCCGATGCCGCCATAGGCCCCGAGCGCGGTGCCCTGGCGCTTCTGCGGATACCAATAAGAGACTTGCGGAATGCCGACCGAGAACGAAGCGACGCCGCAGCCGCTCAAGAAGCCGAACATGACGATGATCGGGTAG
Source organism: Xanthobacteraceae bacterium (assembly GCA_049284935.1). Taxonomy (GTDB): domain Bacteria; phylum Pseudomonadota; class Alphaproteobacteria; order Rhizobiales; family Xanthobacteraceae; genus BOG-931. The sequence continues at coordinate 12,561 of JBAPYW010000046.1, forward strand.
CTCGCGACCGTGAGCGTCTTGGCGGTGAGCAGGATGAACACCAGTCCCCACATGCCGACTAGCGACAAGCAAAACAGCGTGATCATCGGCAGCCGGCCGCCGACACGATCGACCCAGGCGCCGAAGGGAATGCGCAAGAGAGAGCCGGTCAATTGCGGCGCGGCCACCAGGAGGCCGAGCGCGAGGCCGCCGAGATGCATCTGCTCCTGGAAGTATTTCGCCGCCGGGCCGTAGAGCGACACCGCGGCAAAGCCGATGAAGAAGCCCCAGGTCCCCATGACCAGACCTGCGGTCGGATTGCCCAGCAGGCGGTAGGGCGACGCAGGAATTGCAGCTTTTGCTTGCGATATTGTCGTCATTGCGGGGACACCTTCGTTTTTTCAGTGTAGAAAGAGCCGGAAACGGAGCAGAGCGGCATTGAGGTAGGTCAAAAAATCTTGTATTTATTCGACAAGCCTTCGTTATACTTAGTTCGTAGGCTGATTTGACGCTTTAATATTATTGCTTGATCTTTGTTTTTCTTTGCTTGATAATTATCAAGCCGCTTGAGCCTCCTTTGCTCAAAGTTCGTCAACTGGGTGGAACTCGACCTCGACCATGCGCCAGAGCGACTGCAAGCTTGTGCGAGCGCTGCCGTTGTTCCGCAACGTCAAGCCGGCTCATTTCAAAAAGCTGATGGGCGCCGCCTTCTTGCAGCGTTTTCCGGCCGGCATGGGTCTGATCAAAGAAGGCGAATTGCCCGACTTTCTGCACATCGTGGTCGAGGGAGCGGTCGAACTGTTTGGTGCCGACCACGGGAGGGAAACAACCATCGATATTCTGCGCCCGGTCACGACGTTCATCCTGGCGGCGGTAGTGCGGGACGAGGTTTATCTCAAGTCCGCACGCACGCTGACCCCGGCGCAGGTGCTGATGATACCGGCGAGTACCGTGCGAGACGTGTTCGGGCGCGACGCCACCTTCGCGCGTGCGGTCGTGAACGAACTGGCCGAGCGCTATCGTGTTCTGGTACGCACGCTGAAGGACGAAAAACTGCGCACGGGCGCGCAACGGCTCGCCAATTGGATTTTGCGCGCCGATGCCTTGCAGGGGCATCGGCGCAGCGTCGAATTGGAATTCGACAAGCGCATTTTGGCCTCGCGTCTCGGCATGACGGCAGAAAACCTCTCGCGCAATTTGGCACTGCTCGCGAGCCACGGCGTGAAAAGTTCCGGCCGCGACATCATCATTGAAGACGCTTCCGCCTTGCGGCGATTCGCCAAACCAAACGCGCTGATTGACGGATAAGCGAAGCCGCACATCCGATCGGATCGCGAGCACGGGTCAGTGCTCAAATTTCGGGAACAGAATATTGTTTTCGACGTGGATATGCTCTGTCAAGTCCTCGGCAAACTTGGCAAGCCCGGCATAGAGCGCACGCCAGGTGTTGCAGGCTTCCGCCGGCAGGGTCATATCGCCGGTCAATTCGGAAACAGCTTTGAGGTCTTCGCCGGCTTCGTCGTGCTCGTGGCGCATCATCGCGATCGGATGCACAATCATCGGGCTACCGCCGCCAAGCATCAGCGGGAACAGAATCTGCTCCTCCTTCTGCATGTGCGATTCGAGCTCGTCCTGAATGCGGGCAAGAACATCGGCGAGACCCTTGGGCACCGCCGGATGATCGGCGTGCACTTGTTCGACCCGCTGGGCGAGCCGACGGAGCTCCGGCAATTCACGCCGATGTACCTCGTGATAGCGATCGAGAATATGCCGGATCAGGTGCTCCACGCTTTCCGGCAGCGAGCTTGGCTCGGCGGAAAACTTGGCGAGTTCAGCTTCGATCGCCGGAAGATCCAAGCCCTTATGCCGGACGGCTTGTTCGAGGCTTTCCGAGCCGCCGCAGCAGAAATCGAGCTTGTACCGGCGAAAGACGGCGGTCGCTCCCGGCATACTGGCGGCGATATCGCCCAGGCTGCGCGATGCCACGGATTGAGATTGACCCTGGTTCACCGAATTTCTCCTATGCATATACTGGTATTTACTCTACCAAATTAGCGGACGATTATGGTATCGTCAATACCAATATAGATTGAGTATGGCGGCTATGATGGAACGGGGCGGCAGCAGTGCCGACGGGGCGTCGTTCAAGCGGCGCGGCCGTGAATTCAAGATGATCGCGGCTATGCTGCGGGTGTATTGCTCCACCCATCACCGATCAAAGCGTGCAATGCTTTGTCAGGACTGTGCCGAGTTGCGCGATTATGCGTATCGGCGGCTCGAGCGCTGCGTTTTCGGCGAGGTCAAGCCGACCTGTGCTAACTGCACGGTACACTGCTACAAGAGGAATATGCGCGAGCGCATCAGAGAGGTGATGCGCTGGGCCGGCCCGCGCATGCTGTGGCGTCACCCGGTGCTCGCCGTCCGCCATATGATCGACGGCCGCCTGCCCGCGCCGGTCCTTCAGCGGCCGCGGTAGCGCACTTGCATGACGTTGTTGTGGAGCAGCAAGCCTGCCAGCATGCTGAACCCAGCAACCGCGATCAGAATGAGCGCGGCGCGCAGCCACGGCTCACCGAAGGCCATGCGCATTTCCACGATCTGCCAGGCGGCCGCCAGCCAAATAGCCGCCGCCACATATGCGAGCCACTGTAGGACCAGCAGGCTCCAGCGCCGGCGCAGCAGAAACAAGAGCGGTGTCGCCAGGCACAGCGCGACGACGACCAGATCGCCCACGCGCAGGAAATGCGCGGCAATGAGCACGGCGGCGACGACGTAGAGCAAAACTCTCGTAATCATGGGCACCATCTCACGGCTTGGCGAAAGCGGCGCACGAGCGCCTGGCCCCAAATTGGGGATTCCCTTAGGCACATAATCTGGTATAGTCAATACCAATATGGAGACGCTGCCATGCGATTGCTCACCTCAACCGATTTCGCTTTGCGCGTGCTCATGCGGCTGGCGGCGACCCCGGACGCTCACGTGAGCACCGATGCGCTCGCGCGCCAGCTGGTCATTTCCCGTAATCATTTGCACAAGATCGTGCAGTATCTCACCGAGGCAGGCCTGGTGCGCACGATCCGTGGCGCGCGCGGCGGCGTCATGCTGGCGCGGCCGGCGAGCGAGATCAAAGTAGGCGAAGTGATTCGCGATCACGAGCAGGATCAGGCGCTGGTAGAATGCTTCCGGGCCGACGGCGGGGCTTGCACGTTGCTACCACGCTGCCGTTTGCGCGGCATGCTGGATGCCGCCAAGAATGTTTTTTACCGGTATCTCGATCAGTATACGCTGGCGGAATGCCTCGCCGAATCCAACCTCGCCGCGTCGGCATCGTCAAGTCGAAAGCGGCGTCCAACTGGCCACCTAACGTCCTGAGCGCGCCGAGCGGCCCGCTTGCGGAGATGCACATGACGTTGCGAACGCGCCTCACCGAAAAAGCGTGGCATTAAACATCCGGTGCTGCTGGCGCCGATGGGCAGCATTGCCGGCGGCCGAGCGGGACACGAAAGATCCGGCTGCGACCGTGGCCAAAGTCGCCGAGATCATCGGCGCAGAGAGCGCTGAGCATTGGCAGAAGGTCTTCGACGGCGTCGACGCCTGCGTCAGCATCGTCAGCACGCTGAAGGAAGGCCTCTGCGACCCGCACGATCGCGCCCGCGGCGTCTACGCCCACAGCGTCACGGTTGGCGGCCACGATCTGCCCGCAGCGCCTGTGCCGGTCGACGCCGCCTTCCGGTCGCAACCCAGCCTGGGCACCAGCACGCGATTTTATTGCCCCAGGCGGCCGACTAGATAAAGGGCGGCGGATTCAAGTGACAATAGCCGCGATGGATCGCGGCGAAGCGGGCGCTGCCGCAGGGACCTGTTGTCCAGTAACGTCTGACATCCACGCGGCACTCTGCATAGTCCCGGCTGCCGGGCGTGAAGCCGTAGAGCCGGCACTGGTCCATCGCCGCGGCTTGTGTCGCGACTGGCGCCGCGCTCGCGCCATCCGCAACCGTCACCGCGCTTGCGATCAGCAACAGCCGAAGGGATTTATTCACGGCGCTGGTTCCATTCCTGGTCTAGGCCCTTCTCTTTATGGATCATTCTACCTATTCCGTCGACAGAACAAATTCCGGGGATGGAGCATCGGGAGCCTTTCGACTAAGCTTATCCCGTGGAGGAAGGGCCGATGGATCGTCTGACAATCGCTGGGATTTTGGCGGCGTTTGTGGTGGCGGGCTTCGGCTCGTCCAGCGGCGTGTTCCAAATCGGTCCGGATACCTATCAATTCTACGATACGGACCTGACCGGCTTCGGCGATGCGGCTTCGGCGCGAGCCCTTGCAATCCGCACCGCGGAGGATTTTTGTGCCGGCCTGAACCAGCAAGCGCGGATCCTGATGGCGGCCAGCGATCCGCAATTCAGCAATGTACGGTTTCGTTGCATTGATCCAAGCCGCCGGTTTTCAAACTGAGACGCTGCGGCCATGGCAAGAGCGGATGGAAAAACGGCGCTGATCACCGGCTCGACGGACGGCGTCGGCCGCGTCGTGGCGAAGCGGCTGGGCGGACAAGGCTGGCGGGTTCTGGTGCACGGCCGCGATCGTGGACGCGGCGAGCGCGTCGTCGCCGAGATCAAAGACGCCGGCGGTGCCGCGGACTTTTTAATCGCGGACCTCTCTTCCCTTGCCGAGGTACGCCGGCTGGCCGGTTCGGTGCAGCAGGCCACGAGGCGGCTCGATCTTCTCATCAACAATGCGGGCATCGGCAGCGGCGGGCCGCAAGGCGCGCGGCAAACTAGCGCCGACGGCTACGAACTGCGCTTCGCCGTGAACTACCTCGCCGGCTTCCTGCTCACGCATCTGCTTCTGCCGCTGATCGGCGAAAGCGCGCCCGCGCGCATCGTCAACGTCTCCTCACTCGGACAACAGGCGATCGACTTTGCCGACGTGATGTTGACGCACGGCTACAGCGGCTCGCGCGCCTATTGCCAAAGCAAGCTTGCCCAGATCATGTTTACGATCGATCTCGCCCGTGAACTCGACGGTACCGGCGTCACGGTCAATGCCTTGCATCCCGCGACCTACATGAACACGACCATGGTGCGCCAATCCGGCGTCACGCCCATGAGCAGCGTCGAGCAAGGCGCCGACGCCATCCTCAATCTGGCGACCTCCGCCGCCCTGGACGGCAGAAGCGGGCTTTTCTTCAACGGACAGCGCGAGGCGCGGGCGGATGCCCAGGCTTACGAGTCCGCGGCGCGGCAGCGTCTCAAGACGCTGAGTCTGGAGCTTTCCGGCTTGTCGTCGAAAATATCCGCATCCGTCGAATCATCTCGACGCTAAAACGTCGCCCGGGCTCCCACATAGGCGGCGAACGGCATGCCCGGCACGAAGGTGCGCGGGTCGGTCAGATTCAAATAGGGAAACGAGGTGGTATCGAAGAAGGTGCCGTACACGTGGTAGCGTTGGTTGAAGAGGTTTTTCACCAGGCCGAACACCTCGAAGTTCTTCGTTATTTGATAGGACGAATGCAGGTTCACCACCCAATAGGCCGGCAGCTTTGGGTTCTGATTTGATTCATCGCCGACAAGCCATTGACTGCCGATGACGTTGAGATCCGCGCCGAACTTCCATGGGTCGGTGATCTGATACTCGCCGCCGAGCTTGAAGCGGAAATTCGGAATCCCGGCCAGGTGATCGCCGGGAACGACGTAGATGTTGCCGTTGGCGTCAGCATAGGGATTGAACGGTGACGACAAAGTCAAGTAATCCCGGAACGTGGCATCCACGTAGGTGTAATTTGCATAAAGATTCCAGCGCTCCCATTTGTAGGTCGCATTGGCCTCGATGCCCTGACGCAGCGTATCCCCGCCGTTCTGAAAATATGCGTGCCCGGGGATGGGACTCGCGACATTAATGATGTCGTCGGTGTTGAGCGCGTGGTAGGCGCCCACGGTCCAGTTCAACTGTCCTTTGGCGATGTCGAAATGCCCGCGTAAGCCAGCCTCGAAGGTATAGGTAACAACCTGATTGAGATTCGGATCGCCGACCAATGCGCTGTCGATCAGACAGGGCCGCAGCGGATCGGAGCAGCCGAGCTCCAGCGGCGTCGGTGCCCGGTTTGCCATCGCAAAATCGCCATAGAGCGTGAGATTGGGCGTGAGCTTGTAGGTCGCGCCGGCCATGGGGTTGAAATGGCTGTAATCGTGGCTGGCGTTGAGCAAAGGGTCGTTACCGAGCTGGTCCATCAAATTGATCTGGGCGAAGTTGAAACGGGCGCCGGCGGTTACCGACAGCCGCGGCGTGACATCGAAAGTGTCGGTCGTGTAGAGGCCGGTATAGAGCGTCGTTGCGCCCAATCCGACCGGCGCTACGTCGCCGGAGGGCAGGTCGATGAAGAGACCGACGCCCTGCACGAAGGGAAACTGGTTGGCATTGACGGTGCCCAGCTCGCTCGTCGTCGAGAATTGCACCAGCCCGCGGTCGATGCTCATCCCGACGACAAAATTGTTGTCATGACCGAACACTTTTTCCGAGGAGGCCGCCTGCACCGAGCCGCCGAAGCTGTTGGTCGTCGTCCAGGTGCGGTCGATTTCGCCCAATACGCTCGTCCCGAGCAAGCCAGTGGCCGGCACCGTCTGTCCGGTCGTTGTTATGAGATTGGACACAGTGCCATTGAGATTGGGAAAGCACAGCACCGTCGGGTCGGGGCATCCGGTGTTTTGCGTGTTCGTGCCGTTGCCGTCGACATGCGCCTGGTTGAAATTGCGGAAATAAGCATTCGCCTGGTAGGTCCACGTATCGCTCGGCTTCCAGCTGGCGCTCGCGGTCAAGAAGGCGAGTTGATTTTGCGTCATTTGCGGCAGCGTGTAGACGCTCGACCAATTCTGCTCGAGCATCTGCATCGGCGTCGCGGCGGCGGCGCCGAAATTATTATCGGCACCGGTGAAGGTGACGTGGAACTCGGTCTGATCGCCACGCGCGCCGAGATCGACGTAGACACGCCGCAACGACGACGCCGAGTAGTCGCGCCAACCGGCATCGTCGATGGCGTCGGCAGCGATGTAGCCGGACAGGTTTCCGACCTGCCCGCCGGCCTGCACCGACGAGCCAACGCGCCCATACGAGCCGCCGTTCACTTCGCCTTCGACGCCGTGGTAAGTGAAGCCATTCTTCATTTGCATCGACAGCGCGCCGCCGATCGCGTTGAGTCCATACACCGGATTACTGGGAACGAGCGTCATCCCGTTGATGGCATTTTGCGGGATCAAGTCCCAATTGACGATGTCGCCGAACACTTCATTGATGCGCACCCCGTTTTGATAGACGGCGATCCCCTGCGGCGTACCGATCACCGGAGAGGCAATGAAGCCGCGGTAGTTGAGATCGAGCTGGAACTGATTCCCGGTCTGGTCGCTCAGCGCGACACCAGGAAGCGCTCGCTCCATAGCCTGGAGCAAGTCCGGCGTGGTCATATAGCTGAAATCGGCCGCTGAAAGCGTTTGGACATTGGACGGAATCTTATCCTGGTCGACCACGCCGGGTTGAGTGACCGCCGCGGTGCTTTCCGCTGTGGCAGCAGCCGCGGCAGCAGGCTTCGCCCTGGGCGGAGGCGCCACCGGGGTGGTCGCGATGACGCGGATCTCGGGAAGGGTGGCCGCGCCCGAATCCGCGCTCGGGCCCGCAGTCTGCTGCGCGGCGACGATGCCGGGCGCCATCACGGTGGCAAAACAGCCTGCCCGGAGCAGGGCGCGACAGACCGCCCGGACCGCCGCCGCGCTTACGCCCCCAAGGCTGACAGCCCTCCGCATGGGCGATACGTCCCCCCAACCTCCGGGAAGACTCTGTCACCATCCGCAGGCCCGCGTCAGGGAAAGTTGTTCCAAATCGGACCGGGAAGTTTTGGCAATCGACGGTGGCCGAATATCTTATGCCGCCTGGCAGGCCACACCGATTAGGAGGTCGCCGACAGCAACTGCACGGCGGTCCGGATCAGCTCCGGCAGATTGCGGGCATCAAGCTTCTGCTTGAGCTGGGAGCTGACGTTGACCACGGTCTTGTAGCTGACGTTAATCTCCTCGGCGATGCGGCCGTAGGGCTTGCCTTCGGCCAACAGCGCCAGGGTTTGCAACTCCCGCGGCGTCAGCTCGGCGAGCGGATTCTGCCGCGCGGGCGTGTGCACCAACGCGACTTGCATGGCGAGGTCGGCGCTCAAATAGGGCTTGCCGGCGCGCACCTTTTCGAATGCTTCCAGCAAGTCCGCGGACGAGGTGTCCTTGAGCACATAGCCGGTGGCACCTGCCTCAAGCGCGCGGGCGACGATAATGGGGTCGCTGTGCATGCTGAAGACGAGAATGCCCACCCGCCTATCGTGGGCGCTGATCCGGCGGATCAGCGGCAGGCCGCCGAGCCCGCTGCCATGGATGGCGAGGTCGATGATCACCACGTCGGGACGATGACGGCGGTAGAGCCTGTAGCCCGAGACGGCATCGCGCGCCTCGAGCACGACGGCCACCCCCGCGTCCTCCAGCATGCGCCGGCAGCCCTGCAGCACGATCGGATGGTCGTCGATGATGAGGACGCTGATCATGCCTTCGCACCGCTGCCGCCGCCGTCCAACGCGGTGTTCCGCGGCTCGACCACCGGAATGCTGATATGCACGCAGGTGCCGCGGCCAGCTTCGCTTTCGACACCATAATGGCCGCCCAAGCCTTCGACGCGTTCCTGCATGCCGCGAATGCCGAAGCCCGCCAGCTTGCCGGGATTCATTCCACAGCCGTCGTCGCGCACCGTCAGTGCGACCCGGTGCTCGCCGTCGACATGGCGGAGATCGACGCCGACGTGCTTCGCCTGCGCATGGCGGATAGTATTGGTCAGGCTTTCCTGAATGCAGCGATAGACGGTGAGGTCGATCGAATCGCCGTAGCTGCGCTGAAGTTTGCCAGCCGTGAACGAGAACGAAATCTGCGGATATTGGCGGGCGCGCTCGCGCAGGAGCTGGCCCAGCATCTCTTCGAGCGGGACGTGGCCGAGCGCCATCGGCCGCAGGCGGTCGAGCATGCTGCGATTGATCGTCTGCAAATGCTCGATGATGGCCAGGATGTCGCGCAAGCGCGCGGAGACGGTTTGCCTGGCTTGCTCGGGCAGGTCGCCGGTTGCGCTGGCAATGGACGATGCATTGGCTTTCAGCCCGAACAGGCAAGGACCGACCTCATCATGCAGTTCGAGCGCGGTGCGCCGGCGCTCGTCGTCCTGCGCCGTGATCAGCCGGCGATTGAGCCGCAGGTTTTCCGCGCGCACCGTCTCAAGCGCAAGAGCGAGCGCATTGAAGTGATCGGCGATGGCAGCCAACTCGCGGGCATGCGGCTGCGGCAGGCGCACGTTATAGGTCTGGTGCTCGAGGTCGGAGAGGCCGGTGGCGAGCACGGCGAGCGGATCGAGCACACGGCCGAACAGAAAATAAAGCAAGCCGATCATGGCGATATTGAGCGCGACGGCTACGATCCCCATCGCGACCGCGTTGTCCCAGATCTCGGCGATCTCGTCGGCGGGCTCGCCGATGATTTCGACCTCACCGACGCGGCGGCCGCCGACAACCGCCGGCACGTCGAGCGTCTCGATCGGCGGGTCGATCAAGGCTGCGAACCAAGCCGGCGCCGGCGCGCGCTCGTCCGCGCGTCGACCGTCGGTCCTTGCCGGCAGCGGCGCGGTGGCAATAGCAGCACCCGCCGCATCCTTCACCGCGATCCGCACATGGCGCATCGACCGCAACTGCGCCGGCAAGGCCGCCAGGAATTGCTCGGCCGGAAGCTGCTGCTGCACCAGATTGACGGCGTCGCCGACCAGGAGTTCCGCCAATCGCATCGAAGCGGCCACTTCGACGCGCGTCTGCGTGCGGGCCCGCAAGATCGCGACGCCGCCGGCGACGAACACGGCGATAAGATCGATCAGCGCAAACACCAGCAGGAGCTGGACGCGGACCGAGCGCCCGCGCCAGAACGCAGACAGGACCTGCCGGCGCGGGCGGGGCGGCAACGGCAACGTTGCGAACGCGGATGCGGGCTGCGCGCTGATCGTCTTCCTCCGTCGCCCTTTTTCCCAAGGCTGGCGTGATGTTAGCCGAACCCTCGCCTCGCTGTCACTTCGGCAGGGCCTTGCCATAGTGACAGTCCTGACGGCACGCTTGGCGGAGCCGTTTTGACGCGCCATTTCGGTTGCGATATTCAGGGACTTGATTCAAGGACTTGCGCCAACAATCCGAAATATCCCCGAGGCGCCACACCGAGGCCCTATCGTAGCGCATGACCGCATGACCATCCGCCTGCATCGCGGCGATCTGCCGGACCTTTCGCGCTACACCGGCGCGGTCGCCATCGACACCGAAACCATGGGGCTTACTCTCGGCCGCGACCGGCTATGCCTGGTTCAGCTTTCGCCCGGCGACGGCTCTGCGGACGTGGTGCAGATCCCAGCGCACGCCACCGACGCGCCCAATCTCAAGCGGCTCTTGGCCGACCCCGGACTGCTCAAGATTTTTCACTTTGGGCGGTTCGACCTTGCCATGCTTTGCAATGCCTTTGGCGTGATGCCGGAACCGGTCTACTGCACCAAGATCGCCTCGCGGCTCGCGCGCACCTACACCGACAAGCACGGTCTCAAGGACCTGGTGCGCGAGGTTCTGGGGCACGACCTGTCGAAACAGCAGCAATTATCGGATTGGGGCGCGGCGGAACTCACCGACGCGCAGATTGCCTACGCTGCCGCCGACGTGCTTTATCTGCACGCGCTCAAAGAGCGGCTGGACGCCATGCTGGTGCGGGAGGGCCGCGACGAGTTGGCGGCGGCGTGTTTTCGTTTCCTGCCGCACCGGGTTCGGCTCGATCTCGCGGGCTTTGCCGCCGACGATATTTTCGCCCATTCCTAGAACCGGCGAATATCTAGAACCGCGGATTTGCAGGGCTTTTTTCGGCCCGGCGACGGACCCATACGGCAAATCCAATCAAAAACACCCCTAGAATCATAAATTTGCTAGTATCGCTTGGGAATCGGGACGCCGAATGTGTGCTTTCCGGGAGCCGCCCCGCCCGGTCCAAGCCACATTCGCAGGCGACAGTCCGCAAGCCGGACCGAGATAAGCGGCCCGCAACCTGTCGGGGCACGGTTCGAGGGGAAAGCCACTGGCCACCGTCTATCCTGTCGACACCGCAAGAACAGCCGGGTTTTCGGCGACGGCTCGCGGCGATGCCGAACAGACCTATCGCGCCGCGACGCGGCACAGCCGGTACGTGCGTTGGCTTCGCATCAGCATGCCCGCCGGCATTGCGGCGGTGCTGCTCGTGGTCTTGGTGGCCAATTATTTGCCGACCGGCGGCCTTCGGCTGCCGGGAGAGCTTGGCAAGCTGGTCATCAAAGGCACCAAGATCACCATGGAGCAGCCGCGCCTCGCCGGCTTCACTGCCGCTTCCCGTCCCTATGAGTTTACCGCGAAGGCCGCGGCGCAGGAAATCACCAAGCCCGACGTGATGGAGCTTGAGCAGATTCAGGCCAAAATCGAGATGGAGGACGACAGCAGGGTCAACATCACGTCGAACTCGGGAATCTATGACATGAAATCCGATTTGTTGACCCTCATCGACAATGTCCATCTCGTCTCTTCGACCGGCTACGAGGTGCGCCTGAGCGAGGCCAAGGTCGACGTGCACAAAGGCCACGTGGTCTCGGAGAAGCCGGTCTGGGTGAAACTCACCAACGGCATCGTCAACGCCAAGCGGATGGAAGTCTCCGACAGTGGCGACGTGATCCGCTTCGGTGGCGGCGTCGCGGTGACGATGCACCCGGACCAGGATTCCACACAGGCAAGCGATCGATGACGCGGCGGCTTACGCTCTGGGCTGTGGTTATGGCATTGGCTGCGCCGGGGTCCGCCGCAGCGCAAGGTCCGCGCGCCGCTGCAACGTCCCCCAGCCTGAGCATCGTTCAAGACCAGAACCAGGACCAGCCGATCCAGATTGAATCCGCGACGCTCGAAGTGCGCGATAAGAATAAGATGGCGACCTTCTCCGGCGACGTGGTGGTGGTCCAGGGTGACACGACGATCAAATGCCAAACGCTCGTCGTCCTGTACGGCGCGGAGCATGGTCCCGCCGCGGCGCGGCCCGGCGCGACCGCAACTCAGTCAGGGCAGAGCACGACGGGCGGGACCCGCACACAGAAGGGGCCGGTTGTGCCTCAGGGCTCGCAGGACATCCGCCGGATAGAAGCGCGCGGCGGCGTCACCATCACCACCAAGGATCAAATTGCGACCGGCGATCTTGGCGTCTACGACCCGAAAAAGAAGACGATGACGCTGACCGGAAACGTGGTTGTCAGCCAAGGCAAGAACGTCCTCCACGGCGACAGCGTCGTCGTCGACACCGTGACCGGAGACGCCCACTTCGAGTCCGGCGCGAGCACTCAGAATCGCGTCCGCGCGCTCATTCTGCCGAAAAAGGATGCAGACGGCGGGTCCCCGAACGTCCTGTCCATCGGGCCGAGCCGATCGAACTAAGGGGCCGGCAGCATCGCTAAGGGAAATCGGTTAAAGTCCTCCGCAAAGCGGGACCTCCCCGCATCGAGCCGAAGATTCCGAGACCGAGTGTTGGATATTTTCTCATATTTTCGCCGGCGCCGTAGTCCGGTGTCGCACCGCCCGGTTGCCGCCGGAGATGAGGCTATCGACCTCGCCAGCATCGGCGGTGTGATCAGCGGCACCTATGTCGATATCGCGAGCCGGCCGGCGGCGGCAGGGAAAGCACGCGGCAAGCGTTCGCCGCGGCCGCAGCGCCAACCCCGTCCAGAAAACGGACCGCAGCCCGAACCGCTGGCGGAAGACGTTTCCCAGCCGCCGGTTCGGCCGCGCCGCCGCGCGGACGGCAACGGCGCCGCGCCGTCCGGCCGCAAGGACGTGCTTTCCGTCCACAGCGTGGAGAAGAGCTTCGTTGGGCGTCAGGTCGTCAAGGGGGTCAGTCTTTACGTGCGCAAGGGCGAGGCTGTCGGCCTCCTCGGCCCCAACGGCGCCGGCAAGACGACGGTCTTCTACATGATCACGGGGCTCATCAACGCCGATAAAGGAAGCATCGAACTCGACGGCTACAACGTGACGTCGCTGCCGATGTACCAGCGCGCCCGCCTGGGCATCGGCTACTTGCCGCAGGAAGCCTCCATTTTCCGCGGGCTGAGCGTCGAGGAGAACATTCGCGCCGTGCTTGAAGTGGTCGAGCCGGACACCAAGCGGCGCGAGCGCGACCTCAACGGGCTGCTTGAAGAGTTCAACATCGCGCGATTGCGTAAAACGCCGGCGATCGCACTGTCCGGCGGAGAACGCCGCCGCGTCGAAATCGCCCGCTCGCTGGCGACACGGCCGAATTACATGCTGCTCGACGAGCCTTTCGCCGGCATCGACCCAATCGCCGTCGGCGACATCCAGGCGCTGGTGCGTCATCTCACCAATCGCGGCATCGGCGTGCTGATCACCGACCACAATGTGCGCGAAACCCTCGGCCTGACCGATCGCGCCTACATCATTTATTCCGGGGAAGTGCTGATGGAGGGCCATGCCGCCGACATCGTCAACAACCCTGACGTGCGCCGTCTCTACCTCGGCGAGGAATTCCACCTTTAAGCCTGTTCGAATTCGGTTGACGACACCCCGGTCGACTTGCTGTAGAACACCTACAAGCAAGAAACGGACCAGTTCGGCCGACCGTCAATGGCACTCACCCAAAGACTTCAAATCCGCCAGAGCCAAGCCCTGGTGATGACGCCGCAGCTGTTGCAGGCGATCAAGCTGCTGCAGCTCTCCAATCTCGATCTGGTCGCCTATGTCGAAGGGGAACTCGAACGCAATCCGTTGCTCGACCGCAGCGCGGACGACGAGGCGACGGGCGAGCCCGAGACCGCCCAAACTGCGGACAGCCCATCTGCGGACGGTGAAACATGGAATGCCGGCGAGAGTGAGCCGACCGGCGAGGCGATCGAAGACCGGCTCGATACCCGCCTTGAAGATGTCTTCCCCGATGACGCCGAGCCGATTCGCCCCCGCGCGGCCGAAGGCCCGGCGGGATACTCGGAATGGGCGGGCGTTGGCCCCGGTGGCCGCGACGACGGCGACTACAATCTCGAAGCTTTCATTTCCGCCGAAACCACGCTGGCGGACTGGTTGCGCGAACAGCTCACGCTCGCCGTTGCCGACCCGGTGCGGCGGATGATCGGGCAATATTTGATCGATCTCGTCGACGAGGCCGGATATCTCAGCGGCGATTTGACTGCAGCGGCCGAGAAGCTCGGCACCAGCGTCAAGGAAGTCGAGGCCGTGCTCGGCATTCTGCAGAGCCTGGATCCGCCCGGCGTCTGCGCCCGCGATCTGGCCGAATGCCTGGCGCTTCAGCTCAAGGAACTCGACCGCTTCGATCCGGCAATGCAGGCCTTGATCAGCCGTCTCGATCTTCTGGCGAAGCGCGATTTCGCCGCTCTGAAAAAGATCTGCGGCGTCGGCGACGACGACCTCGCCGACATGATCGCCGAAATCCGGCACCTTAATCCAAAGCCCGGTCTCGCCTTCGGGTCGGCGATCGTGCAGCCGCTCGTGCCGGATGTTTTCGTTCGGCCCGGTCCCGACGGCGGCTGGATTGTCGAGCTTAATTCCGACACCTTGCCGAAGGTTCTAGTGAATCAAACCTATTACGCCGAAGTATCGGCCACGGCGCGGCAGGAAGGCGACAAATCCTACCTGGCCGAATGCCTGCAAAGCGCCACTTGGTTGGTGCGCGCGCTCGACCAGCGTGCACGCACCATCCTCAAGGTCGCCAACGAAATCGTGCGCCAGCAAGACGGCTTCTTCGCCCATGGCGTCGAGCACTTGCGTCCGCTCAACCTCAAGACCGTCGCCGAGGCCATCGGTATGCACGAGTCGACGGTTTCCCGGGTGACCGCCAACAAGTACATGGCAACCAACCGCGGCATCTTCGAGCTCAAATATTTTTTCACTTCAGCGATCGCCGCCGCCCACGGCGGGGAGGCGCATTCGGCCGAAGCGGTGCGCCACCGCATCAGGCAGCTGATCGACGCCGAGAGCGCCGGCAACGTGCTGTCCGACGATACCATCGTCGACAAGCTGCGCGACTCAGGCATCGACATCGCGCGGCGGACGGTGGCGAAATATCGCGAGGCCATGCGCATTCCATCCTCGGTGCAGCGACGGCGGGAGAAGCAGGCCGCCGCGGTCACCTGATAGTATCGGCGGCGGGGCGGTGCCGGGCACCGCGCCGCGTTGACTCCACGCTTGCCAGTACCTAGCTCGGATGAGCGGCTGAAGGAGCTTTTTGCGTGAGCATGATCTTGTCCGAAATCCCGTACCCATTTTTCCCGATCGTGCTCTAGGAGACAGCCATGCCATTTCGCGTTTCCGGAAAAAATCTCGATGTCGGCGATGCGCTGCGAGAGCGCGTCAACGCGCGGATCGCCCAAGCCGTGGATAAGTATTTCGACGGGGGCTATTCCGGCCACGTGACCGTTGCGCGGGAGGGCTTCGGCTTTCGCACCGAATGCGCCATCCATCTCGACTCGAAGGTCACGTTACATGCCGAAGGCCGGGCAGCCGATGCCTATGCCAGCGCCGACCAGGCCGCGCTGCGGGTGGAGAAGCGGCTGCGCCGCTATCATCGCCGGCTCAAGGACCACCACCCCGAACGTCTCGATGGTCGAGGCGCGGTCGATGCGGCCAGCTATGTCATCGCCGCCCCGGAACACGAGAGCGAGGCCGAGCTGGACGGCTTTACGCCCGTCATCATCGCCGAATCGACCACCAGGTTGAAGCAAATGTCGGTCAGCGATGCGGTGATCGAACTCGACATGACCGGCGCGCCCGTGCTGGTCTTTCGGCACGCCGCACATGGCGGCATCAATGTCGTCTATCGCCGCGCCGATGGACATTTCGGCTGGATTGATCCGGCCGCAACTGTTCCGCCGGATGCCCATTGACGCGGTTGCTCACGCTTCTTATGGTCCGCCGCCCTTGAGCATGATCCGGAAAAGCAGGTACCGGTTTTCGGCAAAGATCGTGCTCAAATAGGAAAGCCAGCGTTAGGCTACGGCCTCGCTCCCCAGGTCCCCACTCATGCCGCTCATCGATCTCGTCGCCCCGAACGCGATCCTCCCGGCGCTCAAGGTCAACAACAAGAAGCAGGCCCTGCAGGAGCTTGCCGCGCGCGCGGCGGTGCTCACCGGTCTGAACGAGCGGGCGATCTTCGAAATCCTGATGCAGCGGGAGAAGCTCGGGTCGACCGCGGTCGGCAATGGCATCGCCATTCCCCACGGCAAGATGCCCAATCTTACACGGCTGTTCGGATTGTTCGCGCGGCTCGACCGGCCGGTCGATTTCGAGGCGCTCGACGGGCAGCCGGTCGATCTCATTTTTCTCTTGCTGGCGCCGGAGGGCGCCGGTGCCGATCACTTGAAGGCGCTGGCGCGGGTAGCGCGGCTGCTTCGGGATGCCGCCGTCGCCCACAAGCTGCGCGCTTCGCAAGACGCTGAGGCGCTGTACGCCGTGCTGGCGATGCCTTCGGCAAGTGCAGCGTAATCAGACGACAGAAAACGGACGACGGAGGACAGATCATCGTCCGTCCTCCGTCGCCTGCCTCAGTGTACGCTCACCGTCTCGAGCTGTTGGCTCACGGCGTTGGCGATGGCGGCCTCGCGGCTGTCAGTGAGCATGATCGGCGTGCCGTCTGCCGCGTGCAGCGCGAACAGCTTCAGGCCGGGCTGGATGTCCGGCACCTGCGGAAACAGGGTGTGGACATCCTCGGAGCGGATCGTCTTCACATAGGCGATCTGCCCGTCGCCGAGGTGAGCCAGCGCTTCCGGGGATATTTCGATCTGTGTCATGGCGGTACCGCTCGCTTCCGATGGCATGGACCCTTGGCTCCTGCTCCAATAACGCGGTGGAGTCCTATTCGGTTTGCTCACTCCGACTCCGTGATGGCGATCGATTTGACGACGCGCTGCGGCTGCGGGCGCACCAGATCGATGCACAATAATCCGTTCGTTAGGTCTGCGCTGAGCACTTCCATCCCTTCCGCCAGCACGAAGCTGCGCTGGAACTGCCGTGCGGCGATGCCGCGGTGAAGATATTGCCGGCTTTTGTCGTCCTGCTGCCGACCGCGAATCACAAGCTGGCTCTCTTCCAACGTCACGTCGAGCTGATCGCGGGTGAAGCCCGCCAAGGCCAGCGTGATGCGCAGCCGTTCCGGGTTATGGGCGTCACGCGCGATACGCTCGATGTTATAGGGCGGATAGCCGTCGGCGGCTTTGGCTACCCGATCGAGCACGCGCTCGATCTCATCGAAGCCGAGCAGAAACGGGCTTGAAAGCGACGAAATCCTCGACATGGTTGCAAAGCCCTTGGTCAGCGACTTTGTGGAGCCCTTATGGCGCCCCTGGAGCATGATCCGGAGAGCTGGAATCCGGTTGTCCGAAAAGCTCATGTTCCTTTAGACAGGCTTGTCGGTCGAAAATCGGTCCGTCCACCAGCTATATGGCGTCGTGCGACAAGCGCTGCAAGCGGCGCCCGACCCGTCCGCAGCGAAGAGCTACGGCCACTTCAGCGGTCCCGGCAGGGCGCGTTCGGCCTCGGCGGTCAGTTGCGCTTCATGCCGGGCCGCGAAGATCGCGCCGGCGATGATGACGACAACCGTCGCAACACCGAGGACGATGACCATCGGGCCGGCCAGCCGCTCGAACTGGCGTCCCAGCATATAGGCGGCGAAGCCGAAGAAAGACGCCCAAATGACCGCGCCCACCACATTGGCAAGCAAGAAATGCCGCCACGGCATGCGGTTGGCTCCGGCCAGGATACCGGCCAAACTGCGCAGCACCGGGATAAAGCGGGCGACGATGACGATCTTGCCGCCATGGCGCAGAAACAGATATTCGCCGAGCTTGATGCGGCCTTCGGTAATCCGCAGATAGGAGCCGTAGCGCAGCAACAGCCAATAGCCGAATTCCCGGCCGATGACGTATCCGACCATTTGACCGACGATGGCTCCGCCCGCCGCGGTCAGCACCACCGAGATAATATTGAGATCGTGCTTGGTGCCGGCAAAAATCGAGGCCAGAATCAACACCGTCTCTCCGGGAAAGGGAAGACCGATGCACTCGAGACCGATGACCCCGGCGACGACAGCGAGGCCGTAAACGTGAATGAGATGGGCAATGGTGGGCATCAAGCTGCGTGGGACCACAAGACCATGGACGGACGACGGCGCCGGCTGCCGACCCTTATAGGGGGTTTTTCTGTTATGGCTACCCTCCATGACTGCGCAGGGGTGCTCAGGGCCATTCGAGATTAACCCGGAAGGGCACTGGCGCAACGGCGGAGCGCGGCAATCGATGCAAGTCAATGGTGTTTACTGGCGGCTCGTCGGCCTGGTCTTAGGCGTGGGGCTTCTCCTCGGCGCTTGCACGCACGGCCATCACTCAAGCGACGCGGCGGATGGCGACGATGAGGCGATCAATGTCTATCCGACCAACTACAAGGGCGATATTCTCGCCGCCATGCACGTCTACCTGAACGATCCAACCGGGATCCGCGACGCCGGCATTTCCGACCCGGCACTGAAGCCCGTGGGAAGTGGCAAACGCTACATGGTCTGTCTGCGGTTCAACGCCAAGACGCGGTTCGACGCCAAAAAGGGCAGCGTCGATTATGCCGGCGTCAAGGAGACCGCAGCGATTTTTATGACCGGTCGGTTCGATCGCTTTGCCGAGACGGCGCACGAAGCATGCGCGGGCGCGACCTATGCGCCGTTCCCCGAGCTGGAAAAGCTGTCGCGCTAAAGCCGTTCATCACGGCGCTCATGCGCTCTCGAAACGTACCGCGAATTGCGTTAAATTCCGCGCATTCGTTTTAAGCGACCGGGCGCGAAGCGTCTTCCAACGCAAGAGGGCCACAATGAATCTTGCACGGATAGCAACGTGTGCCGTCGCGCTGATGGCATTGTCGGCGTCATGCGCTCAGGCGGCACCCGCGCTCGCCACCGTCGCTGGTGGTAGCGTTCGGGGAAACCGACACACGACGAGTACAGCGGCCCTTAATTGGGAACCGAGAGTGCGTGGGGAGGCGCACGCCGCAAGGGCTTTGCGGCGTGGCAACCCGCCGCGCGACCTTTCGTCCATGAACCACTTTTAACGAAACGGCGCGGTCAGGCGCCGCGTTTCGCATCCGGGGCGATCATTCCAAAAATGGAGATCGCCATGAAGACACCGACCTCAGTTGTGCTCGCCACGGCGGCGGTGCTGTTGGCTGGCGTAGCGGCGGCGTCAGCCGGCGGCATTTCGTCGTCCAACACGATGTCGCCTCCGGCGAAAGATACGCTGATGCTGTCGAACGCGCAGCAGAAGACGGCTTGGCGCGACCTCTACACCAAGGCGCTGAGCCAGAGCGCGCCTTCGGGTTTTGACGCCACAGTTGGCGCCGTCGTGCCGAACGACGTGACCACGGCGCCGGTGACCGCCAAGGCCGCGAGCGACGTTCCGGCGCTCAAGCCGTACAACTTCGCCATGCTGCAAAAGAAGCTCGTGATCGTGAACCCCTCCGATCATAAGATCGCCGAGGTCATTACCCGATAGCGAGTCCGTGTCTGATTTTCGTCGCAGAGTGAAATCCCCGGCGCCGCCGCATACGGCGCCGGTTTTTCACGAGCGGCGACGTGTTGACTGCTTGAGCTTTACTCCGGTTGCGCCACTTTCGCCATCTTCGGCAGCGATTGACGCTTGAAGCGCGCAAGCGAGGTGGACTACCGCCCGCGTGGCTTCCAACCGCCGCGCATGCCCGGCCGGCCCAGCGTTGAGCGCGGGCCCGAGCTTTTGCCAGGAATCGATTCGACGTCCGGACCCGCTTCGTCGAGCGTTGGTTTGCGCGGGGCGCGTTTCTGCCCGCCCGGGCGATGCGGGGCGACTTCGTGGTGGAGCGCGATGCCCATCTCGTCGAGCACGGGTTTGTGGACTTTGCTTTGCTGACCCCTCACCCCGCCGCGCGAAGCGCGGCGACCCTCTCCCGCAAGGGGAGAGGGAAGAATTTTCGCTGTCGGATCGTCGATCACGGCAAGCTCGGTGGAGCGTAAACGCTTGATCTCGTCGCGCAGCCGCGCCGCCTCCTCGAAGTCGAGATCGGCGGCGGCGGCGCGCATGCGCGTTTCGAGGTCGGCGATCACCGCCTCGAAATTGTGGCCGATGGTGGCGGTCTCCTCGAACGCGCCGCCTTCGCCAGTGCCGGTGGCGATGAGCACGTGATCGCGCTCGTAAACGCTCTGCAGAATGTCGGCGATGCCCTTGCGCACGCTTTCCGGCGTAATGCCGTTGGCGGCATTGTACGCCCCCTGCTTCTCGCGCCGGCGATTGGTCTCGGCGATGGCGCGGTCCATCGAGCCGGTGACGGCGTCGGCGTAGAGGATGACGCGGCCGTCGATGTTGCGCGCGGCGCGGCCGATGGTCTGCACCAGACTGGTCTCGCTGCGCAAGAATCCCTCCTTGTCGGCGTCGAGGATGGCGACTAGGGCGCATTCCGGAATATCGAGGCCCTCGCGCAACAGGTTGATACCGACCAGTGCGTCGAAGGCGCCCAGCCGCAGATCGCGGATGATCTCGATACGCTCGATGGTGTCGATGTCGGAATGCATGTAGCGGACGCGGATGCCTTGCTCGTGCAGATATTCGGTCAAGTCCTCGGCCATGCGCTTGGTGAGCACGGTGACCAGGCTGCGGTAGCCCTTTTGCGCCACCGCGCGCACCTCGCCGACCAGATCATCAACCTGCGTGCGCGCCGGCCGGATGTCGACCGGCGGATCGATCAAGCCCGTGGGGCGGATCACCTGCTCGGTGAACACGCCGCCGGATTCATTGAGCTCCCACGGCCCGGGCGTGGCGGAGACGGCCAGCGTCTGCGGCCGCATCGCGTCCCATTCCTCGAACCGCAGCGGCCGGTTGTCCATGCACGAGGGCAGCCGGAAGCCGTATTCGGCGAGCGTCGCCTTGCGGCGGAAGTCGCCGCGAAACATGCCGCCGAGCTGCGGCACCGTGACGTGACTCTCGTCGATAAACACCAACGCGTTGTCGGGGACGTACTCAAACAGCGTCGGCGGCGGCTCGCCGGGTTTTCTGCCGGTGAGATAACGCGAATAGTTCTCGATGCCGGCGCAGGCGCCGGTCGCCTCCATCATTTCCAGGTCGTAGAGCGTGCGCTGCTCGAGCCGTTGCGCTTCCAGCAGGCGGCCGGCGGCGTTGAGCTGGTCAAGCCGTTGCCGCAGCTCGACCTTGATGCCGGCGATCGCCTGCAACAGCGTCGGCCGCGGCGTCACGTAGTGCGAGTTGGCGTAGATTTTCACGAATTCCAGCTCGTCGGTCTTTTGCCCGGTGAGCGGATCGAATTCGTGAATCGATTCCACCTCGTCGCCGAACAGCGATACCCGCCAGGCGCGGTCCTCGTAGTGGGCGGGAAAAATCTCGATGGCGTCGCCGCGCACGCGGAACGAGCCGCGGTAAAAATCGCCGGCCGTGCGTTTGTATTGCAAAGCGACCAGATCGGCGAGCAACGCGCGCTGGTCGAGGCGTTCGCCGCATTTGAGCGAGAACGTCATCGCCGAATAGGTCTCAACCGAGCCGATGCCGTAGATGCAGGACACCGAGGCGACGATGATCACGTCGTCGCGCTCCAACAGCGCGCGCGTCGCCGCGTGCCGCATGCGGTCGATCTGCTCGTTAATCGAGGAATCCTTCTCGATATAGGTGTCGGTGCGCGGGATATAGGCTTCCGGCTGGTAGTAGTCGTAATAGGAGACGAAATACTCGACCGCGTTCTCAGGGAAGAAGCTTTTGAACTCGCCGTAGAGCTGCGCCGCCAGCGTCTTGTTGGGCGCGAGGATGAGCGCCGGGCGCTGCGTTTCCTCGATCACCTTGGCCATGGTGAAGGTCTTGCCCGAGCCGGTGACGCCGAGCAGCACCTGGGTGCGGTCGTGGCGCCGCACGCCTTCGACCAGTTCGGCGATCGCCTGCGGCTGATCGCCCTTGGGGTCGAAATCCGACTTGATGACGAGGCGGCGGCCGCCCTCAGTCTTGTCCGGCCGCGGCGGACGGTGCGGCGTCCATAATTGGCCGTGAAATTCCGGACGGCCTTCGCGCAGCAACTTGTCCAGCGATTGCTGGCTGGCAAGGCCGGCTACGGTTCCCACATCGGCCGCGGCCCGCCGCGCCAAACGCAAGTGGGCAGGGCCCATGCCGGGCGTGATCACATTCCGGGCATCTTCTTCGGTCTCGCCGCCTTGCTCCTCGATGCCAAGGGCGCGGGCCAGATCGGGATCGAGCTCGCCCGGCGGCACCGGCGTTTTGCCGACATAGCCCTGCTGCGGCGCCTCGCCGAAGCCGCGCGCTACCGAGGCGCGGGAGCGGTGCGCATTGGCGAAGTCGGCACGGCGGTCGAAGGAATTGTCGGCCGGGGGTTTGAGTCCAGACTCTTGCTGCTTCCCTCCCCCTTGTGGGGAAGGGTTAGAGGTGGGAACGCCGGTCTGCGATCCGACGCCGGCGCGGCCCTGGCCGATGGCGGGATTGAGCAAATCCGCCAGCGCCGGATCGAGCGGCGGCGTGTGCGGGCGCGCCGCCTTGGCGCGCGTCGGCCTTGCCGGGTCTTTTTTCGAATGCTTCGCCGGATCGCGCCCTCTCGGGGCGTTCCCTCGATCGGGACTTTTCGCCATGGCCTCAAT
Organism: Xanthobacteraceae bacterium; assembly: GCA_049284935.1. Lineage (GTDB taxonomy): Bacteria > Pseudomonadota > Alphaproteobacteria > Rhizobiales > Xanthobacteraceae > BOG-931. The sequence continues at coordinate 35,310 of JBAPYW010000046.1, forward strand.
ATGGGCCGAGTCCGGTAGTCAGGAAAGTACGGCCGTCCGCTCGACGGTGGCCGCCGCCTGAAAATAACGCGGCCTCTCCGTCATCCGCCGCAGCACCACGGCGAACAGCAGCGCCGCGGCGGCGATGACAGCGAGCCGCAGCGCGCTGTCGAACGGCGTGATCTTGAACAGGACGGGGGTCAGAAAAGCGCCCACTAGAGCCGCGGCCTCTCCGCGCCGGAAGCCGTCGCGCAAGGCCTCACCGAGCAGCCAGACCATCGGCACCGCCAGGACGACCAAATCGTATTCCAGCATGAACGGCGAGCAGAACGGCACGCAGGCTGCGATCGCCGCTCCCTCCGCCCCGCCCGACCGCGCGGGCGCGCGCTGCCGGAGCGCGCGCACCAGCAAAAACGCCGCCGCGACGCCCACGACCGCCTGCGCTCCATAGGCCAGCGCCAGCGGTCCGCCATGCAGGCGCACCGCGCCGTAGACAGTGGCGAAATACTGCAGGTATTGCGGGTTGGCCGGCTCCAACCAATTGCGACGCGCCACCGCCATATCGGCCATGAACGCCGGCCAGATGTCCGTCCCGAAAGCCAACGTCGCCGCCGCCGCCAAGATCGCCACGGTTACGCTGGCAACGGCGAAACAGCGCCATCGCCCCGCCGCCGCGAGCGCGAGCGGCACGATGAGTCCGAGCTGTGGCTTGTAGGCCAGGCAACCGAGACACACGCCGGCGAGGGCTGGCCGTCGATCCAGCCAGAGTGCTGCACCGCCCAGCAGCGCTGTGCTCAAAAATCCGTTCTGCCCGAAGCCTGCATTGATCATCACCGCCGGATAACCCAGGAACAGCACCCAGATCGACCCGCCTTCGCGCAGACCTTTTGGCACCAGCGCGCGCAGTGCCGCGACATAGCCGGCGCAGGTCGTCGCCAACCATAGGCACAGCGCCGGAAAATAACCCAGCAGCGCGAAGCCGGCGCTCAGTAGCAGGAAGAACGGCGGATAGAAGAAGGCCAGGTATCCCCATCCCGGATCGCCATGCAGAGCCAGCTGCGCCAAGAAATGCGGCTGCTCGCGATAGGCATCCGCGGCGCGCCCTTCCAGTGCCAGCTGACCGGCGGTCCAGAAGCTGACGAAATCGCCCGATATTTTGGAAACGCCGGGGGACGCCGCCTGCCACTGCACCCACATCACGCAAAAGCTGAGAAAAGCCACCAGTGACAGCGCCTCGCCCAGGCGAAGCAAATAGAATGCGAGACGTGATCGTTTCCCCGACTCTTGCACCTTGAGCGGTAACAGGGAGTCGACGCGTAAGGCAGGACCGATCGTCGACATGCGTGCCGGGCTGATGGTTTTCGGCGCGCATGGTGGCCAGCTAGCTTTAACATTGATTTAACGAGTCCGGCCTTCGGGAAGACACGGCCGTCCAGCCGCGCTCTCAAAATCCGTGCACGACCTGCCGCACGTGCTCGACCTCCGGCGGCGCAGCGAAGCAATGGCCGACAAGTTTCCGCCATTCCAGGAAGTCGGCTGATCCGCGAAAATCCACGTTGTGGTTCTCGACCGTTTCCCAGGCGACAAACAGACGGTAGCGGCTCGGCTTTTCGATCGAGCGACGCAGCTCCATGCCGTGGCAGCCTTTGGCGCGCCGGAAGATCGGCGCGGCCTGTTTCACGCCGCTTTCGAACTCCTCCTCCAAGCCGGGCTTGACGTCGATTTGCGCGATTTCGGTGATCATGGCGGACTCCTGCAATGAGAGCGATCCAGTCGTGAATGAGGGAACTTTGGCGGTTGTCGGCACAGGATAGGCATGCGAGATGGGGGGTTAAATATTCGCCAGGCGATCGCTAAATATCCCGCCATTCGCCCCCAAACGCAGGCTTACCATGATCGACCTGTATTACTGGACGACGCCGAACGGTCACAAGATCACGATCTTTCTCGAAGAGGCCGGACTGGCGTACAACATCATCCCGATCAATATCGGCAAGGGCGAGCAATTCAAGGCAGAATTTTTGGCGGTCTCGCCGAACAATCGCATTCCCGCCATCGTCGACCACGCGCCAGCCGACGGCGGCAAGCCGATCTCGGTGTTCGAGTCCGGTGCGATCCTGCGCTATCTCGCGGACAAGACCGGCAAGTTCATCGGCAAGGACCTGCGCGGGCGCACCGCGACGATCGAGTGGCTGTTCTGGCAGATGGGCGGGCTCGGTCCCATGGCCGGACAAAACAATCATTTCAGCGCCTACGCGCAGGAGAAAATCCCGTACGCGATCGATCGCTATCGCAACGAGGTCAACCGGCTGTTCGGGGTGATGAACAAACGGCTCGCCGATCGCCCCTATCTCGCTGGCGAATATTCCATCGCCGACATGGCTTGCTATCCCTGGGTCGTTCCCTGGGAACGGCAGGGCCAGAACATCGCGGAGTTCCCGCACCTCAAGCGTTGGCTGGAGACGATCGCCGCGCGCGACGCCGTCAAGCGCGCCTACGCCAAAGCCAAGGAAGTCAATCCGAACCCGGGCGGCATTCGCACCGCGGAAGAACGCGCTGTTCTATTCGGCCAGACCGCGCAGTCCATCGAGCGCATGGCGCGGTAGTTGTTATCCGCCCCCGCTTGCGCGGGGCAGGAGGATTAGTGCTGCCGCACGATAACGCGCGTGCCGACCGGCGCGCGATCGTAGAGGTCGATCACGTCGTCGTTGACAAGGCGGAAGCACCCGGACGAAACGGCGTGTCCGATGGTCTCCGGCGCGTTGGTGCCATGGATGCGGTACACGGTTTTGCCGAGATACATGGCGCGGGCGCCGAGCGGATTGCCCGGTCCGCCGGCCATGAAGCGCGGAAGATAAGGCTGGCGCTCGATCATCTCCGGCGGCGGCACCCAATCCGGCCACTCGGCCTTGCGCGAGATCTGCAACAGACCGGCCCAAGTGAAGCCGTCGCGGCCGACGCCGATGCCGTATCGCAGCGCGCGCGTCTCGCTCTCGATCAGGTAGAGATGGCGCTCGCCGGTTTCGATGATGATGGTGCCGACTGGATGTTGCGAGCGATAGAACACCGCCTGGCGCTGAAATTGCTCGGCGAGATTGTCGTCAGAATTGCCGTGGTCGATGCCGGGCGGGACATCCTCGATCGTCGGCTGAAACATGGAGTTGAGCAGCGTTTGCGGCTGGCCCGGCGCCGGCGCCGACAGAAGCCAAAGGAATGCCGCGCCGATCCATGCCAGACCGCCGACGCGCCTCGCCACACTCTTCATCATTCGCGCTCGCATCATGGCGATATTGTTGACCGGGAGCCGCGCGCTTTCAATAGCCGAAATGCATAGCTCCCTCGGAGGAGCAATGAAATCACGGCCTACTGCGTAGCGCCGCCGAAATAGCCGGCAATTTTCCAGCCGCTCGCTTCCTTGGCGTAGCACATCTGGTCGCCGGCGAGGCCCGAGAACGAATCCGCAGACGCAAAGCCGGATTTGCCGGAGGGGGCCGCCACATGCAGGAACGCGGGCTGGCTCGGGTCCTGCGGCGGGGCGCTGTCGGGCAGCACGCGCACAAGCGTCAGGCCGAGCTTCTCGACAATCGGCGCGTTCGGCTTCGCTGCGCTGCGCATCTGAACGCCGTCGGAGATCGGATAGCCCCACTCGGGCGGCTCGGTCTGCGTGGCCTGGAGGAGGGCCTCGAAGGCCTTCGGGTCGATGCTCGGGTCGGCCGGCGCGCAGATCACGCCCGGATGCTCGGGCAAGGGCGCACCGGTGGGATCGTTGGCATAGCCGGCCAGGACATCCCAGCCGGATCCGTCCTTGGCACCGAGATCGATGGCCATGGCGAGATTGGCGATTCCGGATTTGCGCTTGTCCGCCAAATCCTTGTCCTGCATCCAAAAGAAGCCCTGGGACACGACCAGCTTGGCCAGCGCGGCGCGGTCCTTGTGCTGGACGACGTCGGCGAGTTGCTTGCGGAACGCGACGAAGCTCGGCTCGTCGTAGCGGCCCGGCGGCGTCACCGCGACCGCCTGGTAGGGCTTCACTGGCGGCATTGGCGGCGGCTTGAAGCCGCCCGGAGGCAGCGGTACTTGCTCAGACTGCCCTTGCGCGAGGCCGAACCCGGGAACCAACGTCGCCGCCGCAAGTGCGGTGAGCATCAGGGTCGTGGCGATCAAGAGCTGGCGCATCGCATGGGCTCCGGGTTGAACTTCGGCACAATGGAGTAGCCGCAATCGCCGAACCGATATGGGCCAATTGCGACCGAGGTGCGGCAGTCCGCCGCAGGCCGCTGCGGCCTATTTCAAGCCGAAATAGGCGCGGCGCAGCGCGTCGTTTTCTTGCATCGCGGCCACCGTGCCGGCAAAACCGATTTGGCCATTGTCGAGCGTGTAGACGCGATCGGCCAGTACCAGGAATTTCACGTTTTGCTCGGCAATCAGCAGAGCGAGCTGCTTTTCGCGAAACTGCGCGAGCACTCCGATCACCTCCTTGACATAGCGCGGCGAAAGGCCGGCCGAAGGCTCGTCCATGATGAGCAGGCGCGGATTGCCGACCAGCGCCTTGGCGATCCCCAGCATCTTGCGCTGGCCGCCGGACAGGCCGCCGGCGGGCGCGCGCCGGCGCTCGGCCAGGGCCGGGAATACCGCATAGAGTTCGTCAATCCGCTCCCGGGCGCGGTGCTTCGGCAAGAACTGCGCGCCGATCAGGATATTCTCCTCGACGGTGAGGCCGGGAAATCCGGAAGTTTCCGACATGAAGACGATGCCGCGCCGTACTCGCTGATCGGTGCGCAGCCGGGTGATGTCTTCGCCGGCGAAATCGATGCGGCCCGCCCACACCTCGACAAGGCTCATGATCGCTTTCAACAAGGTCGTCTTGCCCGCGCCGTTGGCGCCGAGCAGCACCACCGATTCGTGTTCGTGAATCCGCAGATCGACGTCCCACAACACCTGCAGGCGCCGATAGCCGGCGGTGATGCCGGCGACCTCGAGCAGCGGCCGTGGCGCATCAGGCGGCATTCTCGTCTCCGAGGAACACCTCGACGACCTGCGGATTGCGCGAGGCGTCCGCTAGCCGGCCTTCGAAGATTTCCTTGCCTGCGTTCATGACGATGATGCGGTCCGTGATCTGATCGATGAATCCCATCAGGTGCTCGACGACGAGAAGCGCAATTCCGGAGCGCGCCAGCTCCTTTAGCTTGACCGCCACGCGCTCGAGCTCCGCGGGATTAAGGCCCGCGGCAAGCTCGTCGACCAGCAGAAGCCGTGGGCCGGTCGCTAAGGCGCGCGCCAGGTCGAGCATCTTCTGGTGCGCGCTGTTGAGCTGGCCGGCGGGCTGATCGGCGAAGGCGGCCAGATCGAGCGAGGAAAGCAGCGTCTCGGCGTCGCGAGGGCGTTCGCGGCTGGCTCCGTAAGCGATCGCGATCTCGACGTTCTCGCGCGCGGTCAAGGTGAGGAACGGCCGCGGTACCTGGAAGGTGCGATTGATTCCCACGTGCACGAGCCGGTGCGATGCCAAGCCGCCGATCGAGCGGCCCTCGAAATGGATCGAGCCGCCGTCGGGCCGATAGAGCCCGGAGATGACATTGATGCAGGTGGTCTTGCCGGACCCGTTCGGTCCGACCAGACCGAGAATTTCGCCGGCGCCGACGCGAAGGCTCAGTGCATCGAGCGCGCGAAAGCCGCCGAAGCGCTTGACCAGGCAGTCGACGGCAAGCAGGGGCACGGGCTCAGGGGACATCGATCCCCCATCGTTGCAGCAACGAGGCGAGCCCGTTCGGCAGGAACATCACCAGGCCCATGATCAGGGCGCCGTACAGCAGCTGAAAGTACTGCGGCGTTGAAATTCCGACCGCGTTGTAGATGCCGTAGAGAATGATCACGCCGAGTATCGGCCCGCTCACCGTGGCGTTGCCGCCGAACAGCGCGAACACGATGGCGAAAATCGTGAACTCGACGCTGAAGACCGTCTCCGGATAAAACACCGACACGTACCAGGCGAACACGCCGCCGGCGAGGCCGGCAACTAGCGCGCTCAACAGCCAGGCGATGATGCGCTCACGCACCACGTTGATCCCGGCCATGCCGGCGCTGATCGGATCCTCGCGAATGGCCTTCAGCGCCATGCCGAAATGCGAATTGCGCAGGTAGATCACCAGACCGATGGTCGCCGCCAGCACCGCGAGCGCCGTGCCGTAGGCGAGCGCCGGATCGAACACGCCGCTCAGGCTGATGCCGTAAGGACCCTTGGTGATGCTTTCCAGGTTCGGATTCGACACCACCTGGAACACCGCCAGCGCGGCGGCGAGATTGGCGATGGAGAAATAGGCGCCCGACAGACGAAACAGCGGCGTCAGCAAAACCGCCAACGCCACGGCGGCGCCGCCGCCGACCGGCAGCGCGATGAGCGGTGGCGCGTGCAGATGGATCACCATCAGCGAGAAGCCGTAGGCGCCGGCGCCGAAAAATCCGACATAGCCGAACGGCAGGTAACCAGTAAAACCGTAAATGACGTTGAGACCCTGCGTCAGCGTCATGAAAATCATGAAATTGAACAGCAACAGCTGATTGCCGTAGACGCTCGGCAGGATCGCGAAAGCCGCGACGACCGGCAGCAAAATCAGCAAAACGTGACGCACGATCCTAGGCACGGCGCACCCGCCGTCCGAGCAGACCGCTGGGCCGAACTAGGAGGATCGCGATGAGCAGAACGTAGGGCAGGAGATTGGCCCACGAGCTGTAGAAACTCTGCATGAACATGTAGGAGATGCCGTAGACTATTCCTCCGAGCACCGTACCGAGCGGATTGCCGAGCGAGCCGATGACGATGACGGCGAACGCCGTCACGGTCACTTCGCCACCCATGGCCGGGGTTATGCTGCCGAGCATGAAGGGGGCGAAGACGCCGGCGGCGGCCGCTAAACCGAGGCCGATGCCGAAGGCGACGGCGGATACGCGGTGGACATTGATGCCGGTCGCGATCGCCTCGTCGCGGTTGTCCATGACCGCGCGGGTGAGATAACCGAGACGGGTGCGATACAGATAAACATAGACCAGCATTACGGCGCAGCCGCTGGCGACCCCGCTCGCCACCCACGATGCCGGAAAAGTCTGACCCAGCAGCTCGACCGGACCGGTGTCGACCTTACGACCGGCAAAGAAACCGGCGACCGCGGCAACCGCCCGGCCGAGCTGGTCGCCGGGTATCGATCTCTCGCTGGTGCCGAAGGCGATGGTGGTCACCGCCTCGATCACCTGCGATAGGCCGAAGAACAGAATGAACGACAGCATTTCCGGATCTTTGGCGCGCAGCAGCCGCGGCACCAAGAGGTAATAGAGCGGCAGTCCGACGCTGGCGAATACCAGGAAGGCGATCACGATCGCCGGAACCGGATTGAGGGCAAACAGCGTGAACAACCAGAACGCCAGGAAGGCGCCCAGCATCAAAAAGTCGCCGTGCGCCAGATTGACGATGCGCATGACGCCGAACACGAGGTTGAGCCCGAGCCCGATCAGGGAGAAGTAGAGCCCGAACAGCAGACCGGCGAGCAGGCTGTAGGTGAACATTCAGCGCGCTCCGCCGCGGCCGGTCTCGGCAGCAGTCAATGTCCTAACCGTCACGGACGCGGGTAGATCGGCTTGCCGTTCGCTAGATCGTGCGGCCACACCGTCATCAGCTTCAGATGATCGCCTTCGCCGGCGACGAACTGCCCAAGCGGAGTGAATTCGCCGATCTGAGCGCCGGTCGGATCGAGTTCGAACGTGCCATCCAGGGTCTTGAGGTTGCCGGAAAGGCTGAAAACCGCTTTGCGCAGCTCGAGCTGGTCGAGACTGGTGGCGACCGACAACGCTTTTTCGAGCACAAGTCCGGTGGTGTAGCCGGCCACCGAATTGAACCCGAACTCGACATGCGTGTCGGCGTATTTCTTGTGCCACGCGGCGCTGTATTCCTGCAGCGACATGCCGAAGTTGGTCTGGTAGGCGATTTGCGAGGCCGGCACATAGGTGAACACGTAGTCCAGCCCCTTGGCGCCGACATTTCGCTCCAGCAGCTCGGTTTCCAGTCCCGGATAGATGCAAAACAGGAACTTGAACTTGATGCCGCTGTCCTGGACGTTGTGCAGGAAGGCAATGTCGTTCGAGGCGTAGCCGAGGTGGACGACCGCGTCGGGATTGGAGGCGCGGATGTTGTTGAGCAATACGGTGTAGTTCGAGGTCTCGGTCGGCACGCCCTCGTCAAATACGAGATCCACCCCGGAGTTCGATTCTTTGGTGAACTTGCGCACCGCATTGGCCTGCGTCCCGGTAAAGTCGTTGGTGGCATAGAGCATGGCGACCCGCTTGATGCCCAGCCCGGGGCCGTCGTGGGTGAGAAAATCCGCCAGTGGCTTCGGCCAAATCGTGGACACAGGATCGGCCATCAGCGCGATGTAGGGATTATCGGGCGTGAAGAAATTAGCTCCGGTGCCGGTCTGGTCGATCAGGAACATCTTGTGATCGCGGGCGATCGGCACCGCGACCGAGGTGAGCACCGATCCGGAATCCGCGATCAGAATGTCGACCTTGTCCTGGGTGATCAGCTGATTGTAGAGCGTAGCGGCGGTCGCGGTGTTGCTTTGATCGTCGTAGGCGATCAGCTTCAGCGGAATTTTCTTATTGAAGGCTTTGACATAAACGCCGCCTTCGGCATTCTTTTGATCGATCCACAACTTCAGACCGTAGTGGACCGGCATCGAAATGCTGGCGAAGCGGCCGGAGGAGGCATAAAGCGTTCCGAGTTTGATTTCCGCAGGAGCGTCGGCTGCCTGCACGGCGGTGGTCGTCAGCGACGCCATCAATGCCGCAAGAATCGCCAACCTGGTCACGGGCATCCTCCTTCAGTGTTTTTCATTGCACCGCAAGCTAAGACATTGCACTGTTCGGGGCAATCGACGGTGGCGCCGGTGCGTCGGCCTCGGCCATGACGGCGCCGTCGATGGTGGCGCCGCTTGCAAGCAGCGTCGCGATTTCTTCCGTGGAAATGCCGGCCTCCTTGAGGACCGCCAGACTGTGCTCGCCCAAGCGCGGCGCATGGCGGGTAATCTTCAAAGCGGCGCCGTTCCAGCGGCTGGGGATGCCGTTGTAGCGGATGCGTCCCTCGGTCGGATGCGGTCGGGTCTGAAAGAATTCGACCGCCGCAAGGTGCGGATCGTCGATCAAGGCATCGAGATCGTTCATCGGCGCGCAGGGAATGTCGCAGCGCTCGAAGAGGGCCAGCGCCTCGGCGGTCGTGAGTGTCCGCAGGATATCGGCGATGATACCGTTCACCTCATTGACATGCCGCCGGCGCGAAGCGAAGTCGTGCAGGTGGGGATTGGCGGCATATTGATCGAGGCGGCCGAGACCTTCGAAGAAGGCCTTCCACTGCTTGTTGGTATAGACGAGCGCGCAGACGTGACCGTCGCGGGTGGCGTAGGGCCGGCGAGTTTCGCTCATCAGCCGCGGATTGCCGGCTTCGCCGATCGGCGGGTCGAACGAGCGGCCGCCGAGATGGTCGCCCAGCACGAATTGCGCCATGGTCTCGAACATCGGCAGTTCGACCGACTGGCCCTCGCCGGTGCGGTCGCGGCCGAGCACGGCGGCGAGGATGACGTGCGCGGCGTTGATGCCGACGATGCGGTCGACCACCGTCAGTGGCACGTAGCGCGGCCCTTCGCCGCCAGTCTGGGCAACGATGGTCGGCAGCGCGCAGATGCCTTGAATGAGGTCGTCATAAGCCGGCTTGCCGGCATAGGGTCCGGTGTCGCCATAACCCATCAGGCTGACGTAGACGAGCCGCGGATTGACCTTGCGCACGTCGTCGTAGGCGAGCTTAAGGCGGCGCATGGCTGCCGGTCGCGTATTGGTGATGAAAACATCGGCACGTTCGCAGAGGTGCAGCAGCGCCTTGCGCGCCGCCGACTGCTTCACGTCGAGAACGACGCTGCGCTTGTTGCGATTGAGCTGCAGATAAAGCGGGCCCATGTCGGCGCTGCGGGCCGCGCCGACGCCCTTACGCATGAGGTCGCCCTCCGGCGGTTCGATCTTGATCACATCGGCGCCGTAGTCGGCAAGAATCTGCGCGGCGTGGGGGCCGGCGATCATCGACGTGAGATCGAGGATACGCAGCCCTTGCAGCGGGGCTTGTGTCTTTTGGCTCGGCTTGGCTGACGACATGGGACCTCAATACGACTTTGGCAACCCGAGAACGTTCTCGGCGATGAAGCAGACAACGAGCTGCGGTGTCAGTTGAAACTCTGAAAGGGTAAAGTCGATTGCCGTCACTCCGCAGCGAGTGTGCGCGCCGGTGTAGCAGCGCGAAGTCGGAACGGATACTAGTGTCCCAATTCCGAAGTTCGCAAGGCGTTTGCGGTATACTCTCGTGCGAACTTCGCAATTTAAGGGAAGCCGCGAATGCCGCGATCAGTTCTTGATGTGCTAAGCTTGCTGCACCAGCGCCGCCAGACAATCACAGGAGAAGCTCTTGCCCAATTCTACGCTGCCTGAACTCCTGCGCAGGGACGGCTGTCTGGTCCTGCCGGGGGTCTACGACGGCATTTCGGCCAAGATGGCAACGAGCGTCGGGTTCGAGGCCCTCTACATGACCGGCTACGGCGCCGTTGCCTCCGCGCTTGGCGTACCGGATGCCGGGCTGGCGACCTTTACGGAGATGCTTGATCGCGTGCGTTGCATCGCCGGCGCGACGGCGCTGCCGTTCATCGCCGACGGCGACACCGGCTATGGCGGCCTGCTCAACGTCGAGCGCACGGTTCGCGGCTATGCCGCGGCCGGCGCCGCGGGTATCCAGCTCGAAGATCAGGAGTTCCCGAAGAAATGCGGCCACACCGAGTTCCGCCGCGTGATTGCCGAAGATGACGCCGTGGCCAAGATCCGCGTCGCCGTCGATGCGCGACCGAGCCGCGAGTTTTTGATTGTGGCGCGGACCGATGCACGTTATGCGGAGGGCCTCGATTCCGCGCTGCATCGCGCCGAGCGCTTCCTTGAGGCCGGCGCCGACGTGCTGTTCGTCGAGAGCCCGGAGAGCCTCGAGGAGTTGCGCCGGGTCGCCGAGACCTTCCGCGGGGCGATCCTGCTCGCCAACATGGTCGAGGGTGGGCGTACCCCGTATCTATCGGCCGGCGAACTGGCCGCGTTAGGCTTCAAGATCGCCATTTTCCCCGTTACCGCGCTCCTCACCGCGGCCGGCGCCATGAAGCATTGCTACGAGCATTTGAAACGCCAAGGAATCGGAACGGGCAGCGCCGTGCCGATGCTGCCCTTCTCCGAGATGAACGCGCTGATGGGTTTTCCCGCGGTCCATGCCTTCGAAAAGCGCTATAGACTCGGCGATGGCCGCGCGGGTTGAAGCCGCCCGCCTGCTACATCATATCGGCGCCGATCGCCGCCAGCGCCGCCTTGGCGCACTCCATGTCCTGTTTGTAGTGGCCGCCGCTGATGCCGATGGCGCCGACCATTTCGCCCTTCTCCTTGATCGGATAGCCGCCGCCGAACACCACCAGCCGCGGCGTGTGGGTGATGCCATGCAGCAAGGGCGGATCGTCCTTGATGAAGTCGAACCAACCGTGGGTCGGAAAGCCGTAGCTAGCGCTGGTATAGGCCTTATCCTGTGAGATCCCGATCGAGAGCATCGGCGCGCCGTCCATGCGGTGGAAGGCCTTGAGATCGCCGACCTCGTCGGTCACCGCGATGCACATATTGAGACCCATCTCCCGCGCCTTGGCGGCGGCGGCTTCGATCGCCGCCTGCGCCGTCTTGGCGTCGATGCTGCGCTTGACAATGCTGGACATAGGCTTCCTCCCGAAGCTGTTGTTGGTGAAGTCGATCAATGGATGGTGGCGGCATACTAGGTGAAGGAATCTTGGCCTTCAACACGGATGCGGTTGAGGCCGCCAAAATGCAACATGGCCGGCGCGGGGCCGGCCATGGCAGTGCATTCGTTGTGAAGTCCGGAAAGTTTACTTCATCGCGTCATAGACCGCGTGGGTCCAGGCGCCCGTCGGCTTCTTGGTGATGACCGGATCGGAACCGCCCGAGAGAAGCTCCGACACCGTGCGGTCATAGTCCTTGGGATCGAGTTTGCCGTTGCCCGGATCGAGCAGCTTGGCGATTTCGCCCATCATCTGCTCCTGGTGATGCAGCGTCTGCGCGCCGGTCGTGTCCGCGGCGATAACGATCTTGGCGGCTTCTTTGTCGTTCTTTCTGGCCCAATCCCAGCCCTTCTCCGAAGCGCTTACGAACTTCGCCATCTTGGCGACGAAAGCCGGGTCCTTGAGTTTCGGCTCCATCACGTAGAGGCCGTCTTCCAGCGTCGCCACGCCCTCGTCGCTGTATTTGAACACGACGAGCTGATCCGGCTTGTAGCCGGCGTCGATCACCTGCCAGTACTCATTGTAGGTCATCGTCGAAATGCAGTCGGCCTGTTTCTGCAACAGCGGATCGACGTTGAAACCCTGTTTGATCACCTTGACGCCGCCGGGCGAGCCGTCGGTCTTCAGTCCGAGCTTCGCCATCCAGGCGAGGAATGGATATTCGTTGCCGCCGAACCAGACGCCCAGCGTCTTGCCCTTGAAGTCCGCCGGCGTCTTAATCCCGGTATCTTTACGGCAGGTCAGCTCGAGGCCGGACTTTTTGAAGGTCTGCGAGATATTGACCAGCGGCACGCCCTTTTCGCGCGAGGCCAGCGCCGAAGGCATCCAGTCGATGACTACGTCGGCGCCGCCGCCGGCGATAACTTGCGGCGGAGCCACGTCGGGACCGCCGGCGTTGATGGTGACGTCGAGATCGGCGTCCTTGTAAATGCCTTTCGCCTTGGCAACGTAGTAACCGGCGAATTGCGCCTGCGTCACCCACTTGAGCTGTATGGTGACCTTGTCGGCGGCGTAAGCGCCGCTTGCCAGCGAGACGCCGCAAGCAAGCCCCGTTGCGAAAACAAATTTCCTCATCATTTGTCGTCCCTCCACACTTAAAGCTACCGAGTCAGGTTCGATACGACGGGTGCCAAGAAGTCGTCACACGCTCGGCTAGTGCGACTAGCCCGTAGAAGGCCATTCCGGCGAGAGCGGCCAGAGCTATTTCAGCCCATACCATATCGAGCGACATGCGGGCCACCTCAATCGAGATGCGAAAGCCGATCCCGTGCAGCGGAGTGCCGAAGAATTCGGCAACGATCGCGCCGATCAGCGCCAGCGTTGAATTGATCTTCAGGGCATTGAAGATGAACGGCATCGCCGCGGGCAAATGCAGCTTGAGCAAGGTCTGTCCGGGTTGGGCGCCGTAGGAGCGCATGAGGTCGCGTTCGATCGGCCCGGCAACCGCGAGCCCGGCCAAGGTGTTCACCAGCATCGGAAAGAAGCACATTACGGCGACGACGGCGGCCTTCGACGGCCAATCGAAGCCGAACCACATGACCATGATGGGGGCGATACCGACGATCGGCAGCGCCGAGACGAAATTGCCGAGCGGCAGCAGGCCGCGCTTCAAAAAATCGAACCGGTGGGCGATCACGGCTACGAAAAAACCCGCACCGCAGCCGATGGCATAACCCGCCAGCACGCTGCGCATGAAGGTCTGAACGAAATCCTCTCGCAGGATCGGCAGCGCCTCGACCAGCCGCCTTGCAGTTGCGCTCGGCGCCGGCATCAGCACCGGCGACACGCCGAAGCCGCGCACCGCCACTTCCCAAAGATAAATAAGGAATGCGCCGAATAGCAATGGGATCGCCAGGTCTTGCAACCAGTGCATCGATTGGTCGGCGGTCCGCAATGCAGCGAGGCGGGCCAGCGTCAGGATGGCGCCGAGCCAGGTCGCCAGCGTGAGCAGCCAAAAGCCCCATGCGGCGTCGCCGGCGATGCCGCTATCGTTGAGCAAGATCAGCGTCACGAAACAACCGAGCACCACGCCAAGGCCGCCGAACGCGGCCGACAGCACCGGCCAGCGCGGCGCCAGCGTGAACATGCACGCAGCGGCAATCACCGCCGCGAGCAGGCCGGGCCGCCCCGTCAGCGGCGCAACGGGTTCCGAAGACAGCGGCAACGCCAACGCCGCCAGCAAGCCGAGCGTTGCCAGCCAGAATCCACCTATCTGCGAACGCAAAATCACGTTGGCGCTCCCATCCGGCGCTCCGTCCACCTGCCGATCAGATCGATCAAGGCGACCAGGGTGGCGGCCATGATTGCGGCGGCGAACAGCGCCGCCCAGATCTGCACGGTCTGGCCATAATACGAGCCGGTGAGCAGCCGCGCGCCGATGCCGGCCTGGGCGCCGGTCGGCAGTTCGCCGACGATGGCGCCGACCAGCGAAATCGTCACCGAGACTTTGAGACTGGTGAACAGAAACGGTATCGACGACGGCCAACGCAGCTTCCAGAACACCTGCAGTTTGTTTGCCGACCAGGTTCGCATCAGGTCGAGTTGAATAGGATCCGGCGAGCTCAATCCCTTGACCATGCCGATGGTGACCGGAAAAAAGCACAGATAGGCGGAGATGATCGATTTCGGCAGCAGCCCGCGGATGCCGATGGCGCCGAGCACCACGATAACGATGGGGGCGATCGCCAGAATCGGCACCATCTGCGAGCAGATGACCCAGGGCAGCAGGCTCTTTTCCAGCGTCCGCACATGCACGATGGTGACCGCAAGCAGAATTCCGAACACGGCGCCGATGGCGAAGCCGACCAAAGTGGCCGAAAGCGTCACCCAGGAGTGGTAGAGCAGGCTGCGCGGTGAATCCGGCGGATAATCGAACACCGAGTCGAACAGTTGCACGATCACCTGATGCGGCGCCGGCACGATCGGCCGCTCGGCGTCAAGCGTTCCGGCGATCAGCTCGGAGACGGTGTATTTCGTTTTGTTGCGTTCGAACGCGTCGCGCACCAGTGGCGCGTTCATGAGAACAGCGGCGAGATACCAGAGCACGATCAAAATCGCGACGATGATCAGGACCGGCGACCGCTCGGTCATCCAGGCCGGCAGCAAGGCCGCCCGCGGCAGAACAAGTGTGCTACTCGTCATACGAATGCCCGGAACGCAGGCCGGAACGCACGCGCTGCGCGATTTTCATGAACTCCGGCGTCTCGCGGATCTCGAGCGTGCGATCGCGCGGGAAGTCGCAGGGGATGATGTCGATGATCCGGCCCGGACGCGGCGACATGACCACGATCTTGGTCGACAGGAACACTGCTTCCGGAATCGAATGGGTGACGAAGACGACGGTTTTACCGGTCTGATCCCACAGCCGCAGCAGCTGTTCGTTAAGATGGTCGCGAACGATCTCATCGAGCGCGCCGAACGGCTCGTCCATCAACAGAAGCTCGGGATCGAACGACAGCGCGCGGGCGATCGACGCGCGCTGCTGCATGCCGCCGGAAAGCTGCCACGGAAATTTGCGTTCGAACCCGGAAAGATTCACCAGCTTGAGATATCGTTCGACGCGCTCGCGGCGCTCCTGGGCATCGAAGCCCATGATTTCCAGGGGCAAGGCGACGTTGCGTTCGATCGTCCGCCAGGGATACAGCGCCGGTGCCTGAAAAATATAGCCGTAATGGCGGCCCAACCGCGCCTGTTCCGGCGTCACGCCGTTGATCAGAATTGTCCCGGAGCTGGGTCGCTGCAGATCGGCGATGATGCGCAACAACGTAGTCTTGCCGCAGCCCGACGGGCCGATGAACGACACGAAATCGCCGTCGCTGATCTGCAGGCTCACATTGGACAGCGCTTCGACCTCGCCGTCGCGCGTGTGGAAGGTCAAGGAGACGTCGCGCGCGTCGACCGTCAGGGCTTGTGCCGCGGTGCCGCTGCCGCCGGTCGCTTTCTTAACCGGCAGCATGGGCTCAAGTGGACGGACCGATATCTTGGGCAAAGACCCGGATGCCACACCTTGCTCCGTCGGGGCCGGCCGCTGTTTCGTGCGTTGGTCCATTACAAAATATTGACAGACCTGGGCGCGGAATCCGCGCCCAATATGTACTCACGCTGACAGAATATTGGGCATGCCATTTCACCTTGAATGTCAATAGATTTCTCTGCCGCGCGGCGTTTGGATATTGTTTTTGACTCGCCACCGCGATCTTTCCCATACTTTGCGCGGTTCCCACCAAGGCCTTTTCTGCTACCGTCCCTCGACATGAAGCCCGCGCCCTTCCGGTACGTCGCCGCCCGGACCCTCGAACAAGCCTTACAGCTGAAGGCCGAATACGGCGACGAGGCGCATTTTCTGGCGGGCGGTCAAAGCCTTGTGCCGACAATGAATTTTCGACTGACACAACCGGCTGTGCTGATCGATATCAACCCGCTGGCGGAGCTTGCGGGGGTTCGCAATTGCGCTCCTGACGGTCGGCGCATCGGCGCGCTCACGCGCTACGGCAAGCTCGAACGCGATCCTGCAACCGCACGCGACCTGCCCCTGATCCATGAAGCCTTGCCCCACATCGCACACCCGCAAATTCGTAATCGCGGAACCATCGGCGGCAATCTGGCGCATGCCGACCCCGCCTCGGAAATGCCCGCCATCGTCTTGGCGCTCGCCGGCAAGTTGCGCGCGCAGTCGGTGAGGGGCGAACGCTGGATCGCCGCGGCGGATTTTTTTGTCGGCGTGCTGACCACGGCGCTGGAACCCGACGAGATGCTGATGGAAGTGGAACTACCGGTTGCAAAACCGCGCTCCGGCGCCTGCTTTCTGGAGGTGTCGCGCCGGCGCGGCGACTTCGCCATCATCGGCGTGGCTTGTATCGTTGGCCTCGATGAGGAAGGACGCTGCAACACCGCGCGCATCGGGCTGTGCAATGCGGGAGAAACGCCGGTCTTCGCCGCGGCGGCGAGCGGGTCCCTGGTCGGCCGGCAGATCGGCAAGCCTGAGATCGACGAGGCGGCCGATCTGGTGCAGCGCGCTGTCGATCCGGGCGGCAGCATCCATGCCAGCAAGGAATTTCAGCGACACATCGCTGGCGTGCTCACCGCACGCGCGCTCAACGCGGCCAACGAACGGGCGCGGCATGGCCACTGACACCCACGATATCAGCGTCACGGTGAACGGCACGCCATACCGCCGCACCGTGGAGGCGCGATTGCTGCTGAGCGACTTCCTGCGGCACGATCTCTTGCTGGCGGGAACGCATGTCGGCTGTGAGCACGGCGTCTGCGGTGCCTGCACGGTGATCTTCGACGGCGTTCCCGTTCGCTCCTGCCTGATGTTCGCCGCGCAGGCCGACGGCCACACGATCGAGACCGTCGAGGGCTTAGCGCCGGACCGCGAGCATCTGCATCCGCTGCAGGAAGCGATGCGCGATTGCCACGGCCTGCAATGCGGCTATTGCACGCCCGGCATCCTGATGACCATGAAAGCGTTCCTCGCCGAGACCCCGGCGCCCGACGACGCGCAGATCCGCGAGGCGCTGTCCGGCAATCTGTGCCGTTGCACCGGCTACCAGCATATCGTCGAGGCGATGAAGCTGGCCGCCGAACTGCTGCGCAGGTGATCGCCGTGACGACGCGAAACTTCGGCGCTCCGATCAAACGCAACGAGGACGCGCGGCTGTTAAGCGGCCAGGCACTGTTCGTCGACGACGTCGAACTTCCCGGCATGCTGTACGCGGCGTTCCTGCGCAGCAATGTCGCGCACGCACGCATCCGTTCGATCGACGTTACCGCGGCGCGGGCGCGCGAGGGTGTCGTCGCGGTCTATACCGCCGAGGACCTCGGCGATTATTGGGCCCCTGGGCCGCTGCTGGTGCCGCCGCCGCCGATCGCCGACATCACCTTCAATCAGCGCACCCAAGTGCCGCTCGCCAAGGACAAGGTCCGTCACGTCGGCGAGCCGCTGGCCGTGGTGCTGGCGCAGAGCCGCTACCTTGCCGAGGATGCGCTCGCTGACATCGCGGTCGATCTCGACACGCTGCCCGCCGTCGTCGATCTGGAAAGTGCGCTGACCGACGCGTCCGCCCTGGTGCACGATGGCGTGCGCGGCAATGTCGCCGCCTACGTTCGGCAGAGCCGCGGTAACTACGCCGCGGCGCGCACGCGTTCCGAGCATGTCATCGCCCGCCGCTTCCGCTACGACCACGGCGCCTCGTCGCCGATCGAGACCCGCGGCATTGTCGCCCGTTGGGACGCTCGCGCCGGTCAGCTCACGATCTGGGACACGACCCAGGCGCCGGTTTTCTTGCGTAACGGGCTCGCCGGCATGCTTGGCTTGAGCGAGCGGCAGGTGCGGGTGATCGCGCCGTTCGTCGGCGGCGGCTTCGGGCCGAAGATCATGCTGTTCTATCCCGAGGAGGTGGTGATTCCGTGGGCGGCAAAGAAACTCAACCGGCCGATCAAATGGATCGAGGACCGGCTTGAGCATTTCTTTGCCACCACGCAGGAGCGTGGCCAGACCCATGACGCGGAAATCGCACTTGACGCCCACGGCCGCATCCTCGGCGTCAAGGACGTATTCCTGCACGATACCGGCGCCTACAATCCCTATGGACTGACGGTGCCGATCAACAGCCAATGCACGCTGCTCGGGCCCTATGTGATCCCGAACTACGACAGCACGTTTACCGCGATCTTCACCAACAAGCCGATCGTCACGCCCTATCGCGGCGCCGGCCGCCAACATGGCGTGTTCGTCATCGAACGGCTGCTCGACATCGCCGCGCACGAGCTCAAGATCGACCGCGCCGAAATCCGCCGGCGCAATCTCATTCCGCCCGACGCCTTTCCCTACAACAACGAGATCATCTATCAGGACTTCGCGCCACTCTCCTACGACAGCGGCAATTACGAACCCATCCTCGACAAGGCGCTGGAGCTGATCGGCTATAATCGCTTCATCGCCGAAGAGCAGCCGCGCTTGCGCGCGCAGGGCCGTCACGTTGGCGTCGGCATCGCCTGCTACGTCGAGGGTACCGGCATCGGCCCCTACGAAGGCGCCAAGGTGCAGGTGCAGGCCAACGGCAAGGTGAGCGTGGCGACCGGCATCGGCACCCAGGGGCAGGGGCATTTCACCAGTTTCGCCCAGATCGTCGCCGATCAGCTCGGCGTCGAAGTACGCGACGTCGATATCGTGACCGGCGATACCGATCAGTTCTATTGGGGCGCCGGCACCTTCGCCAGCCGCGGCGCGGTAGTGGCGGGCAATGCCGTCAACGAGGCGGCAAAAGTCGTGCGGCAGAAAATCCTCAAACTCGCCGCCGAGCATTTCGAGTGCGCCGAAGAAGACCTTGAGATCGCCGACGGTCAGGTCTCGGTGGTCGGCGTACCGGGGCAGGCGGTCAAGCTCGGCGCGCTGGCGATCAAAGCCAATCCGATGCGCGGCGCGGTCCGGCCGGGAACCGAGCCAGGACTGGAATCCACGCAATATTTCGGCCCGCCCGGCGGCGCGACCGCGGCCGGCATGCACGCCATGATCGTCGAGGTCGACCCGCAGACTTTCACGCTGGAAGTCCTCAAATACGTCGTGGTGCACGATTGCGGCACCGTCATCAATCCGTTGATCCTGGCCGGCCAGATCCACGGCGGCGTCGCGCAAGGCATCGGCAATGCGTTTTACGAGCAGCTCGTCTTCGACGACGACGGTCAGCTGCTCAACGCCTCGCTCGCCGATTATCTGTTGCCGACCGCGCTCGACGTGCCGCACATGGACATCGCCCACACGGTGACGCCGTCGCCGCTCAATCCGCTCGGCCTCAAGGGCGCGGGCGAAGCCGGCGCCATTCCGGTCGGGCCCTTGTTCGCGCAGGCGATCGAGGACGCGCTGGGACTGTTGGCGCAGAACATCGAGCTCAACGAAATTCCGCTGAGCCCGAACCGGCTGTTCGAGCTGACCGCCAAACCGGCTGCGTCACGATGATGCCGCGATGATCCTGGTCACCGGAGCGGCGGGCAAGACCGGCAAAGCCGTGGTCAAGGCGTTGGCGGCCAAGGGAGCAAACGTGCGCGCTTTGGTGCGCGGCCAAGAGCATGCCGAGGCGCTCAGGGCGCTCGGCGCCGCCGACATCAGTATCGGCAGCTTCGACGATCCGCGCGCGCTGGCGCACGTCGCGGCCGGAACCCGCGCGATTTATCATATCTGCCCCAATGTCAGCCCGCATGAGGTTGCCTATGCACGCGCCGTCGCTGCCGCCGCGCAGGCGCAGAACGTCGCGCGCTTCGTCTATCACTCGGTGCTGCACCCGCAGATTGAGGCGATGCCGCATCATTGGCAGAAGATGCGGACCGAGGAGATGCTGTTGGCGGGCGGCTTCGATCTGACCATCCTGCAACCCACGGCCTACATGCAAAATATACTCGGCGCGTGGCCTGGGATCGTCGCGGAAGGCGTGTTCCGCGCGCCGTATCCGGTCGAAACGCGGCTCTCTCTGGTCGATTTGGAGGATGTCGCCGAGGCTGCGGCGCTCGTGCTCACCGCGAACGGCCATAGCGGCGCGACCTACGAACTGGTCGGGACCTCACCGCTCAGCCAAACCGAAGTCGCCACGGCGATCGGCGAAGCGCTGAAGCGAAACGTGCGTGCGGAAGCGGAAACCGTCGAGGCCTGGGGGGCGCGGGCCCGTGCCTCCGGCATGGGCGAACACGAGCGCAGAACGCTCGCGGCGATGTTCCGCTACTACGCCGAACACGGCCTCGTCGGTAATCCCAACACACTGTCGTGGCTGCTTGGCCGCGCGCCGAACAGCCTCGCGCGCTGTCTCGGCCGCGCCGCGGCGCAGCCGGAAGCCTGAGCAGGCGGTGAACGACGCATTTCAGTGAAACAAAAATTCTCAGCGCACCCGCGGCGGGAGTGGCCTGCCATGCCCTGGTTGCATTGGCCGGCGCTTGCAGCCGCTTTATAGTATCCGAAGCTGACGGATTGAATCGGATCGGCGGCATGGCCTTCCGGCTTCCACCATTGAGTTCGCTTCGGGTGTTCGAGGCAGCTGCCCGCCACAACAGCTTCCGCAAAGCCGCCGATGAACTGAACTTGACGGCGAGCGCCGTCAGTCACGGCATCCAGACCCTCGAAAATTGGCTCGGCGTCGAGCTTTTCTATCGCGAAACGCGGGGATTGCGGCTGACCGGCGCCGGCGAGATCTACGCGCCCCTGGTCAATCAAGCGCTGAGTGTTCTCGCCAAGGCGACCGATCAGCTCCCCGGACGCAAGGCGACCGGGACGCTGGCGGTCAGCAGCGCACCGACCTTTGCCAACAAGATCCTACTGCCGCGGTTGGGAAAGTTTATCGCGCAATTTCCCGATATCCGCGTGACGATCGATACGTCGCAGGGCCTGGTGGACCTCACCCTCGACGATTTCGATATTGCGATCCGCTACGCTTCGACGAAGAAACCGGCGGCGAATTGGACGTTACTGGCGATGGAGACGCTGTTTCCGGTTTGCAGCCCGGACCTGAAGGAGAAGTTCGGCGTCGCATCGGGTACGAACCTCCTGTCGCGAATGCCGTTGATCCACGTCACGTCGGTCTCGATCGACTGGAATCAATGGTTTCGGGCCAGCGGCATCGAGGTCCCGGCGTCGATCGACAACGGGCTCAGCGTCGATACGATTCAGATGGGATTCGATGCGGCCGTGCGCGGCCTTGGCGTCGTATTGGGACGGTCGCCGCTGGTCGATGGCGATATCGAGAGCGGCCGTTTGGTGCCATTGGCCGGTCAGACGATCCCGAGCGACAGCGGCTATTGGCTGGTAACCTCGGAAACGGAGTTTCAGAAGCCGGAAGTCAAACTGTTCCGGCGCTGGCTTTTGTCCGAGCTCGGCGCCGCGACCGAGCATCGCAAGCCAGCGCCTCCGGGCTCGCGCACCGCGCAAGGCCGCGCCCGATAGCGGGCGGCCCTATCATTGCGCCGGCACCGCGGCAACGCGCGAAACCGGCCTCTCGACGATCGGCATGTTGATCAGCGCCGACAGCACGCCGAACAGGATCGCCAGCCACCATACCGGATCGTAGGACCCCGTGCGGTCGAACACGATGCCGCCGAGCCAGACGCCGAGGAAGCCGCCGACCTGATGGCTGAAGAAGGCGAAGCCGGCCAATGTCGCCAGCCATCGCGTGCCGAACATGACGGCAATGATGCCGTTGGTCGGCGGCACGGTCGACAGCCACATCAGGCCCATGATCGCGCCGAACGCGATGCAGGAGAACGGCGTGACCGGCAACGAAATGAACACCAAAATGGCGGCCGCGCGGACGAAATAAATGAACGACAGCAGGTAGCGCTTCGGCATGCGGTCGCCGAGCCAGCCGGCGGTGACCGATCCGACGATGTTGAACAGCCCGATCGTCGCAATCGTCCAGCCGCCGACGGTCGCGGAGAGGCCGCGGTCGACCAGATAAGCCGGCAGGTGCACGGTGATGAACGCCAGCTGGAACCCGCAGGTGAAAAAGCCGAGCATCAGCAGCACATAGGAGCGGTGAGCGAAGGCCTCGCCGAGCGCTTGCCGCAGCGATTGCGGAGCCGCCTCTCTGCTGCCCTGCACCGCCGGAGTGACCAGCGCCAGCGACAACGGCAGTACGGCGAGCATGCACACGGCGAAGATCGTGAGCGTCTGTTGCCAGCCGAACCGGTCCATCAGCACGACCGCAACCGGCGAATAGAGGAATTGCCCGAACGATCCCGCCGCGGTGCCAAATCCGAAGGCGCGGGAATGCCAGGCCGGTGGCAGCAGCTTGCCGAATGCCGCCAGCACGATCATGAACGAAGTTCCGGACAGGCCAAAGCCAATCAGCGCGCCGGCCGAAACATCGAGCACCGGGGCGCTGGTCGCATGCGACATGAGCGCGAGGCCGGCAGCATACATCACGACGCCGACGCCGAGCACCCGGCCGGTGCCGAAGCGGTCGGCGATGATGCCGGCGAGCGGCTGGCCGATACCCCACAGCAGATTCTGCAGCGCTAACGCCAAGGCGAATACGTCGCGGCCCCAGTGATTGGCCACCGACATCGGCGTCAGAAAAAAGCCAAGCGAGGAGCGGGGCCCGAACGACATCAGCGAGATCAGGCAACCGAAGCCGATGATCAGCAATGGCGTGCGCCAAGCGGCCGCGACGGTGCCAACCGCGGTTCCGGATTGCGTGGAACTGAGCCGATAATTGATTCTGGTCACGGTCGCCTCGGCAACGGAGTCGGCCTCGAACGCTCGCGCAGCATAGAGCGTGGCTGCCGATAGCTCGAATGAAAAATACTAATCCCCGGAACAATTTTTCTTGTTTGTCCCGTTTTTGATCCGCTGATAGCAGCTGTCGCTGGCATCGCCGAAGCATCGGAGAAATGCCCCAGCCAGCGCCGAAGACGCCGATTGAAATGATTTGTCCGAGATGCGGAACATCGCGCAGACCGATCGGCCCGCGCATGAGGTTGGACGGTTGGGGTCGCCCATGCTTGCGTTACGCTTGCGGCGACTGCGGCTATAGCTGGAACGAGCCGGCGCGGGACCAAGTGCCGTCGCCGCAGGTCGCCGACCTCCCGCGACAGCCGGCAACCGCACGGCGGCTCTTTCTCGCGTTCATCGAAGGAGGTGCCTATGCCGGTTCGCGTCGAGCGCCGTGATCGCGTGCTCACGGTCATTCATTCGCGCCCCGAGGCGCGCAACGCCGTCGATCCCGAACATGCGCAAGCGTTGTATGAAGCGTTTGCCGCTTTCGACGGCGACGAGGCGGCGGACGTTGCCGTCTTTTGGGGTGAGGGCGGCGCGTTCTGCGCCGGAGCGGACCTGAAAAGTCTTTCCATCCGCGGCATTGCCACCCGCGACAATGCCAAGACCCACACCTCCCTGGAATTTCCTGCCGACGGCGGCCCGGTGCCGCGCGGCCCGATGGGTCCGTCACGGCTCACGCTCGGCAAGCCCGTCATCGCCGCGATCGAGGGACCGGCGGTCGCCGGCGGCATGGAGCTTGCGCTTTGGGCCGACTGCCGCGTTATGGCCGAGGGCGCCTATATGGGCGTTTATAATCGGCGTTGGGGAGTGCCGCTGTCGGACGGCGGCACCGTGCGGCTTCCCCGTCTTGTGGGCGAGGGCCGCGCGCTTGAGCTGATCATGACCGGTCGCAAGGTGGACGCCGACGAGTGTCTGCGCATCGGCCTGTGCGAAATGGTGGTGGCCAACGGGCAGGCGCGAGAAGCCGCCGAAGCCATGGCGCAGGAAATCGCGCGATTTCCGCAAGCCGCCGTTCGTGCCGATCGGCGCTCCGTTTATTTGCAGCACGGCCTGTCCGTGCGCGCAGCGCTGGAACGGGAATGGACCAACTGCACCGGGGTCTTCGCCGCGGAGGGTGCGGCCGGCGTGGCGCGGTTTGCCCAGGGCGCCGGCCGGCACGGGGACTTTGGCAACCTGGCGCGGCCGTCGGGCTGATTGGCCGACGGCGGTGCTATTTCCGTGATCCCGGCGGCAATAAACTCTGCGTCTGTTGTCATGTCCCCGCACCGGCGGCATAAGGCTGTATCGCAGATTTCACGCCGAGACACGGCGCTCCAGGGATCAGTTGCATGAGCCAAGGCATCGTACGGCGGCAAGACAAGTTGATGAGCCGGGCCGACATTGACCGCTTCCTGGAGCGAACTGCGTTCGCGCATTTCGCTACCGTGAGCGCAAACGGCGATCCCTATGTAGTGCCCAACCTGTTCATTTACGCCGACGGAAAGATTTTCTCTCACACCAGCCTGGCTGGCCATTTCCGCAGCAATATCGAAGCGCGGCCACGCGTCTGCTTTGAGGCGGCGGAAATGGGCGCCGTTTTTCCGTATGGCGAATTCGAGTGCGACTCTTCGGTGAGCTACACCAGCGTGGTTGGCTTCGGCCCAATTCGCATCGAGGAGGAGCGGGCGGCAAAAACCCGGTTTTTCGATCGCTTAATGGCGAAATACTCCGATCCGAAGCTGAACCGGCCCAAGGGCTTTTATCCGCGGCTCGACCAAATCACGCTCTATGCGCTCACAATCGAAGAGATCACGGGCAAGCAGCAGCCTTTGCCGATGGTGAGCGAGCAGTGGCCGACATTAAACCGGACGAAATCACCGGGCGCGGTGCCGCCGAAGGGCGCCGAATAGAGGCCAATCGGAGAATTTTTCTCGTTCGTCGGAGAATTTTTCTCGTTTGTGCCGCCCTTTGCCATCACCATTTGATAACCGCATCGCGTTTCGCCATCGTGGTGCGCCATACCCGCCCTGTTTCAAGCATTGCCTGCAATGACCCTGATACCGGAACGCTTTAAAGTCCTCGGCGCCGGCATTTCCAGTCTTGTCCTGGCACTTGGCGTGGCGCGGTTTGCGTATACGCCGCTGTTGCCGCTGATGCAGCAACAGGCGGGACTGGGTGTTGCCGAGGCTGGCTGGCTGGCGGCCGTCAACTATGTCGGGTACCTGAGCGGCGCCCTGGCGGCGTCGCTGATCGGCGATTTGGTGCTCAAGGATCGGCTCTATCGTCTCGGCATGATCGGGGCGGTCCTCACCACCGCGATGATGGGCATGACCACCGACCCGACGGTTTGGGTCGTCTCGCGCTACCTTGCAGGGCTGAGCAGCGCCGCCGGCTTGCTGCTCGGCACCGGGCTCATTCTCAACTGGCTCATCCGTCTCGACCACCGCAGCGAGTTGGGCATCCATTTTTCCGGCATCGGCCTCGGTATTGCCGGCAGCGCGGCCGCGGTGGAGCTCATGAACCGCTGGCAGCTCGACTGGCATGAGCAATGGTATGCGCTCACGGCGGCCGGGTGTGTCCTGCTGCTGCCGGCATTGGGTTGGTTGCCGGCGCCGGACCGCAGCACGGTCACCCAATCCGGGCGAGTCATGCAGGACGCTCCGCCCAGCCCGATTTTCCAACGTCTGTTCATGGCCGCGTACTTTTGCGCCGGCGTGGGCTACGTGGTGAGCGCGACCTTCATCGTTGCCGTCGTCGATCAGCTGCCGAGGCTGGGCGGCCACGGGACGCTGGTTTTTCTCTTTATCGGCCTGGGCGCTGCGCCCGCCAGCATGCTTTGGGATTTGATTGCGCGGCGCACCGGGGAGATCAACGCGCTCGTCCTCGCCGCCGTGCTGCAGGTCGCCGGCATTCTCCTGCCGGTCCTGGGAAATGGGCTGTTCCTGGCACTGTGCGGCGCCGTTCTTTTTGGCGCAACGACCGTCGGCTTGGTGAGCCTCGTGCTGACCATGGCCGGGCGCTATTACCCGACGCGTCCGGCCAAGATGATGGGAAAGATGACGCTGTCGTACGGCATCGCGCAGGTGATCGCGCCGGCCGTCACCGGTTCGCTGGCGACGTATCTGGGCGGTTACCGGGCCGGTCTGTATCTGGCGGCGGCGGTGATGGTCGTTGGCGCCTTGCTGTTCGGATTGCTTCGCGTGGTGGATGCGCGCACGCGCGCGGGCATGCAGGCCGTTAAAGCCGGAGATTAGCGACATCGGAGGAGTCGGCGATGAGGGATTCGACACAAACGTCCGAACAATCGCCGGAGATCGAATTCTGGTTCGAGTTCGGTAGTAACTATAGCTACCTGAGCGTCATGCGCATCGAGGATGAGGCGCGGCGACGCGGCGTCCGCATTGCCTGGAAGCCGTTTTTGCTGGGACCGATATTCCGCGCGTTGGGCTTCGAAAATTCGCCGTTCGTGCTGCAAAAGGAGAAGGGCGCCTATGTCTGGCGGGACATGGCGCGGCAATGCCGCAAGTACGGGCTGCGCTGGACGCAACCCAGCAAATTCCCGCGGCTCGGCGTGCTGCCGTTGCGCGTGGCGCTGCTCGGCGCCGAACAGCCGTGGATTGGCGCCTTCTGCCGACAGGTAATGGAACTCAATTGGGCGCTGGACCAGGATATCAACCAGCCTGAGCCCTTGGCGCGTATATTGGCGGAGCTGGGGCTTCCGGCCGCCGCCATTCTCGATCAGGCGCAGGCCGAGCCGGCGAAAGCCGTGTTGCGCGAACAAACGGAACAGGCGCGGGTCAGGGGAATATTCGGCGCTCCCACCTTCGTCGTCGGAACGGAGATGTTCTGGGGCAACGATCGCCTGGACGATGCTCTGCTATTTGCGGCGGAGGGCACGCCTTTTACGAAGCCGCAAACCCTTCCGGCGTGAACAAGCTGGTTGGGCAGTGGCGCAAGTGAAAGGATATTGCCGTCGCTCGATGCCATCGCCTGCGATAAATGAGAAAGGAGCCGAACATGCCGCTGACGCGCGTCTCCTTGCGGCGAGGCAAGACCGCCGCCTACCGCAAGGCCATTCTCGATGGCCTCTATCACGCTATGCGCGAGACCTTTGAGGTGCCGGAACACGATCGCTTCATGACGATATCCCAGCACGATGAGGACGAGTTCAGCTACGGGGCCAAATACCTCGGCATCGAGCGCAGCGACGATCTCGTCATCATTCAGCTCACCGTCAGCAACACGCGCACCGTCGTGCAGAAACAGGCGCTATACCGGCGCATCGTGGAGCGGCTCACCGATAGCCCCGGACTGCGCCCGGAGGACATCTTCATCAACCTCGTCGAGGTGCAGCCGGAGAACTGGTCATTCGGCAATGGTATTGCCCAGTACGTTCCGGACACGGTGCGGCGATGAGCACCGGCAGCTTCGCGCCGCGCGATGGACTCCTTGATCCACGCGCGCCGCGCCATTCCGCATCATTTGGAAATTTCGACGATTGGCGGCCAGCCGACGCCGCTCGCCTGATGGATGAGGCGCGCGACGCGCAGGATCAGCGGCTCTTCGAACCGCGGCGCCACGATCTGCATGCCGACCGGTAGTCCGTCGGCCGTTAAGCCGGCCGGCGCGCTTGCCGCCGGCAAGCTGACCAGCGTGACGATGTAGTTGGAGGCGAACCAGTCGGTGTAATCGTCCAGCGCGCGGTCATTGATCCGGTCCGGAAAATTCTGCTCCACTGGGAACTGTTTGACCGGCGAACATGGCGTGAGTAAAACGTCGAAACGCTCGAACAGTGCGTTGAAGCGGTTATAGGTCTCGAGCCGCTTCTCTGCCGCAGCGGAATAGTCGAGCGCTTTGAGCTTGAGGCCGGCCTCGATGTTGCCGCGCAGATTGGTTCCCAAACGGTCGAGTTTGTCCAGCCGCCGGTAATTTTGGCCGGCGATAATGAAGCCGCGCCAGGTCCGGTAGGCCTCGCGTGCGGCGCTGGCGTCAAACGCGATTTCCTTCACTTGTGCGCCGAGTTTTGCCAGCGCGGTCGCGGCGCCGCGGCAAATCGAATCGATCTCCGCTTCCACGCCGATGCCGGCGATATCGGAGACGTAGGCAACCCGCAGATCTTTGATGTCGTCGCGGCGTTGCAGCTCGGCGAGCGCGCTGTGCCACGGCGGCGCCACCGAAATCGGCGACAGTCGGGTAAACCCGACCATGGCGTCGAGCATCAGAGCGACGTCTTCGGCGTCCCGCGCCAGCGGTCCGTGCACGCTTCCGGGTTCCCAGGGCAGCGCGGTCGGAATGTTCGTGACGAGCCCGGGCGTCGGCCGAATGCCGACAATGCCGCAGAACGCGGCGGGCATCCTGATCGAACAGCCGAAATCGGTGCCGTGCGCAAACGGCACCATGCCCGTGGCGACGGCAACCGCCGCACCACCTGACGACCCGGCCGCGCTCAAGGCCGGATTCCATGGATTGCGGGTGGCGCCGAACAGCGCGTTGTTGGTATTCGCGCCCGTGGCGAATTCGGGAATGTTGGTCTTGCCCAGCACGATCGCGCCGGCGGCCTTCAACCGGCGCACCACTTCGGCGTCCTCTGTGGGGACATTGTCCTTGTAGAGCAGCGAGCCGAAGGTCGTGCGTATTCCGGCCGTCAGCGTGTTGTCCTTGATGACGATCGGCAGGCCGTGCAACGGAGGCAGCGGCTCGCCCTTCATGACGGCGTTTTCGGCGCGCTTCGCGGCGTCGCGCGCCTGGTCGGCGGCGAGCGTCACAATGGCATTGAGCTTGGGATTGAGCGCTGCGATCACCGCAAGATAGGCGTCGAGCACTTCGACCGGGCTGACCGCGCGCGCGGCAATCAGCCGCGCCAGCTCGCGCGCCGATTTGCGCACCAGCGCCGCGCTGGCCGCGGCCGGTTCTTTCAGCTCTTGGCGCGTGGCTGCCGGTCGCATGCGTTACTCGCCCGCGTCGATGATGGCGATGCAGGGTCCGCCGCCCTGCGGCCCCTGATGCATGGCGTCGACCGAGACGAACACCGCCGGATCGCCGATCGCCGCCGCGGCGACGCCGCCGACCGCGCCCTTGGCGTGGCGATGCCACGGCACGTCGGAATCGTCGAGCATGATCTGGCGCCGGCCGCGCAGCTTGCCGGTGCGGTCGGCCTCGCATTTCATGAAGCAGTTGACCAGCCGCCCTTGCAGATCTTCAGCGCGCGGCCGCTCCGGTAATTCCAGCCCGGCATTGCGAATGGAATCGTAGATGCCGTCGATGTCGATGGCATCCTTCATCACCGCGTGGCCGATGCGATAGCGGCCGCCGGCGCCGTTCTTGTTGCCGAGAAGCACGATCTGCGCCTGCGTCAGCTCGACGCCCGACGAACAGGAGGCGACGGAGGAATAAAGGTCGAGGTTGCGGCAAATTTCCTCGGCCTTGGGCATTTTGATTTCGCGTAAGCCCACGGCAATGCCGAGGCCGGTGGTGCCGTTCGACACGCCCATCGATTCGTGCACCTCGCAGAAGGTGTCCTTGCCGCGCGTGTGCGCCTCGCTCACTGAGTCGACGGTCAAAAGCGGCGTCTTGGTTTGCACGTAGTGCACGTCCTTCGGATCGTCGATGCCGGCGTCGCGCATCGCGGCGCGGACCGCGTCGGCGACTTTCTCGACCATGGCCGGCCGGCCGATATCTTCGGGCAGGATTTCGACGCTCATCGCCGTGCCGATGGTGAGTCGCGAATTGGTCGCCGGGCCGGTCTTGGCATTGCGCGCGAACACGGTCGCGTGCGGGGTGATGACGCCGTCGCAGCCGCCCGACCAGACCATCGGGATTTTCGCGA
Source organism: Xanthobacteraceae bacterium (assembly GCA_049284935.1). Lineage (GTDB taxonomy): Bacteria > Pseudomonadota > Alphaproteobacteria > Rhizobiales > Xanthobacteraceae > BOG-931. The sequence goes on from JBAPYW010000046.1 coordinate 65,248, forward strand.
TCTGTTGCTCGGAGCGGCTGCCGAGCTTCTTCAGCACCGCGCGAAACGCCTGATCGGCGAGGATGCGGGTAAAATCGTTCACCCCGCCGTTGCCTTCCGTCTTGCCGATCACGGCGATGACTTCGTCGGCCTTGAATTGGCCCTTACCGATCAACGCTTCCATGCCGGAGGCGTCCTGCACATTCTTCAATTCGACTTTGGCGACTTCGATAGCCATTACGCTTGATCCTTGCTGGTGGGATTTCTTGTCAGGCGGTCCGCGTCCACGGCTTGACCTCGCCGCGGAGCATTTTCTCAAAACCGGCACCGCGATCGATCATGGAGTCCGCGCGCACCTGAGTGGACCTGCGCGTCTCGCGCAAGGCGGAGGTCTGCTGAGCGTCGATGGTGAAGGAGTCTGCCCCGTCCGGCTTGAGTGCGACGCCGTAATCGTCCCGCGCTGCCCGGAGAGAAACCTTCCCTTCGATCACGTCGCGCTGCACCAGTTCGGGCTCGCGCTCCAGTGGATCGCCCCAACCGCCGCCGCCGGTGGTCACGACGCGCACGATCTCTCCGGCCCGCACCGGCTCGCCGTCAACCAGACCGCCGAGATCGTGCGGCGTACCTTCGATATCGACGGTCACGCAAAACGGCTTGCCCGCCTTGCCGCCATTGAGGCCGTAGCAGCCGAGCCGCACGCGGTCGGCGGTAACGATGGTGCGGCAATCGACCAGCGCCCGGTAATGCTTGTCGTAACCCAATCCGCCGCGGCGCTTGCCGGCGCCGCCGGAGTCGGTCCGCAGCGCCAGTTGTTCGACCAGCAGCGGAAACCGCGTCTCGGTGAATTCGGCCGGCTGATTGCGCGAATCCGGCACGATGTGGATGGCGTCGTTGCCGTCGGCGTAATAGCGGCCGCCGGAGCCGCCGCCCAAAACCTCGCGCGAGAGGAACGGCTTGCCGTTGCGGTCAGTGCCGTAAAATCCGGTGTAGCGGATGGTCTCCTGATCGGCCGGCATGCGCCCCTGTGCGGCTTGCGCCACGACGCCGGCGAGCAGCCCGAGACAGCGCAGCAGCACGAATGAGCGCGCGTTGGTGGCGGCCGGCCATTCCGGCGTGATCAGCGTGCCTTTCAGCGGGAAGATGACGTCAAAAATTTCGCAAACGCCTTCGTTGACATGAATCTCCGCGGCGCGCTCGGGCGTGTCGGCGAGGTTGCGCAGGATCGGCGCGATCCATTTGATCAAGAAGGCGCCGCCGGCGTAATCCGCCGGCCAGTTGATCGGGCCGGTCGATTGCGGGTCGGTGCCGGTGAAATCGAGCGTGATGCGATCGCCGTGTTTCTTCAGCGTGAGCGCCAGCTTGTGCAGCTTCGGGTCGGTGACGCCGTCGTGCTCGACATAGTCCTCCCACCGGTACTCGCCCTCGGCGATCTTCGGCAGCAACTCGCGGCGGAAAGTGTCCCGGCAGGCGTCGAGGATGGCTTGGAAGCAGGCCTCGACCGTCTCGCGGCCGAAGCGCTCGAACAATTCCGCCATGCGGCGGGCGCCCATCAGGCAGGCCTGCACCTCGCTGTCGAGATCGGCGGCGAGTGTCTCCGGGACGCGGGTGTTGCGCTTGATGATGGTGAAGACCGCGTCGTTGCGCACGCCGGCGTCATAAAACTTGATCGGCGGCACGGCGAGGCCTTCCTCGAATACGGTCGTCGCCGTGCCGGGCATCGAGCCGGGCACGCGGCCGCCGATATCGTCGTGATGGCCGAACGCCTGGATATAGGCGACGACCTCGCCCTGATGAAACACCGGCACCGTGCTGCATAGATCGGGCAGGTGCCCGATCGAGCCCTCGGTGAGATAGGTGTCGTTCATCAGGAACACGTCGCCGGGCTGCATGGTCTGCGGCGGAAAATCGCGCACCACCGCGTTGGGCATCGCCGAGTAGGAGCGGCCCGTGAGCTTGCGGCAATAGCGGTCGAACAGGCCGACGCGATAGTCGTGGGCTTCGCGGATCATCGGTGAGCGCGCGGTGCGCTCGATGGCGTATTCGATCTCGGCCTCGATGGAATTAAGCGTGCCCTCGACGATCTGCAGCACGATGGGGTCGACTTCGCGCTTGGGCAGGTCCGGCGCGGTCGGCCAGGGCCATGCCTTGGCATGTACGTTCATCATCGTCCGGCGCTCCGCAGCGGCTTCACGACAACGCAAAGGTCAAGGCTTATACCCGCAGCACGGCAAGTTGGCTATGTTCCGTCTCAGCCGCGCGCGGCCATCAATAGCCCAATGCACAGCCGTCTTTGCGCGGATCAGAGCCGCCGACCAGCGCGCCGCGGTCCCAATCGATCCGGATGGCTTGGCCGCCGCCCAGCGGTTGCTCAGATCGCGCGACCACGTGGCCGAGCTGTTCGAGTCCGGACATTATCGCCGCCCGAACACCGGATTCGAGGCGGTACACGCCGTCGTAGTGAAAGGCGCGCGGCAGATCGAGCGCGCTCTGCACGTCCATGCCGTAGTCAAGCATATTGCTCAGCACGTGCACCTGGCCGATGGGCTGGAACTGACCGCCCATCACGCCGAACGGCATGACGGCGCGGCCGCCTTTGCTGACGAGCGCGGCAATCAGCGTGTGCAACGGGCGCTTGCCCGCGGCGATGCAATTTGGATGACCCGGCTCGATGCGGAACCCGGCGCCTCTGTTCTGCAACAGGACGCCGGACTTGGCGGCAACCACGGCGGAGCCAAACCCATGCGCCAGCGAATTGACGAACGAGCAGACGTTGCGGTCGCGGTCGACCACGCAAAGGTAGACGGTGGACGGATGCATCGGCGCGTCCGCCGGCGGCAGCTCGCTGGCGCTGTCGAGCTTGATCTTCTCGCGAATGGCGGCGGCAAATGGCGCCGACAGCAGCATGTCGATGTCGACGGCGGCAAAGCGCGGATCGCCGACATGCCGCTCGCGCGCCAGGTATGCGTACCGCGATGCTTCCGCCTGCAGATGCAAGCGCTCGACGCCGAGCGGCGCGTAGCGCGCCAGATCATAGCCGCCGAGCACATTGAGCATGATCAGCATGGTGACGCCGGGAGAGTTCGGCGGGCACTGCCACACCTGATGGCCTCGATACTGAGTGCTGACGGGCGCGGCGATTTCCGTTTTGTGCCGCTCAAGATCTTCCAGGCTGTGCAGGCCGCCGGCCTCGCGCAACGTCGTGATGATATCCTCGGCGATTTCGCCCAGGTAGAAGCCGTCGCGTCCCTTTGCCGCGATGGTCCGCAAGGTGCTGGCAAGCGCGGGCTGGCGCATAACGGTGCCTGCCGCCGGCGCCTCGCCGTCGATAAGAAGATAGCTGGCGGTGTTCACGCCTTTGCGCAATTTTTCGCGGTTGCGCGCCCAGTCCCACGCCTCCCGCGGTGCGACCACATATCCCTCTTCGGCGGCGCGGATGGCCGGCTGCAGCGCCGCGTCGAGCCCCTTGCGGCCGTGCCGATCGAGAAGCGTCGCCCACAAATCCACGGCGCCGGGGACGGTGACGGAATGCGGCCCGGTGAGCGGGATCGCCTTGATGCCGCGCTGCAAATACCAATCGGCGCTGGCCTTGAGCGGCGCCGCACCGGAGCCGTTATAGGCGAGGATGTTGTTGCCGCCGCGCGCGCTATAAAGAGCGAACGCATCGCCGCCGATGCCGGTGGCGTGGGGCTCGACAACAGCGAGCAGGGCCGCCGCGGTGATCGCGGCATCGGCCGCGGTACCGCCCGCGCGCAGCATGTCGACGGCGGCAAGCGTGGCCAGCGGATGCGACGTCGCCGCCATTCCGTTGAGCGCGTGCACCGTCGAGCGTCCGCCGGCCTGAAAATCCCGCATGTTCACGAGCGCGGCGCCCCGTCGCCCTTGCCGGCAGTGCCGATGATCAGGATGCCGTGCGAATCGACGATGAGGCGCTGCCGCGGAAACACCACAGTGGTCGAGCCGAACTCTTCGACGATGGCCGGCCCGTCGAGCTTCGATCCAGCCGCCAGCGAGGCCCGCGCAAAAACCGGCGTATCGCGGAACGCACCGTCGAAATAGACCGGCCGGCTTGCCGGCTGCGGCGGCGCGCCGGACTTTTTCAGTTCGGGAATGCTTGGACGCTCGATCATGCCGAACGCGGAGACGCAGAAATTGACCAGCTCCACCTTCTGCTGGCCGGCGTAGTTGTAGCCGAAGGTTTTCAGATGCGCGGCATGGAACGCATCGATCAGCGCGGCGATGAACGCTGCGTCGATCTTGCCGGACGGCGCCGGCACGCGGACTTCCATGGACTGCCCGGCGTAGCGCACGTCGGCTTCGCGGAAGAGGGCGATCCGCGACGGCGCGATGCCGTCCTTCTCCAGCGTCGTGGCGGCATCCTTTTCCAGCGAACCGTAATGGGCGGCAACGATCGGCAGATTGATCGCCTCCTCGTGCATCACCTTGGTGATGATGTGGTCGGTGCGCCAGTCGACGGCCAATAGGCCGAACGCCGACAGGTTGCCGGGGTTCGGCGGCACCAGGCAGGTGTTCATGCCCATCAATTCCATCACCGCCGGCGATTGCGCCGGCCCGGAGCCGCCGAACGACAAGAGCGCGAACGCGCTCGGATCGATGCCGCGCTGGATGGTCATTTGCCGGATGGCGTTGGCCTGGTCCCAGTTGGCGATCTCGATGATGCCTTCGGCTAATTGCTCGACGCTGAGATTGCCGGGCAGGTGCGCGGCCAGTTTTTGCAGACCTTGGCGCGCGCGGGAGACATCGAGAGGAATGCCGCCGCCGATCAGCGCCGGCGGAATGCGGCCGAGGACGAGATTGGCATCGGTGATGGTCGGCTCGTCGCCGCCGTTCGGATAGCACATCGGGCCGGGCACGGCGCCGGCGCTGCGCGGTCCCACCTTGAGTTTGCCTTCGCGCGAGATGAAGGCGATCGAACCGCCGCCGGTGCCGATGGTCTTGATGTCGAGCATTGGGATGCGCACCGGGAAACGGCCGACGCGGCCGCCATTGGTGATCTTCGGCTTGGCGCCCTCGATGAGGCAGAGATCGGTCGAGGTGCCGCCGGCGTCGAGTGTCACCAGATCGGGAAAGCCGGCGAGTTCGGCAATCACCGCAGAGCCCAGCGCGCCGGCGGCGGGGCCCGACAGTGCCGTGGTGATCGGCTTGCGCATCACCTGATCGGGACTGGCGACACCGCCGCTCGATTGCATCACCAGGAATGGCTTCTGGTTCAACTCCGGACCGAGTTCGTCGCGGATGCGGTCGAGATAACGACTCATATGCGGCTTGATAAACGCGTCGACCAAAGTGGTTACCGCGCGCTCGTATTCGCGATATTCCGGCAGCACGTCGCAGGACAGCGACAGCGTGCAGTCCGCATATTCCTCGCGCACGATTTCCGCGGCGCGGCGTTCGTGCGCCGGATTGGCGTAGGAATGAATGAGACAGATGCCGATCGCGGTGATGCCCGCCTCGCGAAAGAAGCGTGCGGCGGCGCGCACGCTCGCCTCGTCGAGCGGCCGCAGTTCTTCGCCGAGGAAGTTCAGCCGACCGCCGACCTCGCGCACATAGCGCAGCAGCACGATGCGCTCCGGCTTCACCCAGAAATAGGAATTGCCGTAGCCCTCGGGCACCGCCTGCCGGGCAATCTCGAGGATATGGCGGAAGCCGTCGGTGACGATCAGGCCAAGGCCGGCGATCTCGCCCTGCAGCAGCGCATTGGTCGCCACCGTGGTACCGTGCGCCAGCACGGCAAGATCGTCCACGCCGGCGCCGCATTCGCCGAGGATGGCACGCACGCCGCGCACCAGCGCCAAGGCGGGATTGGCCGGTGTCGACGACACCTTGGTCACGCGCATCAAACCGGAACTGTCATCGACACAGACGATGTCGGTAAAGGTGCCCCCGGTATCGATGCCGATCCGCAGCTTAGCGCTGCCGCTCATGACTCTACACTCCGTCGTGTGGCTCGACCCTATAGCCGAGGTTCGTTAGTCTGGCCACGGTGCCGGCTTAAATCCCGGCCCGTGGCAAAGAAGGGGAGGTCGCCGGTGGCCGCTGCACGTTCGCTGTCCGAAATGCTGCCAAAAGAGATGACCGAGCTGCGGGTGCGGCCGCTGTTCGTTCTGCTGCTGGACGTGGCGCCGGCGATCAATGTCGGCAAGACGCCCGGCGTCGATCGGCGCGTCGGCGTCATCACCGGCGGCCGCTTCGAGGGCGAACGGCTGCGCGGCACGCTGTTCCCCGGCGGCGGCAGCGACTGGCAATCGATCAGGCCCGGAGACGGCGCCTGGATGATCAATGTCCGCATTGTGCTCAAAACCGACGACGATCACATCGTCAGTATGCCCTACACCGGCATCCGCCACGGTCCGAAGGAGGTGCTCGATCGCATCGCTCGCGGCGAAGTGGTCAAGGCGACGGACTATTATCTGCGCATCGTCGCCTCGTTCGAAACCGCGTCGGAGAAGTATGGCTGGCTCAATACCATCATCAGCCTCGGCGTCGGCCATCGGTTGCCGGAAGGGCCGGTCTATCAGATGTTCGAGGTTCTGTAGCGGAGTCATTGGCAGACGTGTCCGGGAAAACTTTGGGGGAACGCCATGTCAGGCTTGGGGCAAATGTTCGATATCACCGACGGCGTGGTCGTTCTGCGCCTGGTCTGCGGATTGTTTTTCATTCCGCACATCGTCGGCAAGTTCACCGAGCCGGCGACGCTGAACTTCTTCAAGACCGCCAAATTCCATCCGCCGGCGGCCTGGATGTACATTGCCGGCATCATCGAGACTTTTCTGACCATCGGCCTGGTCTTCGCCATCTACACGCCGTATGTCGCCGCGGTCGCTGCCCTCCATCTTTGCGTTGCTGGCGCGGCGACCTACAAGGTGACCCGGAAGTGGATTTGGGTGATCGGCGGTTTTGAGTACTGCCTGTTCTGGGCGTTGTGCTGCGTTGCGCTCGCCATGCTGACGTGGCCCAAATGACTTGGCCGAAGAGGCTCAGAGAATGATCAAAGCGGGCATCGTCGGACTAGGGTGGTGGGGCAAGACGCTGGTCGAGGCGGCCGAGCACAGCGACGTCATCCGCTTCGTGTCCGGCACCACCCGCGCGGTGACGCCGGAAATCGAGGCGTTCGCCAAGCAAAAGGGCCTGCATCTCGCGGCCGAGTATGACGGGATGCTCCACCATGCCGGCGTCGATGCCGTGGTGCTGGCAACGCCGCATTCCATGCATGCCACGCAGGTGATGGCCGCGGCGGCCGCCGGGAAGCATGTCTACTGCGAGAAGCCTTTCACGCTGAGCAAGCACCAGGCCGAAGACGCCGTCGCGGCGGTGCGCAAGGCCGGCGTGACGCTCGCAGTCGGCTACAACCGCCGCTTCCATCCGGAAATGACCAGGCTGCGCGACATGATCCGCTCGGGCGAGCTCGGCACCATTCTGCATGTCGAATCGACGATGACGTTTCCGAATGCACTGTCGATCAATCCCGTCCACTGGCGCGCCGACAAAACCGAGACGCCGTTGGGCGGCCTGATGCCGATGGGTGTGCATGCCGTCGACGCCATGATCGATCTGTGCGGGCCGATCGACCATGTGTTCGCGCAAAGCTTCCGGCGCGCCGCGCCGATCGATGCCGACGACACCACCTCGATCCTTCTCCGCATGAAGGACGGCATGTCGGGCTATCTCGGCACCATGACGACGACCGGACCCGGCTTCAGCTTTCAGGTGTTCGGTTCCAAGGGGTGGCTGCGGCTCGAAGGCCTCACCCATGTCGCGGGCGCCTCATCGGAGGAGCGGCGCACGCGGCTGTTCGGCACCTGCAAGTTCCAGCCGGTGAAGGGCGAGGCCAAGGTGTGGCAGGCGGCGGCGAAGGACATATCCCGCGCCGCGCTCGAAGCCTTCGCCAAGGCCGCGTCCGGCGGACCGCCTTATCCCGTTTCCTTGGACCAGGCGATCCACGGGGTCGCCGCTACCGAGGCCATTATCCGCTCCGCCGCCTCGGGTCGGGTCGAGTACGTCAACTGACGCAGCGCCAAAGAATAAAGAACAAAAAGACAGGAAACCGCACATGGATCTCGGCAATGGTCTCGGCCATTTGACCTATTCGACGCTCGTGCATCCCGGCGATGACTGGGAGCAGATGTGGCAAAGCCTCACCACCTACGTGCCGAAAGTCAAATCGCGGATCGCCGGCAACCGGCGCTTCGGCGTGTCGCTGCGGCTGTCGGCGAATTCGGCGCAGACGCTCGCCGGCAGCGCCGCCGAGCGGGAAAAACTCAAAAAATTCCTCGGCGACAACAATATGTACCTCTACACGGTCAATGCGTTCCCCTACGGCGCCTTCAAGGGCGCGCTGGTGAAGGAGCAGGTCTACGAGCCGGATTGGCGCTCGGAAGAGCGCACCCGCTACACCATCAACGTCGCCGACGTGCTGGCCGACGTGTGCACGCCCGACGTCGCGCCGTCGATCCAGAGCGCGCCGCTCGGCTTCAAGCCGCGGGTGACCGGCAACGACGTGGTGGCGAGCTATACCGAGCACGTGCTCCGCGTGGTGGCGCATCTCGTCGCGCTCGAGGCGCGCACCGAGCGCACCGTCCAGCTGGCGCTCGAACCTGAGCCGTTCTGCTTCCTGGAAACCACCGACGAGACGGTCGATTATTTCACGAGTCACCTTTATTCGGGCGCCGCGGCGGAAAAACTCGCCAGGCTCGCGCAGATGCCGATTGCCGATGCGCACGGTGCGCTGCGCCGGCATCTCGGCGTGGTGTTCGATATCTGCCATCAGGCGGTGGAATATGAGGACATCGCCGCGTCGCTGCAGAAGCTGGTCGACGCCGGCATCCCGATCTTCAAGCTGCAGGAAGCCGCGGCGCTCCACGTGCCGGAAGTGACGCAGGCGGCCGTCCATACGCTCAAGCGCTACGCGAAAACCATCTATCTCACGCAGACGATGGAAAGGCGCGACGGCAGCATCCATCGCTTCCTCAATCTCGACGATGCCATCGCCGCCTTCGAGAAAGCGCCGGGGCCGCGCGAATGGCGCGTCCATATCCATGTCCCGGTTTTTCTCGACGATCTCGGGCCGTTTCGCACCACGCGCTTCGCCATCGCGGACGCGCTGCGCTTTCACAAGGCAAAGCCGCTGTCGCGCCAGCTCGAAATCGAGACCTATACCTGGGACATGCTGCCGGAGAATCTGAAGACCGGCGACATCGTCGACTACATCTGCCGCGAGATCGAATGGGTGCGCGGCCAACTCAGCTAGAGCATGATCCGGAAAAGTGGAATCCGGTTTTCCGAAAAGATCATGCTCCCCCAGTAGGAGTAAACACCATGAAGGTTGGATTTATCGGGCTTGGCGGCATGGGCCAGGCCATGGCGCGCCGGCTCATCGATGGCGGGCACGAGGTCGGCGTCTACAATCGCACCGCAGAAAAACTCAAACCGCTAACGGAGCATGGCGCCAAGGCGATGGCTTCGATCAAGGACACGGCGAACTACGGCGCAGTCGTCTTCACCATGGTCACTGACGACGCCGCGGTGCTGGCGGTGGTCGGCCAACCCGGCGGGCTCAAGGACTCGCTGCCAAAAGGTGGAATTCACATCTGCTCCGGCACCCACAGCGTCGCGGCCGTTCAGAAGCTCAAGGCCGTGCACGGTGGAGCCGGGCAGATCCTGATCGCGAGCCCGATGCTCGGCCGCCCAGACGTCGTCGGCGCCGGTCAGGCCGGCATCCTCGTCGGCGGGCCGGCGGACAGCGTCGAGCACTGCCGGCCCCTGTTCGCCGCGATCGCTGCGCGCGTCGTCGAGCTCGGCCCCGATCCGGTTTCCGCCGCAGCGATCAAGATCGCCAATAATTTCGTGCTCGGCTGCGCCATCGAAGCCATGGGCGAAGGTTTTGCCCTGGTGCGCAAGTACGGCGTTGCGCCGGAAATATTCTACCGCATATTAAGCGAGGGCTTGTTCGCGTGCCCGGCTTACAAGATCTATGGCAAGATGATTACCGAGGAACGCTACCTTCCGGCCGGCTTTCGAGCCGTGAACGGGCTCAAGGACGCCAATCTCGCGCTCGGCGCCGGCGAGGCGGCGGGCGTGCCGCTGCCAAGCGGCAATGTCTGGCGCGACCGGCTCATTGGCGCCATCGCCCACGGCGAAGGCGAACACGATTGGGTGGTGATGGCGCGGGACCAGGCAAGGGCAAGCGGGCTGAGTTGAGCGTCTTCATCCGCCCCCGCTTCGCGGGGACGGATGAGTTCAAGCAAACAGCGCCTTATAATCCTCGACGAACTGCCGGGTGGTGAGCGGCGCGCGCTTGACGAGGTCGCGGATCGGTTTGGTGTTCTCGGTCGAGAACGCGCCGGCATTGCCGAGCTTGGCGATGGTGACGAGGTGCGCGACCAGCCAATCCGGCATGTTGCGCGCTTTCATCGCCTGCTCGTTCTGCCCCACCGTCACCCCGACATAGGTGATCTTGCGGCCCAGCACCTGCGAGAACACCTCGGCGAAATCGCCGTAAGTGGTCGTCGTGCCGGTGAACTCGTAGACCTTGCCGGCATGCGGCGCCGGATCGATGAGGATGCGCGCGCCCACCGCGCCGGTGTCGCGCACGTCGGTCAAGGCCAGCGGGAAATCGCTCGGATAGGGCATCACCAATTTGCTGTCGTTCTTGATCGACGCCGCCTGCGCCAGCACGTTCTGCATGAACAGGCCGGGACGCAGGATCACCCACTTGATGCCGCTGCCGCGCAATCGTTGCTCGATCGCATAATGGCCGCGGCCGACGACCGACTCGGAATCCGCGACGGCGACCGCGCGGCCGCCGCCGACCCGCACCAGATACTTGGCGCCGGCCTTGAGTGCCGCATCGAGCACGTTGTTCTGCTGCTCGACCATCTGCGGGTTATGGCCGGTGACCACAAACACGCTGTCGACGCCGGCAAGCGCCTTTTCCAGGGCGGCGCGGTCGGCCAATTCGGCCACCGCGATCCTGGCGTCGGCGCCCAAGACCTCGCGCGCCTTATCGGCGTTGCGCACCACGCAAACCGGGTCCTGGCCCAGTTGCTTGAGTTCCTTCACCACTGCCCGGCCGGTATTGCCGGTCGCCCCGACAACAGCAATCATCGTTTTCTTCCCCCGCAAATGATTTCAGACCAACTGGAGGCCGCTATCGATCTCCAGATCGTGGCCATTCATGCCCTGATTATCGAGCAGGAAGAACACGCCGTGAATGACGTCGTTTACCGTCGGCAGACGCCGCGACGGCGCTTGCTTGGCGACCGCCTCGATGAAAGCGCCGACGCCGGCTCCGCCAAAGGCGCCGGTGCCCTTGCTGGCCGCTTCCCATTTCGGCGAATCGGGAATGAGGGACGGCGAAATGGAGTTCACCCGGATCGGCGCCAGCTCCACCGCCATGGTCCGCATCATGCCGATAATGCCGGCGTTGACGACGCTGACGATGGTCGCATTCGGATAAGGTTGCGCCTTGGCGAGGCCGCTGAACAGCACGATCGAGGAGGTCGGCTTCAGCCGCGGCAGCACGGTGTGCACCAGCTCGATATAGCCGGTAAGCTTGACGTGGACCGCCTTGTTGGCCGCCCTGACATCGAAATTTTTGACGCTGGTCGCCAGCTGATCGATCGGCACCAGCACCAGGTGATCGATGGCCGGCCCGTCGGTGAAGCCCGCACGGATCGAGGCCGGATCGTCCAGCTCGACATGACGGCCGGTCACGCCCGGGCCGATCGATTTCGCGATCTCGGCGACGCGTTCCGCGCCACGCCCGCCGATGGTCAAGTTGCAGCCGAGCGCGTGCGCGGCACGCGCCAGCGCCAGTCCGATCCCGGAGGTGCCACCGATGACGACGACGTGCTCATTGGCTTTCGGCATGAATCCCTCCCGGCGCTGTCAATGCGACATTCACGATCACGCGGCGTTTCCGCCCGACGAACCATTCCGACGCAGCCCTATCAGCTTTTCGGTACGGTCATAAGCCCCGTTTGCGCGGCAGGCGGCGTGCGGTAAGGATCGTCCGAGGACGGCTCCAGCGCGGCGCGCATCGAAGAGCAAGTCGTGGTGACCAAGGATGGCTGCCAGATCATCACTAATTTCCCCTCCGACCGAGGGAAGCGAGGACCGCGGGTCCGAGCGGGTTAGTAAAGGAGCTGCCCGCGGCCCTCAACACATGTTCGCCTCACAAGGCTCATTGACGGCTTGTGCTCAACTCGATCGCACAAGGCAATAGCTCCGTGCTTGATTGATTTATTTCTAATGGTATCCTTCAACCACTGAGGGAACACCAATGGATCATCAACTTAAAAATTTGGGGCCGGACAGATTTCAACAGCTCCCCAAGCTTTGTTAATTCACGAATATCCGCACATTACATGTTTTCCAATAGCTCAGCCAGACGGCGGGCGCGACGCCATCCAAGCTCTCAATTCCGATGATTCCAACATCGCTCAGTTTGCAGTTTATCAGGTGAAATTTAGCCGCTCGCCGTCGGAAATCGACGACGTCGCAAAATGGATCGCAGAAAAGGTCTCAGGAGAACGGGAGAAAATCGAAAAACTGATCAGCCGTGGCGCTTGCCGCTACATTTTGATCACAAATGTACCCGGCACCGGCCACCTTGACGTTGGTTCGATGGATAAAACTGTCAGCCAACTTCAAAGCGAATTTTCGATCCCCACGGAAATATGGTGGCGCGACGACATTAACCGGCGCTTGGATGGGAATTGGGATATCAAACTTCGGTACTCGGAAGTCTTATCGGGTCACGATTTCTTCCGATTACTCCTCGAAACGACGACCGGGCAGGAGCATGAAAGGCGCACGAACGCGCTTCGGGCGTACTTGGCTGAGCAATATTCCGAAGATGTTGATGTAAAATTCAAACAGGTTGAGCTGCATACAAAGTTGCTTGATCTATTTATCGATCTACCTTTCCGCTTAAGCTTGAGAACGACCGGGTTCGATGTTACGCGCTTCAGAGCGAATATTCCGTGCCGATTAACATATGAAGACTCAAAATTGATCACTCTCACTAACGCCCATGAAGAGCAAAGCCTTGAAGGTACTGCGACGCTGTTACTTAGTGAGTTCGGCGATCAACATCTTAACCAGGTGGTTATTGAGGGCGCGCCGGGACAGGGGAAATCGACTTTGGCGCAGTATCTTTGTCAGGTGCATCGCATTCGATTGTTAGATAAGAATGTCGATCTTTTGAAAATTCCAGAGTTCGACAGGCACTTCTCGCATCGCATTCCTTTCAAGGTTGATCTTCGCGATTTGGCCAGTTGGGTCGCTGGTGTCGATCCGTTTATCGCAACCACAACAGCAATGACCGAATCGAGATCGCTGGAGTCTTTCTTAGCGCGACTAATCAGGCACCATTCCGGCGGATTGAACTTTGACGTCAACGATCTGCTGGAGATATCTAAACTTTCGCCATTGTTAATTGTCTTAGACGGACTTGACGAAGTTGTCGACATAAAGCAGAGGGCCGATGTTATCGCCGCCGTAAACAAGGCGCTTCCTAGACTGAGAGAGAACTGTCCCGGACTCTCCTTAATTGTAACTTCAAGACCGGCAGCTTTCGCAAACTCCCCTGGCTTCGATCCGGATCAGTTTGTGTACATTGACTTGCTTTCGGTAAAGCGCTCTCAGATTGATCAGTACGCCAAGAAATGGATGGATGTACGCGGACTTTCTTCGAAGGAGCAAGTGGAATTTGAGCAAATTCTGAAAGAAAAATTGGATGCGCCTCATTTGCGGGATTTAGCGCGCAATCCAATGCAGCTGACAATTCTGTTAAGTCTGATCTTAACGCAAGGGCCGGCGCTGCCCGACAAACGCACCAACCTATATGACACCTATGTTGATCTATTCTTCAGTAGAGAGTCAGCCAAGAATGTTGCTGTCCGTAGGCACATCGACCTTCTGAAGGATATACATCGGTATATCGGATTGAGGTGGTCCCGGTTATCTGAACAGATTTTCCGCATCGATA
>JBAPYW010000047.1:0-126642 GCA_049284935.1 Xanthobacteraceae bacterium
TGACATCGCCGACGACGAACGTGCGGGTCACATTCTCGACCTTGATGACCGGGTGCGTCGCCTTGGGCGTGTCGCGCGGCATCGGGCACAACCTTAGAGGCGCGGCGGCGGCAATCCCGACTGGGCGCTCGCTTCACCGCGGCTTTCGGCGCTGATGACCTGATCGCCCGGATTGAGATCACCCTTGACGATCTCCGTGAAATTATCGTCGCTGAGACCGGTAACGACGGTAACCGCCACAGGCTGACCATCGCGCAGCACCCAGACTTTCGGCTGTTTGTTCGTCGGCGTGCGAGTGCCCCCGGCTCCAACCGCTGAAAGGCCGCCCGGTACATAGCGCAGTGCTTGGTTCGGCACGCGGAGCACATCGTTTCTTTGATCGATGATGATCTGCGTGGCTGCGGTCATGCCCGGTATCAGCGCCAGATCGCTATTATCGACGCTAACAACGACATCGTAGGTGACGACGTTCTGCACCGTCTGTGGCGACTGACGGACCTGACTCACTGCGCCCAGAAAGACCCGCTGGGGAAAAGCATCGACGGTAAAAGTGGCCTTGTCGCCTTCCTTGATCCCGCCCATGTCGCCTTCGCTGGTGTTGGTATCCACCTCCATCTGTTTGAGGTCGGTGGCAATGAGAAACAGCGTCGGCGTCTGGAAGCTCGCGGCGACCGTTTGCCCGCCGGTTACGCTGCGTGAGACAACGGTACCGTTTACTGGAGAAATGATGTCGGTATAGTCGAGATTGAGCTTGGCACCTTCCACAAGTGCCTGATCCAGCTTTACTGTCGCCGCGTCCTGGTTGACGACGTAAGCTTGGTCCTCGGCCTGCTGCCGCGCGATCGAGTTCTGAGCGGCGAGCTGCTGATAGCGCACGAGATCCGTACGGTCCTTGTCGAGCACAGCCTGATCGCGCAGAAGCTGGCCGGAATATTGATCGAATATCGCTTGATACGGGCGTGGATCGATCTTGGCGCAGACCTGATATGCTCTCACCTGTGTGTTGTAGTCGCAGTAAAGGTTCTGAATTACGCCAGAGACGTAGGTCCCGACAATGATCGTGAGTACGGGATTGACGGTTCCCGTTGCGGTTACGGCGCGAGTAATCGCGCCACGCCCCACCGGAGCTCTCACGTACTGCACCGGCGCGGTGCGATGCATGCTCCACCATGCCACACCAGCGGCTACGGTAAGCGCGAGCAAAGCCACGACAACCCAGCGATTGCGGACGTCGATCCGGCGCCAAGTCGACTTTACGGCGGTGGGGGGCGACAAAACTTGCAGCAAGAGCAGCCTCGTTTCAACGTCATCTTTCCGCTTGCACGAGGATAAGCATGCCTTGAAACGTGGTCGGCCGCGTTGATGTAGCTCAAAGCTCGGACAGGCTCGGCCTAGCGGCCCTCGGGCGTGCGCAAGCCGAACCAGGCGTCGCGGACCTGCTGGTAATGCACCATGGGATCGTAGATCGAGACCGGCAGTCGGAGCTCCCGGGCCGATAGCCGGCCGACGGCTGACAACAGACTATAGGAAGCGACGACCCGATCGTGCTGCGCGACGATCAGGCTGACGCGTGCATTTACCAAAGCCTGCTCGGCGTTGAGCACGTCGAGCGTCGTGCGTTGCCCGGCCTGCGCCTCGTTGCGCACGCCTTCCAGCGCCCGCTCGGAGGCGTCGTTCTGGCGTCGCGCCGCTTCAATCTGCGCCTTCGCCGCTACCAGCTGGCCCCAGGCCTGAACGACGTTCGCCCGGGTCTGGTCGCGCACTTGATCCACGTTCAAACGTTGCTGGCCGACCGTCTCCTTGTCCAAGCGGATGGCCGAATATTCGGCGCCGCCCTGGTAGATCGGAACCGTCAGGCTGAGCATCGCCGTGCCGAGGAACAGATTGGGCGTGAGGATATTGGGGTAGTTTTGCTGCTGGACGCTGCCTTGCAGCGCCAGCGTTGGCCATAGCGCGCCTTCCGCGATCTTCACTTGCAGTTGCGCGACATCGACACCATAGAGCGCCGCGGTCACGGACGGATTCTCCACCGTGCCGACTGCGATCGCGGCGTTCAAGGTAGTTGGCGACAGCCGATCCACCGGCGAAGCGGCAGCGAGACTGGCCGGCTCGACCCCGATGATGCGTCGATAATTGGCCCGCGTCGTCATCAGCGTCGATTCCGCCGCGTGCAAGCTCGCTTCGCCGGCCGCCAATTGCGCTTCCGCCTGAGCGACGTCGGTGGTCGTCACCTGGCCGGCCGAGAAGCGATTCTGCGTATCCTTCAGCGTGCGCTGCAAGACGCGAATATTGTTCTGTTGCACTTCGAGGTTCGCGGTATCGCGCGACATGTCCATGTAGGCGGTCGCGGCCGACAGCAGCACCGATTCTTCCATCATCCGCAGCGTCTCGCGAGCGGCGGAGACCTGGCTCTCCGCCTTGCGCACTTTGTTGGCGGTTTGTTCGCCGTTGAACAGCGTTTGCGAGCCGTTCACCCCCACCGAGGTCGGCGTCGTATAGCCTTTGACCGAGTAGGAGATGCCGTTCGGCAAGTTGGGCGGAATCGGCGGGATAACTCCCGTTGTATTCGTAAATTGATCTGCGACCGTGGCCGTCGCGGAAAGAGTAGGCCGATACCCGGAAAGCGCCTGCGACACGCCCTCGTCGTTCTGGCGGACGATGGCGCGCTGCGCGTTGAGTTGCGGGTTACCCTCATAGGCTTTCGCCAGCGCCGACTCCATCGTTTCCGCGGCGAGTTGGCGCGGCGCCGCCAAGAGCGCCAGCAAGATCAGGATCATTGCCGCTGCCGCACGCGAAAGCCGCCCGCGCGGCATGGCAGGCATGCCGTGAGCGGTAAACCGGCCTAGTTGGGCGTCAGGGAGATCGCGGGTCGACCGCGAGAATGCCGGCGGGGATTGCGATCGCTTTCGAGCCCCTGAAACGATAACTCTACTCGTCACAATCTGCCTCAATCTGCGCGGTCAAACCTTAACGTGGGCCCACCGGCGTTACAAGGTTCCGTTCCGCGCAGATCACGCGCAACCCACAAGCGATCGCGACTGCAAAGCTCAGACGTGACTTGCTTCAAGCATCGCCGGCGCGGCGATCGCGGCCGGCGGCTAGCGGCGGGCCAGCATCCGGACCTCCCGCAGCCCCAGCGAGAGTGAGGCGAGAAGGAGCGGAAGAACGAAGTAGAGCGCGCGGAAGGTCAGCAACGCAGCGAGCAGTTCCTCGCGCTGAAATTGCGCGAGCCCGACCAGCATCGTGGCCTCGATGACGCCGAGGCCTCCGGGTGCGTGGCTGACGGTTCCCAAGAGGGTGGCGGTGAGGAAAACGACCAGCACGGTCACGAAACCGGTTGCCGGGCTCGGCGGCAACAGTACGTACATCGCCAGCGTCACCAGAGCGAGATCCATCGCTCCAATTCCGATCTGCAGCAGGGTGAACCGCAGATTGGGCAGGGCGATGCGCCAGCCGGAGCGGCCGATGGTCCGCCGCTGCGGGGTGAGCCAGATCAGATAGCAGGCGATGCCGCATAATCCCGCCAGTCCGACGGCCCGGTTGATCCACGACGGCAAGTGATCGACGGCGCTTGCGGCTTCCGGTGCGTATGCCGTCGCGCCGCCGAGCAGGAGCGCATTGCCCAGCCAGAAAGTCATGCCGGTGACGAAGGCGATCTTGACGATGTCGACGACGGTCAAGCCCCAGACCGAATAGATGCGCAGCCTGACCAGACCACCGGTGACCACGGCGGCGCCGAGACTGTGACCGATCGTGGAGCTTGTGAAGCTCGCCAGCGCGGCGACCGAGTAGGGGACATGATGGCGGCCGATCGTGCGCAACGCGAACAAGTCGTAGAAGGTCAGCGTGACGTAGCCGGCGACGACGAATGCGCCGGCGATTGCGATTCTTTGTAGCGATTGGGCTTCGAGCACCGCGACGACTTTGCCGAAGTCGATGTCGCGCAGCAGCGCATAAAGCGTAAACCCAGCCATAGCGAGGATCAACAGGCTGATCGCTGCGCTCATCCTGCTGCGGCTGAGCCTGAACTTGATGCTCTGCGCGATGTTGCTCGTCACATTCGGTTTCGGCGTGCGGCGATAAAACCCCGGCAACAACGCCTTCACGCGATTCGCGGCTGCAAGTTCTCATTCAACTGTAACAGCCGTGTTACGCGCCGAAACGATCGCGACGGCTGCTGGCCAGGCCGTCACACGATTGAGATATGAAATGGCAATTGTTGTCGCACGCGATTCGACAACACGACAGCCGAGCGGTTCTCGGCCGGAAACAGCGCTCGATGAAGGTCCTGATCGCGACAGATGCCTGGCGTCCGCAGGTCAACGGTGTGGTGCGCACGCTTGGTTCGGTGGCGCGGGCTGCAAGCAAGCTCGGCGTGGAAATCGATTTCCTCTCGCCGGACGGTTTTCGCTCGTTTCCAGTGCCGACCTATCCGGGGCTGTGGTTGGCTTTGCCGAGCCGCCGACGGATCGCCGCGCGCATCGAAGCGGCGCGGCCCGATGCCATTCATATCGCCACCGAAGGACCGATCGGCTTTGCCGTGCGCGCCTATTGCCGCCGGCGCCGACGGCCATTTACGACCAGCTACACGACGCGATTCCCGGAATATATTTCGGCCCGATCGCCGATCTCGGAAGAGTGGATTTACGCGGCACTGCGATGGTTCCACGCCGGCGCGACGGTGACCATGGTGGCGACGCCGTCGCTGATGAGCGAGCTGACGCAGCGCGGCTTCGGCAATCTCGGCATGTGGACCCGCGGCGTCGACGTCGATCTGTTCCACCCCGATCACGCCATCGATCTTCCCTTCCCGCGTCCGATCTTCATGACGGTGGGCCGCGTCGCCGTCGAAAAGAACCTGGAAGCCTTCCTTTCGCTCGAGCTGCCCGGCACCAAGGTTGTCATCGGCGCTGGCCCGCAGGAGGCGAAGCTCAAACGCAGCTTTCCCGATGCCAAATTCCTCGGCGCTTTGGAGAACGGCGTTCTTGCCGGCCATCTCGCGGCGGCGGACGTGTTCGTGTTTCCGAGCCGCACGGACACTTTTGGCGTCGTACAGCTCGAGGCGGTCGCGAGCGGCGTTCCCATCGCCGCCTTTCCCGTCACTGGGCCGAAGGACGTCGTCGGCAATAACCCGATCGGAGTCTTGCATGAGGACCTCGGCCGCGCCTGCATCGAAGCCCTGAGCATTTCCCGCGACGCCTGCCGCAAATTTGCTCTCACGTGCTCCTGGGAAAACAGCGCGCGTCAATTCCTTGGCCACGTCCGCAAGGTGGCAACCGACGGCGGCCGCGAATTCGAAGCGGCGCTGACAATGACGGAAACCGCTCCCGGCTGACGGCGCCTTGCGGTCGTGTTGGGTGCCGGGCGGCAACAAAAGGATCATCCATGACCAATCCTCCACACGCGGACCTCGACAGACGAACGGTCACCAAGGCCTATGCGCGATGGGCTCCGGTCTACGATCTGGTCTTTGGCGCCGTGTTCGAGCGCGGCCGCCACGCCGCCATCACTGCGGCCGAGCGCGTCGGCGGGCGGGTTCTCGAGGTCGGGGTCGGAACCGGCCTATCGCTGCCGCACTATTCGAAAGACTGCAGCGTTTGCGCCGTGGACATCTCCGAGCCGATGTTGCGCAAGGCGCGGGATCGGGTCGCCGAGTTCGGACTGAGCAATGTCGAGGGACTTTGGGTGATGGACGCCGAACACTTGTCCTTTCCCGACGAGTCGTTCGACGTTGTCGTTGCACAATATGTGGTCACCACGGTGCCGAACCCCGAGGCCACGCTCGACGAGTTCGCTCGCGTGTTGAATCCGGGCGGCGAGATCGTGCTGGTCAGCCGCGTCGGCGCCGAGGCCGGATTGCGGCGGGCGCTCGAGCATGGATTTGCGCCCGCTGCACGCAAGCTCGGCTGGCGCACGGAGTTTTCGTTCGATCGCTATGCGCGATGGGCCGCGCGAACCGGCGGGGTCCGCCTTGTCGAGCGGCGCGCCATGCCGCCGCTGGGGCATTTCTCGCTTATTCGTTTTGCCAAGGAAGGCGGAAAAGATCGCGCGCGCCAAAACTTCCCGCGAGAGACCGACGCGGCTGCGCGGGCAGCGCTTTGAGTGTTGCGCCGACCGCTCTGTGACATTTTTTTCTGTCACAGGGGATTCACCGAATCGCCATAGGCCGAGCAGATAACCTCACGATGGGGACTCCGATGGGCAGTTTTCTCGATGCTTTGCGGATCCAACGCTGGGACGATCATCGCTACTATCATCACAGCCGGATCAATCAGTCGCTTCACTTCGTCAGCGCGCTGAGTTTTTTGTTTTCCTATGTGATGATTTTCAAGAATCCAGCAATCGCCGCACTGGCCGGTTGGCTCGTGGCCATGACCACCCGGCAATCCGGGCACTTTTTCTTCGAGCCCAAGGACTACGACCTAGTGAATCACGCCAGCCACGAACACAAGGAACAGATTAAGGTCGGCTACAACCTACGCCGCAAGGTCGTGCTGTTGACGATCTGGGCGCTATCACCGCTGCCGCTCACGTTCGATCCGACGTTGTTCGGCATCTTCACGCCGCATGCGACCAAGACCGATTTCATTCGTCACGTCGCCGAGATTTGGCTTGCCGTCGGTATCGGCGGCGTGCTGTTCCGAACCGTGCAATTGTTCGTGATCAAGGACGTGCAGACCGGCTTGGTGTGGGCCACCAAGATTCTCACCGATCCGTTCCACGATATCAAACTCTACCACAAAGCGCCGCTGGCGCTGCTGCGCGGGGAATTGATCGATCCGGGCATTCGCGCCGAGTGGGACGAAGAGGAAGCCGAAGAGGCGCCGCGCCTGACGTGAGCACTACGGAGCTAAGACCGTGCGGGAAATAAGCGGTGGGCGATCATTTCCTTCAGCACCGCCCGTTTGATCGATTTGTTGGTCTGCGCCGGATTGCTCCACCACCAGCCGTCGTTGTGCATGGCTCTCGCGGCGGCGACGAAACGGTCGGCGACCGCGTCGAATTCGGCGTCGGTGTAATTGAGGCTGAAGATCAAGCGCCCGGTTCCGACCCAGCTCAGCGCCAGTCCTTCGGCGCGCAAATAATATTGCAGCATCCAGTTGTAGCGCGACGGCTGCGTATAACAGACGGTCCAGACCGAGGACAGATTGGCGACCGCGACCGGCAGCGCCTCCGCGCGCAGGCGGTCATTCAGGCGCCGCGCCCGCTCGTTCCAGACCCGGTCGAGGTCGCGGTAGAGCGCTTGCCCCTGCGGCGTCTGCAGGTGACGCAGAAACTCGTTCATCGTCGCCATGACGTAAGGGTGCGAATTGAAAGTGCCGCGGGCAAGGCAGATG
Source organism: Xanthobacteraceae bacterium (assembly GCA_049284935.1). GTDB lineage: Bacteria > Pseudomonadota > Alphaproteobacteria > Rhizobiales > Xanthobacteraceae > BOG-931. The sequence goes on from JBAPYW010000047.1 coordinate 7,338, forward strand.
TCGGCCGGCCGGTCGTCGCGAAAGCGTTTCATCAGGTCGCCGCGGCCGCAGACAGCACCGATCGGCAGCCCGCCGCCCAGCGTCTTGCCGTAGGTGACGAGATCGGCGCGGACGCCGAAATAGTCCTGAGCGCCGCCGGGCGCGAGACGGAAGCCGACGAACACCTCGTCGAAGATCAGCACGATGCTTCGCTCGTTGCACACCGCGCGCAGGCGCCGCAGCCAATCGGTATAGGCCGCCTTGTCGAAATGTGCGTGCCGCGCGCTGTTGAGCAGCGCGGCGTCGCTCGGCGCCGGCTCGTTCGGATGCAGGGCCTGCAGCGGGTTGACCAGCACGCAGGCGATGTCGCGCCGCGTTCGCAGCAGGCGCAGCGAATCCTCGGACATCTCTCTGAGCGTGTAGGTCTCATGCGCCGGCAGCGGATTGCCGACGCCCGGTTGCACGTCGCCCCACCAGCCATGATAGGCGCCGCAGAAACGTACCAGATGCGAGCGCCGGGTGTGGTAACGCGCCAGCCGCACCGCCTGCATCACGGCTTCGGTGCCCGACATGTGGAAGGAGACTTCGTCGAGGCCGGAAATCTCCTTCAGCAGCTTCACGTTTTCGGCGACCACGGGATGATAGGAGCCGAGCACCGGACCGAGCGCGTGGACCTGCGCAGCGCCGCGCTCGATCGCCTGCTTGTAGAAGTCGTAGCCGAAGACGTTGATGCCATAAGAACCGCTGAGATCATAGAAGCGGTTGCCGTCGAGATCGGTCACGGTGACGCCGTCGCTCGATTGCAGGAACGCAGCCGACGGCAGGCGCGTCCGCACATGGCGGCTGTATTGGAACGGCACCCGATAGGCGTCGGTGAATTGCAGATCGGAAATGCCGTCCGCGGCTTCCGCGGTGCGCCGGATGGTCTCGGCAAATCGTGTGTTGTGGAGCGCGGACAGCCGGTCGAAGCCGGAGCGGCGGCGTGCCATTATATACGCTGGGGCATCGTCGGAGCAAAAGAAGCGTGTCTCATCGTAGTCGTAAAAAGGCACCCACGCCGCGAGCCGGCGGGCAAGCCGGGCATGGCCGGCGAGCGAAGCGTGCTTGGCCTGCGACAGACCGAGCCGCCGCCGCAGCTTCGCCAGCGAGGTCGCCAGAGCCGCACCGCCGGCTCCATAAAACGCCAAGGTCGCTGTCGCCCAAGTCGTCATGACCTAAGTCGTCATGGTCCAAGTGGTCATGGTCCAAGTCTTTTTGGCCAGATCTTTGTGGCCAATGCCATCGAATCGCGGTTTACCCGCCGCAGTTGACAACGCCATGACGGTCCGCTCCCAGCTCTTAAGCGTGCTGCTGCAGGAAGACATCAATTTCCTGCTCACCAACCGCATCCCGCGCCGACTCGTCACGCAGTTCATCGGCTGGTTCAGCCGCATCGAACAGCCGCTCATTCGCGATATTTCGATCGGCATCTGGCGGCTGTTTTCCGATCTCGACCTGCGGGAGGCAAAGACGAGGCAATTTCGCAGCATGCACGATTGCTTCATCCGCGAACTCAAGGACGGCGCGCGCCTGATCGACGGCCGCGCGGACATCCTGGTCAGTCCATGCGACGCGATCGTCGGCGCCTGTGGCGCGATCGCCGGCACCGAGCTCTACCAGGCCAAAGGATTCCGCTATTCGCTCGAAGAACTGCTCTGCGATCGCGACCTCGTCGAAGCGCATCGCAACGGCCGCTACGTCACGCTACGCCTGACCTCGAGTATGTATCACCGCTTCCATGCGCCGCACGATTGCCGCGTCGAGCAGGTGGTCTACGTCTCCGGCGATACCTGGAATGTCAATCCGATCGCGCTGAAGCGGATCGAGCGGCTGTTCTGCAAGAATGAACGCGCGGTGATGCACACGAAGCTTGCGGCGAGCGCCGAGCCGGTGACCTTGGTCGCGGTCGCCGCCATTCTGGTTGCGAGCATCCGCCTGAATTGTCTCGACGCTGTCCTGAACCTCCAGCACCGCGGGCCGAACGTCATCGCTTGCGATGCTCGATACCGCAAAGGCGACGAGCTCGGCCGGTTCGAGCATGGCTCGACCATCATCGTCTTTGCGCCGGAAAGTTTTGCCCTGTGCGACAACGTGCGCGAAGGCGCCACCATTCGCGTCGGCGAGCCGCTAATGCGGCTCACCTGAGCTATCCCGCCGCTTACTGCTTTACCATCAGCGCCTCGTCGAGCGCGCGGGCGCGCGCATGAGCCGGGCGCGCGCTGATGCTTTGCCAATAGTGCTGGAACGCCGGCCGCGGCTCGAAGGTCTTGAACATCAGGCCCCAACCGATCTGCGAGCCGGCATAGACATCGGCGGCGGTGAACTTATCGCCGACCAGATAATTGCCTCCCGACACGGCTTGTTCCAGCGTGTTCATGACCCGCTCGAAGCTGCCGTAACCGATGGTCCCCTCGCGTTCCGGCGGCACCGCAAAGCCGAAAGCCTTGTTGCTCACCGCCGCCTCGACCGGCCCGGCGGCGAAGAACAGCCACCGGTAATAGGGGCCGCGCAGGCGATCGCCGGGCGGCGGTGCCAGGCCGGCCTGCGGAAATGCGTCGGCAAGGTAGGCACAAATGGCGGCGGCCTCGGTCACGACCATTTCGCCATGCTGCAGCGCCGGCACCTTGCCCATCGGATTGATGGCGAGATAAGCGGGCGCCTTCATGGTGGTGCCGTAATCGAGCACTTCGGTGCGATAGGGTTGACCGATCTCCTCGAGCATCCAGCGTACGATGCGACCGCGCGACCGCGGGTTGGTGTAGAAGACGAGTTCATCGGCCATCAGTCATTCCTCCCTTGCTGGGCGCTTGCCGGTTCCTCGGGCCCGCGGCTTTGGTGCAGGTGATGTCTCTCGTCGGCTGTCGTTTGGTCAATCGGCGTTAAGCGTGCGGTAAATTTCCGCGCCGTCGCGCGCACGCCGTAGCGCGGCAATTGTCGTCGGGTTCCGCAGTTTGCGCGCGATGCAGGCCAGCGCGCCGAGCCTTTCGCCGGCCGGCGCGTCGGGAAGCAGCAGCAGGAAAACCGTATCGACCGGATTGCCGTCGACCGCATCGAAGTCGATTGGTTTCCTCAGGCGAGCCAGCACCCCGAACGGCTTCTTGACTTGATGGAATCGGGCGTGCGGGATAGCCACGCCGCCTCCCATCCCGGTGGATCCCAGTTCCTCGCGCTTGAGCAGTTCGGCGAGGATGGCCTCCGGCGGCAAGTCAAGGGCCGCCCCGGCTTGCTGCGCCAGTTCCTGCAAAAGCTCGTGCTTGTCGGAGGCGGCGACGTCCGTCGTCACGTCGGTGGCAGAAAGGAAGTCGGAAATTTTCATGACGAACGATACCGCATGAATGCCGGGATGAGGAATTAGAGTGACGATAGGGAAGCTTAGTCGGGAGCGCGCAGCCGGTAGCCGATGCCGGTTTCGGTGAGAATATACTGAGGTTGTTCCGGATCGGCCTCGATCTTCTGCCGGAGCTGACGCACATATACTCGAAGGTACTGGGCATCGGTCAAATCGTCCCATAGCTCGGCGAGCAGGAATTTGTGCGTGAGCACCTTGCCGGCATGCTGAACCAGGACGCGGAGCAGGTCATATTCCTTCGGCGAAAGCTTCACGTCCTTGTCGCCGACCTTGACGATACGGCGGACGAGATCGACGGAAAGGTCGCCGAGGCGGAACACCGGACGTTCGCCGTGGGTCTGCAGCTGGTGCCGTAGCGCCGCGCGCATGCGGGCGAGCAGTTCGTCCATCCCGAACGGCTTGGTCACATAATCGTCGGCCCCCAAATCGAGCGCTTGCACCTTTCCGGCCTCGTCGCCGCGGCTCGACAGCACCACGATGGGTACGCTTTCGTCGCGCGCGCGCATGGTTCTGAGCAATTCGAGGCCGTGCGCATCGGGCAGGCCGAGATCGAGAATGATCAAATCCGGAGCCTGACCGAGGAGTTCCAGCGCCGCCTTGGCATTGGACGCTTCCAGCGTCTGATAGCCTTGGGCGGTCAGGCCCATGCGCAGCAGCTTGCGAATCGGCGGCTCGTCATCGACCACCAGAACGCGGAGCGGAGCGGCACTCATGCGGCTGTCTCCAAGCGTTGCCGCTGGCGCGGGATCGGCAAGCTGATGGTGAATGCCGCGCCCGTCCGGTCGGTGCGGTTGGCCGCGACGATGGTGCCACGCATGGCTTCCACAAAGCCGCGGGAAATCGCCAGCCCCAGCCCGGTGCCAGGGCGAACCTGGTCGGCCTTCTGCGCCCGATAGAACTTGTCGAAGATGTGATCGAGATCGCCGGGCGATATGCCGCCGCCCTCATCGAGAACGCGCAGGTAGACGGTGTCCATGTCTTGCCAGCTCTCGATGCGGATCGTCGTCTCCGGCGGGGCGTACTTCGCGGCATTGTCGAGCAGATTGAACAGCACTTGTTCGAACAGTACGGCATCGAGTTCGAGCATCGGCAGATCGGAAGCCAGCTCGAGCTCGACATGATGGCGCGACAGGATGCGGCTGGCGCGGCGCAATGCGCTGCCGACGATCTCACCGAGATCGTGCAGAGCGACGTTCGGCGTGATCGCGCCGGATTCGAGCTTGGTCATGTCGAGCAGGTTGGCGATGAATCGGTTGAGCCGCTCGGATTCGTCGATGATGGTCGCCAGAAGATCGGTCTTTTCGGCATCGCTGAGCTTCTCGCCGAGGTCGCGCAGCGCTCCCGCCGCGCCCAGTATCGAGGCAAGCGGCGTCTTCAGGTCATGGGAGATCGAGGTCAGCAGGGCCGAGCGCAACCGTTCGGTCTCGGCGGCGCGCTCGACACGGTCCATCTCTTCGACCAGCCGCACGCGCTCGATCGCCAGCGCGCCCTGATCGCGCAATGCGTCCAGCAACCGCCGCTGATCGGGGGTAAGCAACAGGCCGGGCTTGTCGCTATCGATGCCCATGACGCCGACGGCGCCGCGCCCGGTATGCATCGGCAGGAACAAGCGCTTAGCGCCGGGCAGCGTATCGGAGCCGCGGCCGGCGGAGCGGTCGTTCTCCCAGGCCCATTTCGCCGCGGCGAGATCGGCTTCGTCGAGGATGTCCTCCGGCGGGTAGCCGGCCTTAACCGCGATCGATCCGCCCTCGGGCAGCAGCAGCACGACGTGTACTTTCAGCATCAGCGCGGTCTGATAGGCCGTCGCCCAAAGCACATCGTCGAGCGTGCCGGCGCCGGCAAGCTTGCGGCTGAACGAATAGAGCGATTCGGTGGCGCGAGCGCGCTCCACCGCGCTCACCGCCTGGGTGCGACCGCGCGCGGCGACCGTAGAAACAATGACGGCCACCAGGGTGAAGAAAACGAAGGCGACGACGTTGGTCGGCTCGCCGACGCTGAGCGTATAGAGCGGCGGCAGAAAAAAGAAATTGTAGGCGAGCGCGGATGCCAGGCTCGCCAACAGCGATGGCCCTAGGCCGAGGCGCACCGCAACGCCGACAACGGCCGTCAAGAACACCAGATCGACATTCTCGACGCCAAACCAGGGTTGAATCACTTCCGCGCAAGCCAGCGCCAATCCCACCGCTAGAAGCGCAAAAAGATAGGGGCGAGGGTTGAAGGCGTCGTCCTGAGCGGCGGTGCGGACCGATTTTTTCGGAATTGGCTCTCCGACGAGCGCATCGCCAGCAATCACATGGACGCTGATATTGCCCGAACGGCGGACGAGATCGTGGACCACGGAACCATGCAGGATCTCGAACCAGCGCGTGCGTTCCGATTTGCCGATCACGATGTGCGTCACATTGTTGGCTTGCGCGTAGCCGAGCACCTCGTCGGCGATGTGCCGGTCGGCGGGCAGCGTGATAGCCTCGCCGCCGAGCGTCTCGGCGAGCCGCAGGGTGTCGGCAATGCGGTCGCGGTCGACCTCCGAAAGCTGCAGGCTGCGCCGCCCTTCGACGTAGAGCGCCGTCCACGGTCCATGCAGCCGGTCGGCGAGCCGCTTGGCGTAGCGCACGAGCCCGGCACAGCGCGGATCCTCGCTGATGCATACAAGGATGCGCTCGCCGGCCGCCCATGGACCCTGGATGGCGCGCGCCTGCATTTCCATGAGCAATTGCTCGTCAACTCGCTCGGCGGTGCGGCGCAAAGCCATCTCGCGCAGCGCGGTCAGGTTGGCCGGGGAGAAGAAATGCTCGAGCGCGCGTTCAGCCTGCTTGGGAACGTAGACCTTGCCCTCTTTGAGCCGCTGAATCAGATCGTCGGGCGTCAGGTCGACCAATTCGACGGCATCGGCGCGATCGAACACGGTATCCGGCACCGTTTCGCGCACGCGCACGTGCGTGATCTGGGCCACCACGTCATTGAGGCTCTCGATGTGCTGGATATTGACCGTGGTGTAGACGTCGATGCCGTAACTCATCAGCTCTTCGACGTCGAGATAGCGCTTCGGGTGACGACTGCCCTCGACATTGGTGTGAGCGAGCTCATCGACCAGGACGATCTGCGGTCGGCGGGCGATGATGGCATCGAGGTCCATTTCCTCGAGCCACTGTCCCTTATATTCGATCTGCCGGCGCGGAATGATTTCCAGGCCTTCCAGCAGCGCCTCGGTCTCCCTGCGGCCGTGGGTCTCGACGATGCCGACGACGATGTCGTAGCCGTCCTTCTTGCGGGCACGGGCCTGGTGCAGCATCTCGTAGGTCTTGCCGACGCCAGGGGCGGCGCCGACAAAAATTCGCAGCTTGCCAATCCGCTTCTCTTCGCGGCGCGCCGCTTCGAGCAGGGCTTCCGGCGAGGGTCGATGTTCGGAATCGCGCCGCTGATCCGCCATCACTGATTGAGGTCTCGACTTTCTGGCGTCCGCAGCCCTATCCGGCGGACAACTGGTCCAGCGCCAGGTTGAGCAGCAGGACATTCACGCGCGGCTCGCCCAGCAGACCAAGGGAACGACCCTCGATGTGATCGCTGACGAGCTGACGCAGGCGATCTTCCGCCAAGTTACGGGCCTTGGCAACACGCGGCACCTGGAAGTAGGCCGCCGCAGGAGAGATCTCGGGGTCGAGGCCGCTGGCCGACGTCGTCACCAGATCGGCCGGAACCGGGGCCGAGGGGTTCTCCTGCTTGAGCTTGTCGATATCGCCTTGCACCCGGTCGATCAGCGCCTTGTTGGAGGGTCCGAGGTTCGAGCCGCCGGAATTGGCGGCATTATAGGGTGCGGCCACGGTCTTGTTCGGATCGGCGGGATCCGGAGCGGTAGTCGCCGACGGCCGGCCGTGAAAGTACTTGTCGCTGGTGAATTGCTGGCCGATGAGCTCGGAGCCGACGACTTTGCCGTCACGCTCGATCAGGCTGCCTTGCGCCCGATAAGGGAAAATGACCTGGGCAATCCCGGTCATCGCCAACGGATAAACCAACCCGGTGATGAGCGTGAGCGCAACCAGAACGACGATTGCCGGACGGATTTCGCGCAACATGTGAGTTTACTCCTCAAGCGAGATGCAGAGCGGTGACCGCGAGGTCGATGGCCTTGATGCCGATGAACGGAATGATCACGCCGCCGACGCCGTAAATCCAAAGATTACGCCGAAGCAGCTGGGCGGCGCCGATCGGGCGATAGCGGACGCCTTTGAGCGACAGCGGGATCAGCGCGATGATGATCAGCGCGTTGAAGATGATCGCCGACAGGATGGCGCTCTGCGGTGTCGAAAGGTTCATGATGTTGAGCGTCTGCAGTTGCGGGTAGAAGGCGACGAACATCGCTGGGATGATGGCGAAATACTTCGCCACATCGTTGGCGATCGAGAATGTGGTCAGCGCGCCTCGCGTCATCAACAGCTGCTTGCCGATCTCGACGATCTCGATCAGCTTGGTCGGATTGGAATCGAGGTCGACCATGTTGCCGGCCTCGCGCGCGGCTTGCGTGCCGGTATTCATGGCGACGCCGACGTCGGCCTGCGCCAGCGCCGGCGCATCGTTGGTGCCGTCGCCGCACATGGCCACGAGCTTACCCTTCGACTGCTCGTCGCGGATCAGCCGCAGCTTGTCCTCCGGCGTCGCCTGGGCGAGGAAATCGTCGACGCCGGCTTCCGCCGCAATCGCCGCCGCCGTCATCGGATTGTCGCCGGTGATCATGATGGTGCGGATGCCCATACGGCGCAATTCGGCGAAGCGCTCGCGAATGCCGCCCTTGACGATGTCCTTGAGGTGCAGGACGCCGAGCAATCTTCCGTCTTTGGCCACCGCCAGCGGTGTTCCGCCGGACTTGGCGATGCCGTCGGCGATCGCCGTGACTTCGCGTATCGTCTCGCCGCTCACGCTCGGACGAAGCACCTGGACGGCGCCGCCCGCGCCGACAGTCGCCGGCGATGTGTTGAGATAATTCAAAATCGCGTCGACCGCGCCCTTGCGGACCCAGGACGAACCGACTTCGACGCCGCTCATCCGGGTCTGCGCGGTGAAAGGAATGAAATTAGCGTGCAGTTCGGCGAGTTCACGGCCGCGGATACCGTATTTTTCCTTGGCGAGAACTACGATGGAGCGGCCCTCGGGCGTTTCGTCGGCCAGCGAAGCCAATTGCGCGGCATCGGCCAATTCCTGCTCGGTCACGCCGCGCAGCGGCTTGAATTCCGTCGCCTGGCGGTTGCCCAGCGTGATGGTGCCGGTCTTGTCGAGCAGCAGCGTATCGACGTCGCCGGCCGCCTCGACGGCGCGGCCGGACATCGCCAGTACGTTGAAACGCACCAGCCGGTCCATGCCGGCAATGCCGATGGCCGACAATAGCGCCCCGATAGTGGTCGGGATCAGCGTCACGAACAGCGCCACCAGGATCACGACCGAGATCGCGCCGCCGGCATAGGCGACGTAGCTCGGGATCGTGGCCGTAGCGAACACGAAGATGATGGTCAGCCCGACGAGCAGGATGTTGAGCGCGATCTCGTTCGGCGTCTTCTGGCGTTCGGCGCCCTCGACCAGCCGGATCATACGATCGAGGAAGGTGGAGCCCGGAGCCGCGGTGATGCGCACGCGAATCCAGTCGGAGAGCACCTGGGTGCCGCCGGTGACCGCAGAGCGGTCGCCGCCCGACTCGCGGATCACCGGCGCCGATTCGCCGGTAATCGCCGCTTCGTTGACCGAGGCCATGCCTTCGATCACCTCGCCGTCCGACGGAATGATGTCGCCGGCTTCGACCAGCACGATGTTGCCGACCTTGAGCGCGGTCGACGGCATCAGCCGATAGCTTTGCGAATCGCCAGTATCGGTCACGAGCTTGGCCTGAGTCTCGGTGCGCTGCCGCCGCAGCGACTCGGCCTGCGCCTTGCCGCGGCCTTCGGCAACGGCTTCGGCGAAGTTGGCGAACAGCACCGTGAACCACAGCCACAGAATGATCTGAAACTCGAAGCCGATATGCTCGCCGCCGGTGATCAGATCGCGGATCAGGATCACCGTGGTCAGCGCGGTGACGACCTCGAGCACGAACATCACCGGATTGGACATCAGCGTCCACGGATTGAGCTTGACGAAGGCGGAGCCGATCGCTGGCAGGACGATCTTGGCATCGAACAGTGCCGATACCGGCATGCGCTTGCGCAGATGTGAGGTTTCCATCGGGATCGACTCCGAACCTAATTGGCCGAATACAGCGTGCCGGCGGTGATCGCGAGCTGCTCGACGATCGGCCCGAGCGCGAGCGCCGGGAAGAAGGTGAGGCCGCCGACGATGACGATCACGCCGACGACCAGCCCGACGAACAGCCCGCCGGTCGTCGGGAACGTGCCGAGCGACGCCGGCACGGTCTTTTTGGCGGCGAGCGAGCCGGCGATCGCCATGGTCGGGATGATCATCCAGAACCGGCCGACGAACATGGCGACGGCGCCGCTGAGATTGTAAAACAGCGTGTTGGCGCTGAGCCCGGCGAACGCCGAACCGTTGTTGCCGTCCTGCGACACGTAGGCGTACAGCACTTCGGTGAAGCCGTGCGGCCCGGGATTGCCCATGGCGGCGACCGCCGACGGCACCAGCATCGCCACCGCGGTCCAGCCGAGATACATCAGCGGCAGGACGAGAATGGCGAGCATCGCCATCTTCACTTCCTTGGCTTCGATCTTCTTGCCGACGTATTCCGGCGTGCGCCCCACCATCAGGCCGGCGACGAAGATCGAAATGATGACGAACAGCAGCATGCCGTACATGCCGGCGCCGACGCCGCCGACGATGACCTCGCCAAGCTGAATGTTGATCAGCGGCACCATGCCGCCGAGCGCGGTGAAAGAATCGTGCATGGCGTTCACCGCGCCGCAGGAGGCGGCCGTGGTGATGACGGCGAACAAAGCCGAGCCGATGGTGCCGAAACGGACTTCCTTGCCCTCCATGTTGCCGCCGGTCAGGCCGAGCGCGTTGAGCGCGTCGTTGCCGTGCGCCTCGGCCCAGTAGCAAAAGAACACTCCGGCGATGAACAACACGCCCATCGCGGCGAGAATGGCCCAACCCTGGCGCTGGTTGCCGACCATGCGGCCGAACACGTTGGTCAGCGCGGCGCCGAGCGCAAAGATCGAGATCATCTGCACGTAATTCGACAAGGCGGTCGGGTTCTCGAACGGATGCGCGGCATTGGCGTTGAAGAAGCCGCCGCCGTTGGTGCCGAGCATCTTGATGGCGATCTGCGAGGCGACCGGGCCCACCGCGATGGTCTGCTTGGCGCCTTCAAGCGTCGTTGCATCGACGTAGGCGCCCAGCGTCTGCGGCATGCCCTGCCAGATCAGGAAGAGCGCATAGGGCACGCAGATCGGAATGAGGATGTACAGCGTGCAGCGCGTGACATCGACCCAGAAATTGCCCACGGTGCGCACCGAATGGCGCGCGAAGCCGCGGATCAGCGCCACCGCGAGCACGATGCCGGTCGCCGCCGACAGATAGTTCTGATGCGTCAGGCCGAGCATCTGCACGAGGTAGGACATCGTGCCTTCGCCACCGTAGTTCTGCCAATTGGTGTTGGTGATGAAGCTGACCGCGGTGTTGAATGACAAATCCGGGGCGACGGCCGACTGCTCGGCCGGATTGAACGGAAGTCCCGCCTGCACGCGCATCAACACATAAAGAATGAGAAAGCCGCCAACGTGGAACAGCAGCATGGCGACCGTATAGGTGACCGCGTGCTGCTCGTTGCGCTCGTTGACGCCTGCGATGTTGTAGATCGCGACCTCGACCGGCCGCAGGATCGGCGACAGAAAGGTGCGCTCCCCGCTGAAGACGCGCGTCATGTAGGCGCCAAGCGACGGCACGATGGCGATGAGGATCGCGCAATAAAGCAGAATCTGGACCCAGCCGATGACGGTCATGGACTTGATTCCTTCAGAACCGCTCAGGCTTGAGCAAAGCGTAGGTCAGGTAAACGAGCAGCCCGAGCGTGACGAGGGCGGCGAGCGAATAATCGAATGGCATGGCGTTTCTCTCAAAGCCGGTCGCAGGCGTACACATAGCCGATCGACAGCGCAAAAAGGACGAACCCGATCGCCAGCATGACGATGTCCATCATAAGAATGCTCCGACGAGTGATTCTGAAATGAGCCAGAGGCCCTCATGCGGCGCGCACCTTGACGTCCCCCGAGAAAGCGCGAGCCCGCTTACCGGTACCTAGCTGTCACTGTTTGCATAGGAATTCGAGGGGGTGCCAGAGGGCAATGGTATAGGAATTCCATAAAGATCAGCCGCGGGAAGAGGTCGAGCGGAAGCCGATAACTGACTGAAATTCCTAGCAATATGGTCTCATCCTGCCCTAGTCGGTCCAAACCCATGGGCAGAAATGTCATGCTTCGCCCGCCATTTTGGGCCGGGGCCGCGCATATAGTGGGCTTCGGGCCGATACTTGCCCGCTCCATCGACCCTTGTCGCTGACCAAGCGCTTTTCACCGCGCCCCACAGCCTTGTGCAGGCAGACGCGACACTCATCGAAAGTCGCTGGTCCATGTGGAACACGATGCTCATGTTGGTCTCACAGCCGCGCTGCCGTGTTGAGGTTCGTAATTCCGAGCCAATGTGAATTATCAGGCATAGGAATTCCAGATCGGGCATCGATCGCTTTCATAAGAGCAAAATAAGCGCCGAGCGACCCTAGGATGGCGACGTGCTAATAAAGCGTGCCGCCCAACATCTGCAGGCTTTCAATGATCGGGCCGAGCGCCAGCGCCGGCAGATAGGTCAGGCCGCCGACGATGATAATGAAGCCGAGCAGGAACCAGACAAATAGCGCCCGGTCGGTCGGCAGAGTGCCGGCCGAGTGCGGCACGACCGGCTGTGCGGCAAGCGATCCCGCGACCGCCAGAACTGGAACGATGACCACAAAGCGGCCGACGAACATGGCCAGCGCCAGCGTCAGATTATAGAACGGCGAATTGCTGCTCAGACCGGCCAAGGCACTGCCGTTGGTCGCCGCCGCCGAGGTGTAGGCGTAGAGAATTTCCGAGTAGCCGTGAGGTCCGGCGTTGCCGAGGCCGCCCAGGCCGGGCTCGACGACGCTGGCGATCGCGGTGAGACCGAGCGTTGCCGCCGGGATGCAAATGAGCGCCAGGATCGTCATCTTGACTTCCGCTGCAGCGATCTTGTTGCCGACATATTCGGGCGTTCGGCCGATCATCAGCCCGGCCAGGAAAACGGCGATGATGCAGAACAGCAGCATGCCGTAGAGGCCGGAGCCGGGAGCGCCGACGATCACCTCGTCGACCATCATATTGGCCAGAAGAATGCCGCCGCTCAGCGGCAGGAAGCTGTCATGCATGGAATTGACCGCCCCGTCCGAGGAAGCGGTCGAAACTTCGGCGAACAGCGCCGACCCGGCGATGCCGAAACGCACTTCTTTGCCTTCCATGTTTCCGCCCGGCTGCTGCAAACTGGCCATTTGGTCCGCATTGATGGCGGCGAGCGCCGGATTGGCGCCGGATTCCACTGAATAGAGGCCGGCGACGCCCAGGCCGAACAGAATCGTCATGACGCAGAGTAGAATCCATCCTTGCCGCTCGGAGCCGATCATCCGGCCAAAGCAATTGGTCAAGGCCGCACCGAGCGCGAAGATGAGCACCAGCTCTGCGAGGTTCGTCAGCGGCGTCGGGTTCTCGAACGGATGCGCGGAATTGGCGTTGAAGAAGCCGCCGCCGTCGCCGCTCAAAAGCTTGATCACCTCCTGCGTTGCAACCGGGCCGCGGGCAATGACCTGCAGCCCGCCGTCAAGCGTCGTCACTTCGGCCGAAGGTGCCAGCGTCTGCGGCACGCCGGCGGTCATGAGAATAAATGCGGCGACGACGCAGATTGGCAGCAGCACGTAGAGCGTGCCGCGCGTCAGATCGACCCAGAAATTGCCGATCGTGGCCGCGCGGCGTCGCGCGAAGCCGCGGATCAAGGCGATGGCGACGGCCATGCCGGAAGCGGCGGAAAGAAACGATTGCACCGTGATGCCGGCCATCTGGCTTAAATAGCTGAGCGTCGTCTCGCCGCCGTAGGACTGCCAGCTGGTGTTGGTGACGAAGCTGACCGCGGTGTTCAGGGCCAGATCGGGTGCAACCGCCCTCATGGACTGGGGGTTGAGCGGCAAAACCGACTGCAGCCGCAGCAACCCATAGAGCGCGATAATTCCGGCGGCGTGAAAGACCAGAAAGGAGATTGCGTATCCGTACCAGCTCTGCTCGGTCTGCGGCTTGATTCCCGCAACGCGATAGAGCGCGGTTTCCACGGGCGTGAGCAGCGGCTGCAATGACGTGTGCTGACCGGCATAGATCCGCGCCAGATAGCCGCCCAACGGACGCGTCAGAACGCCGACAATGGCGGCGAAGAGCGCGATCTGCAGCCAGCCGATTACCGTCATGGGGAGACATCTTTACCGGGGGAAGGCCCGAGCAGATGCTCGCACAAGCTCGCATAGGCCGCCGCCAGCGCAAAACACACGATGACGAGCGCCAACATGATGACGTCAGACATGGCGCACGCGACCTCGCAATTCGGCGTCCGGCTTTGCCCAAGCCTTACACTGGAAGCCATACACTACAAGACGGGCGGCAAGCCGGTTTTGACTTTCAACAAAACGAAGCTTCGGCACAGGAATCTGGCTGCACGGCATCCGGCCAAGCGCTTCCGGCTTTTCTATGCGACCCCGGCCAAATCCTTATGCCGCCTACATATGTTAGTGCGCCAGTTCCTCTGGTTTCTTTACGGCCTTTCACTCCATCTCAGCGGCACGCGGCCGGCTAGGCCGGCGCGGTTCAGGCTCGGTTAACGTCACTATGCCGGCTTTATGACGTTGGGGGCCGTGCCGTCTCGAATTCATATACGATCAAGAGCAGATTTGCTGTCAGGAAACGATAATAGGAGAGAGCGCGATGAGCGTCATTCCTGTCGATGAGCCGCCCGGTGCAAGGACGAGTTCGGCGCAGCGAAGCTTCTGGCAAAGGCTTGCGCAGGCGCTCGATGCTTATTTTGTCGATCGAACGAAGCGCGCGGTGCCCGAAATCACCCTGCGCCGTTGCAAGCACGACATCGATCGGCTGCGCCGGTTGATGCACAAAAACTCCCTGGTGCCGGTCGGCGCCAACGCGTCACGGCACCGCTCCGCACAGCCGACGCAACAGCGATAAATGATCAAGCCGCTGACCCGTTCCCAGGGTTCTCGCTCGCCGCTGCGCGGCATTTGTCTGGTCGTAACGGGTACTGAGAACATGGCCAATCAACTAAGCCAACGGCCGGCTGCGCCGGGTACGGCGGCCAAATTTCCGCGGCGACCCGACGCCCGCGTTCTCAGCGAAACGATCCCTTTGTTCTTTATCGGGCGCAACAAGAACGGGCTGTGGGTGGCCCGCGAGGCCGAGGGGCGAACCGGCGGCGTTTTTCTGCTCAAGCGGTCGGCGCTGCGATTTGCAGCCAAGACCAGCGCACCTGCCGGATGCGCGACAATGTTTCTCGCCGAACGCTTCGAACTCGACGTTGAGAACCAAGGCAACCCGCTGGCCACGTGGCTCAATGCAGTACAGCGCGCTTGGAGAAGGCTAATACCGGAATATCCGCCGCCAATGCCGATCGGCCGGAAAAAATTCAAGAGAGAATGGCGATGATACAAGAAAAACAGGCTGAACCTCCCTCGTGGCTACGGCCGCCAGTGTTCATGATCGGTCGAGACCGCCGGGGGAATTGGGTGGTTCAAGACCAAAAAGGGATTCGCGGGGGCCTCTTCGTCGATCGCGCCGCGGCGCTTCGCTTCGTGCGCTTCGAGAACGGCGATCGACCGCAGGCCGTTGTTATGGTGTCCGACGGCCTCGAACTCGACCTGAACCATAAGCCGGAAACGGCGCCGCACCGGCAACTCGCCGGGGATTCTCAGCGGCAGCTCCGGATCGCCTGAGCGAGCGCTCAATTAATTATCGACCTGGCCTTTGGGAAAAGGCCACAAGCCCCGCAGGAATCCCTCGTCCTTGTCTTTGCCGGTCACTGTTTGAGCCTGTCCGGTGCCGACGTTAAGAATTTTCTCGGTCGGCGGCGCCGGGCGGTTCCACCAGCCGCCGCCGAGGGCCTGATAAAGCGCCGCCGTGTCGGACAGCCGGGCGGCACGAGCCTGCACCACTTGAATGATCGCCTGCAAATAAGTCTGCTGCGCATTGAGCAGGAACAGCTCATCGGCAAGGCCGAAATGCACCTGTTGTAGCGACAGATCGAGGCTGACCTTGGCGGCGCGCTCGAAATCGCGCGCCGCTTTAAGGGCATCCGCGTCGTTCTGTATCGCGCGCAGCGAGTCAGTCACGTTCTGCACGGCGGCGACCACGGTGCCGCGATAGCTCCACGCCGCCGCATGATAAGTATCTTTGGCTTCTTGCAGCTCGTGCAACAGAGTGCCGGCATCGAATACCGTCTGCGTGGCATTGCCGGCGAGCGTGAAGAACGCGTTCTGCGGCGACAGCAGACCGGCGAGCACAGTGTTCATGTAGCCGGCGTTGCCGTTGATCGTGAAACTAGGCAGAACATTGGCAGTAGCGACACCGATGAGCGCGCTCGCCGAGTGCAATTGCTCTTGCGCCATGCGCACGTCCGGCCGCTGTTCGATAAGTTGCGACGGAAGGCTAACCGGAAGATCGGCCGGCAGTTGCAAATCCGCGAGCGTGAATTTTTCGCGCGGTTCCTCGCTGGTATAGACGCCGGCAAGGGCCGACAACAGGTCACGGTTTTGTTGCAGCGCCTTGCGCAACGGCGGTAGCGTTGCCACGACCTGGGCGAGGGCCGCTTCCTGCGCGGCTACTGCGAGGCGGTCGGTGTAGCCCGTCTCGAGTTGCCGCCGCAGGATGCCGAGCATTTTTTTATTGATGGAAATGAGCTGGGTGGTAGCGTCGATCTGTCCGCGCAGCGACGCCTCGGTAATGGCAGCGACGGCTATATTCGAGACCAGCGTCAGGTAAGCCGCTTCGACCTGGAAGCGCTGGCTGTCGGCCTGCGCCCGAAGCGATTCGACGGTGCGGCGATTGAGGCCCCAAATGTCCAGCGTGTACGCCACTTGCAGCTGCGCGGTGTGCAGCCCGTAGACGGTTACGCCCGATGAGGGGATTGGAGCCAGCGCGGCGGACGTTTGGTTGTAGGTCGGGTTGAAATTCGCCTGGACGAGCGGGAAATACTTGCCCTCCTGAGCGTAGACGGCTTGGTTTGCCGCGCGCAGCGTGGCAATCGCCGACTGCAGGTTGGGATTGTTGTTCAGCGATCGCTCGATGAGGGCATTGAGCGCCGGTGACTTGAACATCCGCCACCACTCTTGTGCGATATCGCGGCCCTGCACGAAACGCTGCGATCGTCCTGTTGGCGCGTCGGTCGAGGAGGTTTGCGGTGCCAACGGCTCCTTGGTGTAGCCGCTCACTTCGGGTGCGGCGGGGTGGAGAAAGTCCGGACCGACCGCGCAACCTGCCAATAACATCGCCGCCGCCACAGCGGCGGCACCAACCGACAACAACCTGACCGACGAACCACACATCTGCAAATGACACAATTGCAATAGACAGGTTACGCCGAGCGCCCCAGAACTTTCCGGCCGCCAGCATTATTTACGAATTGTCGCGGGTTGGCTGTGCTCGCCCTGCCACACTGTCGCTGATTTAACTGCGACTTGCACTGTCATCTTTCACAGTGTCAATCCAGTTTCCTCGCAAAGGGGTCCCCAACAAAGCCTAACGGCGATCGTTGCAATGGTGTGTCCCGCCGCTTCGTCGAAGGTCATCGGCGAAAAATAGCGAATTAGTATCTGCATGGTAAACTGTGATGAGTCGCGAGGCGCTGTGTGATTAATTCGAGTGCCACGGTTGGTCCGTTTCCTGCATTTGATCTAAGTCCCTGTGATTAATGACAGTGGACCGGTGGGCCAAGTAATGGCCATCTCGCGGCGATTTTGATGACTCTGGACGTGGCTTATCGATGGCTCTCGACATAACCAGCAGCCGCGCAAAAGCAGCGGTCGTAGTCGCGCTCGTCGTGGTTGCCGCCGCCGCCTATTGGGCGTGGCCGTCCGGCGTCCGATCGAAGGCGGAGACCGGTGCAACGGCGAGCGCCGATGCGGCGCGCGCGACCGCGCACAACCAAGCCAGCGTCGATCTGTCGGATTCCCAGCTCGCTTCAGTGAAGGTCGCGCCGGTCGAAGACCGTGAGTTTCCGGTTGAAAAGCAGGCCGTCGGCAGCATCGACTTCGACGAGGACATGGAGACGCAGGTCTTTGCGCCCTACCAGGGCAAGATCATCGCGCTGTTCGCCGCCGTCGGCGATGACGTGAAGAAGGGCCAGACGCTGTTCACGCTCGACAGCCCCGACCTCTTGCAGGCCGAGTCGACGCTCATCGCCGCGGCCGGCGTTCTGGAATTGACCACGCGCAACCTGGCGCGCCTGCGCGAACTCTACAAGACGCTCGCGGTATCGCAGCGCGATCTGGACCAGGGGACGTCCGACCAGCAGACCGCCGAAGGCAATCTGCGCGCGGCGCGCGATGCGGTTCGTATCTTCGGCAAGACCGATGCCGATATCGAGCACATCATCGCCGACCGCAGCGCCGATCCGACGCTGGTCGTGCCGAGTCCGATCACTGGCCGCATCACGGCGCGCAGCGCGGCGCCGGGTTTGTTCGTGCAGCCGGCTAACCCGCCGCCTCCTTACATTGTGACCGACACCGACACGATGTGGATGCTGGCGAACGTCGCCGAGAACGACAGCCCGGCGTTCAGCGTCGGGCAGGAGGTGAAGGTCAGGCTAGGGGCGTTTCCCGGTCGCCTGTTCGACGGCAAGATCACCACCATCGGTGCCAGCGTCGACCCGAATACGCGTCGCGTCCTGGTGCGCTCGGAGATCAAGGATCCGCAGCACGAATTGCGCTCGGGCATGTTCGCAAATTTCGTCATCGAGGTCGCACCGCCGGTCCGTTCCCCGGCCGTTCCGGCCGACGGCGTCGTGCGGGAAGGCGACGGTACGATGACGGTGTGGGTCACGGCCGACCGCCGCCGGTTCACCAAGCGGACGGTCAAGATCGGCGAGCCGCGCGACGGCTACTGGCAGATTCTCGAAGGCGTGCAGGTCGGCGAACTGGTCGCTACCGAAGGCGCGCTATTCCTGAGCAATACGCTGGCCACGGCGGCGTCGGACTGAAGATGGATCGTCGGCGAAGCACATGAAACCGGATTGAGAGGCCATCTGTGCTTAAGGGCGTGCTGCAATTCGGACTGACGCGTCGTCCGATTATTCTCTTATTCTTGCTGGTTTTTATCGGCGGCGGGCTCATTGCCTTCACGCGGCTGAACATCGAGGCCTACCCGAACCCGGCGCCCGTCATTCTGGAGATCACCGCGCAGGCCGCCGGCCTCTCGGCCGAGGAGATGGAGCGCTATTACACGATTCCGATGGAGGTCGGGCTGGCCGCCACCCCTGGGGTCGACAACATCCGCTCGACCTCGTTCTACGGCCTCTCGTTCGTCCGCGTCACCTTCAACTATGGGGTCGATTATTATTTTGCGCTCACGCAAGCCGCGATTAGCCTGCAGCAGAACGTCAACCTGCCGAACAACGTCACGGCGCAAATCCAAGGCTCGAGCCTGGTCGGCGAGATCTATCGTTATCAGGTCACTGGACCGCCGCACATCGGGCTGACCAATCTTCGCACCATCCAGGATTGGATCCTGCAGCGCCGCCTTTTGACGGTCCCGGGCGTCGTCCAGGTCAACACCTGGGGCGGCACCACCAAGGAATTCGAGGTCGAGGTCGATCTCAACAAGCTCGATGCCTACAGCGTCACCTTGCCCCAGGTGATCAATGCAATCGGCAACGCCAATATCAATGTCGGCGGCCGCACCATCAATTTCGGCCAGCAATCCGTCAACATTCGCGGCATCGGCCTTTTGAACGACGGCGGCGATTCCGATTTGACCCAGGGCTACCGGATCGGCGACATCGAGAAAATCGTGCTGGCGCAATCGAACGGCGTGCCGGTGACGGTCAAGGACGTCGCCAAGGTTTATGTCGGCTACATGCCCCGGCTCGGCAAGGCCGGTCGCGACAACGAAGACGATGTGGTCGCGGCGATCGTGGTCATGAACCGGACGCTGCACACCAACGACGTGGTGGCGCGCATCAAGACCGAGGTCGATAAGATCAATAGCGACGGGTCGCTGCCGCCGGGGGTGAAGCTCGTGCCGTTTTACGACCGCACGATTCTGGTGTCGGTCACCACCCATACGGTCCTGCACAACCTGATCTTCGGTTGCCTGCTGGTCTTTCTGGTGCAGTGGGTCTTCCTCGGCAATCTGCGCAGCGCCATTATCGTCGGCATCAACATTCCGTTCGCCCTGTTCTTCAGCATCATTATTCTGGTCTTGCGCGGCGAGGACGCAAATCTTCTGTCGATCGGCGCCATCGACTTCGGCATCGTCATCGATTCGGCGGTCATCCTGGTCGAGAATATCTTCAGGAACTTTCAGGCGCGGCCGGCGGAGAAGCAAGCGCTGCTGGCGCAACTTGCAGAGCAAAAGTGGGGCGCCGATCCGACACGCAGCAGGGAGTCGGTACATCCGCTGGCGTGGACCGACCGACTGCGGCTCATTCTGGTCAGCGCCCTGCAAGTCGATAAAGCGGTTTTCTTTTCCACGGCCATTACGGTTGCCGCGTTTGTTCCATTGTTCACAATGCAGGGGGTCGAGGGCCAAATCTTCAGCCCGATGGCGCGAACCTACGGTTACGCCCTGATTGGCGCGTTGCTGGCGACGTTCACCATCTCGCCCGTGCTCGCCTCGTACTTGCTGCCGGATCAGGTTGAGGAGGCCGAGACCATCGTCGTCCGGGTGCTGCGGCGGATCTATACGCCCGTGCTGCATTGGTCGTTGTCGCATCGCAAGATCATGGTCGCGGTCGCCGCCGGATGCCTGCTGGTCTTTGGCCTGCTGGTGTCGCGTCTCGGCACCGAGTTCCTGCCGGCGCTCGAGGAAGGCAATTTGTGGATCCGCGCAAGCATGCCGCCGACTATATCACTGGAAGGCGGCATGCCGATTGTCGACAAAATCCGCAGGATTCTAATTCGCCATCCGGAAGTGATCACCGTGGTGTCGCAGCACGGCCGGCCGGACAACGGCAGCGACGCCGCCGGGTTCAACAACGCCGAGTTCTTCGTGCCGCTCAAGCCGTTCGAAGAGTGGGCCCCCGGCATGACCAAGGAAAAGCTGATCAACGACCTGCAGTCGGAGTTTTCCAACGAATTCGCGGGAATCGGTTTTAATTTCTCGCAGTACATCCAGGACAATGTCGAGGAAGGGCTGTCTGGCGTCAAAGGCGCCAATTCGGTGAAGATCATCGGCCGCGACTTGGCGAAGCTCGAGCAGCTCTCCGACCAGGTGATGAAGGAAATGGCGAAGGTCCCGGGCGTGACCGACCTCGGCGTCTTTCCGGTCCTTGGACAGCCCAATCTGAACGTCAAGGTGGATCGCGCCAAAGCGGCCCGTTACGGGCTCAACGCCGGCGACATCAATACCGTGGTTCAGGCGGCGTTGGGCGGGACGACGGCGACGACGCTGCTCGAGGCCGATCGTCAATTCAATGTCACGGTACGGCTTGCGCCCCAATATCGCGATAACATCGACAGCGTCCGTAATATCAAGGTCGGCTATCAAACGCCGGCCGGCGTCAATGCCTACGTGCCGCTGAACGAGCTTGCCGAGATTTCGTTCGATACCGGCGCATCCTACATTTATCATGAGCGCAACGAACGCTTTATCCCGATCAAGTTCAGCGTGCGCGGCCGCGACCTCGGCAGCACGGTCGCCGAGGCGCAGCAGCGCATCGCGCGCAACGTCAAGCTGCCGACCGGCTACCGCGTCACTTGGGCCGGCGAGTTCGACGAGCTGCAGCAGGCCAAAGCGCGTCTGGCGATCATCGTACCCATCAGCCTCGCCATCATTGTGTTGCTCCTGTACGGCCTGTTCAATTCGCTCCGCGACAGTTTGCTGGTGCTTGCGGGTATTCCGTTCGCTGTCGGCGGCGGCGTGCTGGCGCTCTATTTTTCCGGCTTAGATTTCAGCATTTCGGCGGCGGTTGGGTTTATCTCGTTGTTCGGCGTGTCGGTGATGAACGGCATCCTGATCATGACCTATTATAACGAGGTCAGGGCCAGCGGCATGAGCCCGGTCGATGCCATGTTTCATGCCGCCGAGCAGCGCATGCGGCCGATGCTGATGACGGCGCTGTCGGCCTGCATCGGGCTATTGCCGGCAGCGGTGTCCACCGGCATCGGCAGCCAGGTGCAGCGGCCGCTGGCAACGGTCGTCGTCGGCGGCATGTTCATCGGGCCGATCATCCTTTTGGTGGTTGTGCCGGCGCTGCAGACATTATTTCTGAGCGGGGACGATCGTGCGCCGTCCGGCGCGGCATCCGATGCGGCACCGGCGGAATGACGCCGAGGAGGAGCGGCTTGAGGCTCGTTGTCCATCTTCTGGTAATCGCGCTGATCGGCTTATTGGCGACGCGGGCCTGCCTCGCCGAGGATGCCCCTGGCACCGGCGCAGGTTCAGCTCCATCAGCGAATCCGAACGGCTCTCGCCCGCCGGCGCCTGAAGATGCTGCGGGTGGGGCAAAGCTCGACCATCAGCACGCTCCAGGCGACAAAGACGATAGCAAAATCGCGACAGGCGAGGGCGGGCAGAGAGGAAACGCTGCCGGAAGGGACGTTAATCCCGCACCTGCCGTTGGCAAGGATTCCGACGCGATCGATACGCGCATCACCGTGCAGCCCCGGCGGTTGGGTAAACGAGACGAGCTGAGGGAAGGCGATACCAAACCCAGGCCGTTCGCTCGGCATAGCTTTCGGCGGCAGCGGTTGTCCAAACGTGAAGGTTCCGGTCAGGTCTCACGCGACGCAATCGGCCTGCCTGTCATCCGCCACGATGGCAAGGAGCAAGAGAGCGGCCAGCGACACGATGTTCCAGCCGTCGTCCACGAACCTGCCGTCGCACCAACGGGCTTTGGCGCAAACGCAAGTAGTGGCGGTGCAAGGACTGACATTTCAGTTGGGCGTCCGTCGTCAAATGCAAATTTGATCGTCAGACCTAGCGCGCTCAATCGCGGAACGATCAACGGGACCAGCCTGGCTCGGCCCGGCTTGGGATCGTCCAGCATCGGCGGACCGGCGAAGCCGATTGCTGGAATCAACGGCACGACAATCCGGTCCAAGCACCAAGCCCCATAAATTCCCCTTTGGTCGGTCTTCGCCCCGACGCGTGTCGCCGCGCCGAAAAAGTCGCCGCGATGCAATTTTGAGCAAAAGCCTGTGCAAATGCTTGGTTTTAAACCACTTTTCACAGGATCGCGCTTGATTATGCCCAGGTCTTTATATCTACTTTATATCTGAAGCCTCGCCCTTATATGAGTTCTATATTTTTGCGCCAAAAAGGCGTATAGTCGGCGTTGCGGGAAAGGTGGCTCGCACTAAAAAAACCCCAAACAAGAAAATGGAGCAGAAAATGTCATGGATGCCGATCGAATGGGCACGGCGTGATTCGCACGGGGCGGTGCTAAAGTCGGATCTGTCGCCCGGGCTGCGGATAGCGAGCAACGTATTGCGGGCTCTGTTCATTGCCTGCCTGCTGGTGATCACGCTCCGCGTCAGCACGCCTCAGAGCGAAACCATCTGGACGGCTTACGATACGCCAGGCGACCTCGTGCGAATGGCGTTGGGCTTGGCGGTTTGCGTCTGGCTGGTTGTCCAGTTCTTCACGCCGCCTAAGGACGTCCATCACTATCGGACCTGGCTCCACCTCGGGCTTGTAGCGGTACCGTTCGCGGTGATCTGTCTCATCGCCGTGTGGTGAGTGCCTAAGGTTCGATCTGGCGATCACGCACGCCGCGCGCGCAAATTATCCAACGTCATCGACATCGATAGATGGCGCGGCCTCCCGGTCCGACCCAGTCGCAGGTTCGGTGCGGCGCCGCAGCGGTTTGCGCGACAACGAGAGGTTTCTCAGCTGCTTTGCCAGCGCCGCCGTGACGGCTGACGTTCACGGCCGTATCGGCTGCTTGTGCCGGCACACCAGCAAGGACGGCGACGCTCAAAACGACGCCAACTGAAATTGTCGAGCCTATTCTTATCATGCGCTAGCTCCGTACTATTGTTTGTTCGGCCGCCAGAGACGGCGCAAGGGCGCTGGCAAATTCACGATGAATCCCGAGTGATGGGTACAGATACATGTCCATCAACCAAACACGCTGTCTCAGCGGGAAGCCGCCGAGCAGCCTCTCCGCCTCACGTTTCGTATTCGGGAATCGCTTGCCCCAACCGGCGAAGTCGCGCGCCAACGTCTCCAGCGATACGACAACGATGGCGATGAGCTGGAACGAGTCGTTTGCGCGCTTGGCGCATCTGGACTTGGATGCGTTCCTGAAAAGTTGCGCCAGCTCGCGATCACACTCGATGATATCGCGCGCATCCGACTGCCACAGCATGTCGGGCAGGCAGCCATAGCCGAGCATGTCGTGATAGCTCTCGATTAAGGCTCGGCACTTGACGGCGAGTTCGTTGGGGAGAAAGCGGAAATTGGCAGCCGCGCTACCCTCGCCCAATTGCCATTCGGTATCTTTGCCGTCCTCTATGGCGATGTCGCTGATCATCGACATGTTCTATGCTCGAGCTGCGGTGACCACTGATCGCGTTACAATCTACCTGCACTCTCCATATCCGTTCGAGATCAGTTTTCTTGTTTTTAGATACAGAAAAAATATACGCAGGGTCGATTCGCCACAGCGCTTGTCGTCTTTCACGCCAGGCCGATGCGGGACGATTTGGTTGAGGTATTGCGACAGGCGCCAATCAACGCCGGTCTTCAGACGCGGGCCACCGCGTATTTCGGTTACTGTGACCCAAGAGTGACAATTGCTCTTTCAGACCAGCGCGAACCGGTCGCTGTCTCACAGCAATCCATTGGGGCCGTTGCGTAATCGTGACGTGCAGGGCCATCGCTGCCTTGTCGAGTCCGGCGTCATGAAAATCGCAGCGTTATTGAGCGTCGAGGAATTCAAATGATGAACGTTTCAGCAAAAACGCGGCAAGCCGCTCCGTTGGACTATATTTTGTATATTAAAAATCGATCCGACCCATATCGACTCCTTGGGTTCCGCACTGCGAAAAATCGCAGGTGCCGGGTTTCAAAGCTGTGAGCGCACATCGCGGTTACGCGCGTGGCTTTGCAGTTTCGATAAAGGTGGGGGTCATGAAACGATTGCTTCTGCTTGGTGCCTTGCTGCTGGCCGTAACCGCATCGAGTCGTTCGATGGCGGCGGATGTGTGGGGTGCATGGACCAACGGATTGCCGACCGCGTGGGTGGAGGGCCCGGCCTGCGATCCGTACGTCGATTACAATTGTGAGCCGGGTAAGTCGGCCGCGATGGTCGCCAAGGCGGCGGCGAGGAGCGGACCCTGCGATCCGTACGTCAATTACGGCTGTCTCGACGCGTATCTCGGCGACGATTTCGCGACGCGGCTTGTGCGCTACTACCAACTTGAGTGGGGCAAGGCTGTCGCACCGTCCGATCCAAAGGCGCCGCCCGGTCGTCGCTCCGACGCCGACTGGCCGGCGACCCCCGAGTCCTCGCCACCCATGCCGTTCACCGAATGGCCCTATGGCGGCACGCAGAATATCGGCGTGACCAGGCCAAATTCAGTCGACAGCCCGCTGATGGTTGCGCTCGGCAATACGCAACTCGGCAAGGCGATGAGCGACGCCCATGTCCAGGTCTATGGCTGGTTCGATCCGGCCGGCAATATCAGCAGCAATACGGTGAGACCGGGCGGCAACGCGCCGGCCGCATACGATTACACGCCCAACTCGATCCAGCTCGACCAGGCCGTGGTCTATATCGAGCGTCTGGCCGACACCGTGCAGAACGATCACTTCGATTGGGGCTTCCGCTTTTCCGCGCTTTACGGCGTCGATTATCGGTACACGACGGCCTACGGCCTGTTCAGCAACCAACTTCTCAACAAAAATGCCGTCAACGGCCTCGACTTGCCGATGGTGTATACGGACCTCTACTTTCCAGTGCTGCACGGCATGGACGTGCGCGTCGGACGCTTTATCTCGATTCCGGACATCGAGGCGCAGTTGGCGCCGAACAACTATACGTACGTGCACTCGTTGACCTACACCTTCGACAACTACACCAATACCGGCGTTGAGGTCACGACGGCACTCACGAAGAATTGGATACTGCAGCTCGGGGTGACCGTCGGCAGTGACACCATGCCGTGGAACGCGGGTGCGCACATTGGCAACGCTTACGTTCAGTCGGGAAGCAACGCCGCCGGATTTGGTGCCGGAGTGGATCCGCTTTTCCCGGGTTCGACGATGCTCAAGGATCCGGGGGCGCTGCCTTCGTTTACCGCAGGCTTTCGCTGGACCAGCGATGACGGCAAGGACGACCTGAACTTCGTCTTTGATGCCTGGAACACCGGGACGTGGGGCTACAACAACCTGCAATGGGTCGGCTTCACCTACTACCACAAGTTTAACGATTATTGGCACATCGCGTTCGAGACCTGGAATATCCACGAAAACAATGTGCCGGACCTCAACAACGCCGGAGCCGCAGCGCTTGTGGCCAATGGCGGTACGCCGTTCAGCCCGAATATCATGCCGTTCAACGCGCCGAACGCAGCATGGTGCTTAGGCCCCAGCCAAATGGGTAATACCGTGGCCGGCGCCCCGCTGACCTGCAGCTCCGACACGCAAACCTTTCTGCTCT
The DNA here is from genome assembly GCA_049284935.1 of Xanthobacteraceae bacterium. Lineage (GTDB taxonomy): Bacteria > Pseudomonadota > Alphaproteobacteria > Rhizobiales > Xanthobacteraceae > BOG-931. The sequence goes on from JBAPYW010000047.1 coordinate 33,568, forward strand.
ACGTCAACTATTCGCCCAACAAGCTGAACAACTTCTCGGTGCGCACCGAGTATTTCAACGACCCGAACGGACAGCGCACGGGAGTGGCAACCGCCTATGCCGACGTCGCGTTCAGTTGGCAGCATTGGCTCTCGCCGCAGGTCGAGCTTCGTCCCGAAATCGCCTACTACCGTTCGATCGACAACCCGGCTTTCAATGGCAACGCCAACGCGGGAATTGCCCCGACCAGGAATTGGGCGGTTATCGCGGCGAGTGACCTGATCTGGCACTTCTGAGCGAGCGGAGCTGTTTGGGGGCCGCGCGACGCAGGCTGCATGCAAGCATGCGCTTGCGTCGCCATGCCAGGATGGGGATTCGGCCTTCATAAGGCGACAATGAGGTTGCGTGCACAGAAAATATGCACCGTGCCTTCGTCTTGTGTGAAAGCATGAGCAAACCACACAATTCCCGCCATGATCATTTATGATTTTCATATTTTTAGCGGTGGGGAATCATCTCGACTTCCTACGGGCAGGTAGGGAAAGCTCACTGTGATAAATGCCAGCCGGGTGCGTGCAGAACTGCGAATGAGCGCTTTCGGAAAGGCAAAGGTCGTGTCAACTTTTCAAGAACGCTTCGGACTTCGCGAGCTCATTGCGAACCTGCCGAACAATGACAGCGACGAGCGACCCGCTCGACATTACCCCCCGTGGCTGAGCTTCGGCGCCGCGAACGCAATTCCGATCGTGGCGACGTTGGCGCTGGTATGGCTGGCGACGATCGTCCTCGTTGTCGTCAACTCCTTCGCGCCGCTCGATCTGGTCCCGCTGATTTACATGCTTCCCGTGATCCTGGCGGCGACGCAGTGGGGGCTGCTGCCGGGTTTGGTCGCGGCGGTTGTCGGCGCTGCGGCCGCGGACTTTTTCTTTTATCCGCCGCTCTATAGTTTCTGGCTGCAAAATCCGCAGGACGTCATCGATCTGCTGCTCTACCTGTTGGTGGCGACTGTGGCCAGCAATCTCGCCGCGCGCCTGAAGACCAAGGCGGACACCCTGAGCCGTCGGGAAAAGGAGATCAGGGAGCTGCACGCCTTCTCCCAGGGCCTCGCCACCTGCCTCACTGGCCACGACCTGATATTCGCGGTGCAAGACTATCTTTCCAACACGCTGCGATATCGAGCCGTGCTCATTGCAACGGCGCCGGACGATCATGACCCAAACGACAGTACGGCCGTGCCCGAGGAGGTCCGGCGCCAAGCCGTGAAACTGATCGCGGCCAATGCTCCTCGTTCGTCGATCATACTGGAACCGCATAGCCGCGGAGCATGGCTGGTCAGGGTTATCGCGCCGGAAATCCTGGGCTACGGAGCGATAGCGGTCGAACTGGACGATAGCCCCGGCGGGCGTACGGCAGTCGTTGCGAAACGCGTTGAAATGCTGCTTGACGAGGCAACGGCGACGCTTGAGCACCTCAAAGTGAAAGAGGCGGTCGAGCAGGCGACGATAAGCTATCGAACTGAAATTCTCCGCGACGCGCTGGTCGGCGGCGTATCTCATGAGTTACGGACGCCGCTGGCGTCGATCCTCGGCAGTTGCAGCGTGCTGAACCAGATGCCGGCGATCCGTAATGACCGCCGGTCTCAGGCCCTGGTCGACACGATTCATGACCAGGCTGGTCAGCTCGACAGCGAGATTTGCGATTTGCTCAATGCCACTCGGATCACAGCCAAGGGCGTCCGGCCGCAGCTGGCATGGACCGATCCGACGGATATCGTCAGCGCGGCGCTCAAGCAAAAAGAACGCAGACTGGCCTCGCATTGGGTGAAGCTCGATCTCGCCGAGGACGTTCCGCTGGTCCATGTGGATTCCGTTCTGGTCGAACAGGCGCTTGGGCAGCTTCTGGAAAACGCCGCCAAATATTCGCCGACGGGAAGTGAAATCAAAGTCAGCAGCTGCTACGAGCGGGATCACTTGGTGCTGTCGGTGAAGGACCAGGGCAGCGGCCTGACAGCGGATGAAAAGGGCCAGTTGGGCAAACGCTGCTTCCGCGGCGAGCGGCGTCCGGTCGGCGAATCTGGCTCCGGTCTTGGCCTCTGGATCGCCAGCACCTTCATCGCCGCCAATGGCGGAAGTCTTCATGTGGAAAGTCCCGGGCCGAACCGCGGCACCACGATGTCGCTGCGGCTGCCGACCGCATCGGAAAACATGCCTGAGCTCGTAGGCGCCAATGACTAAGGTCTTGGTCATCGACGACGAACCCCAGATCCGGCGCTTTCTGTGCGCCGGCTTCGAGCTGCATGGGTTTACCGTGCTCGAAGCGGAGAATGCCGCCGTGGGGCTCAAGGCTGCGACTTTCAACAAGCCGGACCTGATTGTTCTTGACCTCAACCTGCCCGATCTCGAAGGCTCCGAGGTGCTCGAACGCGTTCGTTCGTGGTCGAACGTTCCCGTCATCATTCTCTCGATTCACGCCGATGAGCAGGAAAAGGTTCGTTTGCTCAAGTTGGGCGCCGACGATTACGTGGTCAAACCCTTCGGAATTGCGGAACTGCTGGCGCGGAGCGAGGCGGCGCTGCGGCGGCAGTTGCGCAGTACCAACAGAGAGCCCGTAGTGAGGGCTGGTCCGCTTTCGATCGATGTCGTTTCGCGGCTGGTGACGCTGGACGGGAAGCGCGTCGTGTTGACGCGGAAGGAATACGCCCTGCTGCATGCGTTGGCGGCCCACGCCGGACTTGTGGTTACGCATCAGCAGTTGATCAAGGAGATTTGGCAGGGCAACGCCGGCAATACTCAGTACCTTCGTATCCTGGTGCGCAAGTTGCGGCAGAAGGTTGAAACCGATCCGACCCATCCATCATTGATCGTCAGCGAGTCGGGCGTCGGCTATCGGCTGGAACGGGGCGAGGCCGGAGCCGCGCTGGGTCGCCGCGGCATGCCGTCGAATCCGACCTATTGCGCCTGAGGTTTCCGCAGCATTCGGCGCCGCCTCCGGCCACCCGCTAGGGCTCGATCAGTCGCCCGGTCGTCGCTTTGATGACCGCCTCGGTGCGGGTCGCGGCGCCAAGCTTGGCGCGCGCATTGTCGATGTGGAAATCGATCGTTCGCTTGGTCAAGCCGAGTATCTGCGCGATCTCGACCGAGGTCTTGCCGCGCGCCACCCAGGTCAGGACTTCAACCTCACGATCGTTGAGCGCGGCGATCTTCGGCCATAGCCCGGTACGGGCGACGCCGGCCAACCGTGCCGCGATGATGGTCGCCAGCACGTCAAAGTCGATTGGCTTCGTCACATAATCGTCCGCGCCCAATTGCCGGCCCTTGAGCTCGTTGTCCCGGTCGGTCAGCGCGGTGAGAAAGACAAAAGGCATTTTCGCGAATCGCGGCGCCAGCGCGATCAGCCGTTCCAATAGCTCGAAGCCCGACATCAGCGGCATGCTGATATCCGACAGCACCAGGTCGGGCATGGTCTTAAGGATCGCGGCAAGCCCCTCGCGGCCGTCATGCGCGAGGCTGACCGCGTAGCCGCGATCGACCAGTTCCTCGGCGATCAGCGCCGCGGTCTCGCGGTCGTCCTCGATACAGAGAATCTTCTTTTGTGCTTCAGCCATGCGCGGAATACCGGGAACATCGTCAGCTCACATTCGAGCCCGAATTTAACCGACAAACCTGATTGTAGCGAGGGATCGCCGAATCAGGTTCCAGTCAACGCCTGGCTCATATATAATTCATTATATATACGTCTTGTTGCAAAGGCTGCCGTTGCGGCCCCCGCGACGCTGCCAAGTCTTTAACTCACCGATAGTTGGCCCTCATGCGGCAGCCGCATTCCATCCGGTTTCACCTTACCGCGGTGTTCCTGCTGTTCTTCTTGCTGGTGGTCGTCCTCGGCCTGTTCAGCATCTGGCGGCTGAGCAATTTCAACCGCCTCTCCGCCGACGTTGCCGAATTGTGGTTGCCCACGACCCGCGTGCTCGGCGACCTCAACAATTTCACCTCAGATTTCCGCGCCATCGAGGGCAGCAATCTGTTGTCGTCGGATTCGGCCGAGGTTGCGGCGACCGAACGGCAGATGGCCAGGCTCGATCGCTCCATTGCCGAGGCCGAGCGCGGTTTCGAGCGCATTCGGCACAATGCCGCCGAGGACGATCTGTACCGCCACTTCAAGGAACGCTGGAACGATTATCGAACCATCGTCAACCAGATGCTGGTATTGTCGCGCACCAACCGCAAGGCTGAGGCGTTGGCAATCTATGGCGGCACCTCGCGCGCCGCCTACGACGCCGCGAGCGACACGCTCGGCCAGCTCACCGACCAGGCGGTTGTCAGCGCGCAAGCCGCCAGCGATCGGCTTGGTGCCGCCTATCGGCAGGCGTTCTGGCTCATTCTGCTCGGCATGGTGATCGGCGGCGTGATGGTCGTCGCGGCGCTGATCCATATCAGCCGCTCCATTTCGGCGCCGCTGCTGTATCTCGCCGAGCGCATGCGCCGGCTCGCCGCCAACAATATCGACATCGACATCCCGGAAACCGAAAGGCGGGACGAGATCGGCGAGATGGCGCAGGCCACCGTCGTGTTTCGCAACAATGCCATCGAACTGATGCGCAGCCAGCGCATCCTCGCGCGGCAGGCGGCGATGCTGGAGGAGCAATTGGCGCAGGAGCAGCGCCTCGCCTTGGCGCAGCGCAATTTCGTCTCCATGGCCTCGCATGAATTCCGTACGCCCATGACCATCATCGACGGCCACGCTCGCCGCCTGATGAAGATGAAAGAGTCGATCATGCCGGCCGAAATCGACGAGCGCGCCGGCAAGATCCGCGCCGCGGTACTGCGGCTGACCCACTTGATCGACAATCTGCTCAACTCCGCCAGACTGACCGACGGCGGCACCGAGCTCTATTTCCATCCGGCCGAGATGGACGTGACGGCGCTGCTGCGGGAGGTCTGTCAATTGCACCGCGAGATGGTGCCGGGCATGCAGCTCGCCGAGCGGTTTGCGGGCACGCCGATGCCGATGGTCGGAGATGCCAAGCTGCTATTTCAGGTTTTCAGCAATCTGTTGTCCAACGCCGTCAAGTACTCGCCGGGCGGCGGCACCATCGACGTCGAGGCCGAGATCGTCGCCGACGATGTCGTCGTCACCATCGCCGACCGCGGGCTCGGCATTCCCGCCGGCGACCTCGATCGGCTGTTCGAGCGCTATCACCGCGGCAGCAACGTTTCGGGAATCGTAGGGACCGGCGTCGGCCTCTATCTGGTCAAGATGGCCGTCGATCTGCATGGCGGCGGCATCGAGGTGATGAGCAGGGAAGGGGAGGGCTCCCGCTTCACCATACGGCTGCCGATCAAGCGGGCGTCGTCGATGACGCAGTGGCCGCCCGTTGGAGACGAGCCGGCTGCGCCGATGGACGCGCCGTCGATCGCCGGATGACTCTTTTCGCGGAAATTCTGCTATAATTTGCTTGGGACTCGCTCTCTTGCGGTTGCGGCCGATGAAAACATGTGCGCTTGCTCTTCTGGTCTGCGTCACCTGGGCGTCGACATGTCCCGCACTCCCGATCACTGAATGGCCGGCGGGGGCGCGGCTCATTCTGGCGGACTGGCAAGACCCGGGGTCGCTGCCGCCGCGGTTCCGCAACCACTGCGCCTATGACAGGTTGAGCAGCCGTTATTACTGCTCGGACCATTGCGGTCCTGAATACCAATTTTACTACTGCAAAAAGGAATCTTTCGGCTGTTGCCGCATTAACTATGGCTACTGCGACTGGAAGGGATTGCTGCGCTGTGCCCCGTGAGGCGGCCGGACAGTGATGAAATCGTTCGAATACGAACAAAGTCGTTAAGCGACCGCTGATCATCGGCCGCCAAAATTTGCCTGCCGGCGCCACGCGTTAGCAAGCTGGTCGCGATCATCTGCTGAGATGCCGCAAAATCAGCTCGGCGTGTCTCATGCGTTCAGCCGTTATTTTCGCCATCCTCGCTTTGGTCGCCGGCATCGAGGTGCCGCGCTACGCCGCGCAAATCGGCGCTAGGCCGGGGACCGCCGCGCTGGCGGGGGGATCGGCGACGCCCGAGGCTGCCCCGGCGGCAACTGCACGGTCGGTTATCGTGCCGCGCGACGGACGCGGTCACTTCCAGGTCGACGCCCGCATCGAAGGCCGCAAGCTCAGTTTCATGGTCGATACCGGCGCGTCGGTGATCGCGCTCACCGCCAGCGATGCGGCCCGGCTCGGCATTCACCCGGCGCAGCGCGAGTTCGTCACCGAGGTCAAAACCGCGAACGGGACCGTGCGCGCCGCGCCGGCTAGGCTCGACAAAGTCGAGGTCGGCGACCTGGTCGTCCGCGATGTCGCCGCGCTGGTGATGCCGGACGAGGCGCTCAGCGACAATCTGCTCGGCCTGTCGTTCCTGTCGCGGCTGCGGCGTTTCGAGTACAGCGCCGGCAGGCTCGTGCTTGAGCAATAACGCCGCCGGCTCCGCGGCTTAGCGTTCCCCGTCGCCTCAAAATCACCGGCCGTTAACGATGTGAGCCCCTGCCGCTATGGCTTTCGCGCAACGGAAAATCAATGCCTGTCGGGTATTGGCGAGAGGCAGACAACCGTAAATTCCGGCCCACCGATCGAGAGCTCATAGCGGAAAATGCCAAAGCAGACCGCTGCGGAATGGGACAAGGGTGGCATGGTTAGACTTTTAGCGAAATATTCTCGCCGCCGCGCGCGGGATATTTCCCGTTTCTGCGGGGCACGACAGGGCGCCACCGCCGTCGAATTTGCCCTAATCGCCCCGGCCTTTTTTGCCGTGCTGATCGCGTTGTTTCAGACGGCCTTTTTCTTGTTCGCGCAGATGGCGTTGCAAAATGCCGCCGATGAAGCCGGCCGCTACTTTCTGACGGGTCAGGCGCAGAATGGCAATTGGACGGCGAGCAACATCCAAACCAAAGTCTGTCCGATGATCCAGGCGCTCATGACGTGCGCCAACGTGATCATTGTCGTGCAAAATGCTGCGTCTTTTTCCGCGGCCAATACGTCGACACCGGCCTTGTACAGCGGCGGCCAGCCTATCACGTCGTTTACCTATGCTCCCGGCACGCCCGGTGAAGTCATGGTCGTACAGCTTGTCTATCAGTGGTCGGTCATCAGCGGACCGCTTGGCTTTGTGCTTTCCAATCTTCCAAACGGCGCCGCGGAGATCGTGGGGACCAGTGCCTTCATGGTGGAGCCCTATTGATCATGCCGGGCCGGGTCAGACTGTATCGCCGTTTCATCGCCTCGACACGGGGTGTCGTGGCGATCGAATTCGCCGCGATTCTGCCGGTCTTGCTCATCATCCTGCTGGCAACGTTTGACGGCGGAAGAGCAATTGTCGTCTACATGAAAGTGCGGTCGGCCACGTACGTCCTGGCGTCGGTTACCAATCAATACTCGACGGCCATGCCGATACAATCCGCCAACATGACGGGGATAATGGGCGCCACCACCGCGGTGCTCGCACCGTATTCGAACACGCCGCTCACCGCCGTCATTTCGGAACTGAAGATAGCTGCCACTAAAGCAACCACCGCCACGGTGCGCTGGAGTGCCGCGCAGAATGGCACGGCTCTCGCATCCGGAGCGACGGTAAACCTCCCGACCGGCATTTCTGCGTCGACCAATACGTGCGGCACGTATCCGTGTTACCTGATCCTTGCCCAAGTGAGTTACACCTATACGCCGGTTTTCGGTTATTTTGCCAGCGGCGGGATCACGCTGTCCGATACCGCGTACGCCACGCCACGCAGCAGCAATTGCGTCCCCTACGCGCTGCAAGCTTCGCCAGCTTCCCCCTCGTGCTGAAGCCGGCGTAGGTTTGGGGGAGCCACGACGACTTGGCCGTGTCGTCGAGCACGCCACGCGACAAGACCCCCGCGACAAAACCCTATTGTGTGATGTGAGCGGTGCTGACGGCCTGCTCGAACATCGCCAGCAGCGCGCTCTGGATGGCGGCCGGCGTGCTCGCGGTATAAAAAAAGCCAGACGAGGCGCAGCTCTGAAGCGCTGCCGAAATGTACTGGATGTTATTGTTGGCGTAGCCGTCTTCGTCATTGGCGAAGACGGAATTTGGATCCTGGATGGTTCCATAAGGGATGTAAAGGATGGCGACAGTAATGCCGCGGCTTTTCATCGTCGTGCAGTAATTCGTATTGTTGAGGCCGCCAGTTTGGTCATTTGGGCTGTACGTGGGCAGCACGGTTGCGGAGTTTTGATAGGGGACGTGCGCTGAGGCCGACCAATTTTGCGACCCCCAGTTCCCGCCCGATTGAGTTTGGTAATCCTGGGAGCCGTCGGTAACGATGAACACGTAAGGCAAAGCATTCGACGAGCTTGCGCCGGTGCCGACCGAGGTGATGAAGCTGTTCATCTGTGAGAGCGCGTTCTCGAAATGCGTGCCGCCGGATCCGAGCGTGGCGTTCTGTCCGGTATCCAACAGGTTCGCGAGCTGCGCAGCAAAATTGGTGATCGTAGCTCCGGTGAGACTTGTGGTCAGGCCGACGGCGCAGGAATTGCTGCTATTCGCACTGGCAGTACAGAGGTTTTGGATAAACGGAAACAGTCCCACCTGGAATTGGTTTGCCACCCCGTCGTTGGTCTCGGTTGTCGACGCCGTGCTCAGCAATGTGGTTACGGCATAACCGACGGCGTCGGCGCGTAATTGGATGCAAGAAGTGGTTCCGGCGGTGGGGCAAGAGCTTACTGGCGTATTGGTCCAATTTACATTCGCTCCGTTGGTTGGATTAGTCGTACCGCTGGTGAAAGACACCGGCGTGGTGCCTAAGCGCGAAATGGTAAACCCTTGGCAATATCCTCCCGAGCCTGGGTTCGGGATGTAGCCGCTGTAACTGTGACCCGCGGCGGGGATCGGTCCTTGAAAGGACCCTTGGGGAGGAGACACTGGAGAGGCTTGTTGCGGGCAATATCCAGTCCCTGACGGACATTGCGCGCAGGCTCCCTGTGCAGTGAAATGGCAAGCGAACTGGCAACCCTGCGGATAACCGTTGTTCGGCGGGCTGTTGGTCGGGTACAGATTGTCAGGGTTTACCGCCATTAGTCTTTGTTGTTCGCTCGAGGTCGACGGAAAGCTCATCGACCCGGAGACGTCGAGCATCAAATAGAAATCGATGTATGTCGGGAGCGCATAGCTGGCCGTGGATGAGCTCCCTATCGTGATGCTCGGATAGCCGACGATCCCCAGAAAGTAGGTGGAAACCGTGGTCGAATACGACACCACCGCAGTGATTGTCGTTCCTGTCAGTGTCACGGTGGCCGTGGGAGACACGCTGGTGTAGCCTGTCGGCAAATTTGCACTGAAAAAATTGGCTGCATAGGTTGAGCCGCCCGACACAGCTCCGTTGCCGGTCATGCTCTTGGCTGTGGCGATGACGGGGGAGTTGACGGAAACGGTCGCCAGCGCCGCGGCGTCGGCGGCCGCCTGCAGCTTGGTGCGGATCATCGACGCGTTTGAATAATCGATGGCGCAGCCGATGGCGGCCATCATCGGAAGCGCTGCCAGGGCGGTGATTATCGCAACATTTCCCCGGCTATTCGATTGAAAATTGCCGAACAGCGCCCGCAGCCGCGCGAATCGAGCGCTCAGTCGAATTTGCCGAATTTTCCTGAACATAGGGCAATGCTCCAAAGTGAGCTTCTATGCTGAAATTACTAGAAAATTGTTACTTGGATCACCGAAAACGAGGGTCGTGACAGCGGCTCGGCCATGAGCGCCGAAATGGGCGCGGGCGCGACGGCCATCGCTCTCCAATGGGCGCCGTGCCGGGCGGCGCTGCTGCGGCCGGTCCGAGCCAAAGTGCCGCACGGCTGCATCTTCGATCTGCAAATCCTGCCTTAGGAGCATCCGCCGCTCGCCCACGGTGCTACGTACACCGGCATCGGCTATGCCGGGCCTGCCGCACTGCGGATCGCATCAAGGCACTCGCCGCCCGCAGCGAGCTGCGACCGGCTTCAAAGATATCCGGTGCTCATCTCCGCGGCGAACCGCGCCGGATCGCCTTCCCAGACGATGCGCGCGTGTTCGAGCACATAGACGCGGTCGGCGTGCGGCAGCGCGAAGGTGACGTTCTGCTCCCCAAGCAAAACGGTGATCTTGGTCGTCTGCCGCAACTTTTCCAGCGCCTTGGAGATTTGCTCGAGGATGACCGGCGCTAGACCCAGCGTCGGCTCGTCCAGGATCAAGAGCTTCGGCTTCATCATCAGCGCGCGCGCAATGGTCAGCATTTGCTGCTCGCCGCCCGACAACGTGCCGGCAGCCTGATTCTGCCGCTCGCGCAGGATCGGGAACAGGTCGAACAGCCAGGCGATCTGCGCGGCGCTCGCGGCGGGCGGCAAGTGCTGGCCGCCGAGATCGAGATTTTCGCGCACCGTCATGTCGGTGAAGAGATCGCGGCCTTCGGAGCACTGCACGATGCCACGGCGTGCGATCGACGCCGCAGTCAGGCCGCGCAGCGATGTGCCCTCGCGGCGAACGTCGCCCGAATACGGCAGCATCCCCGAGATCGTATTGAAGAGGGTAGTTTTGCCGGCGCCGTTGAGGCCGACGACCGAGACGAATTCGCCGGCGTGCACGTGGATCGAGACGTTCTCCAGCGCCTGCGCCTTGCCGTAGTGGACGCTCACATTATTGACCTCGAGGAACGGGGTCACGCTGTCGCGGAACGATGATTCGGCGCGCGCCGCGGTCTCGATGCTGCCGCCGAGATAGACGCGCCGCACGGTTTCGTTGCGCATCACCTCGTCGGCGGTGCCTTCGGCAATGCGCTCGCCGACATACATGGCCAGCACACGGTCGACCAGCCGGGCCACGCTCTTGACGTTGTGATCGACCAGCAGCACGGCGCGACCATCGTCGCGAAGCTCGCAGATGAGGTCGGAAAACATCGCCGTTTCCTTGGAGGTGAGGCCGGCGAACGGCTCATCGATCAGCAGCACCCGCGGATCGCGCGCAATCGCCTTGGCGATCTCGATCCGGCGCAGATCGGCGAACGGCAAGGTGCCGGGCCGCCGGTCAAGCACGGCGCTCAAGCCGACGCGCGCGGCGATGGCACGCGCGCGCGTCTCGATGGCCGGATCGGCGAACAGCCGCGTCAGCTTGTCGGGGAGCAGCGCGAGCGTGATGTTCTCCAGCACGGTCTGCCGGTGCAGCGGCCGCGAATGCTGGAACACGATGCCCACCCCCATCCGCGCGATCTCGTGCGAAGGCCGGCGGGCAACCTCGACGCCGTTGATGCGGACCGAACCCGCATCGGGGCGCTCGATCCCCATGATGAGCTTCATCACCGTCGATTTGCCCGATCCGTTCGGACCGATCAGCCCGAGTATTTCGCCGGCGCGCACGGCGAGCGCCATGTCTCTGACGGCGACAAGGCCGCCAAAGCGCTTGGTGAGGCCGTTGACCTCGAGATGGGCGCCCGCAGCGGTGCTCACCCGGATTCCTTCGTGCGCGTGAGGAGGCCAAAGAAACCGCCCGGGAACAGCAGCACCACGATGAGCGCCATCGCGAAGACGACGAAGTTCGACAGATCGCCGAGCGGCCGCAGCACCTCGCTCATGGCGATGAGGAAAATGGCGCCGAGCACGCCGCCGAGGATGGTGCGTCTGCCGCCGAGCACCGCGGCGATGATGATCTGCACGCCGACCGTAATGTCGACAAGGGTGCCGACCGAAGCCGTGCCCAGGTAAAAGACCAGCAGCGCCCCGGCCAGTCCCGAGAAGAAGGCGCTGATGATGAAAGCGGCAAGCTTATGCTTGGTCACGTTGAAGCCCAGCGCGCCGGCCTGCACCGCGTCCTGGCCGCTGGCTTGCAGAATGAGGCCGACCGGCGAGCGCGACAGCGAGAACAGGACTGCGCCGCTCACCGCCATGAACCAGAGCGCGATTTCGTAATTCGTCGTGTCGCTGATCGAGATCACGTCAGGTACGGTGAGACCGATCTCGCCACCCGTCAGACTAGCGGCGACCACGACGAAATTCTGCAGCATCAGCACGGCGACCAGCGTCGTCAGTCCGAAATAGGGGCCGCGCACGCGCAGCGCCGGCAACGCCAGCACCACGCCGCCGGCGACGGCGGCGAGCGCGCCGGCGACGATGCAGACCCAGATCGGCGGCTGATAGAGATTATCGAGGATGCCGGCGGTATAGCCTCCGGTCCCGATCAAAAATGTCGGCCCGAAGTTCACCTCGCCGGCGAAGCCGAACAGCAGGTCCCACGCCATGGCGAACACGCCGAAATAGTAGGCGATAGTGAGCAGACCGAGAATGTAGCCGGAGACCCATAGCGGCAAAAAGGATGCGACCGCGATGACGCCGAGAGCGGTGAGCAGCACGCGCGCGGTGGAAATCGACTGCATCTATCTGCGCCCCAAAAGTCCGCGCGGCCGCACATACATCACGGCGACGAGCAGCAGCAGCGCCGGGATGGTGCGGTAGGCCGGCGAAATCAGATAGGCCGTTATGGTCTCGAGATAGCCCACGACATAAGCCGCGATCAGCGCGCCGGAGACGCTGCCGAGCCCGCCCAAGACCACGATGGCAAACGCGCTCGCCGTCAACGGCCCGACGCTGTACGATGAAACGCCGAGAAACATGCCGAGCAGCACGCCGGCAATGCCGACCAGCACGCCGTAGATGGCCCAAACGGCGATATAGACCTGCGACAGTTCGATGCCGAGCAGCGTCACTCCGCGCGGATTCATCGAAGCGGCGAGAACCGCCTTGCCGGCGCGCGTCCGGTTCACCAGGAGCCACAGCAGGCCTATGGCAAGCCAGCACACCAGCGCCGTGAAGATTTCGTTGGAAGGCGTGCGCACGCCGGCGATCGACACTACGCCTTCCACGATCGGCGCCACGGTCTTTGCATTATTGGTATAGAAATAGGCGATCAGCTCCTGGATCATGATGCCCCAGAGCAGCGTCGCCGTGAGGATGAAGATCTCCTTTTCTTCCTCGCGGATTTTGCGGGTGTGCTGCAGCGGCCGCACGATCAAGAAATAGGTCAGCAGCGAGGCGGCAAAGCCGACGGCCACGCCGAGCGCCGCCCCGACATAAGGCCCGACATGCAGATCGTTACCGGCGGCCCAGGCGGCGACAACGGCGGCAACCATGAGTGCGCCATGCGATAGATTGAGCACGCCGGAGACGCCAAAAATGAGCGCGAAGCCCATCGCGCCCAATGCGTAGAGCGAACTGATCGCAAAGCCGTCGATCAGGATTTGCCAGAACAGCATCGGTCAGATCCTGACAGGGCCGCAGGCTGCCCGCGCGCCAGCGGCAAGCGATCGCATTCGGGGTGTGGAGGACGGGCCGCGCGAAGTCCCGCTCACTTTACTCGGCTCCCTCAAGCTTTCTCCCCGCATGCGGCCGCAGGCGGGGGAGAGGCACAACAGCGCGGTCGATCATTCCTTCGTTCAGTTGACCGAGCCGATCTTAATGAAGCTCGGGAATTTCAGCTTGCCATTGGCCACGTCGACCGGCCACAGGTTGACCTGCTTGCCGCTCTGCCATTGCAGCATCAGGCCGGTGATTGTGCCGGGGCCGATCTTGAGAGCATGCGGGTAGGGGGTATCCCGGCCTTTGAACTGCACCCGGCCGATGGTGCCGACGTAGTCGGTCTTTTCCAGCGCCTCGACCAGCTTGTCGGGATCGGTCGAACCGGCTCGCTTGATCGCGTCGGCGATGTAAAAGACCTCGTCGTAAGCGGTGTAGCCGCAATAGGACGGGAAATTGCCGTAGCGCTTCTTGAAAGCCGCGACGAAGGGCAGCGTCTTCGGCGTCACGGCGACATCGGGTCCGGAGAAGGCCTGGTAAAGCACGCCTTCGACCGCGCCGTTGGTGTCGTTCCAGAAGCTGGAATTGCTCGCCTGCGAGGAAACGCCGAACATCGGGATCGGCACTTGCTGTTGTTTCCACTGCACCGTCGGCTGCACGCCGACATGGGAAATGCCGGTGATGATCACATCCGGCTTTTCACCCTCGATCTTGTTGAAGATCGGCGTGAAATCCGTGGTGTCGGGCGAGACGCGGATGTGGTCGAGGACCTTGAGCCCGATGTCCGGCAGGCATTTCAAGTATTCGGCATCGAGCGGTGTCGTCCAGGCCGCATCTTCGCTCATGACGACTGCGGACTTCATCTTCAAGTTATCGACGAGAAGGTCCTTAGCCGCCGCACAGGTGGCGTCGGCGATGCTGGTCGAGGTCGCATAGCCGTGGAAGGTGTATTTGAGGTGGTCGTAATCCTTGGCGATATTCTGGGTGATGACGTCGGAGGCGGCGCCCGGCGTCACCATCACCGTCTTTAGGCGTCCGGTCCAGGGCTCGAGCGCCAGCACGACCTCGCTGACATAGCTGGCGATGACGGCGTTGACGTGATCCTCATTGACGGCCCGCTGGAAGGCGCGAACCGATTCCGCGGCGGACGAGTGATTGTCATAAGGGAAAATCTCAATCTTGCGACCGTTGATCCCGCCCACGGCGTTGATCTCGTCGGCTGCAAGTTGGGCGGCGAGCGGAATCGACGAGCCGGCGACCGCCTGCGCTTCGGCGATGACGCCGATCTTGATCGGCTCCGAGGTCTGCGCGGAGACGCTTAAGGGGGCGAGCGCGAGGGTGAACACTGCGCATCCGAGCAGCCACGGACGTGCTGCGCTCTTGGTGCTGTTCATGTCGATTCCTCCTATTTTTGCCGCAAAAATTCGGCGCGGCCGCGTTGCGGGCACGTACCGCGAGTTCGCAACCCAGGTTATAGGAATGAGTGCCGGGTTACAAACCTCCGGAACCACGTGGAACAGCCGTTCCCCGGGCGTTTGCTCCGCCGAAACCTAGACGCTCACGTGGTTTTTGCCGGCTGCGCAAATGCTGTATCCTGGAAATGGGCACGCGTTGTGCCGGCGCGGGTGTAGCTCAATGGTAGAGCAGAAGCCTTCCAAGCTTATGACGAGGGTTCGATTCCCTTCACCCGCTCCAATCTTCGCGTCTTTGGCGCTTCCACCCACGCGCCCCACGCTTCGGTGGACTTAAACCCGCCGAAGCTCGCGAAGTGAGCGGAGGGTCGGTTGCCCGGCCAAGGGCGACCGCCGCGAAGGTTGCCGACCGTAGCCACAGTGAAGATAGGGTAGGCTCTTGCGCCGCTTTGCGGCAAAGGGCATGAGACGGCGCCGTAGGAGTGTAGCTCAATGGCTAGAGCACCGGTCTCCAAAACCGGGGGTTGGGGGTTCGAGTCCCTCCACTCCTGCCAGTTCCAGACGACGGAGGACAGAAGTTACGGCGTTCTGCCATAACAACCCCCTTCTATCTGTCCTCTGTTGCCCGTCCTCCGGTCCCTTGACGCTGCGGCCGGCCGGCAGTAGGAAGCATCCATCGTCGGCGGCCCGGTGACGGACATCCGCGGCGAACATTCCCCAAAAAAGGATCCGCCGTGTCGGTCTCCTCCTTAAAGGTGGGCGGGGAATGCCTATTTGGATCGAGCGATGGCGAAGATCAGTCCATTCAAGTTCCTGCAGGAAGTGCGCGCCGAGGCGCAAAAGGTCACTTGGCCGACGCGCAAGGAGACCACGGTCACCACGATCATGGTGTTCGTGATGGTCGCTATCGCGGCGATCTTTTTCCTGCTTGCGGACCAAGTGATGAGGATCGGCGTTAGCTTCCTGCTCGGCATCAACTCTTGAGTGCTTTCCATTGATCGCGTTTGAAAATTCATGATCTGGAATTCGTGACATGACGAGCCGATGGTACGCAGTCCACGCCTACTCGAATTTCGAGAAAAAGGTGGCCGAATCGATCCGCGAGCAGGCGAAACAGCGCGGCCTGTCGCCGCTGTTCGAGGAAATCCTGGTGCCGACCGAGAAGGTCGTCGAGGTCCGGCGCGGCCGTAAGGTCGACGCCGAACGCAAATTCTTCCCGGGCTATGTCCTGGTGAAAATGGAGATGACGGACGAGGCCTATCACCTGATCAAGAATACGCCCAAGGTGACCGGCTTTCTCGGCTCCGACAACAAGCCGATGCCGTTGTCGGATGCCGAGGCGGAGCGCATCATCCATCAAGTGCAGGAGGGCATCGAGCGGCCGAAGCCCTCGGTCTCCTTCGAGGTCGGCGAGCAGGTCCGCGTGTCGGACGGCCCGTTCGCCTCCTTCAACGGTACGGTGGAGGAGGTGGACGAAGCACGTTCGCGGCTCAAGGTCGCGGTGTCGATCTTCGGCCGCGCCACTCCGGTCGAATTGGAATTCGGGCAGGTGGAGAAGCTATAAGACGCATGAAGCCGTGGGAGGCCAAGGCGGTCGCCAGCCGCCGACAGCCGCACCACTAACAGGAGCAGAGCATGGCAAAGAAAATCACCGGATACGTCAAGCTACAGGTGCCGGCCGGGGCGGCTAATCCGTCGCCGCCGATCGGTCCCGCGCTCGGCCAGCGCGGCCTCAACATCATGGAGTTCTGCAAAGCGTTCAACGCGCAGACCCAGAAGCTTGAGAAGGGCGCCCCGATCCCCGTCACCATCACGGTCTACGCCGACCGCTCGTTTTCCTTCGAATTGCGTACGCCGCCGGTGTCGCACTTCCTCAAAAAGGCGGCCAAGCTCGAAAGCGGCTCGAAAGCCCCCGGACGCGATGTCGCGGGGTCGGTCACCAAGGCGCAGGTCCGTGAGATCGCCGAGCAGAAGATGAAGGATTTGAACTGCGACAGCATCGAGTCGGCCATGCGCATGATCGAAGGCTCCGCCCGCTCGATGGGGCTCGAGGTGAGGGAATAACATGAGCAAGCTTGGAAAACGCACGCGTGCGGTGCGCGAGGGCATCGATCGCGAAAGGCTCTATCCGCTCAACGAAGCGGTGAAGATGGTCAAGGAGCGGGCGAAGGCAAAATTCGACGAGACCATCGAGGTGGCGATGAACCTCGGCATCGACCCACGTCATGCCGATCAGATGGTGCGCGGGGTGGTCAACCTGCCGAACGGCTCCGGCCGCTCGGTGCGGGTCGCCGTATTCGCACGCGGGGCCAAGGCCGACGAGGCCAAGGCCGCGGGCGCCGACGTCGTTGGCGCCGAGGATCTGGTGGAGAAGGTGCAGGGCGGCAATATCGATTTCGACCGTGTCGTCGCCACGCCCGATTTGATGCCGTTGGTCGGCCGCCTCGGCAAGGTGCTCGGCCCGCGCGGCTTGATGCCGAATCCCAAGGTCGGCACCGTAACCATGGACGTCACCAACGCGGTCAAGGGCGCCAAAGGTGGGTCGGTCGAGTTCCGCGCCGAGAAGGCCGGCGTCGTGCAGGCAGGCGTCGGCAAGGCCTCGTTCAGTGAGGAAAGGCTGATTGAGAACATCCGAGCCTTCGCCGATGCCGTGCAGAAGTCGCGGCCGGCCGGCGCCAAGGGTCACTTCATCAACCGCGTCGCCATCTCCTCGACCATGGGACCGGGGGTGAAGGTCGAGCCGCAGAGTTTGTTCGCGAGCTGAGGCCTCGACTTTCCGCTTGGCAAACCCGCCGCGAGCGGCTAAATAAAGATCAAGGGCGTGCCGGCCCGGTTTGTCGGCGCGCCTTTGTGCGTTTCTCGAAAACCGGATGAGCGAGGCCTCTCTTAGCGTTGATCCTGCGCGGATTTTCCTAAGGGAAGGAAGAGCTTGACGGTGATTGCGAACGTGCTTGGTCATCCGGATTTTCCGGACGACCGTCCTGTCCGAGACCGCAGGCGCCGGCAACGGCTTAATCGATAAAGCCTGCATAGACGGGTGAAGACCGGGGCAAGCACATTGCCCTTTGGTTCTAACCTCGATGGCCCGGAACAGCCTTGGCTGTGCCGGGGGGCAGGGCTGAGGAAGGTCGTTCTGCCTGGTTCTTCGTGAACCAGAACGGCGCGGCCCGGCATCAACCCGGGCGGATTCCTTTAACAGGACCGCCAACCGGAGAGAGCTCAATTGGATCGCGCGGCAAAAAGCGAGCTCGTCGCAGCCCTTGGCGAGGTATTCAAAGCCACCAAGGTCGTCGTCGTTGCTCATTATTCCGGCCTGACGGTCGCCCA
This sequence comes from Xanthobacteraceae bacterium, assembly GCA_049284935.1. GTDB lineage: Bacteria > Pseudomonadota > Alphaproteobacteria > Rhizobiales > Xanthobacteraceae > BOG-931. The sequence goes on from JBAPYW010000047.1 coordinate 51,592, forward strand.
GATGCAAACTCTGCGTCGGCAGATGAAGCAAGCTGGAGCGAGCGTGCGGGTCGCCAAGAACCGCCTCGCCAAGATCGCTCTTGAAGGCAGTGACGTCGCTTCGATCGGGCCTCTGCTCAAGGGGCCGACATTGATCGCCTTCTCGGGCGATCCGGTCGCGGCGCCGAAGGTCGCCGTCGATTTTGCCAAGACCCACGAGCGGTTCGTGATCCTTGGCGGAGCAATGGGCAAGACCACGCTCGACCCGAACGGGGTCAAGGCGCTTGCCGCCCTGCCTTCGCTCGATGAGCTGCGAGCGAAGATCGTCGGCCTGATCGTCGCGCCGGCGACCAAGATCGCGCAGGTGGTGAACGCCCCTGCCGCCAAGCTCGCTCGCGTCGTACAGGCCTATACCAACAAAAGCGCTGAAGGCGCGGCGGCCTGAAACTGCCTCAACCCGAAGGTTAGAACCGAAGGATAACACTCATGGCTGATCTGCAGAAAATCGTCGACGACCTGTCCGGGCTGACCGTGCTCGAGGCGGCCGAACTTGCTAAGTTGCTGGAAGAGAAGTGGGGCGTTTCCGCCGCGGCCGCGGTTGCGGTTGCGGCCGGTCCCGCGGGGGGTGCCGCCGCGCCGGCAGCCGAGGAGAAGACCGAGTTCACGGTCGTGCTGTCGGCTGTGGGCGATAAGAAGATCGAAGTGATCAAGGAGGTGCGCGCGATCACTGGCCTCGGCCTCAAGGAGGCCAAGGACTTGGTCGAAGGCGCTCCCAAACCGGTCAAGGAAGGTGTCAACAAGGACGAAGCCGCCAAGATCAAGGCGACCCTCGAAAAAGTCGGCGCCAAGGTTGAGTTGAAGTAGGTGAATGCCTATCTGGCGGATATCCCGGGCGAGCGGAGCGAGAGCCCGGGGATCCCGCGAGGCTTCAGACGTGGATGGCCGGATCAGTCCGGCCACGGCGAAAGGTGCGGTTGATACGGCCGATAGGTGGAAATCGGTGATTTCGGCAATCTAGGTCGCGGAATCACCGACAATGCCGCGCACGGCAAGCGTATTGAGATGATTCGGACTCTTAAGCCGAATCACAGACAATAGGTGGTTCGACGCCTGTCCCGACGGTCGCGATGGATTGCGGCCTTCTGGAGAGTCGTCTTGATCGCCTCGGTGCTCGAACCCGGCGGGTTCGAGCATGGTGGCTTGAACGGGACCGTTCGAGCCCGATGGTTCGATTGAGCGAGAGGGCATGATGGCGCAGACGTTTATCGGTCGGAAGCGCGTACGGAAGTTTTTCGGAAAAATCGAGGAAGTCGCGGAGATGCCGAACCTCATTGAGGTTCAGAAGGCGTCCTACGACCAATTCCTGCTGGTGGTGGAGCCACCGGGCGGCCGTCCCAACGAGGGCCTGCAAGCGGTGTTCAAATCGGTGTTCCCGATTTCCGACTTCTCCAACACGTCGATGCTCGAATTCGTCAAGTACGAGTTCGAAGGGCCCAAATACGACGTCGACGAGTGCCGTCAGCGCGGCATGACGTATGCCGCGCCGCTCAAGGTCACGCTGCGCCTGATCGTGTTCGATATCGACGAAGAGACCGGCGCCAAGTCGGTCAAGGACATCAAGGAGCAGGACGTCTACATGGGCGACATCCCGCTCATGACCAACAACGGCACCTTCGTCGTCAACGGCACCGAGCGCGTCATCGTTTCGCAGATGCATCGCTCGCCCGGCGTGTTCTTCGATCACGACAAGGGCAAGACGCACTCTTCAGGCAAGCTGCTGTTCGCTGCCCGCATCATCCCCTATCGCGGTTCCTGGCTCGACATCGAGTTCGACGCCAAGGACATCGTTTACGCGCGCATCGACCGGCGCCGCAAGATCCCGGTGACGTCGCTGCTTTATGCGCTCGGCATGAGCGGGGAGGAGATTCTCAACATCTTCTACAAGCAGGTGCCGTACAAGCGCGCCAAAGATGGCTGGCGGGTGCCGTTCGACGCCAACCGGCTGCGCGGCTACAAGGCGGTCAACGATCTGGTCGATGCCGACACCGGCAAGGTGGTGCTCGAGGCCGGCAAGAAGCTCACCGTGCGCCAAGCGCGCCAACTCGCCGAGAAGGGTCTCAAGGCGCTGCGGCTGACCGACCAGGAATTGATCGGCCACTACATCGCTGAGGACCTCGTCAACACGAAAACCGGCGAAATCTACGCCGAGGCCGGCGATGAGATCACGGGCACCGAACGCAAAGACGGCGCGTGGGACATAAACGTCGGCAAGACGCCGCTGAAGTCGCTGATCGATCTTGGGTACAAGGAGCTGCCGCTTCTCAACATCGATCACGTCAATGTCGGCGCCTACATCCGCAACACGCTTGCGGTCGACAAGAACATGATGCGCGAGGAGGCACTATTCGACATCTACCGCGTCATGCGCCCGGGCGAGCCACCGACGATCGACACGGCGCAGTCGATGTTCCAGTCGCTGTTTTTCGATTCGGAGCGTTACGACCTCTCCGCGGTCGGCCGCGTCAAGATGAACATGCGGCTCGATCTCGATGCGCCGGACACCGTGCGCATTCTGCGCAAGGAAGACATCATCGCGGTGATCCGCACGCTCGTCGACCTGCGCGACGGCAAGGGCGAGATCGACGACATCGACCACCTCGGCAACCGGCGGGTGCGCTCGGTCGGCGAATTGATGGAAAATCAGTATCGCATCGGCCTCCTGCGCATGGAACGCGCGATCAAGGAACGCATGTCGTCGGTCGATATCGACACGGTGATGCCGCAGGACCTGATCAACGCCAAGCCGGCGGCGGCGGCGGTGCGCGAGTTCTTCGGCTCCTCGCAGCTGTCGCAGTTCATGGATCAGACCAACCCGCTGTCGGAAATCACCCATAAGCGGCGGTTGTCGGCGCTCGGCCCCGGCGGCTTGACGCGCGAGCGCGCCGGCTTCGAAGTCCGCGACGTGCACCCGACGCATTATGGGCGCATCTGTCCAATCGAGACCCCGGAAGGGCCGAATATCGGCCTGATCAACTCGCTCGCGACCTATGCGCGGGTGAACAAATACGGCTTCGTCGAGACACCTTACCGTAAGGTGAAGGACGGCCGCGTCACCCACGAGGTCATCTACCTCTCGGCGATGGAGGAAGGTCGCTACACCGTCGCCCAGGCGAACTCCGCCATCGATGCCAAAGGCCGCTTCACCGACGATCTCGTGGTCGTGCGGCATGCCGGCGACGTGCAGCTCATTCCGCCGGATAAGGTGGATTTCATGGACGTGTCGCCGAAGCAGCTTGTTTCGGTGGCCGCGGCGCTGATCCCGTTCCTCGAGAACGACGACGCCAACCGGGCGCTGATGGGCTCCAACATGCAGCGCCAGGCAGTGCCGCTGGTGCATGCCGAGGCGCCGTTCGTGGGTACCGGCATGGAAGGCGTCGTGGCGCGCGACTCTGGTGCCGCCATCGCCGCCCGCCGCACCGGCATCGTCGATCAGGTCGACGCCACCCGTATCGTGATCCGCGCTACCGACGAATCGGACCCGACCAAGCCGGGGGTCGACATCTATCGGCTGCAGAAGTTCCAGCGCTCGAACCAGAACACCTGCATCAATCAGCGGCCGCTAGTGAAAGTCGGCGACCAGGTGAAGAAGAGCGACATTATCGCCGACGGTCCGTCGACCGATCTCGGCGAGCTCGCGCTCGGCAGGAACGTCCTCGTCGCGTTCATGCCGTGGAACGGCTACAACTTCGAGGACTCGATCCTGCTCTCCGAGCGGATCGTCAAAGACGACGTCTTCACCTCGATCCATATCGAGGAATTCGAGGTGATGGCGCGCGACACCAAGCTCGGTCCCGAGGAGATCACCCGCGACATTCCCAACGTCTCGGAAGAGACGCTGAAGAATCTCGACGAGGCCGGCATCGTCTATATCGGCGCCGAAGTGCGCGCGGGCGACATCCTGGTCGGCAAGATCACGCCGAAGGGCGAGAGCCCGATGACGCCGGAGGAAAAGCTCCTGCGCGCCATCTTCGGCGAGAAGGCGTCCGACGTGCGCGACACCTCGCTGCGGGTGCCGCCGGGTGTGCAGGGCACCGTCGTCGAGGTCCGGGTATTCAACCGGCACGGCGTCGAGAAGGACGAGCGCGCGCTCGCCATCGAGCGTGAGGAGATCGAACGGCTGGCCAAGGATCGCGACGACGAGCAGGCGATTCTCGACCGCAACGTTTATGGCCGTCTGGCTGAACTCTTGGAGGGCCGGCAGGGCATTGCCGGGCCGAAGGGGTTCAAGAAGGACACCAAGATCACCCGCGGTGTGCTCGAGGAGTTTCCGCGCTCGCAATGGTGGCTGTTTGCCTCGCCCAACGACAAGGTCATGGCGGAGATCGAAGCCATCCGTAAGCAGTACGACGAATCGAAGAAGCGACTCGAGCAGCGATTCCTCGACAAGGTCGAGAAATTACAGCGCGGCGACGAATTGCCGCCCGGCGTCATGAAGATGGTCAAGGTCTTCGTCGCCGTGAAGCGCAAGATCCAGCCCGGCGACAAGATGGCCGGACGCCACGGCAACAAGGGCGTGGTGTCGAAGATCGTGCCGGTCGAGGACATGCCATTCCTCGCCGACGGCACCTCGGTCGACATCGTGCTCAATCCGCTCGGCGTGCCGAGCCGCATGAATGTCGGGCAGATCCTGGAAACCCATCTCGGCTGGGCCTGCGCCGGCCTGGGCATCAAGATCGGGAATGCGGTCGATCTCTATCACGGCAAGAGGGATCCAAAGCCGCTCAAGGAGCTGCTGCGCAAAATCTACGGCGACGACGAGACCATCAAATCGCTCGACGAAAAGGGTCTCATCGAGCTGGGCAGCAACCTGCGCCACGGCGTGCCGATCTCGACGCCGGTGTTCGACGGTGCCAAGGAGGCCGATATCGAGCACATGCTCGATCTCGCCGGGCTCGACCATTCCGGACAGGTGACGCTGTTCGATGGCCGCACCGGCGACACCTTCGACCGCAAGGTCACGGTCGGCCATATCTACATGCTCAAGCTGCATCACCTGGTGGACGATAAGATCCATGCCCGGTCGATTGGCCCCTACAGCCTGGTGACCCAGCAGCCGCTGGGCGGCAAGGCGCAGTTCGGCGGCCAGCGCTTCGGCGAAATGGAGGTGTGGGCGCTCGAAGCCTACGGCGCCGCCTACACGCTGCAGGAAATGCTGACGGTGAAGTCGGACGACGTCGCCGGCCGCACCAAGGTGTACGAAGCGATCGTGCGCGGCGACGACACTTTCGAGGCCGGCATTCCGGAATCGTTCAACGTGCTGATCAAGGAGATGCGCTCGCTCGGGCTGAATGTGGACTTGCACAACTCCAAGCAACAGCGCGGCGGCGACGGCATGTCCGAGGCGGCCGAGTAAACGGACGACAGAAGACAGACGACGGAGGACGGATGCACATTGAACGACGCGGCAGAGTCATCTGTTGTCCGTTGTCTGTCGTCCGTCCTCGTATGACCATGAATTTCAGACGGAGAACGTCATGAACCAAGAGATTATGAATCTTTTCAGCCCGCAGGTGCCGGCTCAGGTCTTCGACCAGATCCGGATTTCGATCGCGAGCCCGGAAAAGATTCTGTCCTGGTCGTACGGCGAGATCAAAAAGCCGGAGACCATCAATTACCGCACCTTCAAGCCGGAGCGCGACGGCCTGTTCTGCGCGCGCATCTTTGGCCCGATCAAGGACTACGAATGCCTGTGCGGCAAGTACAAGCGGATGAAGTACAAGGGCATCATCTGCGAGAAGTGCTCGGTCGAGGTGACGCTGTCGCGCGTGCGGCGCGAGCGCATGGGCCATATCGAGCTCGCGGCGCCGGTCGCGCACATCTGGTTTCTGAAATCCTTGCCGTCGCGCATCGGGCTTCTGCTCGACATGACGCTCAAGGACCTCGAGCGCATCCTCTATTTTGAATATTACGTCGTGCTTGAGCCGGGCCTCACCCCGCTCAAGGACCGTCAGCTGCTGAGCGAGGAGGAATACACCAAGGCGCAGGACGAGCTGGGTGCCGACAGCTTCACCGCCATGATCGGCGCGGAAGCGATCCGCGAAATGCTCAAAGCCCTCGATCTCGAGAAGATGGCCGCGGACCTGCGCAAGGAAATCGCGGAATCGACTTCCGAGCTCAAGCCGAAAAAACTCGCCAAGCGGCTCAAGCTGATCGAGGCGTTCGTCCAGTCCGGCAACAAGCCGGAATGGATGATTTTGACCCACGTGCCGGTGATCCCGCCGGACCTGCGCCCGCTGGTGCCGCTCGACGGCGGCCGCTTCGCCACGTCCGACCTCAACGATCTCTATCGGCGCGTCATCAACCGCAACAATCGCCTGAAGCGGCTGATCGAGCTGCGCGCTCCCGACATCATCATCCGCAACGAGAAGCGGATGCTGCAGGAGGCGGTCGACGCCTTGTTCGACAACGGCCGCCGCGGTCGCGTCATCACCGGCGCCAACAAGCGGCCGTTGAAGTCGCTCGCCGACATGCTCAAGGGCAAGCAAGGCCGCTTCCGGCAGAACCTGCTCGGCAAGCGCGTCGATTATTCCGGCCGTTCGGTGATCGTCGTCGGTCCCGAGCTCAAGCTGCATCAGTGCGGGCTGCCGAAGAAGATGGCACTCGAGCTGTTCAAGCCGTTCATCTATTCGCGTCTCGACGCCAAGGGCCTGTCGACCACGGTCAAGCAGGCCAAGAAGCTGGTCGAGAAGGAGAAGCCCGAGGTTTGGGACATCCTCGACGAGGTGATCCGCGAGCATCCGGTGCTGTTGAACCGCGCGCCGACGCTGCATCGTCTCGGCATCCAGGCGTTCGAGCCGGTGCTGATCGAAGGCAAGGCGATCCAGCTGCATCCGCTAGTCTGCGCGGCCTTCAACGCCGACTTCGACGGCGACCAGATGGCGGTGCACGTGCCGTTGTCGCTGGAAGCGCAGCTCGAAGCCCGCGTGCTGATGATGTCGACCAACAACATCCTGCACCCGGCCAACGGCTCGCCGATCATCGTGCCGTCGCAGGACATCGTGCTCGGCCTCTATTACCTGTCGATAATGGCCGACGGCGGCCCCGGGCAATGGAAGCTCGATCTGTATACGCAGAAGGAACTCGAGCGCGACCGCAAGAAGAACAACGTCGTGCAGGGCTTCTACCGCAACATCAGCGAGATCGAGCACGCCTTGCAGGAAAAGGCGGTCGGTCTGCACACCAAGATCAAGTATCGCTGGGAGGGCGTCGACGAAGCCGGCGAGCCGGTTCGCAAGTGGTACGAGACCACGCCCGGTCGCGCGCTACTCGGCGAGGTGCTGCCGAAGCAGCCGAAGATTTCGTTCGACCTCGTCAACAAGCTGATGACGAAGCGCGAAATCTCCAGCATGATCGACACCGTCTATCGCCACTGCGGACAGAAAGAGACCGTGATCTTCTGCGACCGCGTCATGGCGCTCGGGTTTTACCATGCGTTCAAAGCCGGCATTTCGTTCGGCAAGGACGACATGGTGGTGCCGCGCTCCAAGCCGGCGAGCGTCAATAAGACCCGCGAGCTGGTGAAGGAATTCGAGCAGCAATACAACGACGGTTTGATCACCCAGGGCGAAAAATACAACAAGGTCGTCGATGCCTGGTCGAAGTGCACCGAGGAAATCGCCGAGGCGATGATGCGCGAGATCTCCACCTCCAAGCCCGCGGAGAAGGGCCAGGAGGCGCAAGTGAACTCGATCTACATGATGGCGCATTCCGGCGCGCGCGGTTCGCCTGCGCAGATGCGGCAGCTCGCCGGCATGCGCGGCCTGATGGCCAAGCCGTCCGGCGAGATCATCGAAAGCCCGATCATCTCCAACTTCAAGGAGGGCCTCTCCGTGCTCGAGTACTTCAACTCGACGCACGGCGCGCGCAAGGGCCTCGCCGACACCGCGCTGAAGACGGCGAATTCCGGTTATCTGACTCGGCGACTCGTCGACGTGGCGCAGGACTGCATCATTACCGAGGAGGATTGCGGCAGCACCCGCGGCATCAAGGTGCGGGCGATCATCGATGCCGGCACCGTTGTGGCGTCGCTGGCGAGCCGCATCCTCGGCCGCACCACAGCTGAGGACGTTCGCGACCCGTCGAGCAACGAGGTTCTAGTCGCCAACGGCACGCTGCTTGAGGAGCCGCATGTCGAGCGGCTGGTCAATGCCGGCGTGCAGGAGGTCAAGATCCGTTCGGTGCTGACCTGCGAGACCACCAGCGGCTGCTGCGGCAAGTGCTATGGGCGCGATCTCGCCCGCGGCACGCCGGTCAATATGGGCGAGGCGGTGGGCGTCATCGCCGCGCAATCGATCGGCGAGCCGGGCACCCAGCTCACCATGCGGACGTTCCACATCGGTGGCGCGGCGCAGATCTCGGAGCAGTCGTTCGTCGAGTCGAACTTCGAGGGCACCATCAGGATCAAGAATAAGAACGTCGTGCGCAATTCAGACGGCGATCACATCGTGATGAGCCGCAACCTGATCGTCGCCGTGACCGATCCGGACGGCACCGAGCGGGCCGTGCACCGCATCCAATACGGCGCGCGGCTCAAGGTCGAAGACGGCGAGCACATCAAGCGCGGCCAGCGCATCGCCGAGTGGGATCCCTATACGCGCCCGATCCTCACCGAGGTCGAGGGCGCGGTCGGCTTCGAGGATCTGGTCGAAGGTCAGTCGATGACCGAGACGCTCGACGAATCGACCGGTATCGCTAAACGCGTCGTCATCGACTGGCGCAGCGGCTCCGTCCGCGGCCAGCAGGATCTGCGTCCGGCTTTGGTGATCAAGGGCAAGGACGGCAAGATCCTAAAGCTCAGCCGCGGTGGCGACGCCCGCTACACGCTGGCGGTCGACGCCATCATCTCGGTCGATCCGGGCGCCAAGATGAAGGCGGGCGACGTCATCGCCCGCATTCCTACCGAAAGCGCCAAGACCCGCGACATCACCGGCGGTCTGCCGCGCGTCGCCGAGCTGTTCGAGGCCCGGCGGCCCAAGGAATCCGCGGTCATCGCCGAGATTTCCGGCACAGTGCGCTTCGGCCGCGACTACAAGAACAAGCGCCGGATCACCATCGAGCCGGCGAACAGCGAGGAGGAGCCGAGGGAGTATCTGGTCCCAAAGGGCAAGCACATCCACCTGCAGGACGGCGACCTCATCGAGAAGGGCGACTATATCGTCGAGGGCAACCCGGCACCGCACGACATTCTGGCGATCAAGGGGGTCGAGGAGCTGGCCGGCTACCTGGTCAACGAAATCCAGGACGTCTATCGGCTGCAGGGCGTTGCCATCAACGACAAGCACATCGAAGTAATCGTGCGGCAGATGCTGCAGAAGGTCGAGATCGACGAGTCCGGGGAGACCGACCTGATCCAGGGCGAGCAGGTCGACAAGATCGAGTTGGACGAGGTCAACGCCCGGGCGGCTGAGGAAGGCAAGGAGCCGGCGACTGCGCATCCGGTGCTGCTCGGCATTACCAAGGCGTCACTGCAAACGCGCTCGTTTATCTCGGCGGCTTCGTTCCAGGAAACGACGCGCGTGCTGACCGAGGCTGCGGTAAGCGGCAAGGCCGACACCCTCGACGGTCTCAAGGAGAACGTCATTGTCGGTCGCCTGATCCCGGCCGGGACCGGCGCCATGATGAACCGGCTGCGCGAAGTCGCCGTCAAGCGCGACCAGCTCATCCTCGCCGAGCGTGAGAAGGAAGCGGCCGCGAAGGCCGCGGCCGCGGAGCCGGCCGCGCTGCCGGCGGCGGAGTAGACGCGGGGCAGTCGCAAATTGCGGGAAGGCCGCCCTCTGAGCGGCCTTTTCGTTTTATGCGCTAAGCATATGTTGGCTAGGCTTGCCGCATGTCGGCGACGCACAAGGAGGCGGCCATGAGCACAGTTCTGGTCACCGGCGGGTCAGGCTTCATCGGCAGTCATTGCATCCTGCAACTGCTGGCCGCGGACCACCGGGTGCGCACAACGGTGCGGAGCTTGAAGCGCGAGGCCGACGTGCGTGCCTTGCTCAGGCGAGGCGGCGCCGAGCCGGGCGATCGCTTGTCCTTTGTCGCCGCCGACCTCGAAAGCGACGCAGGCTGGCCGGATGCGGTCACCGGCTGCGAGTATGTACTGCATGTCGCCTCGCCATTGCCGGCGAATGTCCCCAAGGACGAGAACGAGCTGATCGTGCCGGCGCGCGACGGTGCGCTGCGGGTGCTGCGCGCCGCGCGCGACGCCGGCGTCAAGCGCGTGGTGCTGACCTCCTCATTTGCAGCGATCGGCTACGGCCATAAGCCGCAGCAGACGCCGTTCAACGAGACGGACTGGACCGACCTCAACGGCCCCAACATCCTGCCCTACACGAAATCGAAGACTTTGGCGGAACGTGCGGCCTGGAATTTCGTTGCGAAGGAAGGGGGCGAGCTCGAGCTTGCCGTCGTCAACCCGGTCGGCGTGTTTGGCCCGGTACTCGGACCTGACTATTCGACCTCGATCCTTCTCGTACAGCGCATGATGGACGGCGCCATGCCCGGCTGCCCGCGATACTATATCGGCGTCGTCGATGTGCGCGATGTCGCCGATCTGCATATCCGCGCCATGACGCGTCCAGCCGCCAAGGGCGAGCGGTTTCTCGCCGTCGCCGGCGATGCCATGTCGATTAGCGATATCGCCAAAGTGCTGAAGCGCGGCATGGGCGCTGCGGCGAGAAGAGTGCCCACCTGGCAACTGCCGAATTGGCTGGTGCGCATCGCCGCGCTCCGCGATCCGGCGGTGAGGCAAATCATTCCCGAACTCGGCAAGATAAAGAACGCCACCAACGAAAAGGCCAAACGCGTGCTGGGCTGGGTGCCGCGTTCGCGCGAGGAGGCTATCGTCGCCACAGCCGAAAGCCTGGTGCAGCTCGGGCTTTTGAATGATAGCCCGCCAAAGGCCGCCTAGATGGAGTGGCCGGCCGCAGCGCTTCCTACGACCGGGTGCATCCTGCAGAGAGCGCGGATGTGCTTGCGCCATCGCGCTTTCGTGCCATATCGGCTTGACTTCGACCGGTAGCGCCGATACATACCGCGCACTTTGCGGCAGGCGGTGAGCTTCGCCCGTCGGAACGGCCGGTCCGGGTCCCAGCTAAGCTATTGAAAGTCATTTGCTTTCTTGGCTCCCCATTCGTGGGTATAATGGGACGCGGCGCGACGCCTCGACATAAGCAGGCTCAAACGCTGCCTCTGACTCGGAAAGTCAGATCGACGAAGCGCACGACCGCGGGCATCTGCATCGTGGTCCTCTGCGGAGTTTCCAGCGCCCTTGCTTCCATTGCGGGAAGCGGAAGGCGCGATTTCTTTTGCGCGAACGCGTTTCGCGCGGTGACCGTCGGGCGCAGGCCCGAAAAAGGCAAAGGGGGCGCAAGCCCCGAAAAAGGCAAAGGGGGCGCAAGCCCCGAAAGGAAAGTTTGGCAAGCGATGCCGACGATCAACCAGCTCATTCGCAAGCCGCGAGTAACCCAGCACGCGAAGAAGAAAGTGCCGGCCCTGCAGCAGAGCCCGCAAAAACGCGGCGTCTGCACGCGCGTCTACACGACCACGCCGAAGAAGCCGAATTCGGCGCTGCGCAAGGTCGCCAAGGTTCGGCTCACCAACGGCTTCGAGGTCATCGGTTATATCCCCGGCGAGGGCCATAACCTGCAGGAGCATTCGGTGGTGATGATCCGCGGCGGCCGCGTCAAGGACCTGCCGGGCGTGCGCTACCACATCCTGCGCGGCGTGCTCGATACCCAGGGCGTGAAAAATCGCAAGCAGCGGCGCTCGAAATACGGCGCCAAACGGCCGAAGTGATTGGAGTCTGAACGATGTCCCGCCGTCACAGCGCAGACAAACGCGAGATTCAGCCGGATCCGAAATTCGGCAACGTCGTGGTCACCAAATTCATGAATTCGGTGATGCACGCCGGCAAGAAGTCGGTAGCGGAGAACATCGTCTATGGCGCCTTGGATATGATCGAGGGCAAGACCCGGCAGAATCCGATCAGCGTCTTCCAGCAGGCGCTCGACAACGTCATGCCGTCGATCGAGGTGCGCTCGCGCCGCGTCGGCGGCGCGACCTATCAGGTGCCTGTCGAGGTGCGCACGTCGCGGCGCCAGGCGCTCGGCATCCGCTGGATCATCTCCGCGGCGCGCGAGCGTAACGAAAAGACCATGACCGAGCGGCTCTCCGCCGAACTGCTCGATGCGTCGAATAACAGGGGGAACGCCGTCAAGAAGCGCGAGGATACGCACCGGATGGCGGAAGCCAACCGCGCGTTCTCGCACTATCGCTGGTAAAGCCGGCGACAGCGAAGGATTTCCCCATGCCCCGCATCCACCCGATCGAGGATTATCGCAACTTCGGCATCATGGCCCACATCGATGCCGGCAAGACGACCACGACAGAGCGCATCCTTTATTACACCGGCAAAAGCCATAAGATGGGCGAGGTGCACGAAGGCGCCGCGACCATGGACTGGATGGAGCAGGAGCAGGAGCGCGGCATCACCATCACTTCGGCCGCGACCACCGCCTTTTGGGCTGGCAAGCGCCTTAACATCATCGATACGCCCGGCCACGTGGATTTTACCATCGAGGTGGAACGTTCGCTGCGCGTCCTCGACGGCGCCGTCTGCGTGCTCGATTCTAATCAGGGCGTCGAGCCGCAAACCGAGACGGTCTGGCGGCAGGGCGACAAGTACCGAGTGCCGCGCATCGTGTTCTGCAACAAGATGGACAAGACCGGCGCCGACTATTTCCAGTGCCTCAAGGACATTGTCGATCGCCTCGGCGCCAGGCCGGTGGCCATCCAGCTGCCGATCGGGGCCGAGAACCAGTTCAAGGGCGTCATCGATCTGATCCGCATGGTCGGCGTGGTGTGGGACGAGGAGACGCTCGGCGCGGAGTACCACGACATTGAGATCCCGGCCGAGCTGTTGGACCAGGCCAAGGACTATCGCGAGAAGCTCATCGAGGCGGCGGTCGAGCTCGACGACGACGTGATGGCCGCTTATCTCGACGGCCGGGAGCCCGACGAAGCGACGCTGAAGCGCCTGATCCGCAAGGCAACTATTACCGGTACGTTCTATCCGGTGCTGTGCGGCTCGGCGTTCAAGAACAAGGGCGTGCAGCCGCTGCTGGACGCCGTCGTCGATTATCTGCCGTCGCCGCTCGACGTGCCGCCGATCAAGGGCATCGATCCCAAGGGCAACGAGGTCGTCCGCAAGCCGTCCGACACCGAACCGATGGCGCTGCTCGCCTTCAAGATCATGGACGACCCGTTCGTCGGCACCATCACCTTCTGCCGCATCTATTCGGGCCGGCTGGAGAGCGGCACGGGCGTCTTGAATTCGACCAAAGACCGCAAGGAACGCGTCGGCCGCATGCTGCTGATGCATGCCAACAATCGCGAAGACATCAAGGAAGCCTTCGCCGGCGATATCGTGGCGCTGGCGGGCCTCAAGGAAGTCCGCACCGGCGACACGCTGTGCGATCCGCAGAAGTCGGTGATCCTGGAAAAGATGGAATTTCCCGATCCGGTCATCGAGATCGCCATCGAACCGAAGTCGAAGGCCGACCAGGAGAAGCTCGGCGTGGCGCTCGCCAAGCTGGTGGCCGAGGACCCTTCATTCCGCGTCAACACCGACCCGGAATCCGGCCAGACCATCATCAGGGGCATGGGCGAACTGCACCTCGACATTAAGGTCGATATCCTCAAGCGCACCTACAAGGTCGATGCCAATATCGGTGCGCCGCAAGTCGCCTATCGCGAGAAAATCACCCGGCCCGCCACCGTCGACTACACGCACAAGAAACAGACCGGCGGCCACGGCCAGTACGCGCGCGTCAAAATCACCGCCGAGCCGGCGGTACCGGGCGCCGGCTTCGCGTTCGAGAACGAGATCGTCGGCGGCTCGGTGCCGAAGGAGTTCATCCCCGCGGTCGAGAAGGGCCTGGAGGGGGTAATGAGTTCCGGCGTGCTTGCCGGCTTCCCGGTGGTCGATCTCAAGGTCAGCCTGATCGACGGCGCCTCGCACGACGTCGACTCCTCGGCGATGGCCTTCGAGATCGCGGCGCGCGCGGCGTTGCGCGAGGCGCTGCAGAAGGGCGGCCCGGTGCTGCTCGAGCCGGTCATGAAGGTCGAGGTGGTGACGCCGGAGGAGTACACCGGGTCGGTCATCGGCGATCTGAATTCGCGGCGCGGCCAGATTCAGGGTCAGGACATGCGCGGTAATGCCAACGTCATCACCGCGATGGTGCCGCTCGCCAATATGTTCTCCTACGTCAATAATCTGCGCTCCATGAGTCAGGGGCGTGCCACGTTCACCATGCAGTTCGATCACTACGCTGAGGTGCCCAAGGGCATCGCAGATGAGGTTCAGGCGAAGTTCGCCTGATCGGCGTTTTACGAAGGTCTAAAAGAGAGGCGGAACGGAGAGTCTCATGGCCAAGGAAAAATTCCAGCGCACGAAACCGCATTGCAACATCGGCACGATCGGCCATGTCGATCATGGCAAGACGACGTTGACGGCGGCGATCACCAAGGTCCTGGCGGAAAAGGGTCAGGCGAAATTCACCGCCTATGACCAGATCGACAAGGCGCCGGAGGAGAAGGCACGCGGCATCACCATCGCCACCGCGCACGTCGAGTACGAGACCGACAAGCGCCATTACGCGCACGTCGATTGCCCGGGCCATGCCGACTACGTCAAGAACATGATCACCGGCGCCGCGCAGATGGACGGCGCCATTCTGGTGGTGAGCGCCGCCGACGGCCCGATGCCGCAGACCCGCGAGCACATTCTGCTCGCCCGCCAGGTCGGCGTGCCGGCGCTCGTCGTCTATCTCAACAAAGTGGACATGGTGGACGATCCCGAGCTGCTCGAACTCGTCGAGCTCGAGGTTCGCGAGCTGCTGTCGAAGTACAATTTCCCCGGCGACAAAATTCCGGTCATCAAGGGTTCGGCGCTGATGGCGCTCGAGGGCAAGAACGATGAACTCGGCAAGAACTCGATCATCGCGCTGATGAAGGCGGTGGACGACTACATTCCGCAGCCGGAGCGGCCGAAGGACCAGCCGTTCCTGATGCCGGTCGAAGACGTGTTCTCGATTTCCGGCCGTGGCACGGTGTGCACCGGCCGCATCGAGCGCGGCATTATCAAGGTCGGCGAGGAAGTCGAAATCGTCGGCATCAAGCCGACGCTGAAGACCGTCGTCACCGGCGTCGAGATGTTCCGCAAGCTGCTCGATCAGGGCGAGGCCGGCGACAACGTCGGCTGCCTGCTGCGCGGCACCAAGCGTGAGGAAGTGGAGCGCGGCCAGGTGCTGTGCAAGCCGGGGTCGGTGAAGCCGCACACCAAGTTTAAAGCCGAAGCCTACATTCTCACCAAGGAAGAAGGCGGACGCCATACGCCGTTCTTCACCAATTACCGGCCGCAATTCTATTTCCGCACCACCGATGTGACCGGCGTGGTGACGCTGCCGGAAGGCACCGAGATGGTGATGCCGGGCGACAATATCGCCATGGAGGTGACGCTGATCGTGCCGATCGCCATGGAGGAGAAGCTGCGCTTCGCCATCCGCGAGGGTGGCCGTACTGTCGGCGCCGGCGTCGTGGCGAGCATTCTCGAGTAGCGGACGACAGACGGCGGACCACAGAGGACGGAACAAGTGATGGAAGACAGGCTGCAGAACGATCGTGATGACGGCTCTATATCCGTCGTCCGTCCTCCGTCGTCGGTCGTCCGTTGTCGGAGACAACAATGAACGGCCAGAACATACGCATCCGGCTGAAGGCGTTCGACCATCGCATCCTCGATGCGTCGACGCGCGAGATCGTCAACACCGCCAAGCGCACCGGCGCGCAGGTACGGGGACCGATCCCGTTGCCGACCAAGATCGAGAAGTTCACGGTCAACCGCTCGCCGCATATCGACAAGAAGAGTCGCGAGCAGTTCGAAATGCGCACGCACAAGCGCCTGCTCGATATCGTCGATCCGACGCCGCAGACGGTGGATGCGTTGATGAAGCTCGATCTCGCCGCCGGCGTCGACGTCGAGATCAAGCTCTAGGCGCGAAGGGGATTTGGCAATGCGTTCCGGGGTGCTCGCACAGAAAGTCGGGATGACCCGCCTCTTCACCGAGGCCGGCGAGCATGTGCCGGTGACGGTGTTGCGGCTGGCCAATTGCCAGGTGGTGGGTCATCGCACCAAAGAGAAGAACGGCTACGTGGCGCTGCAGCTCGGCGCCGGGCAGCGCAAAGTGCAACGCACGACCAGAGCCGATCGCGGCCATTTCGCGGTGGCCAAGGTCGAGCCCAAGCGCAAGCTCGCCGAATTCCGCGTCGACGACGACGCGCTGATCCCGGTGGGCGCCGAGATTACGGCCGACCACTTCGTCGTCGGCCAATATGTCGATGTCACCGGGATCTCGACCGGCAAGGGCTGGGCCGGCGGTATGAAACGCTGGAACTTCGGCGGCCTGCGGGCGAGCCATGGCGTGTCCATCTCGCATCGCTCGATCGGCTCGACCGGCGGACGTCAGGACCCGGGCAAGACTTTCAAGAACAAAAAAATGTCGGGTCACATGGGCGTCGATCGCGTGACCACGCTCAATCTCAAAGTGATGCAGACCGACGTCGAGCGCGGGCTCATTCTGGTCGAGGGCGCGGTACCCGGCGTCAAGGGTGGCTGGATCACGGTGCGCGATGCGGTGAAGAAGAAGCTGCCGGACGGCGTGCCAAAGCCCGGCAAATTCAAGCTGTCCGACGCCGCGGCGGCCCTACCGGCCGTAACCGCGGAGCCGGCGGCCCGGCCGGAAGCCGAAAATGCGGCGTCGGCCGAGCCGCAGAAGGGCGCGTGACATGGAACTCAACGTCACCACTCTCGACGGCAAGAAGGCCGGCTCGGTCACGGTCTCCGACGCCATTTTCGGGCTCGAACCGCGCGCCGACATCATTCAGCGCTGTGTGGTGTGGCAACTGGCCAAGCGCCAGCGCGGCACCCATGCGGTGAAAAATCGCGCCGACATTAATCGCACCGGCAAGAAAATGTACCGGCAGAAGGGCACCGGCTCCGCCCGCCACGGCTCCGCCCGCGTCAATCTGTTCCGCGGCGGCGGCCGCTCGTTCGGCCCGCAGCCGCGCAGCCACGCCATCGCCCTGCCGAAGAAAGTCCGGGCGCTGGCGCTCAAGCACGCGCTCTCGGCCAAGGCCAAGGATGACGGCATCATCGTCATCGAGGCGTTGAGCCTGACGGAGGCCAAGACCAAGGCGCTGCGCAGCCAGTTCGCAAAACTTGGTCTCGCCAACGCGCTGATCATCGACGGCGCCGAAATTGCGCCGAGCGTGCGCACCGCCGCCCGCAACATCCCGAATATCGACGTACTGCCGGTCCGGGGCATCAATGTCTACGATATCCTGCGCCGGCAAAAGCTGGTGCTGACGCGCGCCGCCGTCGATGCGCTGGAGGCGCGTTTCAAATGAGCACCAACGATCCGCGCCATTACGACGTGATCATCGCGCCGGTCATCACCGAGAAGGCGACCGGCGCATCCGAGCACAACAAGGTCATCTTTAAGGTCGCGCTCAGCGCGACCAAGCCGCAGATCAAGGAGGCGGTCGAGAGGCTGTTCGACGTCAAAGTCAAAAGCGTCAATACGCTGCGCCGGCGCGGCAAGTGGAAGGCGTTTCGCGGCCGCTTCGGTCTGCAGTCGACCAGCAAGCGCGCCGTGGTGACCCTCGAAGAGGGTCAGAAGATCGACGTGACCACGGGGCTTTAGGAGCGGCGGATGGCACTGAAGAACTATAATCCGGTCACGCCTGGTCAGCGGCAGCTGGTGCTGGTCGATCGCTCGGCGCTATATTCCGGCGCGCCGGTGAAGGCGCTCAGCGAAGGCAAGAGCTCGAGCGGCGGCCGCAACAACAGCGGATCGATCACCATTCGCTATCGAGGCGGCGGCCACAAGCGCGCCTACCGCAGGATCGACTTCAAGCGCCGCAAGTTCGACATGCCGGCCAAGGTCGAGCGCCTTGAATACGATCCGAACCGCACCGGCTTCATCGCGCTGATCAAATACGAGGACGGTGAGCTCGCTTATATTCTGGCGCCGCAGCGGCTTGCGGTCGGCGATACCGTGGTCGCCGGAGAGTATGTCGACGTCAAGCCCGGCAACGCCATGCCGCTCGCCAATATTCCGGTCGGCACCATCGTGCACAATATCGAGCTCAAGATCGGCAAGGGCGGCCAGATCGCGCGCTCTGCCGGCACCTATGCGCAGCTCGTCGGCCGCGACGGCGCCTACGTCATCGTACGGCTCAATTCCGGCGAGCAGCGGCTGGTGCACGGCCGCTGCATTGCCACCGTCGGCGCGGTGTCGAACCCCGACAATATGAACGTCTCGATCGGCAAGGCCGGGCGCACGCGCTGGATGGGACGGCGCGGCCATGTCCGCGGCGAGACAATGAATCCGGTCGACCATCCGCTGGGCGGCCGGACCCGCGGCGGCCGTCACCCGGTGACGCCGTGGGGCAAGCCGACCCGGGGCAAGAAGACTCGCAAGAACAAGAGCACCGCCAAGTTCATCATGCTGAGCCGCCACGCGCGGAAGAAGAAAAAGTAGGGGCGTTAGGAGCAATCATGACGCGTTCGGTCTGGAAGGGTCCGTTTGTCGACGGCTATCTGCTGAAAAAGGCGGATGCCGCGCGCTCGTCCGGACGCCACGAGATGATCCGTATCTGGTCGCGGCGGTCGACGATCCTGCCGCAGTTCGTCGGGCTCACCTTCGGCGTCTATAACGGACAGAAGCACATCCCGGTGACCATCACCGAGGAAATGGTCGGCCACAAGTTCGGCGAATTCGCGCCGACGCGCTCGTTCTACGGCCATTCGTCGGACCGCAAAGCCAAGCGCACGACCGGCGCACCGGCCGCGACGCCGACGGCGCCGACGGCGCCGACGGGCGGCGCATCGTGAGGCGGGGAGGAGAGTTGGCATGAGCAAGACAGCGCGCGAACGCTCGCTCTCCGACAACGAGGCGAAGGCCGTCGCCCGCATGCTGCGGGTGAGCCCGCAGAAGCTCAATCTTCTGGCGCAGCTTATTCGCGGCAAGAAGGTTGCGGCGGCGCTGGCCGATCTCGAATTCTCGCGCAAGCGCATCGCCCGCGACGTGCGCAAGTGTCTGGAATCGGCGATCGCCAATGCCGAGAACAATCACGATCTCGATGTCGACGACCTTGTCGTCATCGAGGCGCATGTCGGCAAGGCGCTGGTGATGCGGCGACAGGAGCCGCGGGCGCGCGGCCGCGTCGGGCGGATTGCCAAGCCGTTCTCGAACCTCACCATCGTGGTGCGTGAGGTCGAGGCGCAGGCTCAGTAGAGCGCTCGGGACAGAGGGCTCAGGAGAAGAATATGGGTCAGAAGGTCAATCCGATCGGGCTTCGCCTGGGCATCAATCGCACCTGGGACTCGCGCTGGTATGCCGGCAAATCGAGCTACGGCTCGCTGCTGCACGAGGACATGAAGATCCGTGCGGCGCTGATGAAGGAGCTCAAGCAGGCGGCGGTGTCCAAGATCGTGATCGAGCGGCCGCACAAGAAGTGCCGGGTCACCATCCACTCGGCGCGGCCGGGCGTCGTCATCGGCAAGAAGGGCGCCGACATCGAGAAACTGCGCCGTAGGGTCGCCGCGCTCACCGACAGCGACGTAGTGATCAACATTGTCGAGATCCGTAAGCCGGAGCTCGATGCGCAGCTGGTCGCCGAATCGATCGCGCAACAGCTCGAGCGGCGCGTCGCCTTCCGCCGCGCCATGAAGCGCGCGGTGCAATCGGCGATGCGGCTCGGCGCCGGCGGCATCCGCATCAATTGCTCGGGGCGGCTCGGCGGCGCCGAGATCGCACGCATGGAATGGTATCGCGAGGGCCGTGTGCCGCTGCACACGCTGCGCGCCGACGTCGATTACGGCGTCGCCACCGCTTTCACCACCTACGGCACCTGTGGCGTCAAGGTCTGGATCTTCAAGGGCGAGATCATGGAGCACGACCCGATGGCGCAGGACAAGAAGATGGCCGAAGGCGAGGCTGGCCGACCGCGTCGGGATGCGGCGTAAACGAGCAAGGTGAATAGAGGCGTCCGTCATGCTGCAACCGATGCGAACGAAATTCCGCAAGGCGCACAAAGGCCGCATCCACGGCGCTGCCACGAGCGCGGTGACGCTGGCGTTCGGCCAGTTCGGGCTCAAGGCGCTCGAGCCGGACCGCATCACCGCGCGTCAGATCGAAGCGGCACGCCGCGCCATGACCCGGCACATGAAGCGCTCCGGGCGCGTCTGGATCCGCGTCTTTCCGGACGTGCCGGTGTCGAAGAAGCCGCTCGAAGTGCGCATGGGCTCGGGCAAGGGCACGCCGGAATTCTGGGTGGCGCGCGTCAAGCCCGGCCGCATTCTGTTCGAGGTCGACGGAGTGACCGTGCAGGTGGCGAAAGAGTCGCTGGCGCTGGCCGCCGCCAAGCTGCCGATCAAGACCCGCTTTATCGAACGCATCAGCGAGTAGGCGTGTGATGAAAGCTGCCGATATCAGGGCGATGACCGTTGACCAGATCGACGACGAGGTGCTGAAGCTCAAGAAAGAGAGCTTCAACCTGCGCTTCCAGCGCGCTACCGGCCAGTTGGAGAACACCGCGCGCGTGCGCGAAGTGCGCCGCGATATCGCGCGGCTGAAGACGATTGCGCAGCAGAAGCGCGCCGCGAAGAGTTAGAGGATCAGATGCCTAAGCGCAGCCTGCAAGGTGTCGTGGTGAGCGACAAACAGAGCAAGACGGTGGTGGTGCGGGTCGAGCGCCGCTTTACGCACCCCATATTCAAGAAAACGATTCGCCGCTCCAAGAAGTATTACGCACACGACGAGAACAACGAATTCAAGGTCGGCGACACCGTTTGGATCGAGGAGCACCGGCCGATCTCCAAGCTCAAGCGCTGGGCGGTGGTGCGTGGCGAAAAGCAGAAGGCGTCGTAAGCGCGGCGCGCCGGAAGGAACGAGTGGGGTAGCCCATGATCCAGATGCAAACCAATCTCGACGTGGCGGACAATTCCGGCGCGCGCCGTGTCATGTGCATCAAGGTGCTCGGCGGCTCGAAGCGGAAATACGCCACCATCGGCGACGTCATCGTCGTCTCGGTCAAGGAGGCGATCCCGCGCGGCCGCGTCAAGAAGGGCGACGTGATGAAGGCGGTCATCGTGCGGATTTCCAAGGATATCAAGCGCGCCGACGGCTCGATCATCCGCTTCGACCGCAACGCGGCCGTGTTGATCAACCCGCAGATGGAGCCGGTCGGCACCCGCATCTTCGGTCCAGTGCCGCGCGAATTAAGAGCGAAGAACCACATGAAGATCATCTCGCTCGCGCCAGAGGTGCTGTAATGGCGGCGAAAATCAAAAAGGGCGACTCGGTGATCGTGATCGCGGGACGCGACAAGGGTCGCACCGGCGAGGTCATCGAGGTGCGCCGGGACGACGGCTACGCGCTGGTGCGCGGCGTGAATATCGTCAAGCGTCACCAGCGCCAAAGCGCCACGGCCGAGGGCGGCATCATTTCCAAGGAAGCGCCGATCCATTTGTCGAACATCGCGCTGGCCGATCCCAAGGACGGCAAGCCGACACGCGTCGGTTTCACGTTCGCCGGCAAAGGCGACGCGCGCAAGAAGGTGCGCCTCGCCAAGCGCTCGGGAGTCGAGATCGATGGCTGATACGGACGAAAAGAAAGCCAAGAAGGCGGAAAAGCCGCAGCGGCCGGACGTTGCCGGTCAGGCCGACAAAGCCGTCAAGGCCGAGAAGGCCGAGAAGGGTGCCAAGGGGGCCAAGCCCGAGAAGGGCGGCAAGGCCGACAAGCCGGCGGCGCCGCGCGAGCCCGAGCCGCGCGTGCCGGCGCGGCTGAAGGTCGAGTTCGAGCAGGTGATCCGTGGCAAGCTCGCCGAGCAATTCGGCTACAAGAACCGCCAGCAGATTCCGACGCTGGACAAGATCGTCATCAATATGGGCATCGGCGAGGGCGTCGCCGACCGCAAGAAAGTGGAATCGGCCGCCGCCGATCTGGCGCTGATCGCCGGGCAGAAGGCGGTAATCACCAAGGCGCGGAAATCGATCGCCACCTACAAGGTGCGGGCCGGCCAGGCCATCGGCTGCAAGGTGACGCTGCGCAAGGCGCGCATGTACGAGTTCATCGACCGGCTGATCAATATCGCGCTGCCGCGGGTGCGCGATTTCCGCGGCCTCAACCCGAAGAGCTTCGACGGCCGCGGCAATTACACGCTCGGCGTCAAGGAACACATCGTGTTCCCGGAGATCGACTACGACAAGGCTGCCGACATCTGGGGCATGGACATTACCGTGTGCACCACCGCGCGCAACGACGACGAGGCGCGCGCCCTGTTGACGGCATTTAATTTTCCGTTCCGGCAGTGAGGCGGCAAAGCCTCAGACGCGGAACCGCAAGGAGACCTAGATGGCGAAGAAGAGTTCGATCGAGAAGAACAGCCGGCGCCGCCGGTTGACCAAGAAATTCTCGGGCCGGCGCGCGCGGCTCAAGGCGATCGCGCGCGACAAGACCAAGCCGGTCGAGGATCGTTTCGCCGCGACGCTGAAGCTCGCCGAAATGCCGCGCAACTCGTCCGCCACCCGCATCCGCAACCGTTGCGAGATGACCGGCCGGCCGCGCGGCTATTACCGCAAGCACAAACTGTCGCGCATCGCGCTGCGGGAGCTCGGCTCGAAAGGGCTGATCCCCGGCCTAGTGAAGTCGAGTTGGTGAGGGAGATCGCACGATGTCGATGAACGATCCGCTCGGCGATCTCTTGGCCCGCATCCGCAACGCACAGATGCGCAATAAGTCCAAAGTTTACAGCCCGAACTCGCGGCTGCGCGAAAGCGTCCTCGAAGTGCTCAAGGCGGAAGGCTACATCCGCGGCTACGCGGTGGTCGAGCGCGAGGGCCGCTCGGAGATCGAGATCGAGCTAAAATACTTCGAGGGCGAGCCGGTGATCCGTGAGCTTGAGCGCATTTCCAAGCCGGGCCGCCGCGTCTATACCTCGGTGAGGAATTTGCCCCGCATCAACAATGGCCTGGGCGTCGCCATCGTGTCGACGCCCAAGGGCGTCATGGCCGATCACGACGCCCGCGACGCCAATGTCGGCGGCGAAATCCTCTGCACGGTATTTTGACCGGGAACGCAGGCGAAAGAGAGTAACGGATAACCAGCCATGTCCCGCATCGGCAATAAACCAGTCGCGATCCCCGCCGGGATCACCGCCAATGTCGCGGGTCAGACCGTGAAGGTGAAGGGGCCGAAAGGCTCGCTCGAAGTCGTGCTGCACGACGATGTGACGGTCAAGCTCGAGGGCGGCCGCTTTATAGTCAATCCGCGCGCCGACACCCTGCGGGCACGCGCGCAATGGGGCACGTCGCGCACCCTGATCGCCAATCTGATCGCTGGCGTCACCAAGGGCTTCGAAGAGCGGCTCGAGATCAACGGCGTCGGCTATCGCGCTTCTGTGCAGGGCAAGAACCTGCAGCTCGCGCTCGGCTACAGTCACGACATCGTCTATCCGATCCCGGAGGGCATCACGATTGCGACGCCGCGCCCGGTTGAGATCGTGATCAGCGGCATCGATCGCCAGAAGGTCGGGCAGGTCGCCGCCGAAATCCGCGAATATCGGCCGCCCGAGCCCTACAAGGGCAAGGGCATCAAATACGCCGGCGAGCGCATTTTCCGCAAAGAAGGCAAGAAGAAGTAACGGAGCCGCCCGATGACCAAGCTCAGTGACAGGATCAAGCGGCGGCAGGGGCGCGTGCGCGGCACGCTGCGCCGCACCGCCAGCGAGCGCAAGCGGCTTTCGGTGTTCCGCTCGTCCAAGCACATCTATGCGCAGGTGATCGACGACGATCGCGGCGTCACGCTGGTGGCCGCCTCTTCGATCGAAAAGTCGGCGCGGGAAGGCCTGAAGACCGGCGCCAGCGTCGCGGCGGCCAAGACCGTCGGCAAGCTCATCGCCGAGCGCGCCCAGGAGAAGGGCATCAAGGACGTGGTCTTCGACCGCGGCAGCTACCTCTATCACGGCCGCGTCAAGGCCTTGGCGGAGGCCGCGCGCGAGGGCGGGCTGAATTTCTGAGGTTCGGATGACGGACGACAGAGGACAGATAAAGAGCAAATGGCACGGCGCAAATCCGTCGTCTGTCATCCGTCGTCTGTCGTCCCTACTCAAGCTGAAGGGTTGATCAACATGGTAGGCAAATATGGCCCGTGAACCCCGCGAGCGGCGAAATGAAGAGCGCGACAGCGAGTTCGTCGACAAGCTGGTCCACATCAACCGCGTCGCCAAGGTGGTGAAAGGCGGCCGGCGTTTCGGCTTCGCCGCGCTGGTGGTGGTCGGCGATCAGAAGGGTCGGGTCGGCTTCGGCCACGGCAAGGCGCGCGAAGTGCCGGAGGCGATCCGCAAGGCGACCGACGCCGCCAAACGGGCGCTGACGCGGGTACCGCTGCGCGAGGGGCGCACGCTGCATCATGACGTTTCCGGTCGCCATGGCGCCGGCCGCGTCTATCTGCGCGCGGCGCCGCCCGGCACCGGCATCATTGCCGGCGGTCCGATGCGCGCGGTGTTCGAGACGCTGGGCATGCAGGACGTCGTGGCAAAATCCCTCGGCACCTCGAATCCGTACAACGTGGTACGGGCAACGTTCGACGCGCTGAAGCATCAGGATTCGCCGCGCTCAGTGGCCGCGCGCCGCAACATTAAGGTCTCGGCGCTGCAGGCGCGGCGCCGCGACGTCGAGGCCGAACAAGCGGCCGATTGAGGCCTCGGGAGCAGGCGATGAATAGCGGCAAGAATGCGGACCACAATGCTGGCAAGACCGTCACGGTGCAGCAGACCGGCAGCCCGATGCGCCGGGATCACACCCAGCGCGAGACGCTGGTCGGGCTCAAACTCAACAAGATCGGCCGCGTTGCCAAGCTTGTCGATACGCCGCAGACGCGCGGCATGATCGCCAAGGTCGCGCACCTCGTGCGCGTGGTGGAGAAATAGAATGAAGCTTCACGAACTCGCCGATCGCCCCGGCGCTCGCAAGACGCGTAAGCGCATCGGCCGGGGCGTCGGCTCTGGCAAGGGTAAGACCGGCGGTCGCGGCGGCAAGGGCCAGACCGCGCGCTCGGGCGTGCGCATCAAGGGGTTTGAAGGCGGCCAGATGCCGCTGCATCGCCGCTTGCCCAAGCGCGGTTTCAAGAATACGGCGTTCGCGCGCAAGCTCAACGAGATCAATCTCGGACGCTTGCAGCAGGCGATCGACGCCGGCAAGCTCGATCCGGCGGCAGCCATCGATGCCGCGGCTTTGGTCAAGGCCGGTGTTTTGCGCCGGGCCAAGCACGGCGTGCGCGTCCTTGGCGGCGGCGAGATCAAGGCGAAGATTGCTCTCGCGGTGTTCGGCGCGTCGAAATCGGCGGTCGCCGCGGTGGAGAAGGCCGGCGGCTCGGTCGAAATCCTCGCTCCCAAGGCGGAGACGAGCGAACGGGCGGCCTGATGCCTATATAGGCGGGCAACGGAGCACCAGCGGAATGGCTTCTGCAGCAGAACAACTGGCAGCCAATCTCAACTTCGGGGCGCTGGCCAAGGCCGAGGAGCTGAAGAAGCGCATTTGGTTCACGCTCGGCGCGCTGCTGGTCTATCGGCTCGGCACCTACATTCCCTTGCCCGGCATCGATCCCAACGCCTGGAATCAGATTTTCAATTCCCAGGCCGGTGGCATTCTCGGGATGTTCAACATGTTCGCCGGCGGCGGCATCCACCGCATGGCGATCTTCGCGCTGAACATCATGCCCTACATCTCGGCCTCGATCATCATCCAGCTGATGACGACGGTGTCGCCGACGCTCGAACAGCTCAAGAAAGAGGGCGAGCAGGGCCGCAAAATCATCAATCAGTATACGCGCTACCTCACCGTGGTGTTGGCCGCGTTTCAGGCCTACGGCATTTCCGTCGGTTTGCAAGGCGCCAGCAACGTCGTCACCGATCCGGGGCCATTCTTCGTCATCTCCACCGTGATCACGCTGACCGGCGGCACCATGTTCCTGATGTGGCTCGGCGAGCAGATCACACAGCGCGGCATCGGCAACGGCACGTCGCTGATCATCATGTCGGGGATCGTGGCGCAACTACCCTCGGCCATCGCCGGCACCCTTGAACTCGGCCGCCAGGGCGCGCTTTCGACCGGGCTCATTCTCATCGTCATTGTGATGGTGGTGGCCGTCATCACCTTCATTGTGTTCATGGAGCGCGCGCAACGCCGCCTGCTGATCCAATATCCCAAGCGGCAGGTCGGCAATCGCATGTTCGAGGGCCAATCCTCGCATCTGCCGCTCAAGCTCAACACCTCGGGCGTCATTCCGCCGATCTTTGCCTCCTCGCTGCTGCTGCTGCCGACCACGGTCGCCAACTTCACCGCCGGGCAGGGGCCGGGATGGCTGACGCTGATCACCACGCAGCTCTCGCATGGGCGGCCGCTGTTTCTGGCGCTCTATGTCGGGCTCATTGTCTTCTTCGCCTTCTTCTACACGGCGATCGTGTTCAATCCGACCGAGACCGCCGAGAATTTGAAGAAGCACGGCGGCTTCATCCCCGGCATCCGGCCGGGCGAGCGCACCGCTGAGTACATCGATTACGTATTGTCGCGGATTACGGTGATCGGCGCGGCTTATCTGGCGGTCGTTTGCCTGTTCCCGGAAATACTGATCTCGTATGCAGCGGTGCCGTTCTATTTCGGCGGCACCTCGCTGCTCATCGTCGTCAGTGTGACCATGGATACGGTGGCGCAAGTGCAGGGATACCTGCTGGCCCACCAATACGAAGGCTTGATCAAGCGATCGAAACTGAGGGGGCGCCGTCGATGAGATTGATCCTGCTCGGCCCGCCGGGGGCTGGCAAGGGAACGCAGGCTCAGCGTCTCGTCGCCAAATACGGCATCGTTCAGCTCTCGACCGGGGACATGCTCCGCGCCGCCGTGAAGGCCGGTACCCCGGTTGGCCGGCAGGCTCAGGAGATCATGGCGCGCGGCGGGCTTGTGCCCGACGATGTCGTGGTCGAGATCGTGGCGCAACGGATCGCGCAGCCGGACGCGCGCAAAGGCTTCATTCTCGACGGGTTTCCGCGCACGGTGCCGCAGGCCGCGGCACTTGATCGCATGCTGGCGGAGCGGAACCTGGCGCTCGACGGCGTGATCGAGTTGCGCGTCGATGAGGACGCCCTCATCAAGCGTATCGAGCGCCGAATCGAGGAGATGAAGGCGCGAGGCGAAGCGCTCCGGGAGGATGACAACCCTGAGGTGCTGCATCGCCGATTGAAGGCCTACCGCGAGCAAACCGCGCCCCTGATCGACTATTACCGGGATAAAGGCGCGCTGATTACCGTCAACGGCATGGCGCCGATCCCGGAGGTCGCCGCCGCCATCGACCGGGCGCTGCCGGCGGAGCCGGCAATAGGAAAAAAGTCCACGAGCGGAGCGTCGGCGACGGCCAAACCGGCCGGACGATACCGGTGAGGCGCTCGATCAGCCGAAAACGGGGAGACTTGGCGCCCAGTGATAACTATTTACACGAAATCGCCAGCCGAGGTTGACGAAAGCGCGGGGAATCCATTAATAAGCACAGAATATCAGGTCGGAGATTTAGCAGCGATGCCAAGCCGCAAGGGCAGGCAGCCGTTGGCTTTTTACGTTTGTGGCCTTCTCAGGTGACATTCGAATCGACAGATCGCAGCCGGGCGGCGCAGGGACACCCTGGGCTGGCCCGCATAAGGAGTAACTGAGGTGGCCCGTATCGCCGGCGTCAATATCCCGACCAACAAGCGCGTCGTGGTCGCGCTGCAATATATCCACGGCATTGGCCCGGCTAAGGCCAAGGAAATTGTGCACAAAGTGTTGATTCCCGACGCGCGCCGGGTATCGCAATTGACCGATCAGGAAGTGCTGCAGCTGCGCGAGGTGATCGACCGCGACTATATCGTGGAGGGTGATCTGCGGCGCGAAGTGGCCATGAACATCAAGCGGCTGATGGATCTCGGTTGCTATCGCGGATTGCGTCATCGTCGCGGCTTGCCGGTCCGCGGGCAGCGTACGCACACCAATGCACGCACCCGCAAGGGGCCGGCCAAGCCGATCGCCGGCAAGAAGAAATAGCGCGTCGAACAATGCGACGGCACGGTGCGGCCGGGCCGATCCGAAAGGGTTCAGAATGGGTAAGGAAGCTACGCGCGTCCGCCGACGCGAACGCAAGAACATCGCCTCGGGCGTCGCGCACGTGAATGCCACATTCAACAACACCATGATTACGATCACTGACGTGCAAGGCAATACCATTGCCTGGTCGTCGTCTGGCACGATGGGGTTTAAGGGCTCGCGCAAGTCGACGCCTTACGCTGCGCAGGTCGCCGCCGAGGACGCCGCCAAGAAGGCGCAGGAGCACGGCATGCGCACGCTCGAGGTCGAGGTCGCGGGCCCCGGATCGGGGCGGGAATCGGCGCTGCGCTCGCTGCAGGCCGCCGGTTTCACCATTACCTCGATCCGCGACGTAACCCCGATTCCGCACAATGGATGCCGCCCGCGCAAGCGGCGGCGCGTATAGGACATCCGGCCGATGGAACAAGTGGAACATCTGCCGCCGCAAGACCTTGGCCTCACGGAGCGGAGTGAGGCGCGCGAGCGGATCGCGCCGCGCAACGCGATGGGTGACAACGTGACGATTCAGAAGAATTGGCAGGAATTGATCAGGCCGGGCAAGCTGCAGGTCAACGCCGGCGCCGACGCGCGGCGGGTGGCGACGGTGGTCGCCGAGCCGCTGGAACGCGGCTTCGGCGTCACGCTCGGCAACGCGTTGCGGCGCATTCTATTGTCCTCGCTGCAGGGCGCCGCGGTGCAGTCGGTGCATATCGATGGCGTGCTGCACGAGTTCTCCTCGATTGCCGGCGTGCGCGAGGACGTCACCGACATCGTGCTCAACATCAAGGACATCGCCATCAAGATGCAGGGCGACGGGCCCAAGCGCATGGTGGTGAAGAAGCAAGGCCCGGGCACCGTCACCGCCGCCGACATCCAGACCGTGGGCGATATTGTCGTGCTCAACCCGGAGCTCGTGCTGTGCACGCTCGACGAGGGCGCCGAGATCCGCATGGAATTCACGGTCAATACCGGCAAGGGCTACGTGCCGGCCGAACGCAATCGTCCGGAGGACGCGCCGATCGGGCTGATCCCGGTTGACAGCCTTTACTCGCCGGTGCGCAAGGTCTCCTACAAGGTGGAGAACACGCGCGAAGGCCAGATCCTCGACTACGACAAGCTGACGCTGTCGATCGAGACCAACGGCGCCGTAAGTCCCGAGGATTCGCTCGCCTACGCCGCGCGCATCCTGCAGGACCAGCTTAACGTCTTCGTGAACTTCGAGGAGCCCAAGCGCGAGACCGCGCAGGAGGCCATTCCCGATCTTGCCTTCAATCCGGCGTTCCTCAAGAAGGTCGACGAGCTCGAGCTCTCGGTGCGTTCGGCCAATTGTCTGAAGAACGACAACATCGTCTATATCGGCGATCTGGTGCAGAAGACCGAGGCCGAGATGCTGCGGACGCCGAACTTCGGCAGGAAGTCGCTCAACGAGATCAAGGAAGTGCTGGTGCAGATGGGCCTGCATCTGGGCATGGAAGTTCCCGGCTGGCCGCCGGAGAACATCGAGGAACTGGCCAAGCGGTTCGAGGACCATTACTGATCAGGGAACAGTAATCAGTATTCAGTAATCAGAAGCGTTTCTGATTACTGATATCTGATTACCGATCCCTGTCTCCGGAGGAGACGTTCGTGCGTCACGCCAAAACCCACCGCAAGTTCAGCCGCCGCTCGGACCATCGCCGCTCGATGCTGGCGAACCTTGCCGCCTCGCTGATCAAGCACGAGCAGATCGTCACCACGCTGCCGAAGGCGAAGGACTTGCGCCCGGTCGTGGAGAAATTGGTCACGCTCGGCAAGCGCGGCGATCTGCACGCCCGCCGGCAGGCGATCGCGCAGATGCGCGATCTGGCGATGGTCAAAAAGCTCTTCGAGGTGATCGGCCCGCGCTACAAGGAACGCAGCGGCGGCTATACCCGCGTGCTCAAGGCTGGCTTCCGCTACGGCGATTCGGCGCCGGTCGCGGTGATCGAGTTCGTCGACCGCGACGTCGAGGCGAAGGGCAAGGATTCCGGCCCGGTCCAAGTGCGCGCCGAGGAGTCGGCTCCCGCCGCCGCCGCCTAGTGCGCCGCGCCCTTCTAAAGCCCGGCTGGCGCGCCTATATGGGACGGCATCGATTCGGGGTCTCTGCATGCCGCTTCTGGGCGCCTCCGGCACCGTACTGTCTGCCGCCATTTTTGCCTTCCTGACGCTCGCGAGCGCAAGCGCGCAGGAGCGCGTGGTGCCGGGCTCGTCCGCCGAGCTGGTGCTGTCGTTCGCGCCGGTGGTCAAGCGCGTGGCGCCGGCGGTGGTCAACGTCTATGCCGCCCGCGTCATCGAGAACCGCAACCCGTTCATGAACGACCCGCTGTTCCGCCAGTTCTTCGGCGCGATGCCGCGCGAGCAGGTGCAACGCTCGCTGGGCTCCGGCGTCATCGTCGATCCGTCGGGCCTCGTCGTCACCAACTACCACGTCATTGAGGGCGCCAGCGAAGTGAAGGTGGCGCTCGCCGACAAGCGCGAGTTCGACGCCGAGATCGTGCTCAAGGACGAGCGCAGCGACCTCACCATTCTGCGCATCAAAGACGCGCACGAGCGATTTCCCCTGCTGGAGTTCGGCAATTCCGATGAGCTGCAGGTCGGCGATGTGGTGTTGGCGATCGGCGATCCGTTCGGCGTCGGCCAGACGGTGACGCACGGCATCGTCTCGGCGCTGGCGCGCACCCAGGTCGGCATCTCCGATTATCAGTTCTTCATCCAGACCGACGCCGCGATCAATCCGGGAAATTCCGGCGGCGCCCTGGTCGATCTCAAAGGCCGGCTCGTCGGCATAAACACAGCGATCTATTCGCGTTCCGGCGGCTCGCAGGGCATCGGCTTTGCCATTCCGGCGAACATGGTACGGGTGGTGGTTTCGTCCGCCAAGGGCGGCAGCGCTGCGGTCAAGCGTCCATGGCTCGGCGCCAAGCTCCAAGAGGTGACGCCGGAGATCGCCGAAAGCCTTGGGCTGAAGCGGCCGAGCGGCGCCCTGGTCGCCAACGTCACTGCCGCTAGTCCCGCGGCGCGCGCCGGTATCAAGACCGGCGACCTCATCGTCAGCGTCGACGGCACGGTCGTCGACGATCCCAATGCCTTCGATTACCGCTTTGCCACCAAGCCGCTGGGCGGCAGCGCGCAGATCGGTGTCGTCCGGCAAGGCCGGGAGATGGCCGTGACCGTCGCGCTGCAGAGCATTCCCGAATCGCCACGCGACGAAGTGGAAATCCGCTCGCGTTCGCCGTTCAGCGGCGCCACCGTCGCCAACCTTTCGCCGGCGCTCGCCGACGAGCTGCGGCTCGATCCGCAGAGCGAGGGCGTCGTCGTCGTCGGCGTCGCCGACGGCTCGGCGGCGCAGTCGGTCGGCTTCCAAAAGGGCGACATCGTGGTCTCGGTCAATAACCAGAAGATCGCGAAATCCGCCGATCTCGATCACATCGTACGCGCTGGCGGACGGCAGTGGCGCATCACCATCAAGCGCGGTGGCCGGCAGATATCGGTCATATTCAGTGGATGAATGAGCACGCGCCCGAAGCAGAGCTCGCCGACTTTGTTCGCCGCCGCCGGCCTCGAGCACGACGCGCCGCGCCCGCTCGCCGATAAACTGCGGCCCGACCAGCTTGCCGATGTCGTCGGGCAGGATCATCTGCTCGGCCCCGACGGCACGCTGACCCGCATGCTGGAGTCGCGCTCGCTCGGCTCGCTCGTCTTCTGGGGACCGCCGGGCACCGGCAAGACCACAGTGGCGCGGCTCCTGGCGCGGGCGACCGCCCTGCACTTCGAGCAGATCTCGGCGATCTTTTCCGGTGTTGCCGACCTCAAGAGGGTGTTCGACGGGGCGCGGGCGCGGCGCGAGACCGGGCAGGGGACGCTGCTCTTTGTCGACGAGATTCACCGCTTCAATCGCGCCCAGCAGGACTCGTTTTTGCCGGTCGTCGAAGACGGCACCATCGTGCTGGTCGGCGCCACCACGGAAAATCCGTCCTTCGAGCTGATTGCGCCGCTCCTCTCGCGAGCGCGCGTGCTCGTGTTCAAGCCGCTCGACGCCCCGGCGATCGAGAAGCTTTTGCAGCGCGCCGAGGCCATCGAAGGCAAAAAGCTGCCGCTCGACCACGATGCGCGCGCTTCGCTGATCCGCATGGCCGACGGCGACGGCCGTGCCGCGCTGACGCTGGCGGAAGAGGTCTGGCGCGCGACGCGGGCTGGCGAAACCTTCGATGCCGCCGCCTTGCAGGACATCGTGCAGCGGCGCGCGCCGATCTACGACAAGGCGCAGGACGGCCACTACAACCTGATCAGCGCCCTGCATAAATCGGTGCGCGGGTCCGATGTCGATGCCGCGCTGTACTATCTCTGCCGTATGCTTGACGCCGGCGAGGACCCGCTTTATCTGGCGCGCCGCGTCGTGCGCATGGCGGTCGAAGATATCGGGCTCGCCGATCCGCAGGCGCTGGTTGTCGCCAATGCCGCCAAGGACGCTTATGACTTTCTCGGCTCGCCGGAAGGGGAGCTCGCCATCGCCGAAGCCGTGATTTATGTGGCGACCGCGCCGAAATCGAACGCTACTTACGTGGCGTTCGGCGAAGCCATGCGCACGGCGAAGGAAGCCGGTTCGCTGTTGCCGCCCAAGCACATTCTCAACGCGCCGACCAAGCTGATGAAGACCGAGGGCTACGGCTCAGGCTACGAATACGACCATGACGCGCCCGAGGCCTTCTCCGGCCAGGACTATTTCCCGGAACAGCTCGGCCGCCACAAATTCTACGATCCGCCCGAGCGTGGCTTTGAGCGCGAAATTCGCAAGCGCCTCGAATACTGGGAAAAGCTGCGCCGGGAACGGGGCGGATCGTGAGAGGCTCCCGCGGACCCCGCCAGCCGGGCGGCGGCAAGCAGATCGCCGGATCGCGTCAGCAACGTCGTTTCATTCGCCGGCATCCTGAGGCGATTCCGAAGGGGCTTCCGAAGCAATCCTCGAAGGATGATGGTGTGGGCCGCGCATCGTCCGCGGGCCGACTGCACCGGCCGTCGAAGGATGCCGCCGAACAAAAAGTCACGCCGCTTCAACTGCCGACCGGCGTGCAGAACGTCGCGGTGACCGTCGACGAAGGCGGCATGCGCGTCGATCGGTTTCTCGAAGCGCGGTTTCCGGGATTGAGCTTTTCTCATATCCAGCGCGTCATCCGTAAAGGCGAGGTGCGCATCAACGGCAAGCGCACACAACCAAAGAATCGGCTTGAAGTCGGGCAGACGTTGCGCATTCCGCCGCTGCGGCTCGAACAGCCTAAGCCGCGCGAGGCAGGCAGCGAAGCGGAAGAAGAAACCCGCGCGTTCCTCAAATCGATCACGCTCTACGAAGACGCCGACGTGCTGGTAGTCAACAAGCCGATGGGGCTCGCGGTGCAGGGCGGCTCCGGCACCACACGCCATCTCGACGGTATGCTCGAAGTTTTGCGCGACGCCCATGGCCAGCGGCCACGCCTCGTGCATCGGCTCGACAAGGACACCGCCGGCTGCCTCCTCGTCGCCAAGACCCGCTTCGCCGCCGCGGCCTTGGCGAAGACCTTCCGCTCACGCTCGGCGCGAAAGGTCTATTGGGCGCTGATCGCCGGCGTTCCCAAAGTGCAGCAAGGCCGCATCTCGACCTATCTCGTTAAGGAAGAGCGCGAAGACGAGTCGCTCATGCGCATTGCGCGCCACGGCGAGAAGGGCGCTAGCCATGCGGTGACCTACTACGCGGTGGTGGAAACGTCAGGACCGCTGCTGGCGTGGCTTTCGCTCAAGCCGGTCACCGGCCGCACCCATCAATTGCGCGCGCACATGGCCCATATCGGCCATCCGATCGTCGGCGACCCGAAATATTTCTCGCGGGAGAATTGGCAGCTGCCGGGCGGCATGCAGAACAAGCTGCATCTGCTCGCGCGCCGCATCGTCGTGCCGCATCCGCGCGGCGGGGTGATCGACGTCACCGCGCCCCTGCCGCCGCACATGCAGCAGTCATGGAATCTGCTCGGCCTCGATGCCAAGCGCTATGATCCGATCGTCGAAGCCCCGGAGGAATGACGGTACTCACCGCAGGCCGGCGTTGATCTTGTCCAACGCCGCCGCGCCGGGGCAAAGCTCGCTCTCGCCGAGCGCGTTGAGCGGGGCGTCGACGGTGTTGAGATGGCCGTGCAAGTCCTCGGTCTCGGGCGCGACGTAAAGGAGCCCGGTGACGATCTGGCCTTTGGCGGCATGCTGCTGCTGGAAGGTCATGGCGGCGAGCCGGTCGTGCACGTCGTAGTCGGCGTCGAGCTTGCGTAACGCGAGCGTCGAACCGTCGTGCTGCATGACCAGCTCGATGCTGCCCGGCTCATAATCGACCTTGATCGGGGCGCGGCCGGTGATGAAGTCGAGCCGGTTGACCGCCTCGTTGTGCTCGCGCACGTAGTCGAAGCTCTTGGTCGAGCCGGCGTGATTGTTGAAAGCGACGCAGGGCGAAATCACGTCGATGAAGGCCGCGCCCTGATGCTCGATGGCGGCCTTGATCAGCGGCGTCAACTGCCCCTTGTCGCCGGAAAACGAGCGGGCGACGAAGGTGGCGCCGACCTGTAGGGCGATCGCGACCAAGTCGATGGCGTTGTCGGTATTGACGACACCACGCTTCGACTTCGAGCCGGGATCGGCGGTGGCGGAGAACTGGCCCTTGGTCAGGCCGTAAACGCCATTATTTTCAACGATATAGGTCATATTGACGCCGCGGCGGATGGCGTGGGCGAACTGGCCGAAACCGATCGAGGCGGAGTCGCCGTCGCCGGAGACGCCGAGATAGATCAGATCGCGGTTGGCCAGATTGGCGCCGGTCAGCACCGACGGCATGCGGCCGTGCACGGAATTGAAGCCGTGCGAATTGCCGAGAAAGTAGGTCGGCGTCTTCGACGAGCAGCCGATGCCGGAGAGCTTCGCCACCCGATGCGGCGCGATTGCCAGCTCGAAGCAAGCCTCGATGATCGCCGCCGAGATCGAGTCGTGGCCGCAGCCGGCGCACAGCGTCGACACCGCGCCTTCGTAGTCGCGGTGGGTATAGCCGAGATCGTTCCTCGGCAGCTCGGGATGGTGGAATTTCGGCTTGACGACGTAGGTCATGACACAACCTTGCCCTTACGCAGCGGCGTGACTTTCAGCGCGTCGAGGTGCTCGGCAATCGCGCGGGCGATAAAGCGGGCGGTGATCGGCGTGCCGTCGTAGTGCAGGATCGGCACCAGCCGCACCGGATCGATATTGCATTCGTTGACAATAAGCGAGCGCAATTGCGCGTCGCGGTTCTGCTCAACCACGAACACGAAATCGTGCTCGCCGATAAAGCTGGTCACGCTCGAATGGAACGGAAAGGCGCGTACCCGCAGCCGGTCGAGCGCGTGGCCGTCGGTCTCGAGCAATTCGATCGCTTCGTCCATGGCGGGCGACGTCGAGCCGAAATAGATGACGCCGTATTTGGTCGGCTTGTCGGCATTGGCCTGAAGCGGGCGCGGCACCATGTCTTTGGCGGTCTCGAACTTGCGAAGGAGCCGCTGCATGTTGTCGGCGTAGGCCGGGCCCTCCTCGGTGTAGCGGGCGTAACGGTCGCGCGAGGTGCCGCGGGTGAAAAACGATCCCTTGGTCGGATGTGTGCCGGGATAGGTGCGGTAGGGAATGCCGTCGCCGTCGACGTCGAGATAGCGGCCGAATTCCTTGCCGGCTTCGAGCGCAGCCGCCGTCATCACCTTGCCGCGGTCGAACTTGCGGCTGTCGTCCCAGGTGAGCGGCCGCGCCAGCCGGTGATTCATGCCGATGTCGAGATCGAGCATGACAAAAACCGGCGTCTGTAGGCGGTCGGCGAGGTCGAAGGCCGCCGCGCCGAACTCGAACGCTTCCGCCGCATCCTCGGGAAACAGCAGCACATGCTTGGTATCGCCATGCGAGGCGTAGGCGCAGGACAGGATATCGGTCTGCTGGGTGCGCGTCGGCATGCCGGTCGAGGGGCCGGCCCGCTGCACGTCGAAGAGCACCGCGGGAATTTCAGCAAAGTAGGCGAGGCCGAGAAATTCCTGCATCAGCGAAATTCCGGGTCCCGAGGTCGCGGTGAAGGCACGGGCGCCGTTCCAGGAGGCGCCGATGACAATGCCGATCGAGGCGAGCTCGTCCTCGGCCTGGATGATCGCGAACTTGTTCTTCTTCGTTTCCGGATCGACGCGCAGGCGCTGGCAATGGCGGGTGAACGCTTCCGCCAGCGACGACGACGGCGTGATCGGATACCAGGCGCACACGGTGGCGCCGCCATAGACCGCGCCCAAGGCCGCGGCGGAATTGCCCTCGATGAAGATGCGGTCACCGACCGCGTCGGCGCGCTTCAAGCGCAAGCCGATCGGGTGCTCGACATTCATCATCACCCAGTCGCGGCCGAGATGCAGCGCGTGCTTGTTGGCGTCGAACAGCTTCTCCTTGCCCTTGAACTGTTCGGCGATGAGCTTCTCCATTTCGCCGACATCCATGTCGAGCAGCGCCGACAGCGCGCCGACATAGACGATGTTCTTGAACAATTGGCGCTGGCGCGGGTCGCTGTATTCGCGATTGCAGATGGCGGTGAGCGGCACGCCGATGACGGTGATGTCGTCGCGGAATTTCGACTTCGGCAGCGGCTTGGTCGAATCGTAGAGCAGATAGCCGCCCGGCTCGATGCCGGCCACGTCGTTGTCCCAGGTCTGCGGGTTCATCGCCACCATCAGGTCGGTGCCGCCGCGGGCGCCGAGATGGCCGGCCTCGGAAATCCGTACCTCGTACCAGGTCGGCAGGCCCTGAATGTTGGAGGGAAAAATGTTGCGCGGCGCCACCGGGACGCCCATGCGCAGCACCGAGCGTGCGAACAGCTCGTTGGCGCTCGCCGAACCGGAACCGTTGACATTGGCGAACCGGACGACGAAGTCGTTTACGCTTTGGATCGGCATGCTTGTTCTGCGTAAGTCATTTCGATGAGATATTTCTGCATGTCCCAGGCGCCGGTGGGACAGCGCTCGGCGCACAGCCCGCAGTGCAGGCAGACGTCCTCGTCCTTGACCATGACGCGGCCGGTTTTCAGGTCGTCGGCGACGTAGAGGTCCTGGGCGCGGTTCTTGGCCGGCGCCTTGAGCCGCGTGCGCAGGTCGGCTTCCTCGGCGTTGAACGTGAAGGTGATGCAGTCCATCGGACAGATATCGACGCAGGCGTCGCATTCGATGCAGAGCTGGCCGGTGAACACGGTCTGCACGTCGCAATTGAGGCAGCGATCGGCCTCCTTCAGGGCCAGCTCGACGTCGTAGCCGAGCTCGACCTCTGCCTTGATGTCGCGTAACGCCACAACCTTCTCGCGAAGCGGCACCCGGTAGCGCCGGTCGAGCGTGATCTCGTTGTCGTAGCTCCACTCGTGGATGCCCATCTTCTGGCTGGTGACGGTCATCTGCGGCGGCGGCCGGACGTTGACGTCCTCGCCGCGGCAGAACTTATCGATCGAGATCGCCGCCTCGTGGCCATGCGCCACCGCCCAGATGATGTTCTTCGGTCCGAACGCGGCGTCGCCGCCGAAGAACACCTTGGGATGCGTGGAGGCCATGGTTCTGGCGTCGACCTTGGGCATGTTCCGCTTGTCGAATTCGATGCCGCAATCGCGTTCGATCCAAGGGAAGGCGTTCTCCTGGCCGACGGCGACCAGCACGTCATCGCAGGCAAAATGCTGGTCCGGCTCGCCGGTCGGCACGAGATCGCGGCGGCCCTTGGCATCGCGCACGGCCTTGACCTTCTGGAAGGTGACGCCGTTCAGCTTGCCGTTCTCGTGGGTGAACTCCTTTGGCACCAGATAATTGAAGATAGGGATGTCCTCGTGCATGGCGTCCTCCTTTTCCCAGGGGGACGCCTTCATTTCCTCGAAGCCGGAACGCACGACGACCTTGACGTCCTCGCCGCCGAGGCGGCGCGAGGAGCGGCAGCAATCCATGGCGGTGTTGCCGCCGCCGAGCACGATGACGCGCTTGCCGATGCGGTCGATGTGGCCGAAGGAGACGCTGGACAGCCAGTCGATGCCGATATGGATGTTCTTAGCCGCTTCGTTGCGACCGGGGATGTCGAGGTCGCGGCCGCGCGGCGCGCCGCAGCCGACGAAGATCGCATCAAAACCTTCGGCCAGCAGCGCCTTCATGCTGTCGATGCGCTTGCCGCCGACAAAGGCGATGCCGAGATCGAGAATGTAGTTGCATTCCTCGTCGATCACGGTTTCCGGCAGGCGGAATTTCGGAATCTGCGTCCGCATCATGCCGCCGGCCGCGGGGTCCTGGTCGAACACGACGCAGTCGTAACCCATCGGCGCGAGGTTGCGCGCCACCGTGAGCGAGGCCGGGCCGCCGCCGACCAGCGCGATGCGCTTGCCGTTCTTGGTGGCGGCCGGCTTGGGCAAGCGGGCGCGGATGTCGTCTTTGTAGTCGGCGGCGACGCGTTTTAGTCGGCAAATCGCGACGGGATCCTTCTCGACCCGGCCGCGCCGGCAGGCGGGCTCGCACGGGCGGTCGCAGGTGCGTCCCAAAATGCCGGGAAACACGTTCGATTCCCAATTGACCATGTAGGCGTCGCTGTAGCGGCCAGCCGCGATCAAGCGGATATATTCGGGGACCGGCGTGTGCGCCGGACAGGCCCACTGACAATCCACCACCTTGTGGAAGTAGTCCGGAACCGAAATGTCGGTAAGTTTCATCTGGTCCTCTTGCCCACAGCGCCCGCCTTTTTCCTCGGCGGTCATTGAAGCCGCTGCGCGGATCGGCACGCCCTTGGACCCGTGGTTCCTCGCCGAATCCGGCGCGGATACTAGTCGAGGGAAGTGCGGATTTCCACCGCTTATGCTTGTTATAACAAGCTTTTACCGCTGACGGTCCTTAACAAAAGCGCGATTGATGCGTCACCGCTGCGCGGTCGCCGCGGGTGCCGCGAGTTTGATGTAAATTATTGAATATATTGGCCATTTTATGTCACTTCGCAGTTGCGGCAAGGCGACGCCGCGGACATGATGGAGACGTTGATATTCTCGTCTAAGGTCTAAGTTCTATGCGCGACACGTTCGAGAAATCCTCGCCGGAGAATGCCGTGGAGGCGGTGCGCCGCGCCACGCGGCCGATCCTGCGGCGCCGCTTCTACAGCCAAGCCGGCACAGCGCCGGCTGGCGAGGGCTTTGCCGTGCGGCTCGACGGCAAGCCGGTGCGCACGCCGGCCGGCCGCATCCTTGCCGCACCGACGCTCGCCTTGGCCGAGGCGATCGCGGCGGAATGGGACGCGCAGCGCGACATCATCGATCCGGCGAAAATGCCGCTGACGCGTTTGGCCAATGTCATCATCGACGGTGTCAGCGATCGGCCCGGACCGGTCGCCGCCGCGATCCGAAAATATCTCGCCACCGATCTTGTTTGCTACCGCGCGGTGGCACCGCAGGGACTGGTCGAACGCCAGGCGCGCCATTGGGATCCGATCGTGACCTGGGCGCGCGACGCGCTCGGCGCGCATTTCAGCTTGCGCGAGGGGGTCATTCACGTCGTCCAGTCCGAGGCCGCGCTCGCCGCCGCCGGTGCAGCCGTTCCCGGCGATCCCTGGCGGCTCGGCGCCGTGCACACGGCGACCACGCTCACCGGCTCGGCGCTAATTGCGCTCGCGCTGTCGCGCGACCGGCTCACCGCGGAGGAGGGCTGGCAGGCCGCGCATGTCGATGAGGACTGGAACATGGCGCAATGGGGCCGCGACGAGATTGCGCTCGAGCGTCGTGCCTTCCGTTTTGCGGAGTATCAGGCGGCGGTAATGGTGCTGAGGTCATTGTAGTCCGCACGGAGCGATCCGTCTTCGCTCGCTTTGTGCGCTGCTGCAATGGCAACGTCGTCCGCGCAAACGGCGTCGATAATGTTCATCCTCGAGCTTGGGAATCGGTGCGAGGCGCCGATCCGTCGCTGAGGAGGCTGTCGTCGCCGGCGAACAAGGCTTCCAGCAGCCTTCGTTCCCGACCGACGATTAGGTTCAAGAATTCGCCGGCCCCGCCCATCGTGCGGAACGCATCGTAGCCCTGTTGCAAAAAGTCGTGCAGTTCGCCCAGGCCGGCAAGCCGCGCCGGCCGACGCATCACTGACAGCACGGTCCCGATCAAGGGCTGATGCACCAATCGGTCCAGCGAATGGCCCAGATCTTCGATGAGATCGATCTGGCGCTCACGGTCCTTGCGGCGGTCGATCTTGCGGTAGGCGCGGCCATAGGCGGCCGCTGTCAGCTTCGGCCCGAGTGCCGCGGCCATGGCTAGGTCGAGGTCTTCGGACAGGGCTTCAAGTTCGATGGCGTCCGCGACGGTCTCAAGACCCGCCGTCGGCAGCAACCGCTTGGTTGTAGGCACGACCCGTCTGACGTCGGCATCGAGTCTGGTCAGATCCTTCGAGCCGTACAGATCGGTCAGAAAGAATGTGGCGGCAGGGCCCATGCTTGGGCTCGCCAGAAGATCGGCATGGGTGCGGGCTAGTCTCACCGCCTGCCAGGCGCGCAGCCGCTGGCGGGCGGCCTCAAGTTCAGGGTCGGCTTTGGCGTTTTCCCGCAGGCGCGCGGCGAGGTCGAGCTGATTCGTCAACCGCTCGACCACGTCCTGTTGGTCATTCATGGCAATACCAAGCACCACTTTGTCTGACGCGATGTTGATCTAACGCAATTGTTGCGTGGCAAACAGCGGCACAATCGGCGGAGACGCGGATCAGGACAATGACGATGGCGCGTAACGAACTCATGGACCCGGTCGATACCACCTGGCTGCGCATGGATCGGCCGGCCAATCTGATGATTATCGTCGGCGTCTTGATGCTTGCGCCGCCGGCGGACATTGGGCGGATTGAAACCACCCTGGCCAAACGGATGCTCGCGTTCCACCGCTTCCGGCAGCGGGTCGAATCGCGACCGACCGGGATGTGGTGGTGCGACGATCCGCATTTCGACATCGCGCGTCACATCAAGCGCGCTCGGCTTCCGCACCCCGGCGGCAAGGCCGAGTTCGAGCGCTATGTTGCAGAACTCGCGTCGCGGCCGCTCGACCCTGCGCATCCGCTCTGGGAATTCCAAATCGTCGAGGACTACGAGCAAGGCGCGGCGATCGTCGCGCGCATCCATCATGCGATCGCGGATGGCATTGCCCTTGTCGATGTCATGCTCTCGCTCACCGACGATCGGCCCAACGCGCCGCTGATGCGGCCGCCGCGCAGAGCGGGCGGTGAAGGCAGTCTCGGCTTGAATTTGCGGGAGCTGTTGGGGCCCGCAGGCGAGATCATCGGAGCGGGCCTGCGGCTCACCAATGAGGCTTGGCACCGAACGCTCGATCTCGCCACCCATCCCGCGCGGGCAGCCGACTATCTGCGCGACGGCTCCGGGATCGCGACCGAGTTGGCCTATCTGCTGTTCATGCCGATGGACACGCCGACCCGTTTCAAGGGCACTCCCGTGGGAGACAAGCGCGTGGCTTGGTCCGAGCCGATCCCGCTTCCCGAAGTGAAGGCGGTGAGCCGGGCGCTCGGTTGCTCGGTTAACGACATGCTGCTCTCCGCCGTCGCCGGGGCGCTCAAGGGTTATCTGGAGGAGAAGGGCGATCCGACCAAGGGCGTCGAAGTGCGCGCCTTGGTGCCCATCAATCTTCGCCCGATGACGGCCAAACCCACGCTAGGGAATCGTTTCGGCGTGGTCGCCATCGAGCTGCCGGTCGGATTCGA
Source organism: Xanthobacteraceae bacterium (assembly GCA_049284935.1). Lineage (GTDB taxonomy): Bacteria > Pseudomonadota > Alphaproteobacteria > Rhizobiales > Xanthobacteraceae > BOG-931. The sequence goes on from JBAPYW010000047.1 coordinate 93,616, forward strand.
AAACCCGCTGGAACGGCTGTTCGAGGTGCGGCGACGCATGGAGGTGCTCAAAAAATCCTACGAACCGGCAACGACCCTGGGGCTTTTTGCAGTGCTCGGCTACGCGCCCAAGCTGGTTCAGGACAAATTATTCGATCTGCTGCTCAGCCGCGCCACGGCGGTGATGACTAACGTGCCCGGCCCGCAAAACCCCCTCTATCTAGCCGGCTCCGAACTGAAGCAAATCATCTTCTGGGTACCGCAATCGGGCAATATCGGCATGGGCTTGTCGATCCTGTCCTTCAACGGCAGGGTCCATTTCGGGCTAATAACCGACGCGGCTCTGGTGCCCGATCCGCAGTCCATCATGGCGCGCATCCAGCCGGAATTCGAGCGCCTGCTCTATTTCGTGCTGATGCAGGGATAGGCGCAGTCAATCCTCAAGCTCGGATTTCGCCAGCTCGGCGTCGAGCCGCTCCATCGCGTCGGCGGGCGCACAGGCGGCCGCTTCCTGATAGAGGCGGGTCGCCTGCGGAAGCTTTGTCTTACCGAACATCATGACAAGACCGTTGGCATATTCGATGCGCGCGATTGCCGAATGCGGATTGAGCTTGAGCGCAGTCTCGAAATGTTTCACGCCCGCCTCACGGCTCGCCCCATAGGTCAAGCCGCCGAGCATGGCGCCGACCTTGTTGATCACCTCGGCGTGATAGGTGCCCATGGCGATGTGGGCATCGGCATGGCGCGGCTCGAGCGCAATCGTCTGCTCCAGGGCATGCTTGACCTTACCCCCGAGACCCTCCGCCAACGCCTTGATGACCGAAATACCTTGACTGTAGCGGCCCAGCGCCTGGGCATGAAAGTACCAGGCATTGGCCAGCGTCTCGGCGCATTCGGTCAATCGTTCCGCGCGACCCGCCGATTGAAGAAACAGGTCGAGCTTGGCCTTTTCGCCCTTTTCCAGGTAGGTGGCGTAGATGTTTGTGGCCTTGTTGGCGACATTGTAACCAATCAGGCCGATGGCAAGACCGAGCTCCATGGCTTCGGCAAAATCGCCGCGATGATAGGCGCGCCACGCATCCTGAAGCGTTACCGCAGCCGCATCGATCGACTGGTTTGACATTGCGAGTTGCGGATGGCGCGCGATCAGCTGCTTCATGCTTGCCGCGTCGAGATATGGTTCGCAATCGCCCCGATGCAGACGCGACCAGTGCGCTTTGAGAGCAGGACCGGCATATGCGTAACCGGCATCCGCATAGGGAAAGACCTTCCATCGCGCTTTGGCCATCTGAATGATTCCTTCGAATCGATGTGGGCCTTAGTCTCAGTCGCGGTGCTCGATCCTTACTATCGCGCTCGTCGACCCGCGCTTTGTCCGGCTAACGGATGTCCGTCGCGATGTGGCCACCAACGCCTCGAGACGGTCGAGCGTCGCCTCAAGATCGCCCGTGGTCCGGCCGAGATCTCCTGTGCCCCGGCGCCGAGCCCTTCCGTGCGGTAGGAGCGTGCGACGAGTGTCGGCGAGAACCTCCTCGTTAATGGTGATGCCGTGGCGGGCCAGCACCGGGCGCAGCTCGTCGAACCGACGGCGCAGATCGGCGCGCGTCTTCTGGTAAGCGTGCTCGCACAACCGCCGGCGGGCCGCATAGCTGAACGCATTGGTGAAGAACATTTCAACATCGCCGCGATCGGGCTCGAACAGCACCACGTCGGCGTCGGGATATTCCGTGCGATAGCGACCCATCCCGACTTGCATCCGCGAATGGATGAGCGTTCGCAGTGCCTGCGACATGATCGCCGGAAGCCCGCTTCCGCCGATCGAGGGATGCTTCACGTGGCCCTGGCGGGTGGCCTCGCGGGCATCGAACGGCACCAGCGGATTGACGCACAGCACGAGCTTGGCGCCGGCGCTGAGAGCGAGTGAGGCGTGCAACGTCTTGGTCAGCACCCCATCGACGTAAAGCCGCCGGCCTACCTCAACGGGGGGAAACAGGCCGGGCAGCGCGGCGCTCGCCGCAACGGCGCGCGCTATGGGCACATGTTCCCAGCCGGGAGAGCCGAACGCCACCGCCGCGCCGGTGTCCAGATCGGTTGCGACCAGAAACAGCTTGTGCGGCAGCATGCGGAAGTCGTTGGTCCGCGGTGGCGTCAGGAACAGCCTAGTGAGGTAGTTGGCGATCCCCATATTGTCGAACAGACCGGTCGGCAGCGCTCGCGCGAGGCGCCCAAAAGATTCAAAGAACCCACGCGATCCGGAATCTTCCAGATATTGCCGCGCGGCGGAGGCTAAAAGCTGCGGTACTGCCGCGAGCCGGTTGGCATATTCCCCGAGCGCCGGACGCAAGAGCAAGCCGGGCTCGAACGGATCGTCGGCCGCGTCGCTCTCGATGAACATCGCGTGCATCTCGAGCGCCGTGATGCCGTTTACCAGGCCGGCCGCGATGAAGCTGCCGGAACTGACGCCGACATAGAGGTCGCAGTCCGTCAGATTAAGCCCGTCAAGCGCCTCACCCAGCGCGACGAGGGCGCCGATCTCGTAGATTGCACCCAGCGGCCCGCCACCCGCGAGCGCCAGCGCTCGGCACGGATGCGTCACGTTCTCTCCCCTTCAGAGATCGGTAACGGCGCACAGCAGAGCCACCGTCGCACCGTTAGTCAATGCAACGCCAGCGCGATCGTACGGCCGCCGTTGGCATAGCCGCGGCCGAAGCTTCCGATCAAGAATTCGTAGGCACGCTGCGGTGTTCGGAATGCCGTGACTGCCCTTTCGTCGCCGACAGCTTTTTAGTCACCACCGTCAGTTCGGCCACCCGATGCGACAGCGTGTCGATGTCCTTCTTGGTCGGTACGTTCAGCATGTGGAGCGCCCGAGCGACGCGGTCCTCGAAGACGTGCTCCAACTGATCCCATGATTTGGAGGCCGAGGCCTTCACTTCCGCCAGGGCATCGTCGGCGGACTTCTTGGCCTGCTTTTGAACGGCCTCGCCCTCCTTCACCAGCGTGTCGAAGAACTTGCCGCCTTCCTTTTGAGCCTTTGCGAAGGCGCCAAGACCGGCCAGCCAGATCTGAGTGGCGGAGTCCCGGATTGCAGTCACTAGCTGTTGGCTCTTGTCGCCCCCCTGAGCGAGCGCGCTTAATTTCTTTGGCATAATACATCTCCGTCTCTGGTTACGATTGTCCGGTGTCCCCCGGCGGTCACGACTATCGCCCGGTGGCTGCTCGCTCGCGTTGATCAAGATCAAAGCAGCACGTGCGCTAGTGATTAGCATGAAATCGTATGATGTCAGGGACTTTGTCCCACGCCGTGAAATTTAGCCTACCGCGCAGGCGTGGTCGCGCGATGCGGGACGCCGAATATGATGTATTTTGTCACCGGAGCGTCGGGTTTTATCGGCAAACGCTTGGTGCGTGCGCTGCTGCAAAGGCCCGACGCCCGGGTTTATTTTCTGATCCGGGACCCATCGCCCGAGCGCATGGCTACGTTGCGGGAATTCTGGGGAGCCGATGAAAGTCGCGCGATTGCCGTCAAGGGCGATCTCACAAGCACCGGACTGGGGTTGAGCGACGATACTGTGGCGGCGCTGACCGACAGGGTCGATCATCTCTTTCATCTCGGGGCGGTCTATTCGCTTGAAGCCGATCCTGAGACGGAGATGGCCACGAACGTCGAGGGCACGCGCGACACGATACGCCTCGCCGTGGCGATTCGAGCCAAGCGGTTTCACCATGTCAGTTCGATCGCCGCAGCCGGCCTCTATGAGGGCGTGTTCCGGGAAGACATGTTCGCGGAGGCGGAGAACCTCGATCACCCGTATTTCGCCAGCAAACATTTATCGGAAAAAGCCGTGCGCGACGAGTGCCGGGTGCCCTGGCGAATCTACCGGCCGGGCATCGTCGTCGGGGACAGCAGCACTGGCGAGATGGATAAGATCGACGGCCCGTATTATTTCTTCAAGCTCATACAGAAGCTGCGCAAAACGTTGCCCTCCTGGATGCCGAGTGTCGGTCTCGAGGGCGGCCGGATCAATCTTGTACCGGTGGACTTTGTGGTCGCCGCTCTCGACCATCTGGCTCATGTGGACGGCGAGGACGGTCGCTGCTTCCACTTGACCGACCCAAATCCGCGGCGCGTGGGCGATATTGTGAACATCTTCGCCCGTGCGGCGCATGCGCCTGAGATGACCATACGGATCAACGCCGCGCTCCTCGGGCTGATTCCGCGCGCCCTGCTCGACGGCCTCATGGCTCTCACTCCGGCTCGCCGCATCCGCAAAGCGATCATGAAGGATTTCGGACTGCCGGACGGTATTCTGAGCTTCATCAACTATCCGACGCGCTTCGACAGCCGCGACGCGGAACGGCTGCTTCGGCCCGCCGGAATTATAGTGCCTCGGTTCGAGGATTACGCCTGGCGACTATGGGATTACTGGGAGCGCCATCTCGATCCCGACTTGTTCGTCGATCGCTCGCTTCGCGGGCGTGTCGCAGGACGGGTCGTTCTCGTCACGGGCGGTTCGTCCGGTATTGGCAAGGCTGTTGCGCTAAAGCTCGCTAGTGCCGGAGCGGTGACGATCATTGTCGCACGGGACCCCGAAAAGCTCGAGGCTACGCGACAGGAGGCGGCGGCGCGCGGATTGCCGCTGGTCATCTGCCAGGCCGACATCACCGATGCACGTCAGTGCGACGTCCTTATCAAGAAACTCGATGAGGAACACGGCGGGGTCGATATCCTGATCAACAATGCAGGTCGGTCTATCCGACGAGCAATCGAGAACTCCTACGACCGGGTGCATGATTTCGAGCGCACCATGCAGCTCAACTATTTCGGAGCGCTGCGCGTCACCATGGGTGTGTTGCCGGGAATGGTGAAGAAGCGAAGTGGCCATGTCATCAACATCTCGTCGATCGGTGTGCTGACTAGTGCGCCGCGGTTTTCCGCCTATGTAGCCTCGAAGGCCGCGCTCGAAGCGTGGACACGATGCGCCGCCTCCGAATTCCTCGATCGAGGGGTCGAGTTCACTACGATCAATATGCCGCTAGTTCGTACTGCGATGATCGCACCGACGAAGTTTTACGAACGGGTGCCGGCCATCACCGCCGAGGAGGCCGCAGATTTGATCGTGGAGGCGATCATCCACAGGCCGACGCGGATCGCGACGCGACTTGGCACTTTCGGCGCGGTTGTGCACGCTGTCGCCCCGCGCGTTGCCCAGATCATCATGAACACCAGCTTCCGAATGTTTCCGGAATCCGCCGCTTCGCAGGGTCAGCCATCGGCGGGCGAGCGCACGACCGCCGACCAGATTATGTTCGCGCAGTTGCTACGCGGTATCCATCTTTAACCCGGGCTTTGGTGCTCGGGGCTTGGTGAAAACACGCTCACGCAGGCGCGGCTTCCGGCGTCTACGCCAGCTCTTCCTTGAGGAGGCGCAGAACTTCCGCCGACCAGGTCAGGCCGATATGGCCGAGGGCGGGAAGACTATGCTCGGGCGCGCCGGGCAGGCGGGCACTGTCGTGCGGCACGACGAACTCGTCGGCGCGGCTCCAAAGCGTTGCGAGTGCGATCGGCGGCGTCTCCGACGCATTCAGGCGGCGCAGCCAGATGCTACCCGGCTGCATTTCGCGGGCATTGCGGCCCAAGCCAAGCCGCGCGACCTCAGTGCCACGGTGCGGCGCGGCGATGGTCACGAGTTTGCCGACACGGCCGGTGCCATGATGCTGCAGATAGGCGCGTGCGACGAGACCACCCATGCTGTGAGTAACAAGCGCAACCCGGGGGGCTCCGGTTTCCGCCACCAGCGCCTCGATGCGTTGGTGCAATTGCCCCCCGAAATGATTGATGCTCGCGAAGGGCGGTTCCAGGTTGAGTGTCGCGACCTCGAAGTGATTTGCGCGCAGACCTCGCCGCAACCACCACCACAGTCCGCGATTGCACAGATAGCCGTGAACCAGCAATACCGGCAGCCGCCCGGCGGGGAGCGGCCGCACGATGTCGGCACCCATCCACCACCGCTCGAACGGCGCGATCACCATGAACTGCACCAGTAGGGCCAGGCATTCACTGACGGCGCTCCACCAGCGGTACGGACTGTCGAGATCGGTGCCGACCACCGACGGCGGCGCGTAGAGGCGTAAGATTACATAGATCGCGACCGTCACAGCGAAGTTGAGAACCGGCAAAGCGCCGATCACTGCGACGGCGATCATGCTGGGGCGCGCGCCGTTCATCAGAAAGGCCGCTGCCGCGGCAAGCGCGACCGCCTCGAGGGCTAGAAGGCTTCGAAGCCATCGGGATATCATCGGGACAACGATTTCTCAGGTTTATGACATTTGTCAAAAAGTACAGTGCAAAAGATCGCTACAATTTTAGTTTGTCAAAGAAGCATTATCGGCGGGAGTAGGCCATGGAGAGGATTTGGCTCGCACGGTATCCCAAGGGCATCCCGGCAGATGTGAACGTCGCCGAGTATGGCTCCGTCGGCGAGATGTTCGACAAGAGCGTAGCGAAGTTCGGACCTCGCGCCGCCTATATAAATATGGGGACGGCGATCAGCTATTCCGAACTCGACCACTTATCTCGAGCCTTCGCGGTTTATTTGCAGTCGGGGTTGAAGTTGAACAAGGGCGCGCGGGTCGCGCTCATGATGCCGAACATATTGCAGTATCCGGTGGCGTTGTTCGGGGCGCTGCGGGCTGGTTACACCGTGGTCAACTGCAACCCATTGTACAGCCCCCGCGAACTGGAACACCAGCTTGCGGATTCGGGCGCGCAGGTCGTCGTCATCGCAGAGAATTTCGCCTCCGTTCTCGCCAAGGTTATGGCGCGGACCGCGGTTCAGCACGTGATCACGACGCAGCTCGGCGACATGCTCGGATTCCCGAAGGACCTGGCAGTGAATTTCGTCGTCAAGTCGATCAGGAAGATGGTGCCGGCGTGGAATATCCCGGGGGCAGTATCCTTCAAATTCGTGCTGCGGCGCGGCGCGGCGCAGACCTTCAAGCCGGTGGACGTCAGTCCGGACGATCTCGCGTTTCTGCAATACACCGGCGGTACGACTGGAGTTCCCAAAGGCGCCATGCTGAGCCATGGCAACATCATCGCCAACCTGCAGCAGTCGCATGCGTGGCTTAAGCCCGTCCTCGAAGAGGGCCGCGAGATCATCATCACCGCATTGCCGCTGTACCACATCTTCGCGCTCACAGCGAACTGTCTGGTGTTCCTGAAGATCGGCGCGACCAACGTGCTGATCACCAACCCTCGCGACATTCCCGCGTTCGTCAAGGAATTGGCAAAACATCGTTTCACGGTCATTACCGGCGTGAATACGCTGTTCAACGCCCTGCTCAACCATCCCGACTTCGCCCGGCTCGATTTCTCCCAACTGCGGGTCTCAGTCGGCGGCGGCATGGCGGTGCAGCAGGCGGTTGCCCAAAGGTGGAAGGAGGTCACCGGCAAGGCCCTCATCGAAGCCTACGGCCTCACGGAGGCATCGCCCGGGGTCACGCTAAATCCGCTTGACCTCGAAGACTACAACGGCTCGATCGGTCTCCCGATTCCCAACACGGAAATCGCGATCCGCAGTGACAGCGGACAGGATCTCCCGATCGGACAAATCGGCGAACTCTGTGTACGCGGCCCTCAGGTTATGAAGGGATATTGGAAACGGCCGGAGGAAACCGCCGAAGTAATGACAGCTGACGGCTTCCTGCGAACCGGCGATCTGGCAAAAGTCGATCAGGACGGATTCGTCCGCATTGTCGATCGCAAGAAGGACATGATCATTGTTTCCGGATTCAATGTGTACCCGAATGAAATCGAAGACGTCGTCGCCATGTGCGCCGGCGTGCTCGAGTCAGGGGTCGTCGGGGTGCCGGATTCCAAGTCGGGTGAGGCCATAAAACTCGTGGTCGTGAAGAGGGAGACCGCTCTCACGGCGAACGAGTTGATCGCGCATTGCCGCAATCATTTGACCGGCTATAAGATTCCACGTCATATCGAGTTTCGCAGCGAACTGCCGAAATCGCCGATCGGAAAGGTGCTGCGGCGCGCACTTCGTGAGGAGCGCGCGATGGAGACGATTTAAAAGCTTGCTACTGTCTCGCGCCTCATATTCGGCGACGGCACAACTCACAAGTCAGTGCGTTGTTGAAGGATGCGGCCGAGCGCACGAGGGGCGTCCCTACCGATCAGCCGCCGGTGACGCTCATGTGACGAGCCAGGGCCGGCCGCTGGTGGCGGCGGTCGATGACGAAATCGTGGCCCTTGGGCTTACGCGAAATCGCCTCGTCGATCGCGGCGAATAACAGATCGTTGCTTTCGGAGGCACGCAGCGGCGTGCGCAGATCCGCCGCATCTTCCTGGCCGAGGCACATATAGAGCGTGCCGGTGCAGGTGATGCGCACGCGGTTGCAGGATTCGCAGAAGTTGTGGGTGAGTGGCGTGATGAAGCCGAGCCGTCCGCCGGTCTCGGCGACGCGCGTATAGCGGGCGGGACCGCCGGTGCGATAGTCGAGGTCCTCCAGCGAAAAACGTTCGGCGAGGCGCGCCCGCACCACCGACAGCGGCAGGTATTGGTCGAGCCGGCCTTCGCCGATCTCGCCGAGCGGCATCACCTCGATCAGCGTTAGATCCATACCGCGCTCATGCGCCCACTCGATCAGCTGCGGGAACTCGTCCTCGTTGACGCCTTTGAGCGCGACCGCATTGATCTTGACTTTCAGGCCGGCGGCCTGGGCGGCGTCGATGCCGGCGAGCACCTGCGGCAACGAGCCCCAGCGGGTGATGGCGCGGAATTTTTCCGCGTCCAGCGTGTCGAGCGAGACGTTGATGCGCCGCACGCCATGCGCCTTGATCTCCTCGGCGTATTTCGCGAGCTGTGATCCGTTGGTGGTCAAGGTCAGCTCGTCGAGCTGCCCCGAACCGAGGTGCCGCGACAGCGAGGAGAACAGCGTCATGATACCGCGGCGTACCAGCGGTTCGCCGCCGGTGAGGCGAAGCTTGCGCACGCCGCGCGCGATGAAAGCCGAGCACAGCCGGTCAAGCTCCTCGAGCGTGAGAAGATCGGCCTTCGGCAGGAAGGTCATGTTCTCCGACATGCAATAGACACAGCGGAAATCGCAGCGGTCGGTCACCGACACGCGCAAATAGCTGACGTGGCGGCCGAACGGGTCGACCAGCGCCGGGCGGACGGGCCCGGCATCAAAATCGCGAACTTCCGAGGGGTCCACTATTACGCTGTCCATCGACTGCGTTTCCATCTCCTCCCTGCGCATGATCTTTTCGGAAAACCGGATACTTATTCCGGATCATGCAGAAGGTTCCATATGAGCCAAACCGCAGGGTTGTTCTATTTATAACCTACGTAGTCACCCTTTGTGCCCGATAAAGCCCTGATCGTCCATAGTATTTTTCACATGTCCGAGATCGTCGACGACGCTCGGGAGTTCCGCGAAGCTGCTGATGACCCGGTCCGGCCGCAGTGTTGCGATCGGCACGTCAGTATAGCCGAAATCGACGGCGATGACCGGCACGTTGGCGGCGCGCCCGGTGCGGATGTCCGTCACCGAGTCCCCGACCATGATCGCGCGTCCGGGCTCGCCGCCGGCGCGGAAGACGGTTTGCCGGAAAATCTCCGGATCGGGCTTCTGCACGCCGAACGTATCCTGGCCGCAAATCGCGGCGAAGCGCTCGCTCAGCCGCAGCGCATCCAAGAGGCGTTTCGAGAGCCATTCGAGCTTGTTGGTGCAGACCGCCAGCCGATGACCCGCGGCGGCCAAGCGGTCGAGCGCCGGCTCAAGCTCGGGGAACGGCCGCGAACAGTCGGCGATGTGTTCGGCATAATGGGAGATGAAGGGGGTGTAGAGCTCATCGATGGCCGCGGTCGAAGAGTTCCGACCGTCCAAAGCTAGCGCCCGCTCGATCATGGTCCTCGCGCCGCCGCCGATCAGTGGCCGGGCGTCGTCATAGGGAACGGCCGGCAGCCCGTGCTCGGTCAGGATAAAGTTCAGCGTATGGATGAGGTCGGGGGCGGTGTCGATCAGCGTGCCGTCGAGATCGAAGACGATGGTGAGCATGGCTTCCGCCTACCCGCCTACGACCCGCCGCGCAAGCGCCTGTTCGTTCTCGGGCAAGGGCTTGGTCGCTTTCGTTGCGATTTTGCTCTACATACCGGCCATGAGCGTCGAAGCTTATAAGCGCGCCGCCGCCGCGCGGGCGCTGGAATTCGTGCGGCCGGGCATGCGGCTCGGGCTCGGCACCGGTTCGACCGCCAAGCACTTTGTCGACCTGCTCGGCGAGCGCGTGCGTGCGGGTCTCGACGTGGTCGCCGTGCCGACGTCCGAAACAACACGCGACCATGCGGAGCGGGCCGGCATTGCGCTCACCACCCTCGACGACATCCCGGAACTCGACCTGACCGTCGACGGCGCCGATGAGATCGCGCCGGATCTGACCCTGATCAAGGGTGGCGGCGGGGCTTTGCTGCGCGAGAAGGTGGTGGCCGCGGCTTCGGCGCAAATGATCGTAATCGCTGACGAGTCGAAATGGGTGTCGATGCTGGGCAATTTCCCGCTGCCGATCGAGATCGCGCCGTTCGGCGCCACGGCGATCCATCGCGCGGTCGAGGCCGCCAGCGCCGAAGCCGGCTGTCCCGGCCCGGCGGTGTTGCGCAAAGGGCCGAACGGCCAAGCTTTCATCACCGACGGCGGTCACTGGCTCTTGGATGCGCAATTGCAACGCATCGCCGACCCGACCGAACTCGCGGCGCGTCTGTGCACGGTGCCCGGCGTGATGGAACACGGCTTGTTCATCGGCATCGCGCGCACTGCTATTCTGGCCGGTCCGGACGGGGTGCGCCTCGTCGAGCGGCGCTGAGCGGCGTACAAAGGAGCAGGATCGCTAGATGTCTGGTTACGACGTCGATCTGTTCGTCATAGGCGGCGGCTCAGGCGGCGTGCGCGCCGCGCGTATCGCCGCCCAGCATGGCGCGCGCGTGATGCTCGCGGAAGAGTATCGCGTCGGCGGCACCTGCGTCATCCGCGGCTGCGTGCCGAAGAAGCTCTTGGTCTACGCGTCGCGCTTCCGCGCCGAATTCGAGGACGCCGCCGGCTATGGCTGGACGGTGCCGCAAACCTCGTTCGATTGGCCGGCCTTGATCGCCAACAAGGACCGCGAGATCGCGCGGATCGAGGCGGCCTATACCGCGACGCTGGAGAAGGCCGGCGTCAGCATCGTCAAAAGCCGCGCCGTGCTCACGGACGCCCACACGGTGCGATTGACGAACGGCGATCGGGTGCGCGCGGCCTACGTCCTGATCGCCACCGGCGGCGCGCCGAGCCATGGCGATCCTGTCCCCGGCGTCGAGTACGCCATTTCCTCGAACGAGGCGTTCCATCTGCCGCAGCTGCCGCAGCAGGTGGTGATCCAGGGCGGCGGCTACATCGCCGTGGAGTTCGCCGGCATCTTTGCCGGACTCGGCGCCCAAGTGACGCTGATCTATCGCGGCGAGAACATTTTGCGCGGCTTCGACGACGACGTGCGGGCGCATGTGCGCATGGATATGGAGAAGCACGGCATTAGGGTCTTCACTGGCTGCAAAGTCGCGGCGATCGAGCGAGCCGGCACCCGCTTCGCAGTGCATTTGTCGAGCGGCAATCGGCTCAGTGCCGATCGCGTGATGTTCGCCGTCGGGCGGCGCCCGAACATCGCCAACATCGGCATCGAGGACGCCGGCGTCGAGATCGCCAAAAACGGCGGCGTCGCCGTCGACGAATACTCGCGCACGACCGCTCCCAACATCTACGCCATCGGCGACGTCACTAACCGCGTCAATCTCACGCCGGTCGCCATCCGCGAAGGCGCCGCCTTCGCCGACACGGTGTTCGGCGGCAGACCCACTGCGGTCGATCACAGCAATGTGCCGACGGCGGTGTTCTCCGATCCCGAAGTCGGAGTGATTGGGCTGACCGAAGCGCAGGCTCGCACGCGGCTTCCGCAGACCGATGTTTACCGGGCCATGTTCAAGCCGCTGAAAGCGACCTTGTCGGGCCGCGATACCACAGTGCTGATGAAGCTCGTGGTCGACGGCCTGACCGACCGCGTCATGGGCTGCCATATCGTCGGGGAGGGTGCCGCCGAAATGATCCAGGTTGCAGCCGTCGCCGTGAAAATGAGGGCGACCAAGGCGGATTTCGACGCCACCATGGCGCTGCATCCGACAACCGCCGAGGAATTGGTCACGATGCGGCAGAAGAGCGCCAGCTACGCCCGCGAAGCAGCGGAATAGGGGGCATTCGCCCGGGCTGTCGCGACGTTCAGCTGCCGTGTATATATCCCGCCGTCATTTCCGGGGCTCACGGCTAAGGACCGCGCTTCGGGATGATGGTTTGGAGATGCGTATGTCGAAACGGATGAATGCGCCCAACTGGAGCCCGGATTCCTGGCGCTCGAAGCCGATCGTGCAGGTGCCGGACTACCCTGACGCCAAGGCGCTCGCCGACGTCGAGGCGCAGCTTGCGAGCTTTCCGCCGCTAGTTTTTGCCGGCGAGGCGCGCAACCTCAAGCGGGCGCTGGCGCAGGTGGCGACCGGGGACGCGTTTCTGCTGCAAGGCGGTGACTGCGCGGAGAGTTTTGCCGAGCACGGCGCCAACAATATCCGCGATTTCTTCCGGCTGTTCCTGCAAATGGCGGTGGTGCTGACCTATGCGGCGGCTTCGCCGGTGGTGAAGGTCGGCCGTATCGCCGGCCAATTCGCTAAGCCCCGCTCTTCGCCGACCGAGAAACGCGGCGGCGCCGAACTGCCGGCGTATCGCGGCGACATCGTCAATGGCACCGAGTTCACGGCGGAGGCCCGCACGCCGGATCCGCGCCGGCAGTTGGAGGCGTACCGGCAGTCAGCGGCGACGCTGAACCTGCTGCGCGCGTTTGCCACCGGCGGCTACGCCAATCTGTCGAACGCGCATCAATGGATGCTGTCCTTCGTCAACGACTCTCCGCAGTCGAAGCGTTATCAGGACCTTGCCAATCGCCTCACCGAGGCGCTCGACTTCATGCGCGCCTGCGGCATCGATCCCGAAGTTCATCCGGAAATGCGCACGACCGATTTCTTCACCAGTCACGAGGCGCTGTTGTTGGGCTACGAGCAGGCTTTTACCCGCGTCGATTCCACCACCGGCGACTGGTATTGCACCAGCGGCCACATGCTGTGGATCGGCGATCGCACCCGGCAGCCGGATCACGCCCACGTCGAGTACTGCCGCGGCATCAAAAATCCGCTTGGATTGAAGACCGGCCCGACGCAGAAGCCGGACGAGCTGCTCAAGCTTATCGACCTCCTCGATCCGGACAACGAGCCCGGCCGCCTCACCCTGATCTGCCGGATGGGCTCGGACAAGACCGCCGAGCAGTTGCCGCCGCTCGTTCGCGCCGTGAAACGCGAGGGTCGCAATGTGGTGTGGTCGTGCGACCCCATGCACGGCAATACCATTACCTCGGTGACCGGCTACAAGACGCGGCCCTTCGATCAAATCCTCAAGGAGGTGCGGACGTTTTTTCAAGTGCATGCCGCCGAGGGCACCTATGCCGGCGGCGTGCATCTGGAAATGACCGGCCAGAACGTCACGGAGTGCACCGGCGGCGCGCGCGCGATCACTGACGAGGACCTCAACGATCGCTACCACACGGTCTGCGATCCGCGGCTCAACGCCGAGCAGTCGCTCGACCTCGCCTTCCTGCTCGCTGACCTGCTCAAGACGAAGCGGGACGCCAAGGCGAAGCCGCTGCCGGCGGTGGCCGGACTATAAGCCGACAACAGGTTTCCGCGCGTTCACCGGGGCCGCGCAGCTTTGCCGCCAGCAGGAGCTACCTGTGCCGGACACTCATAGCTTGCGCTTGACAGCTTCGATATTTCCATTATGATAGAAACATAGAAATGGCGAGGCGGTTATGACGGCGGATGTTGACGCGCACATCGCGCGCTATGCGGATATGTTCTCGGCGATGGGCACCGAGGCGAGGCTACGCATCATGCGGCTTCTGCTGTCTGCCCATCCGGATGGGATGGTTGTCGGCGACATCGGGGCCGAATTGGAGATTCCGGCGTCGACCCTGTCGCATCATCTCGACAAGCTGAAAAACGAAGGTCTGGTCGGGGTGCGGCGCGAAGGCACGTTTCTTCGCTATTCGGCGAACGCGGACGCGTTGCGGGAGATTTTGGCGTTTCTTTACGCGGAATGCTGCACCCGCAACAAGGCTGTTCGGCCGGAAAAAATAACGCGATCTGCATAGGGGAGGGCTGCTTATGAGCACCGTCGATGTCAAAGACGCTGTCAGAGAGAAGTATGCACAGGCGGCGTTGAAGGCGAGCGCCACGGGGGCTTCATGCTGCGGGCCGGCGTCGGCCCGCGACCGCGGCAATCCCATCACCTCGAACCTTTACGATACGGGCGAGGCCGCTTCGGTCCCTGAAGGCGCGGTGCTCGCTTCGCTCGGATGCGGCAATCCGACCGCACTGGCGCAACTCAGACCTGGCGAAACGGTGCTCGATCTCGGATCGGGCGGTGGTATCGACGTTCTGCTGTCGGCGCGGCGTGTGGCGCCGACCGGCAAAGCTTACGGACTGGATATGACGGATGAAATGCTGGCGCTCGCCCGGGAAAATCGGCGCAAGGCCGGAATCGAGAATGTCGAATTTCTCAAAGGCGAGATCGAAAACATTCCGCTGCCGGACAATTCGGTCAATGTCATCATCTCCAACTGCGTCATCAACCTGTCAGGCGACAAGGATCGGGTCTTGAGCGAGGCGTTTCGCGTGCTCAAACCGGGCGGCCGTTTGGCGGTATCCGACGTGGTCACGCGCGGCGAGGTCCCCGACCTCATACGGCGCGACATGCTGTTGTGGGTCGGCTGCATCGCCGGCGCCCTTGAGGATACGGAATACGCCGCCAAGCTCGCAAAGGCGGGATTTGAGGCGATCAGCATCGAGCCAACCCGACTTTACGATGTCGAGGACGCGCGGGCGTTTCTGGCCGGCAAGGGCGTCGATGTGGACGCCATCGCGCCGCAAGTCGAAGGCAAGTTCATGAGCGGCTTCGTGCGCGCGGTGAAACCGAAAGATCGCGAGGTGAAATGACGCAGGATGCGCGGTCGCGTCTGCGGATGTTTCCCGCTCATTCCCGCGCAGGCTGCAATCCAGACCGGCGGCAGCCGTTATGGTAACGTCCGGGGTCCCGCTTTCGCGGGGACGAACGGCGCGCTAGATCATGACCATGAACGAGCGTCCAGCCGATCGGTTGACCATTGCGGTAGCGCAGCTCAATCCCATTGTCGGCGATGTCTCCGGCAATTTGGAGCGCGCCCGGGCCGCGCGTGAGCAAGCGGGCCGCGACGGCGCCGAAATCGTCGCTTTTTCCGAGCTTTTCATCGCCGGCTACCCGCCGGAAGATTTGGTGCTCAAGCCGGCGTTCCAGTCCGCCTGCCGCACCGCCGTGGAGACGCTGGCGCGCGAGACCGGCGACGGCGGGCCGGCTGTGCTGATCGGCACGCCCTGGGTCGAGGACGGCAAGCTCTACAACGCTTATGTGCTGCTCGCCGGCGGCCGCATCGAAGCGATCCGCCTCAAGGTCAACCTGCCGAACTACGGCGTGTTCGACGAAAAGCGCGTTTTCGCGCCGGGACCGGTGCCGGGGCCGGTCAACTTCCGCGGCGTGCGGCTCGGCCTGCCGATCTGCGAGGATACCTGGACTGACTGGGGCGACTACGAGAACGTGGTGGAATGCCTGGCCGAGACCGGGGCCGAACTCCTCGTCGTGCCCAACGGCTCGCCGTACTGGCGCGACAAGGGCGACGTCCGCCTCAACGTCTCGGTCGCGCGCGTCACCGAGGCCGGTTTACCGCTTCTTTACATCAACCAGGTCGGCGGCCAGGACGAATTGGTCTTCGACGGTGCCTCTTTCATTCTCAATGCCGACCGTTCGATCGCATTGCAGCTGCCGGCCTTCCACGAAGCGGTGGTGACGACGCACTGGTCGCGGATCAACGGCGTTTGGCGATGCGCGCGGGGACCGCTCGCGCCGGCGGTGGACTTGGATCAGGCGGACTACACCGCCTGCATGCTCGGTTTGCGCGATTACGTCGACAAGAACCGCTTCCGCGGCGTCGTGCTCGGCCTGTCCGGCGGCGTCGATTCGGCGCTATGCGCGGCGCTGGCGGTCGACGCGCTCGGAGCCGACCGCGTGCGCTGCATCATGCTGCCGTACCGCTTCACCTCGCAGGAATCGCGCGACGATGCCGAGGCCGTCGCCCGTACGCTCGGCGTCCACTACGACATCGTCCCGATCGAAAGCGCGGTGCGCGGGCTCGAAGAATCGCTGGCGGGTATTTTTGCGGGCGTGCCGCGCGATGTCACCGAGGAGAATTTGCAGGCGCGCGCCCGCGGTACGATCCTGATGGCGATCTCCAACAAATTCGGCTTGATGGTGGTGACGACCGGCAACAAGTCGGAAATGTCGGTCGGCTACGCCACGCTCTACGGCGACATGAACGGCGGCTTCAATCCGATCAAGGATCTCTACAAGACCGAGGTCTATCGCCTGGCGCGGCTGCGCAATCACTGGAGGCCGGAGGGCGCGCTCGGCCCCGACGGGCCGGTCGTTCCGGAGAACGTGATGACGCGGGCGCCGAGCGCGGAGCTGCGCGAGGACCAGACCGACCAGGATACGCTGCCGCCTTACGACGTGCTCGACCAGATTCTCAAGCGCCTGGTCGAGCGCGAGGAGCCGCTGGCCAGCATCGTTGCGGCCGGCTTCGATCGCGAGACGGTGATGAAGGTCGAGCGCATGCTCAACCTCGCCGAATACAAGCGTCGGCAAGCGGCGCCGGGCGTAAAAGTGACGCTCAAGAACTTCGGCCGCGACCGGCGCTATCCGATCACCAGCCGGTTCCGCGATCCCGGCACCGAGCTACCCGCGCCCGACCGCACGCTGGTCAAAAGCGCGGCCGACGCCAAGGCCGGCGCGGTGGATTTTTGAGGAGGATTACCTAGTGTCCCGATTCCGAAGTTCGCCTCATTATGCGGCACCCTCGTTTGCGAACTTCGGAATCGAAGGACACTAGCAGCGTATTGATCCAGTGTGGCATTGGTTCAGAAGTCCGCATGACGAGTTCGCGGCAAAAATGATGCGGGCTTCTGAACCGCCACACTAGGTCAATGCGCCGAGACGAAGGGCGGCCCGACGGTGCGCACGGTGCGGGGCGATGCGTTGGCATCGGGAGCGCTCGCGTCTGCCGCGGCAGGCGGTGCGCTCGGGTCCGGCTGGCTCGCGCCGCCGTCTTTGACCGGCGGCTTGCCGGGCGGCGCCTGCTGCGGCGCTTGCGAGAGGGCTTTCGCCTTCTGATCGGTCACGACGATATCGCCGCTCTCGAGCGTGGTTGAGTCGTCGGCGTTCTTGAGCGCATCGGCCCAGCTCTGACCCGGCCGGCGGCATGAACAGCTGGCGACGAAGTCTTTGCGATAGTGAAAAGCACTCGGCAACTCGGTATACGGCTGACCATTGATCGACACCGCCTGGTTAATGTCCTCGCCCGGATTGCGATAGCTGTAGAGCACCGCTTGGGCGGCCGGGCATAGGCGCTGGCAAGCGCGCTGATCGTCGGCGAAACGGTTCGGCACCGTCGAGTACGAGATCGGGAAATAAAAGCCGTCGCAGGTGCGCACGCAGACCGTGCGATAGGTTCCGGACGGCGCGCCGTCGCCGCCTGGATTGATGATCGTGCCGCCGAACAGCGCGCTAAGGAAACCGCCCGGTCCGGCCGCCGCGGCTGCAGCGCTATACTGAGCGCCACAATTGTTCTGCGCCAATTGTCCAATGAGCGCGCGGCGCTGACTGTCCTGATCGTTGTGGCCGCTCTTGAGGTATTCCAGATCGGTCATCGTGTGGTCGAGATTGTCGCGCATCTGCTGGATCTGCGCGTTGAGCGGCCCGCATTGCGGCGACCTTCCGGTGAACAATGCAAAAAATCCGCCGCCCTCGCAGCCTTGCTTTTTCGATTGCGCCAAGACGCGGTCGAGATCCGCTTGTTGCTTGGCGACGGCGTCTTCGTAGCGCTTGATCTGGTCGGCGCGGGCGGGATCGACGGCGCCGCGGTTGACCATCGCCAGCTGGGCTTCGAGGCGCACGCAGATTGGATTGGACGGCGCCGGCTGTTCCGGGGCGGTTTGAGCGGCGGCAGCGGTGCAGAGTGCGCCGGTGGCCAGCACGAAAAGGCCGAGACCGCGCAACAGCTTGATCGTCATCCAGTCCCGGCCTTTGTTCCCGCGAGGTGGCGCGATGAAGCGATGCAATGGTGACCAAAGTGTGAAGAGCGGCTGCTATTCCGCATCCGGCTGGTTTTCGGGGCGCGCCCGGTCGAAGGCGGGGAGCGCGAGGCAAGCGGCGTCGATGGCGACGATCTTGGGGAACTTGTCGAGCGGCACGTTGAGCCGCCGCGCATTGTAGACCTGCGGCACCAGGCAGAGATCGGCCACCGTGACGGCGCCGCCGCAGGCATAGGGTCCCGGGCGAACCAGCGCCTCCAAGGCCTCGAAGCCGGTGAGCACCCAGTGATGATACCAGGCGTCGATCGCGGCTTGCTCGTGGTGCAGTTCGCGCTTCAGGTAACGCAGCGAGCTGATATTGTTGAGCGGATGGATGTCGCAAGCGACGATTTCGGCGAGCGCGCGCGCCTGCGCCCGCGCGATCGGGTGCTGCGGCAGCAGCGGCGGCTCAGGATGCGTCTCGTCGAGATATTCGATAATGGCGAGCGACTGGATCAGCACGTCGCCGGTCGGCACAACCAAAGCCGGCACGCGCATCTGCGGGTTGACGGCGCGGAATTCGGACCGGCGGTTATGGCCGCCTTCCTTGACCAAGTGGACCGGCACCGTCTCGTAGGCGAGGCCCTTGAGATTGAGCGCGATGCGCACGCGATAAGCCGCCGACGAGCGGAAATACGAATAGAGTTTCACGTCAGTCCGCCTCGTCGTCTTCGCCGTGCTGCCCGGCTTCGGCGGTGAGTTGCGCGGAGCGCGCGGTCAGCTGGCTCAAGGCGCGATTGAAGGCGTCGCGGTCGGCCGGCGTCAAAATCTCCGTCAGCCGGCGCGCGAAGTCGAGCGCGTGGGGTGCTACTTCCTCGTACATGGCTCGTCCGGCGGCGGTGAGCGACAGGAAGGCTTCGCGCATGTCGTCGCGATTGGAGCGCCGCGCCAGCAACCGGCGCCTTTCCATCAGCGCCACCGCGCGCGACACCTTGGTCTTGTGCATGTGTGTGTGCGCGCCGATGGCTTTAGCCGTCATCGTCTCGTACTGACCCAGAGTGACCAAGACGCGCCATTCCGGCACGCCGATGCCGTAGCGCCGCGAATAGACGCGGGAGAGCGCCTGCGAGACAAGGCTCGCCACCACATTGAGCTGATAAGGCAGAAAAGTCTCGAGCTTCAGCGGCGCCTCGTCGCCGAGCCTGGCAGAGCCTACGGTAACAGCGGTCTTGATTTCGCCTTCCATCGCCCGCTGACCAGCCATGGCATCACCTGAGGCGCCGTCTAAAGGCGTGCCTTTTGCGCCGGCGGCCCTTTGCGTTTGCGGCGCAACGGCGGGAACATGGACGAAGTTGCGGTGCCGCGCAACGGTGCGGCGTTGAAGACGCCCGGCCAGATCGCCGACGGCATCGCGTTGACCGAAGACTTTCTTGCCACGCTGTACGGCGCGTGATCGAGAGCGTCGCCAAGCGGCGCTCGCTCAAGGAGACCTACGACGCCACCCGCCGCGTCATGGATCCGAAGTTTGCGAGCTTCGCCATCTACGAGCACTGCATGCCGTTCAACGTCGCCCGCGCCAATGACGAAGCCAAGGGCATCGACCATCCGGTCATCTGGACCACCGCCCGCGACCGCGCCATGTGGGCGGTGCTGCGCGGCTAAGACAAGGCGCTGCAGCAAGAGATCGCGTCATCCCGGAAATGACCGCGCCCAATGAGCGTTCGGAAAAATCAGCGCGAGCACTCGATGGCGACGAACTCGTCGCAATGGGCGCCACGGCAGGAGCCGGGGGCGCTGGCCGGGATCGCGCCGGTAATGTCGTCGCGATCGACCTTGCGATAGGACAGCGCGTGGCCGAACTCGTGAGTGCGGCAGTAGGAATTCGCCGCCGCGGCGCCGCAGGCCGCGCCCGATGCCAGGCAAAGGTCGACGCCGTAGCCGTCGCCGTTGTTGGCGATAATGAAGACGCGCTTTTCCGCCTGCGCGGCGGCTGCACTGAACAGCACAGCGGCAAAAACGGTCGCCGCGATCATGGAGCGCATGGAACCCCCAGCCGGCGCCGAAACGCCGCAATCCGCGTTGCTATAAACACAAAGAATGCGACGGCGGAGTTAAGGCTGTGTTAACCCCGCGATCCGTCCCGCCATCGGCCGCGCCGGCGCCGCCGATTCGGTGTTGGGAAGGCGTGTGGCCACTCGGGTTGGTCGAGGCTATATGGGCTGGCGTAGCCGCAGGCCGATGCTGGAGAGGGCCCGAAGTTGATCGCGCAATCGATACTGACCTGTCCGAAGTGCGGGCACCAGGCGACAGAAACAATGCCGGCGGATACCTGCCGGTACTTTTATGACTGCAAGGGCTGTGGCGCGCAGCTCAAGCCTCTCCCGGGCGACTGCTGTGTATTCTGCTCCTATGGCTCCGTGCCGTGCCCGCCTGTTCAGGCCAGCGCCAAACCCTTGACGCAATGACCGTCCTCGCCCATTGTGCGCCCATGAACGGTGGCTTTAACTCGATCTGCGGCATTTGCCGGGAGATTATTCGCTAGCGACAACGCTGGCTGCGGCCGTCTTTTCTCATGATCGAGACCATGGACGCCCGGCCAGCAGGCCTCAAGGCGCATGGTTCGATCCGATGGAACTCAAGCTCTACGATACCTTGACGCGCGAGAAGCGGGTTTTTAGCCCGCTCGATCCGGCGAACGTGCGCATGTATGTGTGCGGGCCGACGGTCTACGACTTCGCCCATATCGGCAATGCGCGGCCGGTGATCGTGTTCGACGTGTTGTTCCGTTTGCTGCGCCACCTCTATGGCGAGAAGCACGTCACATACGTTCGCAACATCACTGACGTCGACGACAAGATCAACGCGCGGGCGGCGGAGGAATATCCCAATCTGCCGCTCAACGAAGCGATCCGCAAGGTCACGGAGAAGACCGACCGGCAGTTTCACGAGGACGTGGCCGCGCTCGGCTGCCTGCCGCCGACCGTCGAGCCGCGCGCGACCGAGCATATCACCGAGATGCGTACGCTGACCGAGCAACTCGTCGCCTCAGGTCACGCCTATGTCGCCGAGGATAACGTGCTGTTCAGCGTGCCCTCGATGCCGGACTACGGCGCGCTGTCGAAGCGGCCGCTCGACGAGATGATCGCCGGCGCCCGCGTCGAGATCGCGCCCTACAAGAAGGACCCGCGGGACTTCATTTTATGGAAACCGTCAAAGCCCGGCGAGCCGGCGTGGCCGTCGCCGTGCGGCATCGCCGCGCCCGGCCGTCCCGGCTGGCACATCGAATGCTCGGCGATGTCGTGGAAATATCTCGGCGAAATCTTCGACATCCACGGCGGCGGCATCGATCTGGTGTTTCCGCATCATGAGAACGAGATCGCGCAATCGCGCTGCGCCTTTCATTCGCCGGCGATGGCGAATTTCTGGGTGCACAACGGTTTTCTTCAGGTCGAAGGCGAGAAGATGGCCAAGTCGGCCGGGAATTTCGTGACGATTCACGAGCTTCTTCACAGCAATAAATTTGGTTCGAACCACTGGCACGGGTATGTGTTGCGACTCGCAATGTTGATGACGCACTACAGGCAACCCATCGATTGGACAATCGATCGATTGGTTGAGGCAAGGCGCATGTTAAAAGAATGGATCGATTGTGCAATTGGCTTTGATCAATTTCCTGCGCCGGTTCCCCCAGAGTTGGTTTCTGCTCTAGCCGATGACTTGAACTCTCCCGCAGCGGTAACCGCCGTATCTCAACTATTTCGGGATACACGCCGTCGCGCCAATCCAGAGGCATCGATTCGGCTGGCGTCCGCTTTGAAGTGGCTTGGCGTGTGGAATGGCGAAAAAACAAATGATGTCTATGGCTATGGCGTTGTCGTGGGAAGTGGTCCGTCTGACTGGGACGTCCAGCACAGTGTGGATGAGCGTGCCGCAGCCCGGGCGCGCAAGGATTGGAAGGAATCTGACCGCATCCGCGACGAACTGGCGAAGGTCGGCGTACTTTTAAAGGACGGCAAAGATCCAAAGACTGGGAACCCAATCACCACTTGGGAGCGCGTGCCGTGACGGTTTGCCCGCAACCGAAACTCGCCATGCGGCCGCTGTTGCCCGCCGATGTGCCGCTCTTGGCTGAGATTTTTCGCGTCAGCATCGAGGAACTGACCGCTGACGACTACAGCGAGGCGCAACGGGCGGCGTGGGCGGAGACTGCCGACGACGAGGAAGCATTTGGCGCGCGCCTTTCCGGCGCGCTGACACTGGTCGCGACCTTCGGGGGCGCGCCCGTCGGCTTCGCTTCGCTCGCCGACAATACCCGCATCGACATGCTTTACGTGCATCCGGCGGCGACCGGGCAGGGCGCCGGCACCATGCTGTGCGACGCGCTGGAAAAGCTCGCCGCCGCCCGCGGCAGCAAGGAACTCGAAGTCGAGGCGAGCGACAGCGCCCGCGGCTTTTTCGAGAAGCGCGGCTTCGCCGCCAAAACCCGCAACACCATATCGCTCGCCGGCGAATGGCTCGCCAACACGACGATGGTCAAGCCGCTCGCCGCCACCAAAGGGAGCGCGTGATGAAACGTACGGACGTGCCGTTCCAGCGCCATTGGCTCTATTATCTGGTGCTGAAATACGTGCTGATCGCCGCTGCCGTGGTGGTCACCTTCTACACCGCCTATCGGCTTTATTCGGGATAACATTATGCCACGCCAAGACTCGTCCCAAGGCTCGTCGTTTTTCGGCCTGCGCACCCATCACGTCGCCATTGGACTCATCGCCATCCTGATCGCGGTGGCGCTGGCATCGAACTATTATCTCTGGTGAGGGTGAGGCGATGCCGCGCGAGCGCCTGTATTTGTTCGATACCACGCTGCGCGACGGCGCGCAGACCAACGGCGTCGATTTCACGCTCGCCGACAAGCTCACCATCGCGCACCTGCTCGACGAGCTGGGTATCGACTATGTCGAGGCCGGTTATCCGGGCGCCAATCCGACCGATACCAATCTTTTCGCCGAGCGGCGGCCGCTGCGCGCCCGCCTCACCGCGTTCGGCATGACCAGGCGGCCCGGCCGTTCGACGTCCAACGATCCCGGGCTCGCCGCGCTGTTGGCGGCGCAGGCCGACGCCATCTGCTTCGTCGCCAAGTCCTGGGACTATCACGTGCGGGTGGCGCTCGAGACCACCGAGGAGGAGAACCTCGCCTCGATCCGCGACAGCGTGCGCGCCGCCAAGGCCAAGGGCCGCGAGGTGTTGCTCGATTGCGAGCATTTCTTCGACGGTTACAAGGCCAATCCGGGCTATGCGCTGGCCTGCGCTCAGGCAGCCTACGACGAAGGCGCGCGCTGGGTGGTGCTGTGCGACACCAACGGCGGCACGCTGCCGCACGAGGTGGAGAAAATCGTCGGCGAGGTCTGCAAGCAAATCCCCGGCGACCATGTCGGCATTCACGCCCACAATGACACCGAGCAAGCGGTGGCGATCAGTTTTGCCGCGGTGTGCGCCGGCGCCCGGCAAATCCAGGGCACGCTCAACGGGCTGGGTGAGCGCTGCGGCAACGCCAATCTCGTCTCCATCATTCCGACGCTGAAGCTCAAGCCGGACTACGCCGAAAAATTCGACATCGCCGTATCGGATGAAGCGCTCAAGAAAATCACGCGCGTTTCCCGTACGTTGGAAGAAGTTCTCAATCGCGCGCCAAACCGCTATGCGCCTTACGTGGGCGAAAGCGCGTTCGCCACCAAGGCCGGAATTCATGCTTCCGCGATCATGAAGGAATTGAACGCCGGCGTTGACGAACCGGCGAGCTACGAGCACGTGCCGCCGGATAGCGTCGGCAACAAACGCAAGCTTTTGGTGTCCGACCAGGCCGGCAAGGCGAATCTCTTGGCCGAGCTCGACCGCATCGGTTTTGCCGTCAACAAGGACGATCCGCGGCTCGCCCGCCTGCTCGAAGAAGTCAAGGAACGCGAGGCGATCGGCTACGCCTATGAAACGGCGGATGCTTCCTTCGAGCTGCTGGCGCGGCGCCTGCTCGGCAAGGTGCCGCGCTATTTCGATGTGGAAAAATTCGACGTCAGCGTCGAACAGCGCATCAACGCCAAGGGCGAGCGCGTCACCATGAGCATGGCAGTGGTGAAGGTGAGGGTCGGCGACGATCTGTTGATTTCCGCCGCCGAAGGCATCGGTCCGGTCAACGCGCTCGATCTCGCGCTGCGCAAGGACCTCGGCAAATATCAGAGTTACATCACCGGCCTCGAACTCACCGATTACCGCGTGCGTATCCTCAACGCCGGCACCGAGGCGGTCACGCGGGTGTTGATCGAGAGCGCCGACGAGACCGGCGATCACTGGACGACGATCGGCGTCTCGGCGAACATCATCGACGCGTCGTTTCAGGCGCTGATGGATTCGATCGTCTACAAGCTCTTGAAGTCGGGCGCGCCGGGGTGAGGTCGGAGAGGTCCCCATGATCGACCACGTCTCCATCGCAGTGCGCGATCTCGGAAAGGCGCAGGCGTTCTACAGCGCGGTGCTGGCGCCGCTCGGCTACGCCAAGCTGCGCGAGTGGCCGGATGCGGCAGTCGGCTTCGGCAAGAAACATCCGGAATTCTGGCTCAACAAGCGAAGCGCAATGAAGGAAGTGGCGCCGGACAGCGGCGTGCACATTTGCCTGCGCGCGCCGGACACCGCGGCGGTCGACGCGTTCCACGCCGCGGCGCTCATAGCCGGCGGCACGTCCGATGGCGCGGCGGGACTGCGGCCGCATTATTACTCTGGGTATTACGCCGCCTTCATCCGCGATCCGGACGGTAACCGCATCGAGGCGGTGACGTTTGTGCGGGAAGGGGCAGAGTAGCCGTTACAACCGCTCTGCCGGAACCGCCATTTGCTTCTCCGCCTCGCTCACCGCGCGCACGGCTTTGCGCAGCTTCGGCAGGATGTCTTCGATGCGGTCGGCGACCAATAGATCGACGCCGTTCACCGGCGGCGGCACCAGGCCGAGCGCGCGCATGTGCGCCATCAGCCCGAGCAACGGATCCCAGAAGCCGTTGATATTGGCGACCAGGATCGGTTTCTTGTGGCGGCCGAGTTGCGCCCAGGTGAGCTGCTCGACCAGCTCCTCGAGCGTGCCGAGACCGCCCGGCAAGGCGACGAAGGCATCGGCGCGCTCGAACATCGTGCGCTTGCGCTCGTGCATGTCGCTGGTGACGATCAGTTCCTGGCCGCGCCGCCGCGGCCGCTCCTGCGCGGTCAGGAACTCCGGAATGATACCGGTCGCCGCACCGCCGTGCTCCATCGCCGCGCCGGCGACCGCTCCCATCAGGCCGATGGAGCCGCCGCCATAGACCAGCCGAACGCCGTTCTCGGCAAGGATTTTGCCAAACCCGTGCGCGGCGTCGACGAAGGCCGGGTCGGTGCCCGGATTCGATCCGCAATAGACGCAGATCGCATTGATTTTGCTCATGGAGTCAACACTCATGGATGGATAGATGTGGCGTTGATTCGCACCTCCTGCAAGCTGCGAATCGAAGAGGCGGGACTGAAATCGGCCGCGAATGGCCCGCAACCCGGCCCGACCCGCGGGTGCAGGAGCGGGCGAAAGTCTCTATATGACGGCTACAGGCGGCCGGCACGGGGCCGTCGAGGTCACGGCTTGGAATGCACGACATAAAACACCCTCCCCAGCCGCGCCGCGAAGTGTCCGCCCGCGGTGCGGCGCTGTTCTCAACGCTGTTTCATCTGTGGCCCTACATCTGGCCGGCAGATCGCCGCGACCTCAAGGCTCGCGTGGTGTTCGCGACGGTGCTGATCTTCGCCGCCAAATTAGCGACCATCGCGGTGCCGTTTACTTTCAAATGGGCGACCGATGCGCTGGCTGGCCACGGCACCGCGCCGATCGGGGCCGACAATTGGCTCGCCTGGGCAATGGCGGCGCCGGTGGTGATGACGCTCGCCTACGGCGGCATCCGCATCCTGATGGGCGTGCTCACCCAATGGCGCGACGGCATTTTTGCCAAGGTGGCAATGAATGCGGTGCGGCGGCTCGCGCTGCTCACCTTCGAGCACATGCACCTTTTGTCACTGCGCTACCATCTCGAGCGCAAGACCGGCGGCCTGACGCGTATCCTCGAGCGCGGCCGCAACGCCATCGAGACCATCGTGCGCATGGTGCTGCTGCAGCTGCTGCCCACGATCGTCGAATTGGCTTTGATCGTCTGGGTGCTGCTGTTCCATTTCGACTGGCGCTACGTGGTGGTGATCATGATCACCGTCGCGCTCTATGTCGGCTTCACCTTCTACGCGACCGAGTGGCGCATCGGCATCCGCCGCAAGATGAACGACAGCGACAACGACGCCAACACCAAGGCCATCGATTCGCTGCTCAACTACGAGACGGTCAAATATTTCTCCGCCGAGAAGCGCGAGGCCAAGCGTTACGACCGCTCGATGGCGCGCTACGAGGATGCCAGCGTCAAGGCCTATACCTCGCTGGCGGTGCTCAATGCCGGCCAGGCGGTCGTCTTCGCCATCGGGCTCGCGGCAGCGATGGTGCTCTGCGCCCGCGGCGTTGAGGCCGGCACCAATACGGTCGGCGACTTCGTCATGATCAACGCTATGATGATCCAGCTGTATCAGCCGCTGAACTTCATGGGCATGGTCTACCGCGAGATCAAGCAGGCGGTGATCGATATCGAGAACATGTTCGCGATCCTGGCGCGCAAGGCGGAGATCGAAGACCGGCCGGATGCCCGTCCGCTCAAGGTGCGCAGCGGCACGATCCGCTTCGAGAATGTCTCATTCGCCTATGAGCCGGCGCGGCCGATCCTTCAGGGACTGAACTTCGAGGTGGCGGCCGGGCGCACCGTCGCCATCGTTGGGCCTTCCGGCGCCGGCAAGTCGACGATTTCGCGGCTGTTGTTCCGCTTCTATGACGTGACCGGCGGCCGCATCCTCATCGACGGCGAGGATATCCGCGACGTCACGCAGACCTCGCTGCGTGCCGCCATCGGCATGGTGCCGCAGGATACGGTGCTGTTCAATGACACCATCCGCTACAACATCCGCTACGGCCAATGGGACGCCAGCGACGCCGAGGTCGAAGAGGCGGCGCGTCTCGCGCAGATCGACGGCTTCATCCGGCTGTCGCCGAAGGGCTACGAAACCGAGGTCGGCGAACGCGGCCTGAAGCTTTCCGGCGG
Organism: Xanthobacteraceae bacterium; assembly: GCA_049284935.1. Taxonomy (GTDB): domain Bacteria; phylum Pseudomonadota; class Alphaproteobacteria; order Rhizobiales; family Xanthobacteraceae; genus BOG-931. Next base: position 121,079 of record JBAPYW010000047.1, read on the forward strand.
CGAGAAGCAACGTGTCGCCATCGCCCGCACCATCCTCAAGGCGCCGCCGATCCTGCTCCTTGACGAGGCGACTTCCGCGCTCGACAGCCACACCGAGCGCGACATCCAGGATGCGCTCGACCGCGTGTCGAAGAATCGCACCACGCTGGTGATCGCGCACCGGCTCTCGACCATCGTCGGCGCCGACGAGATTCTGGTGCTCGACCAGGGCGTGATCGTCGAGCGCGGCACGCACAATGAGCTCCTCGCACGCGGCGGTCTCTATGCCAGCATGTGGAACCGCCAGCGCGAGGCGCAAATGGCGCGCGAGATTCTCGCCGAGGTCGAGGAGGATACGCTGGCGCCCAACCGCAACCCGCCTGAAGCGGAGGAGGAACTGCTGCCTGCCGCCGCGGACGCCGCCGAATGACGAGTGCGACCGACCCATTGAGTATCGGGTCCCCTCTCCCCAAAGGGGCGAGGGGATAGCCGGGCTGTCCTGAAAGAACCGCATGTCCGTCATCAACTCCATCCGCTCGCAACTCGCGCCGATCAACCGGGAAGGCTATCCCTTCATCGGCGGCTTCGTGCTGGCGAGCTTGGTGCTGTTCTGGCTGTGGCCGCCGCTCGGTTGGCTCGGCGTCGTCGCGACGCTGTGGTGCGTCTATTTTTTCCGCGACCCGGCCCGGGTCACGCCGGCGCGGGACGGCGTCGTGGTGGCGCCGGCGGATGGCCGCATCAGCCGCATCGCCGACGCCGTGCCGGCAGAGGAGCTTGAGCTCGGCGGCCTGCCGTTGCCGCGTATTTCCATCTTCATGAGCGTATTCGATTGCCACGTGAACCGGAGCCCGCTCGCCGGGCGGATCGAACGCATGGTCTACCGGGCCGGCGCCTTCCTCAGCGCCGATCTCGACAAGGCGAGCGAGAGCAACGAGCGCAATTCCTTCGTCATCGCCGCCGACGGCGGCGTGCGCATCGCCGTAATCCAGATCGCGGGTCTGGTCGCGCGCCGCATTGTGCCGTTCGTGCGCGCGGGCGAGGCGGTCGGCGCCGGTCAACGCATCGGCATGATCCGCTTCGGGTCGCGGGTCGATGTTTATCTGCCGGCGGGTACGCGGCCGCTGGTCGCCGAGGGCCAGACCGCCATCGCCGGCGAGACCGTGCTCGCCGAGCTCAAGCCTTTGCCGCAGGGCGAGGCGTTCGACGTGAGCTGAGAAAGCGTTAACGCGACGGGCAACTAGTTTGCCACGGCGCATGGCGGCGCCATCGCGGAAAGGCTATATTGCCGGCATGGCTGATCTGTCCCCGTTCGAGAACCGGCGGCTGCGCCGGCGACGATTCCGCCGCATTCCGGTTCGTACGCTGGCGCCGAACCTCGTGACGTTGCTGGCGCTGTGCGCCGGCTTGACCGCGATCCGCCTGGCATTCGAGAACCGCTATGGGTTGGCGCTCGCGGCCATCGTGTTCGCTGCCATCCTCGACGGCATCGACGGCCGCCTGGCGCGGTTGTTGAAAGGAACCTCGCGGTTTGGCGCCGAACTGGACAGCCTGTCCGACTTCGTCAATTTCGGCGTCGCTCCGGCGCTGATCCTCTATTTCTGGGGCTTGCACGATCTGAAATCGGGCGGCTGGATCGCGGCGATGGTGTTTGCCATTTGCGCAGGGCTGCGGCTCGCCCGCTTCAATGTGATGATCGACGATCCGGAGCGGCCCACCTGGGCCAGCAATTTCTTTGTCGGCGTGCCGGCGCCGGCCGGCGCCATCATCGTGCTGTTGCCGATCTATGCGGTGTTTCTCGGCGTTCCGCGATCGCCATTTTTGACCTGGCTGACGCTCGCTTACACGCTGGCCGTCGCCTGCCTCATGGTGTCGCGGCTGCCGGTCTTTTCCGGCAAGCGCATCGGCCAGCGGGTGCCGCCGGAAATGGTGGGGCCGCTGGTCGTGGTGATGGTGCTGGCCGTGGCGCTGCTCATTGCCTATCCGTGGGTGCTGCTCACCGCCGGGACGCTCGCCTATCTCGTGAGCTTGCCGTTCGGCTGGCTGTCCTATCGCGGCTACGAGCAACGGTCGCGCGAGAGCAAAGTGGAAGCGGCGCAAGCTGGCTCCGCGCGGTCTGCACCGGCGGCGCCGGTTGTTCCCCACTCCTCCGAAAACGAAGAGCGACCCTCGCGCCTCAATTGAGCCGCATCGCTCAAGTTTGTGAGCGTTCGAGGGGACCATGCGACTTACGCGCCGCACGCTTTTGGCCTCGGTGATGGCGTCCGTAGCGGCGCCCGCCGTGCTGCGGCTGGCGCGGTCCGACGCGCCGCAAGTGACGCTCAAGCTGCATCACTTCTTCTCGGCGGTATCCAGCGGGCACAACAAGTTTCTCGCACCCTGGGCGCGCAAGGTCGAAGCAGAGTCGGCCGGACGCATCCGCATCGACATCTTTCCCTCGATGCAGCTCGGCGGCGCGCCGGCGCAACTGTTCGACCAGACGCGCGACGGCCTCGCTGACATCGTCTGGGCGATGCCGGCCAGCACGCCCGGACGTTTCGCCAAGATCGAAGCGTTCGAGCTGCCGTTCGTGCCGTCGCACCGCGCGCTGGTCAATTCCAAGGCGATCGAGGATTACGCGGCGGCAAATCTGCGGGACGAGTTCCGCGAGGTTCATCCGATCTGCTTCTCCTGCCGCGACCGCGGCGTCGTCCACGCCAACCGCAGCATCCAGTCGATCGGCGATCTGAAGGGGCTCAAGCTGCACGTGCCGAACCGTCTTGCCGGCGAAACCGTGGGTGCGCTGGGCGGGCAGGGCGTGACCGCACCAATCCCGCAGGTGCCGATGGCGATCGCCGCGCACGCGATCGACGGTTGTCTCGATCCGTGGGATGTCGTGCCGGGCTTGAGGCTGCACGATCTGCTCAAGAGCCACACCGATTTCGCCGAGTCGTCGTTGAGCACGACGGCGTTCGTGCTGGCGATGAACAAAGCGGCCTATGACCGGCTGCCGCAGGAGCTCAAATCGGTGATCAACAATAATTCGGGGCAAACCGCGGCCGGCATGGCGGGCGCGATGTGGGATCTCGACGCCGCGGCCGTCGCCGATATGGTGCGGCAGCACGGCGATGCGGTAACAACGCTGACGGCGGAACAGATCGCGCCTTGGCGCAAGGCCACCGAGCCGGTGATCGCGACATGGCTGCGGCAAATGCGGGAGCGTAAAATCAACGGCGGCAAGCTCGTCGCCGGCGCCCGGGCGCTTGTGGCCAAATACGCCAACGAGCCGGAGCCGCAGCCGCCGCCTGCGCCGAAGATCGCAGCGCAGCCGGAGCAGCCGCCGCAAGTCAAGGCCGCGACGCCGAAAATGGAGACACCCGCCGCGGCGCCAGCGGCAAAAATTGCCCCCGCTGCGAAACCTTTCCCGCCCAAGGAGCTGGACATCCCGCTGTAACGAAGCGGGCCCTTAGAGCGCAATCGCCTCAGATTGAATCGATTGGCGCTCTAATATCCTTAGTGGAGCATGATCTTTTCGGAAAACCGGCTTCCACTTTTCCGGATCATGCTCTAGTGGCGCATGATCTTTTCGGATCGAGGAACCTTTGCGCGGGTGTGATGCGTTCTAATCGCCCGACGCGGCGGATCATTGCGGCAGCGGGTAACCGGGCATCAGATCGTAGGGATGCGCCCAGCCGGGCAGCGCCTTGATGCGCTCAAGCCAGGCGCCGATGTTCTTGTGTTCGGCGGCCATGTCGAAGCCGAATTCCTCGGGCGGATAATACAGATACCCGACCAGCGAGAGATCGGCGATGGTCGGCTCCGGCCCGAGCACGTAGGCGCGAGGAGCGAGGCGCTTGTCGAGAATACCGAGCGCGTTGTCGATCCGGGCCTTGAGGAAGGCGAGCACGGCCGGATCACCCTTCGGCTTCGCAAGACTGTACAGGTAGCGGTACGAAGCAAGAGAGCCGTTGAGCTTCTGGTTGTCGAAAATGATCCAGCGCAGAGCTTCGAGCCGCTCGTCTTCGCCGGGTGGCAGGAATTTTCCCGAGTGCTCGGCCAGATAGATCAAGATCACGCCGGACTGGCTGAGTTTCTTGGTTCCGTGAACGAGCACCGGGGCCTCGCCCATTTCGTTGACGGTTGAGCGGTATTCCGCCGTGCGCGTTTCACCCTTGAAGAAGTCGACGAAGATCGGCTGCCAGTCGGCGCCGATGAGATTGAGCATCAGCGCCGCGCGGTAAGCGTTGCCGGACTGGGCGAAGCAGTAGAGCTGATATTCAGCCATGGATCGATCAGCCTAACGCGACAGCGATATTTCTCCGCCGGCGGTCGCTTGCCCGGCGAAGCGGCCGTCGGAGAACGAAAACTGCGCCAGCGGCTGGCCCTTGTGGTCGCGGATGGTCAGGGTGCCGTGCTCGAAGGTCCACTTACGACTGGTGAAGAAATTGCCGGGGCAGCCGCCTTCGGGCGCGATGGTGCCTTGGACGGCGCCGGGGGTATTGCCGAAGGTCATGAAGCAGGCGCCACCGCCGGCTGCGGCAAGCCGCCAGCGGCCGGCCAGATCGACCGGGGGCGGCGGGGGAGGAGGCGGGGGTGGCGGCGGAGCCGCCGCGACCGGCGGTTCGGACGGAGGCTTGCTGGCACAGCCGGCAAGCGCAGCAAACGCGATAAGCGCCAGCAATGCGGCGGCGACTTTGGCCGCGCGTGTTCTCCCAAGCCTCAAGTCGATCAATGTGCTCATCGCCAATTAGAAAACCCGAAATACGGCCGCAAAAGAAGCCCCCAAAGCCGCTTACCGAGGCCCAACACCCCTTTTGCGCCAATATTCCTGATCGAAATCAACCTTTTTGTGCGGTCCGTGTCGAGAAAACCACACCGGCAGCGCATGCCGCGGAGCCAGGCCCAGGAGCGTGAGGTTTCTTCCGAGGGTTGATCACAATCAAAAGCCGCTTCCGCGTAGGCGATACTTTGTCGCGCTATGCCGCAGGGTATCTCGGGATTGGCCGGCCCGTCGGGGTCGGCGCAAGGCGTCCGAGAGAGCAGCCTGACTTGGCTCTGGCTTCTCGTCGGATTCGCTTTGCTGCCGTTCACGATGGTGCAGACTATGCTGCCGCTGGCAGCGTGGCTCGCGCCAGTATTCCTGCTGCGCTTCGCCCGCATCGCCCGCCGCACCTGGCTGGCATTGACGCTGATTTTTCTCGCTCAGGCGATCAGCAAGTTGATAGCGATCCGCGGCGGTGAGTCGAGCGATATCTATTTGACTGTGATTTTAGTGAGCACATTGGCACTTTTCGGGGGACTGGCATCTACGCTGCCATACGCTGCCGACCGGCTGATTGGATTGCGCCTTGACGAGAAGACGCGCATCCTCGTGTTTCCGCTGATCTTCACGACAATCGATTGGCTGAGGATGCTGCTGGCGCGATCTGGCAGTTCGACGATGTCAACTGTCTATTCGCAGTACGACAGCCTTGCCTTGATGCAGATCGTTTCGATCACCGGCATGTGGGGCATTATCTTCCTGGCCTTCAGCCCGACACGGCGGAAACACTGATCGCCGACGGCCTGATAACGGAGGAGCAGCTACCGGACGGAGATGGGCTATAAGG
>JBAPYW010000048.1:0-21269 GCA_049284935.1 Xanthobacteraceae bacterium
GCTGAAATACTGCCACGCCACCTTGCGTGCGCCGATACGGATGCGCAGCCCTTCAACTTGGCGATCCCAAAAAATGCCCCGGCCGTTCACGGAGCCTTCGCCGCCAAGGTCAATGGTAGCGTCAATCCAACTGTCGGGATCGTCGCCGATGCGGCCGATGTATTTGCGGGTCATCTTGTTTGCCACTTGTTCGCACATCCGGGCGTTGTTCACGCCTCGTACTGGCTCACAAGTGGTAGCAAAACGCAGGTTTTTCAATGATTGCTTGGAAATACGCTTAACGAATTCTGCTTGGGAAGCTGTCGTTCTACCACTGAACTACGCCCGCGCTCGCATCAGCATAGCCAGGGAGAGCAGCGCCGCAAGGGCTTGAGGCGAATAGCCGGCGTCACGCGGCGGGCGATTCGCGGCAAAATATTCCGTGGCGGGCTGCTTAGTCCCGCCCGAACTGGTGGCGCAATTCGGTCTTCGCCTGCTCCAGCGTCCGCCGCCGGCGGGCGGGGAGGTTCTTGCCGGCGCGGTTGATATAAAAGACGAGCATCGACAGCGCCGAGCGGTAGGGCTCCGCCTTGCGCCGGTGGCTCTGCTCTGCCGAGCGCCTCAACGATGCGGCGATGCGCTTGGGGTCGTTCCAGGTGAAGACGCCGGCGTCGAGATCGAGCGCGTTGCTCTCTTTCGTGACGCGATTGGACCAGGTGCGGGTCGGGCGGCGGCGTGCCGCTTTTTGGCCGCCCGCCTTCCGCCGCGGGGTCTTTTGCCGCGCCGCCGTGCGAGCCATAAGCAAGGTCCTCTTGCGCTTCTCACCGGGAAGACAATTGCATACTCGGAGAGTTTGTTCCGTCAAACGCTAAACCACGCTGCCTTCGCCTCGACTTTTTTCCATGACCCGGTTAAGGCCGGGAAGAAAAACCGGCATAGCGACCGATGCAAGGGGTAATGACAGCAGGCGACCACGGAAAACCGACCGCGCAGTGGCTGTGGCTGATCGCGGCCTGCGCCGCCGGCATGCTCCTGCCGACGGTCTCCGGCGAGCGCCCGGCGGTGGCGGCGGAGCAGGGCGTTGCGCCGTCGTCGCGAAGCGTCGTGGTGCCGGGTTTTTGGGACCCCCGCCGACGGCCGGAACGGCCGGACCTGTCGCGCATCCAGACCATCCGCTTCCTGACCGATCTCGATTATCCGCCGTTCGACTATGCCGGGCAGGACGGCAACCCGGCCGGCTTCAATGTCGATCTCGCGCGCCGCATCTGCGACGAGATCAAGGTCAATTGCACCATCCAGGCGCGGCCGTTCAACACGCTGCTCGATGCACTCAACGAGAATCGCGGCGACGCGGTGATCGCCTCGATCGCTCCCACCGCGGAGACGCGGCGGCGCGCCGATTTCAGCGATCCCTACTACCGCACGCCGGCGCGCTTCGTGGCGCGCGCCGACAGCCCGCTCGGCGACGTGCTGCCGGAACGGCTGGAGGGCATGAAAGTCGCGGTGATCGCCGGCACCGCGCACGAGGCGTTCCTCAAGGCGATGTTCACCGAGGCCGAGGTGCGGCCCTATCCCAATGCCGAGGCGGCGCGCGACGCCTTGCGGCGCAAGGAGGTCGACCTCCTGTTTGGCGACGGCATCGCGCTGGCGTTCTGGCTCAACGGCACCGATTCGGGCGGCTGCTGTGCCTTCCGCGGCGGGCCGTTCCTGGAGAGCCGCTATTTCGGCGAAGGCATCGGCATCGCGGTCAAACGCGGCAACGATCTGTTGCGCCAGAGCTTGAACTGGGCGCTGTTCCGGCTGTGGGAGAACGGCAGCTATACCGACTTGTGGCTGCGCTATTTCCCGATCAGCCCGTTTTGAGCCGGAACGTTTGACGGGATATCGCGCGCTTCCTACTGTCGGCGCCCGAAAGCATCAGCAATGACGGCAGAAGCCAAAATCAGTTCGCTGCGCGAACTCGCCGAGCACTCGCACGCCTGGCCGTTCGAGGAGGCGCGCAAGATCTTGGCGCGGCTCAAGCGCCGGCCGAAGGGCGAAGTGATTTTCGAGACCGGCTATGGCCCCTCCGGCCTGCCGCATATCGGCACCTTCGGCGAGGTGGCGCGCACCTCGATGGTGCGCCACGCCTTCCGCGTTCTGACCGACGACAAGATCAAGACTCGCTTGATCGCGTTCTCCGACGACATGGACGCGCTGCGCAAGGTGCCCGACAACGTCCCGCACAAGGAGATGCTGGCGCAGCATCTGGGCAAGCCGCTGACCAAGGTGCCCGATCCGTTCGGCACGCATGCAAGCTTCGCCGAGCATAACAACGCGCGACTGCGCGCCTTCCTCGATCAGTTCGGCTTCGACTACGAGTTCTTGTCGTCGACCGCCTGCTACACGTCGGGACGCTTCGACGCCGCGCTGCTCAAGGTGCTGGAGTGCTTCGACGAAGTAATGGCCATCATGCTGCCGTCGCTGCGCGAGGAACGCGCGCAGACCTATTCGCCGTTCCTCCCCATCGATGCAAACACCGGCATCGTTCTGCAGGTGCCGGTGGTCGCCCACGATGCCAAAGCCGGCACGATCATCTACGAGAATACCGACACCGGCGAGCGCGTGACCACGCTGGTTACCGGCGGCCGCTGCAAGCTGCAATGGAAGCCGGATTGGGCGATGCGCTGGATCGCGTTCGGCGTCGATTACGAAATGGCCGGCAAGGATCTGATCGATTCGGTCAAGCTTTCCGGCGAAATCTGCCGCGCGCTCGGCGGCTTGCCGCCGGAAGGGTTCAATTACGAGCTCTTTCTCGACGAGAACGGCCAGAAGATCTCGAAATCGAAGGGCAACGGCCTCACCATTGAGGAATGGCTGCGCTACGCCAGCCCGGAGAGCCTGTCGCTGTTCATGTATCGCGAGCCGAAGGCGGCGAAGCGGCTCTATTTCGACGTCATCCCGCGCCACGTCGACGAGTACCAGCAATTGCTGGACGCCTATCAGCGGCAAGGCCCGAAGGAGCGGCTTTCCAATCCGGTCTGGCACATTCACGGCGGCGCGCCGCCCAAGGCCGACAATCCGGTGAGCTTCGCCATGCTCATCTCGCTCGTCACCGCGTCGAACGCAGAGAACGCCGAGACACTGTGGGGGTTCATTGGCCGCTACCGGCCGGGCGTCACGCGCGAGACGCATCCGCATCTCGCCGCGCTGGTCAATTACGCCATCCACTACTTCCGCGACTTCGTGCTGCCGGCGAAAAAATTCCGCGAGCCGAACGCCGCCGAGCGCGCGGCCCTGATCGATCTGCGCGATGCGCTGTCGCAATTGCCGGCCGACGCGACGGCCGAAGCCATCCAGGACGTGATCTACGAGGTTGGCCGCCGCGAGCCGTTCTTGGACGAGAACAAGAAGGCCAAGGACGGCAAGCCCGGCGTGTCGCTCGACTGGTTCAACATGCTCTATCAGGTGCTGCTCGGCCAGGAGAAGGGCCCGCGCTTCGGCTCCTTCGTCGCCGCTTACGGCATCCAGAACACCATCGACATGATCGACGGCGCGCTGGCGCGGAGTGCGTGATGTTACCCTCCCCGGGAGGGGGGTGGGGTGATGACGGCGAATAAGATCACCCCATCCGCCTCGCTGCGCCATAGCCCGCTTCACGTCGGCGTTCTGGAATACGGCGGCCAACGGCCGCCTATGGACCTCCCCCCTCCAGGGGGAGGTGGAGCAAACAATTGCGCCTCTACTGACTCGCCCAAAGAATCCGCGCGATCCAGAGCACGTCCACAGCCGCGATGGTGCGGTCGGCATGCGCGGCATTGAGCGAGCGCAGCTCGATCGATTTCGCGGTCCGGCGCTTGAGCTCCTTGACCATCACCTCGCCGCCTCTGGTTCTTACAACGACGCGATCGCCGCGGCGGATCGGGGCTGCCGGCGAAACGATGATGACGTCGCCGTCGCGGTAGGCCGGCTCCATCGACGCCCCGGACACTTCGAGCGCGTAGGCGTGATCGTCGCTGACGGCCGGGAAGGCGATCTCGTCCCAGCCTTCGCCGACCGGAAATCCGCCGTCGTCGAAATAGCCGCCGGCGCCGGCCTCGGCGAAGCCGAGGAGCGGCACCGCGCGTGCGGCAGGACGGCCGCCGGCATTGATCAGCTCGACGAAAACGTCCATCGGCGTGCCCGTGGCACCAAGCGCCTTGGCGATCGACTCGGTCGAAGGCCAGCGGGCGCGGCCCTCCGGCGTGATGCGCTTCGATTTGTTGAAAGTGGTCGGATCGAGGCCCGCGCGCCGCGCCAGCCCCGACGCCGACAGGCCGGCGCGCGCCGCCAGGCGATCGATGGCCGACCAGACCTGCGCGTGGGTGAGCATCGGTGCCCCGCAAATACTCGTCCAATGGTAGGAATTTTTGCCTGTATGCTCAAGGCCCGACGCGGCAGCGTCGCGCGCCGACAAGGCGAACGCGTGACAAGCGTAAGCTGCCTTGAACAAGCGGTTTGGCGCCGATAGGGTCGCGCGCCGGAAGCTTTTGGCGGAGCATGATCTTTTCCGGATCATGCTCGAAGGCACGCACAGGTGGCGACGATCTACAAAATCTGCGAGCGGGCGCTGTGGCGCGCGGCCGAGGCCGACGGGCAATTTCTCGGAACGGACGCGGATGAGCGCGACGGCTTCATCCATTTTTCCACCGCCGCCCAGCTCGCCGAAACGGCGGCAAAGCATTTTGCCGATAAATCTGACCTGGTCCTGGTCGCGGTCGATGCCGAGGCGTTGGCTCTGTCGCTCGTTTGGGAGCGTTCGCGCGGCGGCGAGTTTTTTCCTCACCTTTACGCGCCGCTGCCGCTTAAGGCGGTGCGCTGGACGCAGCCGTTGCCCGACGCCGTCGATGGCCGCCGGGCGATGCCGGAGCTTCCCGCGTGATCGGCCTGTTCGAGCGTCTGGCGCGGCCCTTCCTCCATGCGCTCGATCCGGAAGACGCGCATAGCCTCACCATCAAGATGTTGGCATGCGCCAATCGGGCGTTCACGCCCGTGAACGGGCTAATCTTGCCGCGCGCCGCCGCCGACGACAAAAGGCTGGCGGTGCGCGCTTTCGGGCTCAATTTTCCCAACCCGCTCGGCATGGCGGCGGGGTTCGACAAGAATGCCGAGGTGCCGGACGCGCTGTTGCGCCTGGGCTTCGGCTTTGTCGAAGCCGGCACCGTCACGCCGCTGCCGCAGCGGGGCAACCCGCGGCCGCGGGTCTTTCGCCTCAACGCAGATCGCGGGGTGATCAACCGGCTAGGCTTCAATTCGCAAGGCGCCGACGCCGTTCTGCGCCGGCTCGCGGCGCGGGCCAATGCTGGCGGCATCGTCGGCATCAATATCGGGGCCAACAAAGACGCGGCCAACCGCGTCGCCGATTATGTGCGGCTGATCGAGCGGTTCGCGCCGGTCGCGAGCTATGTCACCATCAACATTTCCTCGCCCAACACGCCGGGGCTGCGCAATCTGCAGCAGGCCGGCGCGCTCGACGATCTGCTGGCGCGGGTCATCGATGCGCGCGAGCGCGTGACGCGGCAGGCGGGTCCGACGCCGGTGCTGCTGAAGATCGCGCCCGATCTGTCGCTCGCCGAGCTTGACGACGCGGTCGGCGTCGCGCGCGCGCGCCGGGTCGACGGCATGATCGTCGGCAATACCACGCTCACGCGGCCGGCGAGCTTGCGCGAGATGAAGATCGCCAAGGAGGCCGGCGGCTTGTCGGGCCGGCCGCTGTTGCCGCTCGCGACCCGCATGCTGGCTGAGACCTCTGTGCGGGTCGAAAGTGCGTTTCCGTTGATCGGTGTCGGCGGCATCGATTCCGGCGCTGCGGCGCTCGCCAAGATCCGTGCCGGCGCGAGCCTCATTCAGCTCTATTCCGCGCTGGTGTTCCGCGGCCTCGGCCTCGTCGCCGAAATCAAGTCGGCGCTTCTGTCGGCGCTTGAACGCGACAGCCTCGACAGTCTCAGCGAGCTTGTCGGCGCCGACGCCGCGGCGGTCACCGCCGAGCCGTGGCCCTCTTGATCGCGCGATAGCTCAAGCGTCGGTCCTCTCGCACGAGGATATTGCCGCCGCGCCGGGCGAGGGGGCGAGCACCGGTTGCAGGGCCGGCATCAGCCGGCGCCGTTCGCGCCGCGCCGGGATGGCGCGATAGACCTGCTTCGTCGCCTCGACGATGTGCACGCCGGCAAAGGGCGCCGAGATCGTTGCGCCGGCGCGCTCCCACGCCACGGCCGAGCGCAGGAACCAGCCGCGGGCAATCGGTGGCACGTAGAGCGCCTCGCCCCATCCGATCGGCGTGAACCAGGTTTCGCGCAACAGGTGCGTGATCTGCGGCCGCGAATAGGGCCGGCCCTGACCGAACGGCGTCGTGTCCATGCGCGCCCACAGACCGCGCCGGTTCGGCACCACCGCCAGCAAGCGCCCGCCGCCGGCGAGCACGCGCCACGCTTCGCGCAAGAGCTCGACCGGGTCCGCCGAATTTTCCAGCGCGTGCACCAGGAGCACGCGATCGACCGCCGCATCGGTGAGCGGCCAGTCGTCCTCCTCGACCAATGCCGCCAGTGCCGGCCGCGCCGACGGCCAGCGCACCACGCCCTGCGTTGCCGGCATCAGGGCGAGACAGCGCTCGGCCTCCTCGCGGAACAGGCCGAGATAGGGCGTCGCATAGCCGATGCCCAAGACGCGCAACGAGGTGGTATCGCTCCAGCGCGCGCGGATACCGCGGCCGATGAAGCGGCGCGCCACCGTGCCGAGCCGCTGGGCATAAAAGTTGCGCAGATCGACGACGTCCATGGCGGCAAAATAGCATGGATTGGGTTATCGTTCCGTGCGCACCTTCGTTAACCATCCGCTGTTGCGCGGTGACCGCCGAAGACTGATGATCGGGGCTATTCATGGATCGGGACCCACCATGCCTGCGCAGACCTATCTGTTCCCCTGCCTGACGGACAATTTCGGCGTGCTCATCCACGATCCGGATTCTGGCGCGACGGCATCGATCGACGCGCCGGAGGCGGCGGCGGTGGAAGCGGCGCTGGCGAAGACGGGCTGGCGGCTGACCGACATTCTGGTCACGCACCATCATGGCGATCACACCGCCGGCATTTCGGCATTGAAGCAGCGCTACCAATGCCGCGTGGTCGCGCCGCGCAACGAAGCGCAACGCATCGCGCTGGTCGACCAAACGGTCGGCGAGGGCGATACGGTGCAGGTCGGCGCGCTCGAAGGCCGCGTCATCGACACGCCGGGCCACACCGCCGGCCACATTTCCTATTTCTTCCCGGCGGACAAACTTGCCTTTGTCGGCGACACGTTGTTCTCGATCGGCTGCGGCCGTGTCATCGAAGGCACCCCGCAGATGATGTGGCAGTCGCTCACCAAGCTGCGCGACCTGCCCGACGACACGCGCTTCTATTGCGGCCACGAATACACCGCAGCCAATATCCGCTTCGCCAAGACCATCGAGCCGAACAACAAAGCGCTCGCCGCGCGCGCCGAGGAGGTCGATCGGCTCCGCGCTGCCGCGAAGCCCACGATCCCGGCAACCATCGGGGCGGAGAAAGCGGAGAACCCGTTCCTGCGCGCCGACGTGCCCGAAGTCGCGCAATCGGTCGGGCTTGCCGGAAGCCGGGCCTGGCAAGTGTTCGCGGAAATCCGCGAACGCAAAAATCGCTTTTGAACAACCGGTTTTAGAGCATGATCCTGAAAAGTGGTCGCCGGTTTTCGGAAAAGATCATGCTCAACAAACAAATGCCACTCACCGCCGCGGACGTGATCCGGCTGCTCGATCTGAAGCCGCATCCGGAGGGCGGGCATTTCCGTGAGACGTTCCGCGACACGCGTGCCGTCGAGGATGGTCGCGCGGCTTCGACCGCGATCTATTTTCTGCTCGCGCGCGACGAGCGCTCGCACTGGCATCGCATCGACGCGGCCGAGGTCTGGCATTGGTACGCCGGCGCGCCGCTCGAACTTGAAGTCGCGCATGAGGATGGACGCCGCGAGACTGTGAGGCTCGGCAGCGCTCTCAGCTCCGGCGAACGCCCGCAGGCCATCGTGCCGGCTCACGCCTGGCAGGCGGCGCACACGCTCGGCGAATGGACGCTCGCCGGCTGCACGGTCGCGCCCGGCTTTGAGTTCGCGCGGTTCGAACTGGCGCCGAAGAATTGGGAGCCGGAATGACGCTCTTCGTTACGCGAAATACTGCCCGCCGTTGGCCGATAATGTCGAACCGGTGAACAAGCCGGCGTCGTCGGAGGCAAGGAAGACGACGCAGCGGGCGATCTCCTCCGGCTCGCCGAGGCGGCCGATCGGGATGAGCGGCAGGATGCTCTTCTCCAGCACGTCCTTCGGCACCGCCTGCACCATCTCGGTATTGATATAGCCCGGACAGATGGCGTTGACGGTGATGCCGGACCGCGCGCTTTCCTGCGCCAGCGCCTTGGTGAAGCCGAGCTCGCCGGCCTTGGCCGCTGAGTAATTGCACTGGCCGAACTGGCCCTTTTGTCCGTTGATCGACGAGATGTTGATGATGCGGCCGAACTTGCGGGCGCGCATGCCCTCGATCACCTGTCGTGTCATGTTGAACAGCGAGCCGAGATTGGTGTTGATCACCTCGGTCCACTGCTCCGGCTTCATGCGGTGGAGCTGGCCGTCGCGGGTGATCCCGGCATTGTTGACCAAGACGTCGATCGGCCCAACCTCGGCTTCGACCTGCTTGACGCCGGCGGCACAGGCGTCGAAAGAGGCGACGTCCCATTTGTAGACGGCGATGCCGGTCTCGGCCTTGAATTTCTGCGCCGCCGTGTCGTTGCCGTGATAAACGGCGGCGACGGCATAGCCCGCCGTCTTGAGCGCCTTGGAAACCGCTGCGCCGATGCCGCGTGTCCCCCCCGTGACCAACGCAACGCGGGCCATGAATCCCTCCCTATATGTTCCGGTCGTGCCCGGGCTGTTTCCGGGCCTCCCTCGATTTTACAACAGCTTAGAGACATACATGGCCGGGACAAGCCCGGCCATGACGTAGGTCAATGCCACCTGTGCTGGCCGCTCAGCGCTCCACGCACATCGCGATGCCCATGCCGCCGCCGATGCACAGCGTGGCGAGGCCTTTCTTAGCGTTGCGCTTCTGCATCTCGTAAAGCAGCGTCACCAGCACGCGCGCGCCCGATGCGCCGATCGGATGGCCGATGGCGATGGCGCCGCCGTTGACGTTGACCTTGCTGGTGTCCCAGCCGAGGTCCTTGTTGACGGCGCAGGCTTGCGCGGCGAAGGCCTCGTTGGCCTCGACCAGGTCGAGATCGCCGACGCTCCAGCCCGCCTTCTTCAGCGCGGCGCGCGAGGCCGGGATCGGGCCGGTGCCCATGATCTTCGGGTCGACGCCGGCCTGTGCCCACGACACGATGCGCGCCAGCGGCGTCTTGCCGAGCCTGGCCGCCTCGCTCGCTTTCATCAGCACCATGGCGGCGGCGCCGTCATTGATGCCCGAGGCGCTGGCGGCGGTGACGGTGCCTTCCTTGTCGAAGGCCGGCCGCAATTTGCTGATCGCTTCCAGCGTGGTCCCGTGCTTGGGATATTCGTCGGTATCGACGACGATGTCGCCTTTGCGGCTCTTGACCGTTACCGGCGCGATTTCATCCTTGAACTTGCCGGCCTTTTGCGCGGCTTCCGTCTTGTTCTGCGAGGCGACGGCGAACGCGTCCTGCTGCGCCCGCGTGATCTGCCACTGCCGGGCGACGTTTTCCGCGGTATTGCCCATGTGATAGCCGTTGAAGGCGTCCCACAGGCCGTCCTTGATCATGGTGTCGACCATTTCGAAATTGCCCATCTTCACACCGTTGCGCAGATACGCGCAGTGCGGGGCCATGCTCATCGATTCCTGGCCGCCGGCGACCACGATCTCGGAATCGCCGTTGAGGATGCCCTGGTAGCCGAGCGCGACCGCGCGCAAGCCGGATCCGCAGAGCTGATTGACGCTCCAGGCCGGCACTTCGACCGGGATGCCGGCATTGATTGAGGCCTGACGGGCCGGGCCCTGGCCCTGGCCGGCCTGCAGGATCTGCCCCAGGATCACTTCGGACACGCGGGACGCCTCGACGCCGGCGCGATCGATCGCGGCCTTTATCGCGACCTTACCGAGTTCGTGGGCCGGCATCGTGCCGAATGCCCCATTGAATGCGCCAACCGGCGTGCGTACCGCGCCGACAATGACAATGTCATCCTTCATGGGAGGTCCTTTCGGGTCATCATGGATTTATTAATCGCGGGACTGCCGCAGCTTCATTGATATATGTCATAAGGAGGCGACGGGCCGTCGACAAGACGGGTGGCAGCGGCATTAGTGCCATGCCAAGTGTGGCTGCCGGGCGTGGCGGCCAAGCATGGCTCGCCGCCCGGTCGTTGAATTGAGCCCATCGCGCCAAAAAGACCCGGCCGCGCCGGGTGTGTCATAAAACGGTAGCAGTGCCCGGAGAAACCGCCTATTTTGATGGCAAAACCGCGTAGCCGAGTCCCATGTCCCAGACCACCACCACCAAGTCCGAAGAGCCCGTCACGATCAAAAAGTACGCCAACCGGCGCCTCTACAACACCGGTACGAGCACCTACGTGACGCTCGAAGACCTCGCGTCCATGGTCAAGAGCGGCGAGGATTTCGTCGTCTATGACGCCAAGACCGGCGAGGACATTACCCGGTCGGTGCTCGCCCAGATCATCTTCGAGCAGGAAAACAAGGAAGGCCAGAACCTCCTGCCGATCGCGTTTCTGCGGCAGCTCATCCGCTTTTACGGCGACAGCATGCAGATGCTGGTTCCGCGCTATCTGGAAGTCTCCATCGAGTCGCTGACCCGCGAGCAGGAGAAATTCCGCGAGCAGATGGCGCAGGCGTTCGGGGTGGGCGCGTTTCCTTCGCTCGAGGAGCAGGTGCGGCGGAATATGGAAATGTTCGAGCGCGCCTTCGCCATGTTCGCGCCGTTTGCCCGGCGCGAGAGCCAGGCCGCCGAGGCCGCGGCGGAATCGGGCAAGGCCGCTCCCAAGGGAGCGCCCAAGGGAACGCCCACGGGCGGCGACATCGACGACCTCAAGCGTCAGCTCGATGAAATGCAGAAGAAGGTCGATCGTCTGTCGGAAAAAACCGCCGGCGAACGGTCGGACTAGAGCAAACCGCCGGCGCGCGAAGGTGCCGGAACAGCTTGAAGAATTTCGGAAATCCCTAAGCCCGATTTAACCCGCCGGCTACCGCGCGTCCCTCCACTTGCAGGGTATCGCCGGCAACGCCGCGCCGCTTTACGCGCCCCGGTCGGTTTCGATTTCGACCCGTCGCTGCGAGCTGCGGATGCTGACGATAAATCCGGCGAGCACATCGACCAGCGCAATGACCATCAGCAGAAAGAACGTCGAGGTGCCGGCCTGGCGCACCAGCAGAAATTCGACCAGCATGGCGACAAACAGCGCCATCGCCAGGACGTGGTCCATGATTGACCGCATTCCGATCCGCGTCCATTTGATGATTTCGATCCAGAGCAGGAAAATGGCGAACGCCAGGAGCAAATCTTCCCAGGTCAGCACCCAGTCCTCGCCGGACATCATGTGCACCATCGCGACCGGGGCGGTCCAGGCCACCCCGGGCGTGAGAAACGCAATCATGTTGTAGATGGCAAAGGGGATGAGCAGCAGCGGAAAGCCAAGAACGAACATGGGGCAGACCCCTCGCCGCGGCTCTAGGCCTCGGTCTTTTTCTTCAGCACCTGCCGCCCGCGATACATGCCGCTCTTGAGGTCGATGTGGTGGGGACGGCGCAACTCGCCGGAATCCTTGTCCTCGATGTAGCTCGGGCGCTTGAGCGCGTCGGCCGACCGGCGCATACCGCGCCGCGACGGCGATGTTTTCCTCTTCGGCACGGCCATAGGTCGTTCTCCTCTTCGATTGCGTCATTCCGGGGCACGGCCGAACGCCGCGAGCCCAGACTGCATATTCACGGACGGCGGTTATGGAATGACGAAAGCGAGGCTTATAGAGCAACGACCTGCATGACGCTAGGGGGCCCGGCTACGGATACAGGCATCGAGCGCCGGATGGGCGGCCGCGCGGCGCTCATAGAGACCGGCGAGCCGGCGCACCAGCGTGCTCGGCGCCCGGGCGCTGCGGCGAACCGGATTCGGCAGGATAGCGGCAAGTTCCGCCGCCTCGCGCGCCGTCAGATCGCGCGCCGGCTTGCCGAACGCCCAGCGTGCGGCAGCCTCGGCGCCGAACTCGCCGTTGGGACCCCACGCCGCGACGTTGAGATAGATTTCCAGGATACGCTTCTTCGGCAGCACCACGTTGATCCATAACGCGAGCGGGATTTCGAGGGCCTTGCGCACAAAACTGCGCCCGGGCCAGAGGAACAGATTTTTCGCCGTTTGCTGGGTGATCGTCGAGGCGCCGCGCGCTTCCTCGATATCGCTGGCCCGCCGGAAGGCCTCCCGCATGGCGCCGAGGTCGATGCCGTGATTGCGGCAGAAGCTGGCGTCTTCGGCGACGATGACGGCGAGCTGCAGCGCCGGCGCGACGCGGCCGAGCGGAACGGCGATGCGCTCGACGCGGGCCCCGGTCGCCCAGCGCCAGAGCATCGGTGTCGAGACCGGCTGGATGAACCGGTAGAGCGGGGCGATCAAATACGGCAGGACCAGCAGGGTGAGGAGAACGATGCCCAAGAAAACAAGGAGACGGCGCCAGGCTGCCGGCATGGGAGACCGCACACCGCGCCCGCTTTAGTTGCGCGCATAGCCGATGAGCGGCTTCTTCTTGCGTCCGAGCAGGATGAGAATCATCGCCACTATCCCGAGCACGACCCAGGCGGGCACGTGGTCAAAAATTGCCTGCACATACGGGTCCCAAGCCCATGCCGCTTTCCGCTTCACCCACTCTTCCACCCAGTTTAGGCTGTTTTGGTCGATGTCGGCCCAAACCTCGCCGACCTTGTAGTAAACAAGGTGCTGGTTGGCGATTGACTTGGTCCCGTCATAGACAAAGAAGACAAAGGCGGTCGCCAGCAAGCACAAGCCGACGAAACGAAGTAGAAATCTGATCATGGCTAGGCCGGCAGGCTCCCGAGGGCGGGCTTAGGGATTACTCTGCCGCGCCGGCTTATTCAATGCGTGTCGCCAGGGGCGCTTTTTGCATAGCGCGCGCGACAAATCATGGGCCATCGATCACTTGAGTTGAGGCTACTCATTCCGCTAACGTCATTCGCCCCGCATTCGACGGCCGCGCCCCGCTGCGCCTCATCAGCAAGGACTTGAAATGGCATCGAAAACCGCCAACCGCACGCAGCGGCCGACCTTTACCGACCAGGAGGCGCTGCTGTTTCACAGCCAGGGCCGGCCTGGAAAGCTCGAAGTCGTGGCGACCAAGCCGATGGCCACCCAGCGCGATCTGTCGCTCGCCTACTCGCCGGGCGTCGCCGTGCCGGTGCTGGCCATCGCCGAGGACGAGAGCCGCGCCTACGACTACACGACCAAGGGGAATTTCGTCGCGGTGATCACCAACGGCACCGCCATTCTCGGTCTCGGCAATCTCGGCGCGTCGGCGGCAAAGCCGGTGATGGAGGGCAAGGCCGTCCTCTTCAAGCGTTTCGCCGACATCGACTCGATCGACCTCGAAGTCTCCTCCGAGGATCCCGACGAAATCATCAATTGCGTGAAACTGCTCGGCAAAAGCTGGGGCGGCATCAATCTCGAGGACATCAAGGCGCCGGAATGCTTCATCATCGAGCAGAAGCTGCGCGAGCTTCTCGATATTCCGGTCTTCCACGACGACCAGCACGGCACCTCCATCATCGCCGCCGCCGGACTAATCAACGCGCTCCAAATCACCGGCCGCGAGATCGAGAATACCAAACTGGTCTGTAACGGCGCCGGCGCCGCCGGCATCGCCTGCCTCGAACTTCTCCGCGCCATCGGCTTTCGCCCGGAAAACCTCATCCTCTGCGACACCAAGGGCGTGATCTACCAGGGCCGCACCGCGGGCATGAACCAGTGGAAATCGGCCTATGCGATCAAGACTTCGGCGCGCACGCTGGCCGAGGCATTCGAGGGCGCCGACGTGGCCTTCGGACTCTCGGTCAAAGGTGCTTTCACCCCGGCTATGATCAAGTCGATGGCGGCAAATCCGATCATCTTCGCCTTGGCCAATCCCGACCCGGAAATCACCGCCGAGGAGGTGGCGAAGGTGCGCGACGACGCCATCATGGCCACCGGCCGCTCCGACTATCCCAACCAGGTCAATAATATTCTCGGCTTCCCGTTCATTTTCCGCGGCGCCCTCGACGTGCGCGCCACCACCATCAACATGGAGATGAAGATCGCCGCGGCGCACGCGCTGGCCGAACTGGCGCGCGAGGACGTCCCCGATGAAGTCGCCGCCCTCTACGGGGCGCGGCCGAAATACGGCCCCGACTACATCATCCCGGTGCCGTTCGATCCGCGGCTGATCTCGTCCATTCCGCCGGCGGTGGCGAAGGCGGCGATGGATTCCAAGGTGGCGCGGCGCCCGATCGTCGACATGGACGCCTATCGGCAGCAATTGCGCAGCCGGCTCGATCCGATCGCCGGCGTGCTGCAGCGGGTGTTCGAACGGCTGCGCCGACAACCGAAGCGCGTCGTCTTTGCCGAGGGCGAAGAGGAGCAGGTGATCCGCGCCGCGGCAAGCTTCGTGCACCAGGAGCTCGGCACCGCGCTCCTGGTCGGCCGCGAGGCGCGTGTGCGGGAAACCGCCGAGGCGCTCGGCATCGAGCTTGGCAGCGGTATCGAAATCATCAACGCCGCTCTGTCGTCGCGCAATGCCGCTTATTCCGCCTATCTGTACGAGCGGTTGCAGCGCCGCGGTTTCCTGCAGCGCGACTGTCAGCGCCTGATCAATCAGGACCGCAATCATTTCGCCTCCTGCATGGTGGCGCTCGACGATGCCGACGCCATGGTCACCGGCGTCACGCGCAATTTCTCGGTGGCGCTGGAAGACGTGCGGCGCTGCATCGATCCCAAGCCCGGTCACCGCGTGATCGGCGTTTCGCTGGTGCTGGCGCGCGGCCGCACCGTGCTGGTCGCCGACACCGCGGTCACCGAGATGCCCGGCGCCGCCGATATTGCCGACATCGCCGTCGAGGCGGCGCGGGTCGCGCGCGCTCTCGGCTACGAGCCGCGGTTGGCGCTGCTGGCGTTCTCGACCTTCGGCCATCCGCCCGGCGAGCGCTCGCAGCGCGTGCTGGAAGCGGTTCAGCTGCTGGATCAGCGCCGCGTCGATTTCGAATATGACGGCGAGATGGCGGCCGACGTGGCGCTGAACATGGAGCTGCGCGAGGCCTATCCGTTCTGCCGTTTGTCCGGACCGGCCAATGTGCTGATCATGCCGGCGTTTCACTCGGCGTCGATCTCGACCAAGCTGTTAAGGGAGCTCGGTGGTGCCACCGTGATCGGTCCGATGCTGGTCGGGCTCGATCGCTCGGTGCAGATCGTTCCGCTCTCGGCTAACGATGCCCAGATCGTCAATATGGCGGCGCTCGCCGCCTATAATGTGAGCGGCTAACAAGCCGTTGCCGGGCCCGCAGATTCGCCGGCGGGCGATTCACGAGCCCGAAACCACTCTCGGCTAGCTTGGCCGCATGCTCTCGCCCCTTGCACCCGAGCCGCCTTTGGCGCTCGACATCCGCGGCCTCACCAAGCGCTTCGAGCGCCCTGCCGTCGACGGTCTCGACCTCGCCGTGCGGGAAGGCGAGTTTTACGCGCTGCTCGGCCCGAACGGCGCCGGCAAGACCACGACGTTGCGCATGATCGCCGGGCTGCTGCGCCCGGATGCCGGCTCTATCCATGTCGCCGGCATCGACGCGCTCGCCGATCCGGTGGCGGCGAAACGAGTAATGGCGTGGATTTCCGACGAGCCGATGATCTACGACAAGCTCACCCCGCGCGAATATCTCGCCTTCGTCGCCGGGCTATGGGGGGTCGAGCCGGCGCTGGCCGAAACCCGCGCGCAGGAGCTATTGGCCTGGCTCGGGCTTGCGGCGAACGCCGACGAACGCTGCGAGAGTTTCTCCAAGGGCATGCGGCAGAAAGTGGCGCTCGCCGGCGCCTTGGTGCACGAGCCGCGTGTGATCATTCTCGACGAGCCGCTGACCGGCCTCGACGCCGGCTCGGCGCGGCAGGTCAAAAGCGTGCTGCGCGAGCGCGCCCGCGCCGGCGGCACCATCATCATGACCACGCATATCCTCGAAGTCGCCGAACGCATGGCCGACCGCATCGGCGTCATCGCCCACGGCCGGCTCGTCGCCGAAGGCACGCTCGAGGAGCTGCGCCGTCAGGCCGCCAACAACGGCCATGACGCGAGCGGCATCGGCGGCGGCGCCAGCCTGGAAGACACCTTCCTGGCGCTGGTCGCCGCGCCGGCGGCCGCGTGAAGCCTTCGGCACAATGATCCAGTCCGGTACCGCGGTGTGGTTCGCGCAGCACGAATCGCGGCTCACGTGGCGCGATTGGCTTTCGATGATGACCGCGGGCCGGCGCCAACGCCGCCGCCGCGTGGCGATCAGCATCGCCATCTTCGTCATCGTTATGCACGCCGTCGCCTATTCGGTGGTCGGCTCCTTCGCCGCGGCGCCGCTCGACCGCCACATGCTGGTCGGCATCACCGTCACCGTGCTGCTGTCGTGGCTTCTGATGGTGTCGCAGGCGATGGAGTCGATGACGCGGGCCTTCTACGCCCGCGCCGATCTCGATCTCATTCTCGCCTCGCCGGTCGCTTCGCAGAAAGTCTTCGCGGTGCGCATCGCCACGGTGGCGCTGTCGGTGGCGATGATGGCGCTGCCGCTCGCCGCGCCGTTCATCGACATGCTGGCGGTGCGCGGCGGCGCCCGCTGGCTCGGCGCTTACGGCGTGATCGCCGCCATGGGCGCGGCGGCGACGGCGCTGGCGGTCGGGCTGACGGTGGCGCTGTTTCGCGGCATCGGTCCGCGACGCACGCGGCTCGTGGCGCAGATCGTCGCCGCCGTGATCGGCGCCGGCTTTGTCATCGGGCTGCAAGTGGCGGCGATCCTGTGCTACGGGACCTTGTCGCGGGGAAGTCTGGTGCAGTCGGACGCCGTGCTGGCGCTGGCGCCGGATGCGGCAAGCCTGTTGTGGTGGCCGGCCCGCGCCGTCGCCGGCGAGGGCATGGCGCTTCTCGGCGTGTTCGCCGCGAGCTTTTTGCTGCTCGGCGGCGCCATCGCGATGGTGGCGCCGCGTTTCGGCGACTATGCCGTCGCGGCGGCGGGCGCCGACAGTGCGCCGGCAAGACAAAAGCAACGGCCGGCGGCCTTCCGCGCCACCTCGCCGCGTCGGGTGTTGCGCCGCAAGGAATGGCTCTTGCTGCGGCGCGACCCGTGGCTCGCCTCGCAAACGCTGATGCAGATGCTTTATCTCGCGCCGCCGGCGGTGCTGTTGTGGCGCGGTTTCGCGGCTGGCGGCAGCGCCTTCAACCTACTCGCGCCGGTTCTGGTGATGGCGGCCGGGCAACTCGCCGGCGGCCTTGCCTGGCTCAGCATCTCCGGCGAAGACGCGCCCGACCTCGTCGCCACCGCGCCGGTCACCGGGCGCCTGATCTTGCGCGCCAAGATCGAGGCGGTGCTCGGCATCATCGCGCTCGTTTTCGCGCCGCTCCTCGTTGCGCTCGCCGTCGCCTCGCCTTGGCATGCGTTCGTCACCGCGAGCGGCATCGTCATCGCCGCGGGATCGGCGACTGCTATCCAGCTTTGGTTTCGCAGCCAGGCCAAGCGCAGCCAGTTTCGCCGCCGCCAGGTTTCTTCGCGCGTCGCGACCTTCGCCGAGGCGTTTTCCTCGATCGCCTGGGCGGCCACGGCCGCGGTCGCCGCGGTCAATCTTTTGCTTGCCATCGCGCCGGCGCTGATGGCGCTCATCGTCGTCGGCGGCGCCCGGTATTTGAGTCCGCGGAAGCACTGAACCCGTCACCCTGAGGCGGCCGCGCGGCGGCCCTCGAAGGTCCGGGCCGTGCATCCTTCGAGGCTCGCTTCGCTCGCACCTCAGGATGACGGACTAGCGCGCCGCCACCAGCAGCACGACGATCTCGCTCACCTGCTCGACCGCGCCGAGCACGTCGCCGGTCTGACCGCCGATTTGTTTTAAGCTCAAGCGCGCCAGCAGCGCGACGGCGATCGCGAGCGCAATCACCGCCGCGACCGCGTGCGCGATGCCGAGAGCGGCGACCAGCGCGACAAGTCCCAACGCGGCGGCGATGGCGGCGCGCGCTCCCTGCGGCTGGCCGACGTCGGCAGACAGCCCGTCGCTGCGCGCCGGCGCCACAAAGAACATCACGACCGGCATGACCGCGCGCGCGGCGCAATGCGCCGCAATCATGGCCGCCGCCACCAATCCCGGATCGTCGAGGCTCGCCAGCACGCTCGTCCGCAGCAGGATCGACAGCGCCAGCGCGCAGACGCCATACGTGCCGGTGCGGCTGTCGCGCATGATGTCGAGTTTCTGCTCGCGGGTCTTGCCGCCGCCGAAGCCGTCCGCGGTATCGGCGAGGCCGTCCTCGTGCAAACAACCAGTTGCCGCCAAGGTTGCGGCGACGGCAAGCGCGGCGGCCGACCATGCCGGCAGTCCCAACCGGTACGCCAGCGCGTAGACCACCGCGCCGATGATGGCGACGATGAAGCCGGCGACCGGCAGCGCCCACACCGCCTCTCTGAGCGCGGCGCCGCTGATCGGCGCGGCGCGCGGCAGAGGCAGCCGCGTCGAAAAAGCAATGCCGGTGGTGAGTTCGCTCAGCCGCTCCGCGGCCCACGGACGCCAGTCATCCGAGAAATGCGGCGATGTCATTGTTGATCCTCGGTTCGCGCGTGCTGACCATGGCCGTACCGCTGCAAGTTTGCTAAAACTTCCGTGTACCCGCCCGAAAGAATCGCCCAAGAAAGCCAACCTATGACCGACTTTACCACGTTCTCCGATCTGCGCGCCGCCTGCCTCGATCTGCCGGGCGGACATCCGGCGGCGAGCGCCGCGGTGACCCAGCGCGAGGACATGCTGACCAAGCCGCCGAAAAGCCTTGGCCGGCTGGAGGATATGGTCGCCTTCCTGGCGCATTGGCAGGGCCACGCGCCGCCACGGCTCGACCGCGTCGACGTGCTGGTGTTCGCCGGCAATCACGGCGTCACCGCGCAGGGCGTCTCCGCCTATCCGGCCGAGGTCACGGTGCAGATGGTGGCGAATTTTTCCTCAGGCGGCGCCGCGATCAATCAGCTCGCCCGCGCCGCCGGCGCGAACCTGCGCGTCATTCCGCTCAAGCTCGACGAGCCGACCGCCGATTTCACCGCGGCGCCGGCGCTGACCGAGCGCGACTTCCTCGCCGCAG
Organism: Xanthobacteraceae bacterium; assembly: GCA_049284935.1. Taxonomy (GTDB): domain Bacteria; phylum Pseudomonadota; class Alphaproteobacteria; order Rhizobiales; family Xanthobacteraceae; genus BOG-931. The sequence continues at coordinate 19,354 of JBAPYW010000048.1, forward strand.
TGACGGAAGGTTATGAGGCGGTGGCGCAGGACGCCGATCTCGTCTGCCTCGGCGAGATGGGCATCGGTAATACCACGGCGGCGGCAGCGATCGCGGCGGCCTTGTTCGGCGGCGGCGGCGCGCGCTGGGCCGGCCGCGGTACCGGCGTCGACCACGACGGCCTTGACCGCAAGCGCGCCGTGATCGACCGCGCGCTCGGCCGTCACGCCGATGTGCTCAACGACCCGCTGCGCATCGCCGCGGCGCTCGGCGGCCGCGAGCTCGCCGCCATTCTCGGCGCCGCCTTGGCGGCGCGGCGGCAGAACATTCCGGTGCTGCTCGACGGCTTCGTCTGCACCGCCGCGGTGGCGCCGCTTTATAGGCTGCGCGCCGACACGCTGGCGCACGCGCTCGCCGCGCACGTCTCGGCCGAGGCCGCACACCGGGCGCTGCTCGACGAGCTGGGCCTGAAGCCGCTCATCGATCTCAACATGCGGCTCGGCGAAGCCTCCGGGGCCGCCTTGGCGGTGCTCATTCTTCGCGCCGCGCTCGCCTGCCACACCGGCATGGCGACCTTCGCCGAGGCCGGTGTCTCCGACAAGCCGGCGGATGAGGCTGCATCGCCGAAGGCGGCGGGATAGTTAGGCGGCGGGGCGGCCGTTCGTCATTGCGAGTGAAGCGAACCAATCCAGCGCACAGAAGTGACCGTGGCGAGCGGCACGCACGGCCGTTGCTGCGCCGGCGGGCTTCCGCTATCTAGGCCGGCATAGCTCCAACGCGCCCGTAGCTCAGCTGGATAGAGCGCTGCCCTCCGAAGGCAGAGGTCAGGGGTTCGAATCCCTTCGGGCGCGCCACGTTGCAATATCAAGGAGTTAGGCAATTGGTTAGCGGCAGTAGCGGCGGTAATTAGCGGCAGTTAAGATCACGTCCGGCCGCGCCACCACGCAATCAAGCTCGCCAATGACCACGGCGGCGGAATGGCGAACATCTCCCGTAGCAGATATTCCGATCTTGCGTATGTGTCGGCCGCCCTTTTGTCATCCGTAAATAGACCGTCGAAATAGGTGGCGAACGCCGCAAAGTTCACATCCACCATATCGTTTCGCAAGTTCTCGTCGTTCACCTTTCCTGCACCTCCTTCCTCAATCCTCTTGAGGATCGACACAGAGGCGCAAAGCGCAAAGCGGAAAAGAAAAGTGTTACGAATTTGCGGGTCACGCGGAATGTCCATCACACTTGGATGTTGTTCCATCAATTCGCCCGCGAGCGAAAGAACATCACGAATCAATTTATCCTGTAGTTGCAGTGTAAGACCTTTCCGCTGTCGCAGACTTTTTAGCTCCGTTGGCGTGTAGGTTTGTTGCAATTGTTCAATTCCACGGGAGAGTGTGGACGAACCCGAAAGTATTCGATCCAGATTGGCACTTGCTTCGCGTCCATTCTCGATAATCTGTTCTCTAATAGAAAGATCGCCGCGTCTTGCTGCTAGCAGGTGCTGGCAAAATTCTGGGAATTCGCGTGTTTGTGTTTCGCCGATCATGCGTTCCCGGGTCGCGGCATCTCGCCCACTCAGTGAGCAAACGTCTAGCGTTCCTTTCAGCACAATCACCTGCGTCGGAAACTGAACCAGAACCCCCATTTGCTTGTTCAGTGCGTCAAGCGTGTCGAGCACGTCTTGCCTGTACGACTCCATAGCCGCGAATTCAGTGAGAACCGCATAATTGTCGGTGGACGCGGCGAGATAAGCTCTAAGGGCTTCAGTTTGCAGGAAATTGGTATCGACTACTTTTCGCATCGCATGTATCCACTACAGGTGGATTATCCTGACGGCCGGACGGGTTCTAGCGGGTGTTCCTCTGTATTGCGACAAGGGCGTCATCTTTGTTTCGAAAGCTGTGCGGCAGGCAAACATGTCATTCGAGAAGGACGGCTACCTC
>JBAPYW010000049.1:0-111043 GCA_049284935.1 Xanthobacteraceae bacterium
GCGCAACTGACCGCGGCCGCGCCGGCCGGGCCAGCCGAGCCAGGCAAGCCGGAACGCCAGACGCGTCACCGTCGCCGGCGCGGCCCGGATCAGCGCTTCGAGCGTCCGCGCCGCGAGGGGCAGCGGCCGCCGCATGTGGCGCGGCACGAGCGGCAGGAGCGGCGCGAGAAAGCCCCCGACCCGAATTCGCCGTTCGCCAAGCTCGCGGCGCTGAAGGCTCAGCTTGAGGAAGAGGCCAAGGAGCGTCGCTAGCAGGCATGATCCAATCGGAAAAGATCATGCTCCACCAAAGTTCAAGGGCGGCGGCCGGGCTCGACCGCCAGCGCATCGACAAGTGGCTGTGGCACGCTCGCGTCGTGTCCACGCGTGGCGCCGCGGCGGCGCTCGCCGCTTCCGGTCATGTCCGGGTGAACGGTGCGCGGATCGATGCGCCAAGCCGCATGGTGCGAAACGGCGACGTGATTACGGTCGCGCTCGAACACCGCGTCCGCGTGCTGAAAGTCGGTGGCTTCGTCGAGCGCAGGGGTCCCGCTCGAACCGCTCAGTTCTTATATGAGGAATTGATCTGACATGTCGGGCGCCGGTGGCTTCCGCCGCACGTGGAACCTTGCGTGGTCGGGAGCCATGCGGTAGGAGCAACGCTCGCGCACAGGGCCGGGGTTAGAGTGAGCCGATGACCTATATCGTCAATGATAATTGCGTCAAATGCAAATACATGGACTGCGTCGAGGTATGCCCCGTGGATTGCTTCTACGAGGGCGAAAACATGCTGGTCATCCACCCCGACGAGTGCATCGATTGCGGCGTGTGCGAACCGGAATGTCCGGTTGACGCGATCAAGCCCGACACCGAGCCCGGTATCGAGAAGTGGCTGACGGTCAATGCAGAATTTGCAAAGCAATGGCCCAACATCACGACTAAGAAAGAGCCGCCCGCCGACGCCAAGGAGTTTGAGGGCCTCCCCGACAAGTTTGAAAAGTATTTTTCCCCTAATCCGGGAACTGGGGATTGAGGCGACCGTTCTTAACCATTGTTAGGGTTGCCGGCGGTGCGACCGTTTTGCAACGCCATAAGGCTTTGATTTTGAGCGAAAATGTGTTATAAAGGGGTATCATAATGAAAAACACCCCCGATATGCCGCTCCCCCACACCGGGAGCATATTTTTCTGGGGCGTTTCCGAGGAATCGTCAAAAGAGGCGTGAGACCCACGCGAGAGCAGTGGCAGAGAAAACTCGTCGTCATCGTTCGAAGAAGAGCACGGCCAGGATGAGCCGGAAGACAAGAAAACCGGCCTCCGGCGCCAGCCGAAGGCCATCACAGTCCACGCGGCGAACGGCCCAGGCAAGGGTCAGCGCGGCGAAACCCGTCCCCCGGCGCAAGCCGGAGGCGGAAGGAGCAACTTTGGGAATGAACGCGAAGAAGACGACCCAGCGACAAGGCTTCAAGACCAGCGAGTTCATCGTGTATCCGGCTCACGGCGTGGGCCAGATCACCGCGATCGAGGAGCAGGAAGTCGCGGGGGCGCGGCTCGAGCTTTTCGTCATCAACTTCGTCAAGGACAAGATGACGTTGCGGGTGCCGACCTCGAAGATCGCCTCTGTCGGCATGCGCAAGCTTGCCGAAACGCCGATGGTCAAGCGGGCGCTGGAGACGCTCAAGGGCCGCGCGCGCATCAAGCGGACCATGTGGTCGCGCCGGGCGCAGGAATACGAGGCCAAGATCAATTCCGGCGACATCGTCGCCATCGCCGAGGTCGTCCGCGATCTGTTCCGCTCGGAAACGCAGCCGGAGCAATCCTATTCCGAGCGCCAGCTCTACGAGGCGGCGCTCGACCGGCTGTCACGTGAAGTCGCCGCCGTGCAGCGGCTCACGGAGACCGAAGCGGTCAAGGAGATCGAGGCCGCGCTGGCCAAGGGTCCGCACCGCGGTCCGAAGCCCGAGGCCGAAGAGGACGCGGTGGTCGAGGAAGAGGCGGCCTAACAGCTCGCTTTTCCGAAAAGATCGCGCTCCACTGAGACTTCAAGGCCCGGCAGCAATGCCGGGCCTTTTTGCGCGTCCAGGAAAAGTGGAAATCGGTTTTCCGTCCGGACGCGCGATCAAAAACATCTGCCGACAAAAATCCACCGATTAGTCATAAATTAAGCTTCATTTGAAAGGAATTAGCTACACAGTCGTAGGGGATAAGGGGACCTCGGATGCGGAGGGCGCTGAAACGCGGCCGGGTGGCGACAATCCTTCTGGTCGGGACCGCCGGCTACCTGCTCGGCAATTGGCACGTCTTAAGCTCACGCAGCGCCAATCCTTCGCCAAGCCTTTCGCCCGCCCAAAGTGTCGCGCTGCGTTTCCCCGAAGTTCAAGCCGCCACCGCGGCCGCGGATACCGTCTCCGGTGCGACGAGCGCGGTCAGTCCAATGAATCCAACGAGTCCCACGCGCGCCATGGTGCTCGGCGGTGCGCAGCTCGCATTGCTGAGCCCCGAGCCCATGGTTGGGCGGGTCGTTGCCCAGCCCGAGCCGCACGTCGCGGTCGCTCCAGCCCCGGCGACGGCGGCGCCGCAGCCGCGCGCCGACACCGAAATAAAGTCGCCGCCAGCCATGCAGCGCCGCAGCGAGCTCAAGTCGCTGACGGAGAGCGCCGTTCGCCATGCCAACCGGCCGGGCTTCGTGCTCAACGATGCGCAGATCGCCAGCATCAAGGGGCGGCTGCACCTGACGCCCGACCAGGAATGCATGTGGCCGTCCGTCGAAGCGGCGCTGCGCAGCATCGCCTACGCCAAAGCCCGCGACGCGAGCCGGCGCGGCGCGGCCGCCGTGGTGGCTTCGCTCGACCCTGACAGCGCGGAAGTGCAAGACCTCAAGTCTGCAGCCTTCCCGCTGATCCTGAGTTTTTCCGACGAGCAGAAGAACGAGGTCCGCAACCTCGCCCACGTCATGGGATTGGACCGGCTGGCGTCGGAGTTTTGATCCCGTTCCGTCATCCTTCGAGGGCCGCTTCGCGGCCACCTCAGGATGACGGTCAAAAAACGCAATGATGTTGTACGTCCCGCACCCCCGCGCTTGCGCGGTGAGGACCCCTATGGCAAGGATCGCCGCGCTTTAGTGGCGCTCGCCATGCGCCGGCCCGCGCGGCTTCTACGGGTCGCGCGCCAGCCGCTGGAGCGCGTCCAGGAAAAGTGGAAACCGGTTTTCCGTCCGGACGCGCGATAAAATAGGAACTTAGAGCGGGATGACGATTCGAAGATTAAGTCATCCCGCTCTAAGGCCGCTGCCGTAGCTCAGTGGTAGAGCACTCCCTTGGTAAGGGAGAGGTCGTCAGTTCAATCCTGACCGGCAGCACCAGTTCGCGTGCGTGTAACGCGGATTCACGCGATTAGCCGAAACCGCACGCCGCAGAATTCGACGCCGGCATCAGAGACCGGATAGCCGCGCTCCTTCGCACGCGTTTCGATGCCGCTCCGATCGGCGACCTCGATCAGCAGCGTGCGTAAGATTTCCCGCGCGCCGTCACCGCGCGTGAATTGGATTGCGGTCATGTCGGCTGTGATGCAGCCGCCGTCGCCATCGGCAACGAACGGCATCTCCAGGATGCGCGCCCAGTGCCGCCCAAGGCCGCCTGGATCGGGGCTTTCGAGGACGATCGCGGCGAGCCGCTTGGTGACATCGGTTCGGATCGCGTTTGTCCAACCCGTTCCTCCGGCCGGGCCGTAGGGGCCGCGCAGATCTTCTTCGCCGTCGGTGCGGTCGAACTCGATCATCGCCGCGCGGCAATCGCGCGGATGCAGCTGCACGGCGTGAAAGCCGGGGTGGTCGATGGTATGGGCGGTGCGCACGCCCAAGGCGTTGGCGTTAAGGCCGCGGCGTTGCGGATCGCTGCAATTGAAGATCGCCATGTAGCCGCCGCTGCCGCCGCTGCGGTCAAGGAAGCGGCCGGCCGCCGTATCGGGTTCGACCGGAGCGACGATTTCGACGAAGGCAAGCCCAAACGGAAACAGCGCGTTTTGCAATCCGTAGCGGCGCACGTGCGGGTCTTGATAGGCGAGCTTGACGCCGAAGATCGCCTGCATGTCGGCGATCGCCCGCGGCAGATCCGCCGTCACCAGGCAAATCTGCCGCAGGCGGCAATAGGCGGCCACGTCATTCTCCTTGTTTGGCTGTCTTGGATCGCATCTGGGCAATATGCAATATTCCCGGCAAATAGCGCCAGGCAGGAGGAAACGTATGACCTACACCGATACCCTCTACGAGGTCGACAATTTCGTCGCCACCATAACGCTCAACCGGCCGGACAAGCTCAACGCCTGGACCAGCGAGATGGACGCCGACGTGCGCCACGCCATCGACAAGGCGGCCGTGGAAAATTCGGTCCGCGCCATCGTCCTGACCGGGGCTGGGCGCGGCTTCTGCGCCGGCGCCGACATGTCGCGGTTGAGCAAGATATCCGCCGGCCAGCGGCCCAGCGGCAACGTCAGCCGAGACCTCGGCAAATCCGGCAACTTCGAGCAGAAATTCAGCTATATGCTGGATACGCCGAAGCCAATTTTCGCGGCCATCAACGGCCCGATCGCGGGCATCGCCTTCTGTCTCAGCCTGTACTGCGACTTCCGCTACATGGCCGAGGGTGCCAAGCTGACAACCGCCTTCGCCAAACGCGGGCTGATCGCCGAGTACGGCAGCGCCTGGATGCTGCCACGGCTGATCGGCCCGATGAATGCGCTCGACCTGCTTTATTCCGCGCGCACGGTCACTGCCGCCGAGGCGGAGCGGCTCGGGCTGGTGCGGCAACTGCCGGCGGAGAATTTTCTGCAGACCGTGCAGGGGATCGCGCGCGATCTGGTGACAACGTCGTCGCCGCGATCGATCGGCGTGATGAAACGTCAAGTGTTCCGATCCTATTTCCAGTCGCTGGCGGAAGCCTGCGCGGCGGCCGACGCGGCCATGGTCGAGTCGTTTCAATCCGAGGACTTCAAGGAAGGCGTGGCGCATTACGTCGAAAAGCGCGCGGCCGCCTTCGTCGGCCGATAATTCATTGGCCGGTGACATTGCGGTCTAAGACCGGCGGTGCCGGCCTAACCCGGAGGGTCATGCCATGACTTCGTCAACGCGTCCCATCGCGCTGGTGACCGGCGCATCGAGCGGCATCGGCGCCGAGCTTGCGCGCGAGGCGGCGAAAGACGGCCACGATCTCGTGCTGGTCGCCCGCCGCCGCGAGGCAATGGAAGCCTTGGCCGAAAAGCTCAAGGCCGCCGGCGCGGCGGTTACCATCATTGCCGCCGATCTCGCCAAGGCCGGAGCGGCTGCCGCGCTGGCGCAAGAGCTTGCCGCGCGCGGCGTTGTGCTCGACGTGCTGATCAACGCCGCCGGCCTCGGCGACAGCGGCCGCTTCGATCGCGCGGATCCGGAAAAGATCGCGGCCATGCTGCACGTCAATGTCGTGGCGCTGACCGAGCTGACGCGGCTCGTGCTGCCGCAGATGGTGGCGCGGCGGCGCGGCAAAGTCATGCTGGTTGCCTCGACGGCGGCGTTTCAGCCCGGACCGGAAATGGCGGTCTATTACGCGAGCAAAGCCTACGTGCTTAGCCTCGGCCGGGCGATCGGCTACGAGCTGCGGCGTACCGGCGTGACGGTCACGACGCTGTGCCCGGGTCCGACGGCGACCGGTTTCGCCGAGGTCGCGCAAATGCAGGGCTCCGCTTTGTTCAGCGGCCCGATGCCGGTGATGCAGGCCGCCGAGGTGGCGCGCCTTGGGTATGCCGCGCTCAAGGCCGGCCGTCCCGTGGTCGTGACCGGTCTGCTCAACAGGATCATCGCGCTCTCCACGCGCTTCACGCCGCCTGCGATGTTGCTGCCGATTGCCAGCAGTCTGTCGCGGGCGAGGGCGAGCGCCGGCACCAAGCCCTGAGCCCGACCAGATTCCGGATCGTTCCATAGGATCTACGGACTGCCGCGACCACCAGCCGCGGCGTAAGCGGCTACCATTTGATCCACCGCAAAAAGCCGCGACGATTTTTCGCTTACCAATGCCTCGACAAGCCAACTGGAACCCCTCTAAAAAGGGTTCCGGCGGGGTATCGCTGACCGAGGGGGCCGGTAAGTTCATGGATTACAGTGCATATTTTACTGACGCTCTAGCGCAATTGCGGAACGAGCGGCGTTACCGGGTGTTTGCCGATCTCGAGCGGATCGCCGGCCGGTTCCCCTATGCGGTGTGGCATTCGCCGGAAGGCCCGAAGAACGTCGTAATCTGGTGCTCGAACGACTACCTCGGCATGGGCCAGCACCCCAAGGTGATCGGCGCCATGGTTGAGACCGCGACACGGATGGGCACCGGCGCCGGCGGCACCCGCAACATCGCCGGCAACAATCACCCTCTGGTCGAGCTCGAGCGCGAGCTTGCCGACCTGCACCGCAAGGAAGCGGCGCTGGTCTTTACTTCCGGCTACGTCTCCAACGAGACGGGAATTTCCACGCTGGCAAAGCTAATGCCGAACTGCCTGATTCTGTCGGATGCCCTGAACCACAATTCGATGATCGAAGGCGTGCGTCAGGCGCATTGCGAGCGGCAGATCTTCCGCCACAACGACATGGCGCATCTCGAACAGCTTCTGGCTACGGCGGAGCCGAGCCGGCCGAAGCTGATCGTGTTCGAGAGCCTCTATTCCATGGACGGCGACGTCGCGCCGGTGAACCGCATCTGCGATCTCGCCGCGCGCTACGGCGCCATGACCTATATCGACGAAGTCCACGCGGTCGGCATGTACGGCGCGCGCGGCGGCGGCATCAGCGAGCGCGACGGCGCCGCGGGCCGCATCGATGTCATCGAGGGGACGCTGGCCAAGGCGTTCGGCTGCCTCGGCGGCTACATCGCCGGCTCGGCGGCAGTGATCGACGCGGTGCGCTCCTATGCCGCGGGCTTTATCTTTACCACCGCGCTGCCGCCGTCGGTCTGCGCCGCGGCGACCGCCGCCATCCGCCATCTGAAGACCTCACAGTGGGAGCGCGAGCGCCATCAGGATCGCGCCGCCCGCACCAAGGCGGTGCTCACCGCCGCGCGGCTGCCGGTGATGACGAGCCCCACCCATATCGTTCCGGTTTTTGTCGGCGATCCCGAGCGCTGCAAGCAGGCCAGCGATCTGTTGCTGTCCGAGCACGGCATCTACATCCAGCCGATCAATTACCCGACGGTGCCGAAAGGCAAGGAGCGGTTGCGCATCACGCCGAGTCCCTATCACGACGACGGCCTGATCGACACGCTCGCCGAGGCGCTCGTCGACGTCTGGCAGAAGCTCGGGCTGCCGCTCCAGGAGCGCGCGCTCGCTGCCGCCGAGTGACGCCGCTCAAGTCCGATCGCGCGACGCTAGTTCATCCTTCGCCATACGGCGTGCTGCAACCGCCACGGTAAACGTGACGACGAGGAAGCGCGCCACGTGATGCGCCCCGACATAGACCGGGTCGAGGTGCAGCGCGAGCGCCAGCACCATCATCGTATCCTGCGCGCCGGGCGCAAAGGCGACGGCGACGTTGGCGATCGGGAACGGAAAGAAGCGGGTGACGATCAGCACAAACAGCGTGGCGACCGAGAGCGATACGGCAAATGAGCCGAAGGCGGCGCCGAGATAGCCGATGATCCGCCGGAACGTCGTATTGGCGAAACGCGAGCCGACGACCGCGCCGAGCACAATGACCGCAGCACTGCCGATCCACCACGGCAGGACGGCCTGAACGAGCCCGGTGCCATGCAGCACGCCCGATCCCGTCATGGCGCCGAACAGGAAGCCGCCGGGAAACCTGAGCCGCGCCATCGCCCAGGCGGTGGCGGTCGAGACCGCTACGACGACAAGGATTTCCGCGAGTGAAGAGCCGCCGGCCGGCTCGTGGACGACCGGCACCGCCGGCGCCACGAGGCCGAACAGCGCCAGCCCTCCGGGTATGCCGGTCGTGAGCAGCAGAACGCGCAGCGTCTGCACGATCGCCACCGCGCGCAGGTCGGCGCCGAGTTCGGTGGACAGCGCAATCACTTGCATCATCGAGCCCGGGCTTGCGCCCATCAGCGCCGAGAGCCGGTCCCAACGGTGCACCACGCGCAGATAGCTCGTGGTGGCCACCATCATGCAGAGCGTGGCCACCATGAGCAGCGCCACGCTCACCGGCCAGGTGGCTAGCCCCTTGAGCGTCTGCGGCGTCACCACGGCGCCGAGCAGGATGCCGACAACGACGTAGCAGACGCGAGCAAGCGGAACGGGCACCTTGGCCGGGCGCCCGAACAGGGCGGCCACCGTCACCGCCAGGACCGATCCGGAGACGAGACCGGCGGGCAGACCTAGAAGCGTGAACGCGAGCCCGCCGGCAGCCGCGATCAGCAGCGTCTCGGCCGTCTCGATCAGCGCGCGCAGCGAAGGAATGGCAGGCATCGACCGGCCATTCAATGCCCGCGGCGGCCAGTGCCGTCAAATCATTGCATCGTGCTGCTCAGTGCCCGCGGCCGCCGCGCAGCACGATCCGCATCAGGTCGGCGGCGTTCTTGGCGGCGAGCTTCTCCATGATGCGCGCGCGATGCACTTCGATAGTGCGCGGTGAGATGCCGAGCTCGCGCCCGGCCTCCTTGTTCGACGCGCCTTGCGCGATCCGCTGCAGCACGTCGCGTTCGCGTGCGGTGAGCCGGTCGTGCCCGGGAAAATCGCGCGCCAGAATGCTGTCCTTGCCGTTGCCGGCATGCCAGGCGTCCATCGCGCTACGCACGCGCGCCACCACCGCGGCCGCATCGAACGGCTTCTCGATGAAGTCGAGCGCGCCGTTGCGGATCGCTTCGACGGCGGTGGGGATATCGCCGCGGCCGGAAATGATCAGGACCGGCGCCGGATAGCTCTGCGCGTCGAGCTGCTTCAGAACGTCGAGGCCGGAACAGCCCGGCAAGTGCACATCGAGCAGAACGCACCCCGGCGTACGGGAACGAGCCGCGGCGAGGAAGGCCTCGCCCTCGACGAAGCTCGCGACCTGATAACCCTCGCCGCTCAAGACCACCGAAAGTGCGGAACGCACCGACGCATCGTCGTCGACAATGAAGATTTCGTTCGTCACCGCAATCCGCATCCCCGCGACGTACTGCGAACCAATCGATTCGCCGAACTAAAATAACACCGCTTCCGCGCAAGCTGAGGTAACCAGCGGTGGCATCTAAAAATTGTGTCATGCGGACTATTGGCGGAACGGTTGTCGGGCCGGCCGAAAGGCCGGATCCGCCGGTTCCGCCACCGGAATACCGGCGGGCCGATACCTTCTTGCCACCGCCGACCCGATAGACACCCCCGCCAAACTATGGTGACCTAAGCAAAAGCGCCGCGGGTCTGCCCCGCCCGCCGCGAGCCGACGCAGGAAGCGCCATGCTGCAAGGCTGGGTCGTCGTTATTATCGCGCTCGCCTATATCGGCTTTTTGTTCCTGGTGGCGAGCTACGGCGACCGCCGGCACGAGCTGGTGCGCGGCAGCCGCGCGCGGCTGCTGATCTATCCGCTTTCGCTGGCCATCTATTGCACGTCATGGACGTTCTTCGGCTCGGTCGGCCTGGCCTCGCGCGCCGGCCTCGATTTCCTGGCGATCTATATCGGGCCGGTGCTGGTGGTCGGCTTCGGCTATCCGCTCATCATCCGCATCGTGCGGCTGGCCAAGGGCCAGAACATCACCTCGATCGCCGACTTCATCGCGGCGCGCTACGGCAAGAGCCAGACCGTCGCCGCGACCGTGGCGCTGATCGCCATCGTCGGCATGATCCCCTACATCGCGCTGCAGCTCAAAGCGGTGTCATCGTCGGTCGGCACCATTCTCGCCGCCGGCTCGATCGGCGGCGTGGCGGCGCCGCCCTTGGTCGGCGACATCGCGCTGTTCGTGGCGCTGCTGATGGCGGCCTTCGCGGTGCTGTTCGGCACCCGCCACATCGATGCCACCGAGCATCAGGACGGGCTGATGCTGGCGATCGCGACGGAGTCGGTGATCAAGCTCATCGCCTTTCTCGCCGTCGGCATCTTCGTCACCTTCGTCATGTTCCACGATCCGCTCACGCTGTTGGCGCGCGCGCTGCAACAGCCGCAGACGGCGGCGGTGCTGACGCGCGCGCCGCCGCTGATGGCGTTCGGCGCCATGACGATGCTGTCGCTGTTCGCGATTTTGCTGTTGCCGCGGCAGTTCCACGTCGCCGTCGTCGAGAACCACAGCGAGGTCGAAATCCGCCGCGCTGCCTGGCTGTTCCCGGCCTATCTGGTGCTCATCAACCTGTTCGTGATGCCGATTGCGATGGCCGGCCTGCTGACTTTCCCGACGGGGGGCGTGGACAGCGACATGTTCGTGCTGGCGCTACCGCTGAAAGCGCATTCCGAGCTGTTGACGCTGATCGCCTTCGTCGGCGGCCTCTCCGCGGCGACCGCCATGGTGATCGTCGAATCGGTGGCGCTGGCGATCATGGTGTCGAACGACATCGTCATGCCGCTGATCCTGAAGCGTCGCGCGGCGCGCGCCGGAGAGCCGAGCGACGCCGGCGCCCAACTGCTGACGGTGCGGCGCATCGCCATCTTCGCGATTCTGCTGCTCGCCTACATCTACTATCGCTCGGCCGGGGAAGCGCAGCTTGCCTCGATCGGTCTATTATCGTTTGCCGCCATCGCGCAGTTGACGCCGGCCTTCTTCGGCGGCCTCGTCTGGCGGCGCGCCACCGCCCGCGGCGCCATCGCCGGCATGACCGCCGGCATTCTGGTGTGGGCCTATACGCTGTTGTTGCCGAGCATCTCGGACGCCGGCATCCTCGATCAGCATATCCTGACCGACGGACCGTTCGACCTCGCCTGGTTGCGGCCGCAGGCGCTGTTCGGTGTCGACCTGGCGCCGCTCGTGCACGGTGTCCTGCTCAGTCTCGTCGCCAATATCGCGCTCTACGTCGGCTTCTCTTTCAGCCGGCGGCCGACGGCGATCGAACGCGTGCAGGGGGACGTGTTCGTGCCGTCGTCGCTGGCGCCGATCGCGCCGAGCTTCCGGCTGCGGCGCGCCTCCGTCACCATCGAGGAACTGACCGCGAGCGTCGCCCGCTACCTCGGCGAGGAGCGCACCCGCAAATCCTTCGCCAGCTTTGCCGCCTCGCGCCGCATCGGGCTCGAGCCGCAGGCCGAAGCCGACTTCCAGTTGCTGCAATACGGCGAACATCTGCTGGCTTCGGCGATCGGCGCGGCGTCGTCGCGGCTGGTGCTGTCGCTGTTGTTGCGCAAGCGCACCGTCTCGACCAAGGCGGCGCTCAAGCTGCTCGACGATGCCAACGCGGCGATCCATTACAATCGCGAGATTCTGCAGACGGCGCTCGATCACGTCCGCCAAGGCATCGCCGTGTTCGACCGCGAGCTGGCGCTGCTCTGCTGGAACCGCCAGTTCGGCGAACTGCTTGACCTGCCGCACGACCTGACGCGGATCGGCATCCCGCTCGACGAAATTCTCCGCCATATCGCGCAGCAGGGCGGGCGCGACGCCAAGGACCTCGATGGCCAGGTGGCCGAGCGCATTGCCAGATACACCTCGGTCGCCGAGCCGTTCCTCGAGCGCTTCGCCGAGCGCGAGCTAGTGATCGAAGTACGCGCCGACCGCATGCCCGACGGCGGGGTGGTGACGACCTTTACCGACATCACGCCGAGCGTGGAGGCCGCGGAGGCGCTCGAGCGCGCCAACGCGACCTTGGAACGCCGCGTGCGCGAGCGAACCGGGGAGCTGACGCGGCTCAACGCCGAACTCGAACGCGCCAAAGGCGAAGCCGACGACGCCAACGCCTCCAAGACCCGCTTCATCGCCGACGCCAGCCACGACATTTTGCAGCCGCTCAACGCCGCGCGGCTCTACGTGACCAGCCTGATCGAGCGCCAGCGCGCCGGCGAGGACGGCGATCTGGTGCAGAACATCGACGCCTCGCTCGAGGCGGTGGAAGAGATATTCGTGGCACTGTTGGATATTTCGCGGCTCGATACCGGCGCGATGAAGCCGGAACTCAGCGATTTCCGCATCGACGAATTGCTGCAGCGGCTGGAGGTCGAATTTACGCCAATGGCGCAGGAGAAGGGTCTCGACCTGGTTTTCATGCCCTGCGCGCTGGCGGTGCGCTCCGACCGGCGCTTGCTGCGACGGCTGTTGCAGAACCTGGTCTCGAACGCGATCAAATATACCCCCGCCGGAACGGTGCTGGTGGGTTGCCGGCGCCGCGGGCCGCGGCTGCGCATCGACGTCTACGACACCGGCATCGGCATTCCGCACGCCAAGCGGCGCGCGGTGTTCAAGGAATTTCATCGTCTCGACCAGGGCGCGCGGGTCGCGCGCGGCGTTGGCTTAGGCCTGTCGATCGTGGAGCGCGTCGCCCGCGTGCTCGACTGCGAGGTGGCGCTGACCTCGAATGTCGGCCGCGGGTCGCGATTTTCCGTCGAAGTGCCCCGCGCCACCGCCGGCGCGGCCGAGCCGCTTCAGCACGCCATGCCCAAAGTCGCCGCCGGGCGGCTCACCGGAACGGTCGTCGTCTGCATCGACAACGAAGAGACCATTCTCGACGGCATGCAGACGCTGCTCGGCGGCTGGGGCTGCCAGGTACTCAAGGCCACCGACCTCGCCGAGGCGCTGGCGGCGATCGAACGCAGCGGCCGCGAGCCCGACGGGCTTCTGGTCGACTACCACCTCGACGGCGGCAACGGCATGACTGCGATCGCGGAGCTGCGCCGGCGCGCCGGCCGCGACCTCGCGGCGATCCTGGTCACCGCCGACCGTTCCTTGCGCGTCCGCGAGGAAGCCCGCACCGCCGGCGTCCACGTGCTCAACAAACCGCTCAAGCCGGCGTCGTTACGGGCACTCATCAGCCAGTGGCGGGTGCAGCGCGTCGCGGCGGAATAGCGTGGATTACGTTTCCTAGGCGCCGCGCAGCACGAAGCCGGAAGCCCTTAGAGGTCGCCAGTAGGCGCCGGACCGCACGCTGTTGCCGCCAAATGGTCCTGTCAACACCGTCGATTGCCATGCGGCCTGCCAAAGCTGCTGTGGGCGTTCGCATCTCGCCTCTGTCTTGCAGGAAGACTGAAAAAGCCTGAATATTCACGTCGGTTTGGGGACATCCGGAAAATCCTAGTACTGCGCATAGCGATTGAGTGCGGTAATGAATTGGGACAAAACCGACATCATCAAGTATTTGTCGAAACTTCGAGACTATCGCACTTATCTGGAAATTTGTACGCCAACGACCGGCAATCGATTCGCTAAAATCGATCAGTCCCATTTCGATGTCTGCCATCGTCTCATGTATCGATGTCCGGAGGGTTTTACCGACGGACTGAATATCGAATTCAGAGCCCCAGACCTGGACATTAGTCAATGCATTGCCGACATTCATCGCAGCGGTTTTTGCTATGATATTATGTTGGTCGACCCGTGGCACGAATATGAATCGTCCTTTCGCGATATGCAGGTCGCTCTCAGTCTTTTGACTGACACCGGATCGATCGTGATCCACGATTGCAACCGTCCGACCGACGACCTCATCAGCCCAATGTTCGTGCCAGGTTCGTGGTGTGGCGTAACCTTCATCGCCTATCTCGATTTCGTGGCGCAAAACGACCGGCTCGAATATCGCACGATAGACACGGACTTCGGATGCGGTGTCATTCAAAAGAGCCGCAATGGGTCGGACACGAAGCAACCCTTCGTATTTCGCGACTCATGGAACTCGGTCAGGAACGATCCGCACGCAGCGTTTCAGTTTATGCAAGAGCACAGGGATACCTTGCTTAACCTGGTTTCAGTGGACCAGTTCGTTGCGCCGAGGCAGAGGCCGTTCTGATGAGCTAGCCTCACCGTCTCGGTGCCGCTTCCGGGAGATTCCCGTTAAACTGACAAGCGACCACGCCAATAGACTGGGCGCTCTGAGAGAAAATGGCCCGTTTCGGCAAGGCAAGAAGCCGCGGAATTGTCCGCTAAGGGCAAGCGGACATGACGCGATTAAATCGCGATGTCTGCTCCTCCCCTGAAGGCGGACGTGTCTGCGGGTCTATCCTCGATTCCACCCTCTAAGCGACGCTCACCCCTCCCGCGCCCGCACATGAGGCCATTGGCCGGCTTCGATCTTGCCGGCGGCGATGACCGCTTGCGTGCGGCTCTCGACACCGAGCTTCTGCAGGATCGCGGAGACGTGCGCCTTCACGGTTGCCTCCGACACGCCGAGCTCGTAGGCGATCTGCTTGTTGAGCAGTCCCGCCGAAAGCATCATCAGCACCCGGACCTGCTGCGGCGTCAGCGTCGACAGCCGCGCGATCATGGCGGTGATTTCGCCGTCGGATTGGCGCGTGAGGTCGACGTCGGGCGGCGTCCAGACCTCGCCTTGCAGTACGCGCGCGATCGCCTGGCGCAGCGCCTCGATGCCGAGCGTTTTCGGAATGAAACCGGAGGCGCCGAAATCGATGCAGCGGCGGATCACGGCCGGATCGTCGCTGGCCGACACTACCACGATCGGCAGACTCGGATATTGGGCGCGCAGATACATCAGGCCGGAAAAGCCGCGCACTCCGGGCATGCGCAGATCGAGCAGGATCAGGTCGATATCGCCGCCGCCGCGTTCTAGAAGCTCGCTGACCTCTTCGAACGTGCCGGCTTCGGCGACCTCGGCACGGTCGAACACGCCGGTGACCGCTTCGCGCAATGCGCCGCGGAACAGCGGATGATCGTCGGCGATCACAAGACGATAGGACTGAGGCTCGCTCAACAGGATGACCCAGGTCGATAGCGCGCGGGCAACCGCAGTGAAACGCGGCCTCGCAGCTCCCGTCAAGGCCGCTTGCAGCCTCGATCAAGTCCGGCGCAAACCTTTTTGGGGCTCGTACTCTACTCCTGCGCGCGCAAATGCTCGACCAGCTGCCGCGCATAGAGCGGCAGTTCTTTCATGTCGCGGATACAGATCGTCAGTTCGCGCACCGCCCAGGAATCGGTTAGCGGCACGGCCGCGATCGCCATGGTCTTGGCGACGCGGCGCGCGGTGGTCTCCGGCACGATGCCGATGCCGACATTGCATTCGACTAGCCGGCACACGGCATCGAAGCTGCGCAGCTGCACGCGCAAGCGCAACGGCCGGCCGATGCGCACCGCCTTGCCGGCGAGGAAGCGCTGCAGGGCGCTGGCGCGATCCAGCCCGACGAAGTCGTGGTCGAGAACCTCTTCAAACCCGATCTTGTCGCGCTGCCCCAACGGATTGGAGCGCGCAACAACCAGCACGAAGCGGTCGCGGCGGAAGGGATAGGTTTCGAGCGCGCCGGCGTCGACGGTTCCGGCGACGATGCCGAGGTCGGCGACCCCCTCGGCGATCAGCCCGACAATCTCGTCGCTCAAGCGCTCTTCCAGATCGACGCTGACGTTCGGGTGCGCGGCGAGAAACGAGCTGAGCGCTTCCGGCAAAAACTCGGTCAGCGCGTTGGTGTTCGACAGCACCCGGATCTGCCCGGCGAGGCCGCCGCCATAAGCGCCGAGATCCTCATGCAGCCGCTCGGCTTGGCGCAATATCGCGCGGGCATGTTGCAGCAAGGTGCGGCCGGCTTGGGTCGGGGTGACGCCCTGGCGGCCACGCCTGAGCAGCACGACGCCGAGCGCTTCCTCCATGTTGCGGATGCGCGTCGAAGCGGCGGCGAGCGCGAGGTGGGCCCGCGCGGCGCCGTGGGTGATGCTGCCGGCCTCGATCACGTGGCGGAAGAGGCTGAGATCGGCGAGATCGAATGGCATGGGGAGAGCTTGCCTTCGGATTCCACGAAATCAGGCTTTAAATAATGCCAATTGTGCTGAGGTATTTCAATGGTATCTTTCGTTTTTCGCGAACTGTCGTGGCGTATCGACGTCCCGCTCGCGTTGTTGCTCGATTGCGGCGCGCGCCCGGATTGGATAGGACACGGTTAAGCTCGGCACCGCTGTCGAGCCAAATTCGGATGAGCACAATGGCCGAAACCAAGGCCCCCGCCGCACGACCGCTCTCGCCGCACCTTCAAGTCTACCGGCTCACGCTGACGATGGTGATGTCCGGCCTGCATCGAATCAGCGGGTTAGGCCTCTATTTCGGCACGCTGTTGCTGGCCTGGTGGCTGATGGCCGCCGCTTCCGGGCCCACCGGCTACGCCAGATTCGAATGGTTTGCCGGCTCGCTCATCGGCCGATTGGTGTTGTTCGGCTACACCTGGGCGCTGATCCATCACACGCTCGGCGGCATCCGCCATCTGATCTGGGATACCGGCCGCGGCTTTGGCGCGCAGCAGCGCGAGTGGCTTGCGGCCGCCACCATCATTGGCTCGATCGTCCTGACAGTGATCGTGTGGGTGATCGGCTACCTCGCCATGGGAGGCCCGCGATGAGCGACCTCGCACCGAAGCATTTCCGCACTCCGCTGGCGCAGGTCCGCGGCCACGGCGCGGCGAAATCGGGGACCGAGGATTTCTGGGTGCAGCGCGTGACCTCGGTTGCCGGCATCCCGCTGACCGTCGCCGCGTTTGTCATCGTCATCATGCTGCTCGGACGCAATCAGGCCGCCGTGGCGCAAATCCTCGGCGCGCCGCTGGTCGCCATCGTCATGCTCCTGTTCATCGTCTGCGTCATCGTCCACATGAAAATCGGCATGCAGGAGATACTCGTGGATTATGTCCCCGATGAATCCTTGAAGCTGACGCTGTTGCTGGCCAACGCGTTCTTCTGCTGGATCGTCGGCCTGATCTGCGCCTACGCTATTCTTAAATTGTCGTTCGGAGTCTGAGCATGGCAGAGAGCGGATCGAACGGCGGCAGCGCGGCGCCGGCCATCAACGGCCGCGCCTATCCGATCGAAGATCACGCCTACGACGTCGTCGTCATCGGCGCCGGCGGCTCCGGGCTGCGCGCCGTCGTCGGCTGCAGCGAAGCGGGCTTGCGCACCGCCTGCATCACCAAAGTGTTCCCGACGCGCTCGCACACGGTGGCGGCGCAGGGCGGCATTGCCGCCGCGCTCGGCAACATGGGCGAGGACGACTGGCGCTGGCACATGTACGACACCGTCAAGGGCTCCGACTGGCTCGGCGACCAGGACGCGATCGAATATATGTGCCGCAACGCGCCGGAAGCGGTCTATGAACTGGAGCATTGGGGCCTGCCGTTCTCACGCCGCGAAGACGGTAAGATTTATCAACGCCCGTTCGGCGGCATGACTACCCATTTCGGCAAGGGCACCGCGCAACGCACCTGCGCCGCCGCCGACCGCACCGGCCACGCCATGCTGCACACGATGTACGGCCAGGCGGTGCGCCATTCGGCCGAGTTCTTCGTCGAATATTTCGCCATCGACCTCATCGTGGACGAGGAAGGCCGCTGCCGCGGCGTCGTCGCCATCAATCTCGACAACGGCTCGATCCATCGCTTCAGCGCGCAGATGACCGTGCTCGCCACGGGCGGCTACGGACGCACCTATTTCTCCTGTACCGGTGCGCACACGCAAACCGGCGACGGCAACGCCATGGTGCTGCGGGCCGGGTTGCCGCTCCAGGACATGGAATTCGTGCAGTTCCATCCGACCGGGGTTTACGGCGCCGGCGTGCTGATCACCGAAGGCGCCCGCGGCGAAGGCGCCTATTTGGTCAATTCGGAAGGCGAGCGCTTCATGGAGCGCTATGCGCCGTCAGCCAAGGACCTCGCCTCGCGCGACGTCGTCTCCCGCGCGATGACCATCGAAATCCGCGAAGGCCGCGGCGTCGGGCCGAAGAAGGATCACATCTTCCTGCATCTCGACCATCTCGATCCAAAAATCCTCGCCGAGCGGCTGCCGGGCATCACCGAGTCGGCGCGCATCTTCGCCGGCGTCGACCTGACGCGCGAGCCGGTGCCGATCGTGCCGACCGCGCATTACAACATGGGCGGCATCGCCACGAACTATCACGGCGAGGCCTTGATCAAGAAAAACGGCAATCCCGACCATGTCGTGCCCGGCATGATGGCGCTCGGCGAGGCGGCCTGCGTCTCGGTCCACGGCGCCAATCGGTTGGGCTCGAATTCGCTGATCGATCTCGTCGTCTTCGGCCGCGCGGCGGCGCTCCGCTGCGCCGAAATTCTCACGCCGAACGACAAGCAGCCAGAGCTTCCGCAGGATTCCGCCGAGCGTGCGCTGTCGCGGCTCGACAAATTCCGCCACGCCTCCGGCGCCACGCCGACGGCGCAGCTGCGCGCCAGGATGCAGCACGTGATGCAGAGTAACTGCGCGGTGTTTCGCACCGGAGAGGTGCTGCAGCAAGGCTCCAAGCTGATCCACGAGGTTTTTGACGGCATCGCCGACGTCCGCGTCAGCGACCGCTCGCTGATCTGGAACTCGGACCTTGTGGAGACGCTGGAATTTGCCAATCTGATCGAGCAGGCCGTGGTGACCATGGACTCCGCTGCCAATCGCACGGAAAGTCGCGGCGCCCACGCCCGCGAGGATTATCCTGAGCGCGACGACAAGAACTGGATGAAACACACGCAGGTGTGGCTCGACACCAATACCGGCAAGGTCACCATCGATTATCGGCCGGTGCACACCTACACGCTGACCAATGACGTCGCCTATGTCGAGCCCAAGGCCCGGGTGTATTGAGGTTTTCTGATGGTCCAATTTACGCTGCCGAAGAATTCGAAGATCACCGAGGGCAAGACCTGGCCGCATCCGGCCAAAGCGCGCGCCGAGCGGGAATTCCGCATCTATCGCTGGGACCCCGATGACGGCCGCAATCCGCGCGTCGACACCTATTACGTGGACACCGACGATTGCGGGCCGATGGTGCTCGACGGGCTGAACTGGATCAAGAACAACGTCGACCCGACGCTGACCTACCGCCGTTCCTGCCGCGAAGGCATCTGCGGTTCCTGCTCGATGAACATCGACGGCACCAATACGCTCGCCTGCACCAAGGCGATGAGCGAAATCAGCGGCGCGGTGCGCATCTATCCGTTGCCGCACATGCCGGTGGTGAAGGACCTGGTGCCCGACCTCACCAACTTTTATGCCCAGCACGCCTCGATCGAGCCGTGGCTGCACACCGTCTCGCCGACGCCGGAGAAGGAGTGGAAGCAGAGCCACGAGGACCGGCAGAAACTCGACGGGCTCTACGAGTGCATCCTGTGCGCGTGCTGCTCGACGTCCTGCCCGAGCTATTGGTGGAATTCCGAACGCTATCTCGGACCGGCCGCGCTGTTGCAGGCGCAGCGCTGGATTGTGGACTCGCGCGACGAGGCAACCGGCGAGCGGCTCGACAATCTGGAAGACCCGTTCCGCCTGTACCGCTGCCACACCATCCTGAATTGCTCCAAGGCCTGCCCCAAGCACCTCAACCCGGCGAAGGTGATCGCCGATCTCAAGCGGACGCTGGTCGAGCGGCAGGTGTGAGGCTTCACCTCTCCCCGCCGCGCCGGGAGAGGGAGACGCGCCTCTCACAATTTCAGCTTGCGTTTCCGCTGTCCCAGCGTGCGCAGCCGCAGCGCGTTCAGCCGAATAAATCCTTCGGCGTCGTGCTGATCGTAGGCCACCTTCCCGTCCTCGAACGTCACCAGGTCCTGATCGTAGAGCGAATATTTGCTCTCGCGCCCGACCACCCCGACATTGCCCTTGTAGAGCTTGAGCCGCACCCTGCCCGATACGAATTCCTGGCTCTTGTCGATCGCCGCCTGCAGCATCTCGCGCTCGGGCGAGAACCAAAAGCCGTAGTAAATCAGCTCGGCATATTTCGGCATCAGCTCGTCCTTAAGGTGGGCGGCGGCGCGGTCGAGTGTGATCTGCTCGATGCCGCGATGCGCGGCAAGCAGAATGGTGCCGCCCGGCGTCTCGTACATGCCGCGCGATTTCATGCCGACGAAGCGGTTCTCGACCAGATCGAGACGACCGATACCGTGCCGGCGGCCGAGCGTGTTGAGCTGCGCAAGCAGTTGCGCCGGCGTGAGTCTTTTGCCGTCGACGGCGACCGCATCGCCGCGCTCGAAATCGAGCGTCACGTAGGCCGGCTCATTCGGCGCCTGCTCGGGATCGACGGTCCGCGAATAGACGTAATCCGGCACCTCTTCGCCGGGATTTTCCAGCACCTTGCCTTCCGAGGAGGTGTGCAGGAGGTTGGCGTCGGTCGAAAACGGCGCCTCGCCTCTTTTGTCCTTAGCGATCGGAATCTGGTTCTGCTCGGCGAAGGCGATCAGCGCCTCGCGCGATTTAAAGTCCCATTCGCGCCACGGCGCGATGACCTTGACGTCGGGTTTGAGCGCATAATAGGCGAGCTCGAAGCGCACTTGATCGTTGCCCTTGCCGGTCGCGCCATGGGCGACGGCGTCGGCGCCGACTTGTTCCGCGACCTCGATCTGCTTCTTGGCGATGAGCGGCCGCGCGATCGAGGTGCCGAGCAGATATTGGCCCTCGTAGAGCGCATTGGCGCGGAACATCGGAAAGACGTAGTCGCGCACAAACTCCTCGCGCAAATCCTCGATGAAGATGTTCTGCGCCTTGATGCCGAGCGCCAGCGCCTTCGCTCGCGCCTGTTCGAGCTCCTCGCCCTGGCCGAGGTCGGCGGTGAAGGTAACGACCTCGCAGCCATAGGTGGTCTGCAGCCATTTCAGGATGATCGACGTGTCGAGCCCGCCGGAATAGGCCAGCACGACCTTTTTGACGCCACGCTTGTCCACGTCATCCTTGGCCATTGGAAAATCCTGCGTGCAGAGAGAAGGTCGCCGCGAAATCCGCGCGGACTATAGGCATGCGCGGCAGCGAAGCAAGCTGGCCGGGCCGGCGGTGCGTTGGCGTCGTCGGAGCCTCAGGCGCGCGGGCTCTTGCGCGCAGCAATCCGCCGCACCAGCGCAGCCAGCGCGTCGCGGACCGCGCCTCCCGCCCATTCGAGCGGCTGCTCGATGGCCTTGTCGGTCAGCCGCGTCGGCTGCCAGCGATAGATCAGGCCGTGAACGACCCACGCCAGCAGGAACATGAACACGCCGGCGAACACCACGTCGGTGAAAAAATGGCCCCCAGCGGCGATGCGCAGCCCCCCGACAAACGCTCCGAAGGCGAGCGCCGCGCCGTAGGTCAGCAACCGCCATTGCGGCGGCGCCAGCGCCGCGGGCGCCAGCGTCCAGAACGCGCCCGAGGGCTCGCCGGCGATGAACGAACAATTTTCCGTGCACGGGCCGCGGGGATCCCACCAGGGCGTGAAGCGGTCGGTGCCGCCGAACTGCGTGACATCGACCGGACGCATGCGGCCCCAATGCTCCTTGAATATCTTGTTGGCAAGAACGCCGGGGCCGAGCGCCAGCGTCACGATCAGGAGCAGGGCGGCGCGGCCGCCGATCAGCATGCGCCGCCGCGGCAGCGTCAGTTTGCCGACGATCGCGACGAAGGCCGGTGCGACGAGAAGCGTGACCAGCGCGCTCGCCACGTCGCGCGAATACAGCGTCCAAGCCTGGCCGCCCATTTTGAACGTGCGCGTGGCCGGATCGAAGAACAGCGCCGAAACGTCGAGGTCGAGTTGCGGATAGACGCCGAATACGACACCGACCAGTGCAGCAACGGCAAGCGCGACGGCGAGCCCGGTTCGATTCATACGATCACTTCCAGGAGCCGGCCCGGCGGCCGGCGCACAGCCAATAGATGAAGCCGCCGGCGATGCCGGCAGCGGCGATCACCTCGCGCTCGCGCACCAGGCTGCTGCCGGGCTCGCCGGCATAGCCGGCGAAATCGAGACCGTAACTCAGCGACAGCGCCAGTACACCGCCGAGCACCGCATAAACCAGGCCCGACCGCCAGGAGAATCCTTCCGCCAGCACGATCACGAGCAGCGCCGGCGGCGTGGTGATCGCCGCGATAAAAGCGGCGCCAACGCCGACGACCGACCACAACACCACGGATGGGAGGCCGAACGACGATAGATCATCCCATGCCGGCTCCAGCGTACCGATGGTGAGCACGATCGAGGCGGCAACGCATGCCAAAACATAACCGACAATCACCGTTAAAATACGCAGGATAATAGCCATGACACTAGTGTCCCTATTCCGAAGTTCGCCAGCATTTGCGGCACACTCTCATGCGAACTTCGGAATTGAACGGACACTAGCAAATTTAACATTCCAGCGCGGTTCTCGGATTTGAAGTTCCTACATGAGTTTGCCGCTATGTCATAGGAACTTCAAACCCACCGCACTAGTATCAGTCCGTCATCACCATCGCCCGCAGCGCCAGACGCTCGCGGGCGGAGAGCTTTTCCGTCGCGCTCTTGAGCTGACCGCAGGCGGCGAGAATGTCGCGACCGCGCGGCGTGCGCACTGGGGAGGCGTAGCCGGCGTTGAAGACGACTTCGGAGAATTTCTCGATCTGCTCCCAGTCGGAGCATTCGTACTTGCTGCCCGGCCAGGGATTGAACGGAATGAGGTTGATCTTGGCGGGGATGCCCTTGAGCAGACGCAGGAGCGCCCGCGCGTCGGCGAGCGAATCGTTGACGCCCTTGAGCATGACGTACTCAAAGGTGATGCGCCGGGCGTTGGAGAGTCCCGGATAGTTGCGGCAGGCGTCCATCAGCTCGCGCAGCGGATATTTGCGGTTCAGCGGCACCAGCTCGTTGCGCAGCTCGTCGGTGACGGCGTGCAGCGAGACCGCAAGCATGACGCCGATCTCGGTCCCGGCGCGGGCAATGTTGGGCACCACGCCCGATGTCGACAGCGTGATCCGCCGCTTGGAAATGCTCAAGCCCTCGCCGTCGGCGACGACGCCGAGACCGTCGCGCACGGCCTCGAAATTGTACAGCGGCTCGCCCATCCCCATCATGACGACGTTGGAGACAAGGCGCTTCTCGGGCTCTGCACCGGCGGGCGCCGCCGCCCGCTGCCAATCGCCGAGCCGGTCGCGCGCCAGCACCACTTGCCCGACGATCTCGCTCGGCGTGAGATTGCGGACCAGGCGCTGCGTACCGGTGTGGCAGAACGAGCAATTGAGCGTGCAGCCGACCTGGCTCGAAATGCACAGGGTGCCGCGATCGGTTTCCGGAATGTAGACGCATTCCACCTCATGCGGCCGGCCAGGAACCTCGCCGGGAAGCCGGATCAGCCACTTGCGCGTGCCGTCGACCGAGACCTGCTCGGCGGCAATTTCGGGACGTGCCAAGGTAAAGTGCCGCGCCAGTTCCTCCCGGAGATCCTTCGACAGCGTCGTCATTTCGTCGACGTCCTGGGCGCCACGCACATAAAGCCAGTGCCAGACTTGTTGCACCCTCATGCGGCGCTGCCGCTCCGGCACGCCGGCGGCGCCGAGCGCCTCGGCGAGCGCGCCGCGCGGCAACCCGACGAGCGAGGGCTTGGCCGGCGCCACATATCGCTCGAGCGGCCGCTTTTCGATCTGGGCGGCCGCTGCGATGTCACCCGGCTGGGTCGCGGCAAGCGGAGCAGTCATAGTCGATCCAATGAAAAAGGGCGCCAATGCGCCTCGGCATAGATGGGGCGAAACATCCCTTCCCGATAGGTGCCAACCGGGCGTGGCGCGGACCGCGACCCGAAGCGATTTGTGCAGCCCCGTCTACTTGCAATCCTGGCCGGTGCGATCGAGGGCTTGAGAAAGACCCCGGAGGGAGAATGTGTCCGTCGTGCGGGTGCCCTTGGCCGACATGCCCTTTACCACCGCGCTTTGCCCCGCCCGCATGGCCTCGACCATATGGGCCTCATCCGCTGCGTTCTTGATCCAGGCGCCGTCCTGCTGGGTGTAGAGCGCAAACGGGGTGGAGCCGATATCCACGGTCGCCTCGGAGTTCGGCTTGAATGGATAACCGATGATGATCGAAACCTCGTTGCTCACCTTGTCGGCCGGCCGCGAGGAAATGAACATGTAGGCTGGATTGCGCGGCCGATTGGGCGGATTGGTCTCCGAGGACGAAGGCTTCGCAATGGCAAAGCAGATCTTTTTCCCGCCCGGGGAAGCCGTATAGGCACCCCAATCGCCATATTGGCCGAGCAGCGTCGGCTTCACGCCACCTGCCACGGCCGCAGCTGGTGCCGCTGCCGGCGCCGCAGCTGGCGCAGTCGCGGGTGCGGCAGGTTTATGCTTGGGCGGCTTCTTGGGTGCCGGGACTGCGGGCGTGGGCGATGTTGCGGGGGCCGGAGCCTCCGACTGCTGGGCGAGCGCGGGAACGGCAATTGCCGCCGTAATGAGCAGCGCAAAGCTAACTTGCCATGGTCGATGGATATGCATCGGGCCTCGCGAAAACGGCGCTGATTGAATCCAAGCCCTTCATGTTTAACCCATTTTGGCCGAGGAGGGAACGGAATCGACAAAGCGAAGACGCAACCGGTGCCCCTTGCGGCGGCAACAAGCGGCTGCCGGTCCGCACAGCCAGCTGCCGCTTGGGAGCATGAATCACGGCGGCAGTTCGCAGAGGCCGCAGCACTTCCAAGGTCCCCGTGTTTTGTGATTACTGATTGCGGCCGCGCGCTTGGCGGCTTCGCGGAGGACAGTGACATCCATGAAAGCGATACTCTGTACGCATTTTTGTACGCCTGACGAACTCGAACTCGCCGACATCCCGCAGCCCACCGCCGGGCCCGGCGAGGCCGTGGTGCGGGTCAAGGGCGCAGCGCTCAACTTCTTCGATTTGTTGATCATCGCGGGCAAATACCAAAACAAGCCGCCCTTTCCGTTCTCGCCGGCGTCGGAATTCGCCGGAATCGTGGAGAGCGTCGGCACCGGGGTGACGGACATTGTCCCCGGCGACCGCGTCATCGGTGCCGGTTCGGGCGCGGCCCGCGAATACGTTGCCGTCGCCGCACAGCGCCTGGTTAAGATCCCCGATAATCTCGACTTCGAGCGGGCGGCCGGCGTCACCGTGACCTACGGCACGACGCTCTACGCGCTGCGCAGACGCGCCGACCTCAAGCCGGGGGAAACGCTCGCCGTGCTCGGCGCCTCCGGCGGCACCGGACTAGCCGCGGTCGAGGTCGGCAAGATCATGGGCGCGCGCGTCATCGCCTGCGCCTCATCCGACGAAAAGCTCGCCTTCGCCCGATCCCACGGCGCCGACGAAACGGTAAATTACGCCAGCGAAGACTTGCGTGATGCGCTGAAGCGGCTCGGCGGCGAGCGCGGCATCGATGTGGTCTACGATCCGGTCGGCGGCCCCTATGCGGAGCCCGCCGTGCGCGCGCTCGGCTGGGGGGGTCGCTATCTTGTTATCGGCTTCGCCGCCGGAGAGATTCCCAAACTCCCGCTCAATCTCGTCCTGCTCAAGAGCAGCGACATTCGCGGCGTCCTTTGGGGCGCGTGGACGATGCGCGAGCCGCAGGCTCAGCGCGCCTTGATGAGCGATATCGTAAAGTGGTGCGCCGAAGGCAAGCTTAGCGCCCATGTGCACGCGGTCTATCCGCTGGCCGAGACCGCGGCGGCGCTCAAGGCCATCGCCGACCGCAAGGCCATGGGCAAGATCGTGCTGCGGCCCTGATCAAACGTCACCGCGCACGCGCGCGGAGCATGCGCCGCGCCGCCTCGCGGTGCTCCGGCTTGATATGCGAGGACACGGCCTTGAACGCTGCGGCCAGCACCGCCGCGTCGTCAGCGAGCCCGATCAGAGAAACATATTTGGGGATGAAACGATCGGGCACGACGAAATACACGATCGCGCCGACCAGGATACCTTTCACGTAGAGCGGCGTCTGGCGGTCGAAGGCGCAATAATGGGCGGTGAGCAATTCCTCGGCGTAGGGCAGGCGCGCGGCCTCGCGCTTGAGCTTGCGCCAGAATTTGCGCCGCAATGTCTGCTCGCCGGCGGCCACCCGGCCGGTCAGCGGGGCGAAATCCTGCCAAGAAGCCGCGTGCTGCCAAAACCACATTTGCCCCTCCAGCGGATGGCTTATGGCCTTTTACCAACGCAAGACAGATGGTCTCGAAAGGCGGCGCCGGCAAGGCAAAGCATCTGTTCTTGCGATGCCCCGATTCTAACCCGCAAACTTATCCATGGCTTCGGCGAGATTCACGTCCAGCTCGGTCAGGCCACCGGCGTCGTGGGTCGACAACGTAACCTCGACGGTCTTGTAGACGTTGGACCACCCGGGATGATGGTCGAGCTTCTCCGCCACCAGGGCAACGCGCGCCATGAAGCCGAACGCCTCGTTGAAATCAGCGAAAACAAACTTTTTGCTGATGGCATCGCGGCCCTTGACCTCGCTCCAGCCCTTGAGGCGAGCTAGCGCGCGGCTGCGCGCCTCGCCGGAAAGCTTTTGCGCCATGGGAAAACTCCGTCTGTGACCACGATCTCGGCGGAACACCGCTCTCGTAAATAGGCGACACCATCACTACCTTTCAAGCCGTGCAGCCACACGCGAACCCCAAGAGGCTGCCAAGGGGTCGCCAGAAGTCGCCAAGAGGTCGTCATGTCCTGGTCCCTGAACATCGGATCGGTCGCCGGCACGGCGATCCGCATCCACGTGACTTTCCTGCTGTTGCTGGCTTGGATTTTCGGCGTGGAGTACATCGCCGCCGGGCCGCAGGCGGCCTGGAACGGGCTTTTGTTCATCGTGCTCCTGTTCCTATGCGTGCTGCTGCACGAGTTCGGGCATATCTTCACGGCGCGCGGTTTCGGCATCAGGACGCCCGACGTGATACTACTGCCGATCGGCGGCGTGTCGCGGCTCGAGCGCATTCCAGAACAACCCAGCCAAGAATTCCTCATTGCCATCACGGGACCGATGGTCAACGTGGTCATCGCGCTCGTCCTGGTATTTGTCGGCGGCGCCAATCTATCCGCTGACCACCTCGCCGCGCTGGAGAACGCCGATGTGAGTATGATCGACCGGCTGGCGTTCGTTAATCTGTTTCTTGCCCTGTTTAATTTGCTGCCCGCCTTTCCGATGGACGGTGGGCGCGTGCTGCGCGCCTTGCTCGCGGCGCGGCTCGGTTACGTCCGCGCCACCGAAGTCGCCGCCATGATCGGGCAAGGAGTCGCGTTCCTGCTCGGCTTCCTCGGCCTGTTCGGCAATCCGATTTTGATCTTCATCGCCATCTTCGTCTATCTCGCCGCTGCCGCGGAAGCGCATCTGGTGGCGATCCGCGCCATGTCGCGCGGCATACCGGTGACCGCCGCCATGCTGACGCAATTCGCAACGCTGACGCCGGACGAGCACGTCGACGTCGCCGTCGAGACGCTGTTGCGCACCAGTCAGGGCGAGTTCCCGGTGGTGGACGGCGCCGGCCGGCCGCTCGGCGTACTGGCGCGCAACGACCTCATTCGCGCCTTGAAGGAGCGCGGGCCGGACGCGCGCGTCGCCGACGCCATGACCAGCGGCATCCCGACCTTGAACAAAAGCCGCTGCCTCGACGAGGCATTTCGGCTGCTGCAGGAGAAATCGGTACCGGCCGTCGGAATCGTCGACATGTCAGGCCGATTGGTCGGCCTCGTGACCTCAGAAACCATCGGCGAAATGCTCATGCTGCATCAGGCGATGCCGACCGGGACGCGGTTCGGACCATGGGGATCGTCCGGACGCAGCGCGGCCTAGAACAGCACCGGTGTGGCGGTTCAGAAGTCCGTATCATTTGTGCCGCGAACTCGTCATGCGGACTTCTGAAGCAAAGCACTCTGGATCAATACGTTGCCAGTGTCCTTCGATTCCGAAGTTCGCAAACGAGGGTGCCGCATAATGATGCGAGCTTCGGAATCGGGACACCAGGCTCGCGCTTAACGAATGTTCGCGCGTCTAAGCGCGTGAATGAATTTGCGCGCCCTGAGCGCCTGCCACGCCCGCGACTTCGTCCTCTAAGAGCCGACCCCAACTTCCTCAGCTTCACGCAGGCGGCGCGCCGCCGCTTCGGCAGCCGCCGAGCGCCGCGACTGCGCCGAATAGAACGAGGCGTTCTGCTCGCCGCGCAAGGCTTCGCGCGAGAACCGGATCAAATGATGTCCGACGACGCCCATGCTCAGCGCGGCGTCGATCTGACCGCGGCGAAGCGCCGGCAAGACCGCCTTCCAGAACCAGCGGCGATAATCGGAAAAAACACCGATCCGCAAGGCGACGTTGAACGCCAGCACGAGCGCCAGGCGAAGATTGTTCACGGTGAGCTTGCCGCGGACCGGCCCGACCTGCCGATTGGCGTAGGTCGCTTCGATCTGATGGGTGAAGCGCTGGAACAGCCGCTCGGGCGCATAGGCGTGCGCGATGCAGCGGCGCCACATCGCCACTACCTCGTCGTAGGGGCGCAAAAACCGCACGTTGCTTTCGAGGCCAGCGTCGGCGGCTGCGATGCGGCCGGCGCGCTTGAGGCGGTCCCATAGCGGTGTCCTCGGCAGCGCCTGCAACAGATTGATGGTGAGGATCGGTATCTGCGACGCGTCGATGAAAGCCTTGAGCCTCGCCTCGGTCTCGGCGGTGTCGGTGTCGAGTCCGAGAATAATGCCGGAGGTGACTTCGAGCCCGTAGCTGTTGAGCGTGCGGATGGCGTCGAGCATCGGCAGCGCCGCGTTGTGCTCCTTGCGCATGTGCATGAGCGCATCGGCCTCCGCCGATTCGATGCCGACGAACACCGTGTGGAATTCCGCTGCCCGCATCAGCCTGAGGATTTCCGTCTGCTTGGCGAGATTGAGCGTGGCCTCGCAGGCAAAGCGCAGCGGGTGGCCGCGCCGCTTCTGCCATTCGATGAGATGCGGCAGCATCTCGCGCGTCGCCTTGCGGTTGCCGATGAAATTATCGTCGACGAAATAGATCACCGAGGGGTGGCGCCCCTGCGCCAGCATGGCGTCGAGCTCGGCGGTCAGTTGCTGCGGCGTCTTCAGCCGCGGCTGCCGGCCGTACAGCGCCGGGATATCGCAGAACTCGCAGCGATAGGGGCAGCCGCTGGAGAATTGCAGCGAGCCGAGCAGATAGCGGTCGAGCCTGATGAGGTGATAGGCCGGCACCGGAAAGTCGGACAGCGCCAAGCGCTCTGCGGTTTCGAAGCGCACCTGCTCGGGCGGCGCGGCGCAGTCCTCGTCGAGGCGGGCGATCAGCCGGTCGGTGGCGTCGCCGATCTCGCCGATGTGGAGGTAATCGAATTCCGGGTACGCTTCGGGCGTGCTCGACACCGATGGCCCGCCGAGCGCGGTCACCTTGCCGGCAGCCTTTGCGCGGTGCGCGATGTCGTGAATCTGCGGTGCCTGGATGTGCATGCCGCTGACAAAAACGGCGTCGGCCCAGGCTAAATCGTCGGCGCTGGCCGGCCGGATGTTCTCGTCGACAAAGCGGACCGGCCAGTGCGCGGGCATATAGGCGGCGATCAGCAGCAGGCCCTGCGGCGGCATGAACGCGCGCACGCGCCCGAACAGATGGTAGGCGTGGGAGAACGTGCCGAAGGACGGCGCGTAAGCCGGGAATACGCAAAGAATCCGGCGCGTGCTGCGGGTGGCCAGCGGAAAGCGCAAGAGACCTCACAATCTGCCCGGCGCATCCTCGTTGCCCCGAGGACTCACCAGCGGCGCTCGTTTCATCAATTTTACCATATCCCCATCCGCGTGCGCGTTGCGAACCGGCCACAACTGACTATATTCCGCAGCACGCGGGCCCCTTGGGGGCCCGCAACGATTTAACAATGTCCCCATGAAACTCCGCAACATTGCCATCATTGCCCATGTCGATCATGGCAAAACCACGCTGGTCGACCGCTTGCTCCAGCAATCTGGGGCTTTTCGCGAGAATCAGCGGGTCGCCGAGCGCGCCCTCGATTCGAACGACCTCGAGCGCGAGCGGGGTATCACCATCCTGTCGAAGGTGACCTCGATCCTTTGGCGGGGCACCCGAATCAATATCGTCGATACGCCCGGCCATGCCGATTTCGGCGGCGAGGTCGAGCGCATCCTCAACATGGTGGACGGCGCGCTGGTCCTGGTGGACGCCGCCGAGGGCCCGCTGCCGCAGACCAAGTTCGTGGTCACCAAGGCGCTAAAAGTGGGATTGAAGCCGATCGTCATCATCAACAAGGTCGATCGGTCGGACGCCCGCCCCACAGAGGTTGCCAATGAGGTTTTCGATCTGTTCGCCGCGCTCGAGGCGAGCGAGGAACAGCTCGACTTTCCCATTCTTTACGGTTCGGCCCGGCAGGGCTGGATGGCGGCCGATCCTACCGGCCCCAAAGATCGGGGCATGGCGCCGCTGTTCGACCTCGTCATTCGCCACGTGGCGCCGCCGGTGGTCGAGGAGGGTCCGTTCCGCATGCTGGGAACGATCCTGGAGGCCAATCCCTATCTCGGCCGCATCGTGACCGGGCGCGTTACGTCGGGCTCGGTGAAGCCGAATCAGACGATCAAAGTGCTCGACCGTCACGGCAGCCTGATCGAAGAGGAACGTGCGACCAAGGTCCTTGCCTTTCGCGGCCTGGAACGCACCCCAATCGATGAAGGTTTCGCCGGCGACATCATCTCCATAGCCGGCCTGCCCGAGGCGTTCGTTTCGCACACGCTCTGCGCGGTCGAGGTTTCCGAGCCGCTGCCAGCCCAGCCGATCGATCCGCCCACCCTGACCATGACCTTCCGCATCAACGATTCCCCGCTTGCCGGCACCGAGGGCGACAAGGTGCAGAGCCGGGTGATCCGCGAGCGGCTCTTACGCGAGGCCGAAGGCAACGTCACGCTGCGGATTTCCGAATCGACGGAGCGGGATTCGATGGAGGTTGCCGGCCGCGGCGAATTGCAGCTCGGCATCCTGATCGAAACCATGCGGCGCGAGGGTTTCGAGCTCTCGGTGTCGCGGCCGAAGGTCCTGTTTCAGTACGGGCCATCGGGCGAACTGCTCGAGCCTATCGAGGAAGTCGTCATCGACGTCGATGAACAGCATGCCGGCGTCGTGGTGCAGAAGCTCGCCGAGCGCAAGGGCGAAATGGTCGAGATGCGTCCCTCGGGCGGCGGGCGCGTGCGGCTCATTTTTTATGCGCCGACACGCGGGCTGATCGGCTATCATGGCGAGCTGTTGACCGACACGCGCGGCACTGCGGTGATGAACCGCCTGTTTCACGCCTATGGGCCGCATCGGGGCGAAATCACCGGACGGCGCAACGGCGTCCTGATCTCGACCGACCAGGGCGAGGCCGTCGCCTACGCCATGTGGAATCTGGAAGACCGCGGTCCGATGATGATTGAGCCGGGGTGGAAAGTGTATCGCGGCATGATTGTCGGCGAGCACACGCGCGGCAACGATCTCGAAGTCAACGTGCTCAAGGGCAAGAAGTTGACCAACATCCGGACCCATTCGAAGGACGAAGCGGTCCGCCTCACCCCGCCGATTCGCATGACGCTGGAAAAGGCGCTCGCCTATATCGAGGACGATGAGCTGGTCGAAGTGACGCCGAAATCGATCCGGCTGCGCAAGAAGCTGCTCGATCCCCACGAGCGCAAGAAGGACGAGCGGCGGAAGGAAGCCGAACGGGTGTGAGGCCCGTCCGATTCTACAGACTTTTCTGCAGTCGCCGGGGACGAATCGGCAACGCGCCGCAACCTTCGATACCGCCGCCCCGGCCGGGCGCAAAATATCGGGCGACCGTGTCGCTCGTGCAACAGCCTGCCAGATTACGAACCGGACTATATTTTTCCGCTCGCCGCGATGGCGCAAGCGCCGCCGTTCCGCTATTAATCCGCCATGGTGAGCCGATCGTGAATCTCGGCACTTGAAGGTCGCGGAACCGCTTGCTTTGATTGCGCCATGAGCACCGTCCTCATCGAGATCCGTCGCGCCAAGCCGGGTGATGCCGGTGCGGTGGCGGATGCTCACGATGAGGCATGGCGGACGGCCTATCTCGGGATTATCCCCGGCACCGAACTCGACCGGCTGATCAACCGCCGCGGCCCGGCGTGGTGGGACAGCGCCATCCGCAAGGGCAGCCGCATCGCACTGCTGCAGTTCGGCGACAAAATCGCCGGCTATGCCAATTACGGACGCAATCGGGCGCGCAGCCTGCATTATGACGGCGAGATCTACGAGCTGTATTTGCGGCCAGAATTCCAGGGCCTGGGCTTTGGCCGCCGGCTGTTCGCCTCCGCGCGCCGCGATCTCGCGCAGAGCGGACTCAAATCGCTGATCGTGTGGGCACTGTCGGAGAACGACACCGCCGTGGAGTTTTATCGCGCGCTCGCCGGCAAGACGGTCGCCCGCTCGTCGGAGAAATTCGGCACTCGGGTTCTCGACAAGGTGGCCTTCGGCTGGAATAGCTGAGATCGGCGGACAGACGACAGAGGACGGATGATGGGAGAGTGCCTCTCATCTGTTCTCTGTGGTCTGTCCGCCGTCGTCCGACACCAAGCGACGCAAGGCCCTTAGCAGGGCCGCCGGCTCGCCCGTCACGCGAATTCGCTTCAGGCGCGATGTCGCTCCGGCCGCCACCGTCACTTGGCGGGGAGCGATATCGAGCGCATCGGCGATCAACCGGCAAAGCGCGCTGTTGGCTTCTCCGTCCGCGGGCGCGACCCGCACCCGCGCCTTGAGCACGGCGCGGCCATCGGCACGGCGCTCCACCCCTTCGATGGCATCGCGGCCGCCGCGCGGCGTCAGCCGCACGTCGACAACGACGCCGTCCGCCGGCGCCGTCCACGGCGCATCGGTCACGACGCTTAGTAGACGTTGGGCAGGATGTAGAGCGCGATCACGTAACGGATGAAGATGATGATCAAGAACAGGATGACCGGCGAAATGTCGATACCGCCGAGGTTCGGCAGCAGGTTGCGGATCGGACGCAGCGCCGGCTCGGTAATGCGGTAGAGAAATTCGCCGATCATGGCGACGACCTGGTTTCGCGTGTTGACCACGTGGAACGCCACCAGCCAGGAGAAGATCGCCGCTGCGATCACGATCCAAATGTAGAGTTCCAGGGCAAGATCGATGACGAGAAAAAGGGCGCGCATGGATGGCTTTCGGCTGTGAAGACGAGGGAACCTAGCGATTTGCGGCGGCGCGAACAAGCCGATGCACTTAAGCTTGTGCGCGGGCGGCGGCGGTCATCCTTGACACCATTCGGTCCCGGCCCTAAATGGCCCGAACTCGCCAAAAGCCGGCACAATTAAGGCCTGATCGTGCCACTGATCGTGCCTGCGGCGGGGCCGTAGCTCAGTTGGGAGAGCGCCGCAATCGCACTGCGGAGGTCAGGGGTTCAAATCCCCTCGGCTCCACCAGCCTTCGCTCGCTGCGCGAGCTTCGGCTCGGCAAGTACCCTGGAATGTCTAGCTTAGCCCCATCATCATATTCGCGACCCAATGCGTTGATTCATGGGTTGGGAGCAGGGAGCCAAAGGGCATGCGACCGATCACCGTTCGACAACTGGCGTTTGTATTGCTTTGGCTCGGCTCCGCGGTGGTGCCGGCCGCCGCGGCGTCTGCGCCTTGCGGCGGCGATTTCAGCACTTGGCTTGAAGGGGTCAAGAAAGAGGCGGCCGCGCAAGACGTCTCCCAGCACACGATCCAATCCGCGCTGGGCGGCATGACCTACGACCCCGGCATCATTGCGCGCGACCACGCGCAGGGAGTCTTTCGCCAAAGCTTTGAGCAATTTTCCGGCCGCATGGTGCCGCCGCGGCTGGCGCGCGGCGCGCGGCTTCTCCGACAGTACGGCCCGATCTTCAGCCGCATCCAGCAGCAATACGGAGTGCCCGGCGCGGTCATCGTCGCCATCTGGGGCCTCGAAACCGACTTCGGCGCCAACTCGGGCCGATTCCCGACCATTCGCTCGCTGGCGGCGCTGGCCTACGATTGCCGCCGCCCGGACAAATTCCGCACCGAGCTCCTGGATGCTTTGCGCATCATCGACCGCGGCGACATGAGCCCCAGCGACATGCGCGGCGCCTGGGCCGGCGAGATTGGCCAGACCCAGTTCCTGCCGTCGTCCTATCTCAAATACGCCGTCGATTACGACGGCAACGGCCGCCGCGATCTCATTCACAGCGTGCCCGACGTGCTCGCCTCCACCGCCAATTATCTCAAAGGCTATGGCTGGCAGCGCGGCCAGCCCTGGGGCGAGGGCACCGCCAATTTCCAAGTCCTGCTGCAATGGAACGCGTCGCAGGTCTACACCAAGACGGTGGCCTATTTCGCGCAACAGCTCGCCGGCGGGCAGTAAAACGGGTTAAGCGCCAAGCCCGCTCGACGCCAAAGCCGCTCTCACCCGCCGATCCAGCGTTCGAGGAAGACACTGAGCCAGGCGCGCGCGCTGTAATCGTAAACCTCGCGGTCGGCAAAGTGCGCGGCGCGGGGCTTTGCCCCCGGCATCTCCAGGCGAAGATGGCCCCTGGTCGTCCATTTGTGCATCATCAAGTGGGTCACGTCCGGATGGAATTGCAGCGCGTAGCTGCGCCCGTAACGAAACGCCTGCACCTCGAACATATCGCCTTCGGCTAAAAGCTCGGCACCTCCCGGCAGGTCGAATCCTTCACGATGCCACTGATAGACTTGCTCCGGCCAGGGGCTGACGATGGCAAGGCCAGCGGCGGTGGGGCGGATCGGGTAATAGCCGATCTCGGCCTGGCCGGCCGGGTGGGGAAAGACCCGGCCGCCCAGCGCCCGCGCGCACATCTGCCCCCCGAGGCAGATGCCGAGGAATGGCTTGTCGTCCTTGAGCGGGACCGCGATCCAGTCGATCTCGCGCCGGATGAAATCGTCCGCGTCATTGGCGCTCATCGGCCCGCCGAAGATGATGGCTGCCGTATGGTCGCGCATGGTCGGGGGAAGCGGATCGCCGAAGCGCGGCCGGCGCACGTCGAGTCCGTAGCCGAGTCGCTGCAGCGCATAGCCGACGCGCCCCGGGGTGGAATGCTCCTGGTGCAGAATAATCAGGATCGGCTGTGGCATGATCGATGGAATCGAGGGCGCGCGCCCTCCTCCCCTCGTATCGCGTTCATCGGTAAATTCAAGACGCGGACACGCGTGGCCGCCCTGCATCGCGCGCCGCAAACCGCGTGCCCCAATGAAGCAGCGGCAGAAGCGCGGCGTGAGGCACCATTCGCACCAGAAATACGGCGATTTGATTGCCGATACCAGCCACAACCACGCGTTTGCCGCGCATAAACCCGCGATAACCAATACGGGCCACCTGCGCGGCAGAAAGCGACAACAGCGCGCTCTGGGCGCGATCGCCCCGCAGGCCGGCGCGCGTCTGGAACTCGGTGGGAACTGGCCCGGGACAAAGCGCAGTGACCCTGAGGCCGCGCCGCGACAGCTCGTGATGCAGCGCCTCGCTGAACGACAGCACATAGGCCTTGCTGCCGTAATACACGGCCATGCCCGGGCCGGGCATGAAGGCGGCGACCGAGGCGACGTTGAGAATGCCGCCGCGATGGCGCGCGAGGCTTTCCACGAAAGCCAGCGACAGCTCGGTCAGCGCCCGCACGTTGAGATCGATCATCGCGAGTTGCTCGTCTCGGCTGAGCGCGGCGGCCGGCCCGACAAGCCCGAACCCGGCATTGTTGACGACGATCGCGGGCTCGAGACCGCGCGAGGCGAGCTCCGCGGCGAGTGTGGAGACTGCATCCCGTCGCCCGAGGTCGAGGCTCACCACTGTCGGCCGCGGTCGGCCCGCTGCGGCGATTTCCTCGGCGAGCGCCGCAAGCAGGCCCTCACGGCGCGCCACCAGTACGAGTTCATGTCCGTGGGCGGCGAAGACGCGTGCAAGTTCCGCACCGATGCCGGCCGAGGCGCCAGTGATGAGCGTAACCGGCCTCATGCTTCGCCGGGTTCGCCGACCGCTTTGGCGATGCGCTGCCGCAGCTCGATCCGCTGCCGCGGCGATACGCCGAGCAGGTCGGCGGACCGCCACAACAAATTGTCCTCGAGCTCGTCGCGCCGGCCGTCGGCATAGACGATTTCCCACATCATTTCGATGATGCGGGCGCGGCCTTCCTCATCGAGTGTGCGATTGAGCAGGCTGGTGAAGTGATAAAGGTCGACGGCTTCCTGCTCCGCCACGGTCGCCTTGTCGATCAGCTCGTCCGCGGTGCCATCGTCGAGGCCAAAGCGCCGCTTGACGAGGGCGTGAAGCTTGTCACGCTCGGCCTGCGACATATCGCCGTCGATGGCGGCGGCGTGCACCAGCAATGCCGCGGCCGCCAAGCGGTAGTCGTCATCGGCGAATTGACTGGGATGTCTGTCGCCAGCGACGAATTCGGCGACGAAGCTCCTGAACGTGTCAAACATAGAACCTTCCAGTTGCCCGGGATTTCATTCCCACGTTCATATCGCGAGGTAAGGCGCACCGTTCAAGCCTCGATGGGCCTTGGCGCGCGACCGTGGGTCACTCCGCGGCGGCGGCCTTGGCCGCGGCCTGGTCGCGCACGAATTTTTGCAGCGCAATGAGATCGGGCTTGCCGGAACCGAGCAGCGGCAGCTTGCCGAGCACGATCACTTCGGCAGGATTCATCAGCTCGGAGGCGTGCTTGCTGCGCGCATAGGCCTGGAAATCGGCGCGAGTCGCCCCGTGCTTGTCGGTCACCAGAATGAGCCGCTCGCCCTTGCGGTCATCCGGGATCGCCACCACGGCCGAGATATAATTCGGCCACAGCTCGGCGGCGAGCATCTCGACGGCGGCGAGCGAGATCATCTCGCCGCCGACCTTGGCGAAGCGCTTGGCGCGGCCTTTGATGGCGATATAGCCCTGCGCGTCGATGGTGACGATATCGCCGGTGTCGTGCCAGCCTTCCGCGGGCGGTTCGAGCACGCCCGGATGCTCGGCGCGCAAATAGCCGAGCATCACATTCGGCCCCTTGACGTAGAGCCGCCCGCCCTCATCGACGCCTTCGACCTTCTCCAGCCTCGCCTGCATGTCCGGGAAGAGCCGCCCGACGGTGCCGAATTTGTTGAACATCGGCGTGTTCATCGCCAGCACCGGCGAGGTTTCGGTCACGCCGTAGCCTTCAAGGATGCGCATGCCGAATTTTTCAAGATAAATGCGGCGGGTCGATTCCTTGATCGGCTCGCCGCCGGAGACGATGTAGCGCAGCGAGCGGAAATCGTAGGCGTTGGCCATGCGCGCGTAGCCGGCGAGAAACGTATCGGTGCCGAACAGATAGGTGGCGCAGATGCCGTAAACCAATTCCGGCACGGTGCGATAGTGCAGCGGCGAAGGATAGAGATAAGTCGGCACGCCGGAAATAAGCGGCAGCACGATGCCGCCCATGAAGCCGAACGAATGGAACGCCGGCAGCGCCATGAACAGTTTGTCGTCGCGGCCGAAGTCGATCACGGCCTCGGCCTGCGCGACGTTGGCCAGCACGTTGCGATGGGAAAGAACGACGCCCTTGGGCGTTCCTTCCGTGCCGGAAGTGAACAGCACCACGCCCCAGTCGTCGGGCTTGCGCGCGACCAGCGGCTTGTGCGCTCGAAGCGCGCCACGCAGTTTGTCGGCGAAGCTCACCGTCTTGCGAATGTCTTCCAGATAGACGATGCGAACCTGCTTCTCGATCTGGGCGATGAGCTTTTCGAGCCGCGCCTTTTCGATGAAGGCGTGCGCGGTGAGAATGGTGTCGACCTGCGCCGCGCGGCAGGCGCCGAGAACGTTAGCGGCTCCCGAGGTGAAGTTGATCATGGCGGGAACGCGTCCGCCCGACATCAGCGCCAGCACGGTGACGGCAGCGCCGTTGGAGGTCGGCAGCATGACGCCGATCGGCCGCCCTTCGAGCGCCAGCGGCATCAGTTTGGCGCCGAGGATCGCGGTCGCCTGCAACAGCCGCTTGTAGGTCAACTGACCGCTAGTCGGATCCTCGATCGCCAGCCACTTGCCGCCGTGGATTTTTGCCGCCTCGATGACCGCTTCGACGATGGTGCGATCGGTCGAGGTGGTGCGGAACATCAGGTTGGACATGATGTCGTAAAGCGCTGCGCCCGCCGCCGCACGCCGCTTGCGGCCTTTGAGTTCCGGGTCAACTTTCATCTTCACCGGTTCGAGGATCGTCACCTTGATTTTCGGGAACAGCCGGCGGCGCACTTGGGTATGCTTCAAGCGACTGAAGATCGTCCGCTGCGGCCCGTCGATGCGTACCGGAACCACCATCGCGTCCGACTTATCGGCGATCATCGCCGCACCGTCGTAGATTTTCATCAGGCTGCCGGTGACGGTGATGCGGCCTTCCGGAAAAATCACCAGCATGTTGCCGTCGCGGACGGCATTGATGATGGTGCGCAGCGCCATCGGCTTGAGCGGATCGAGCGCCATGGTACGCACGAACGGCAGGAACGGCTGGATCCACCATGCCCGCGAAATCGCCACGTCGACGGCGAACACCGGCCGCTTCGGAAGGAGCGACATCGCGATCGGCGCGTCGAGGAAGCTCACATGGTTCATCGCGATGATGGCGTTGTGGCCGGCCTTGGCGACGTTCTCCAGGCCCTTGACCTCGAGACGGAAGAAGGCGCGGAACACGATCGAGAGAAAATCGTTCAGCCAGCTGGCCGGCATGGTGCGGCCGATGACGAAGGCGACGACAAGGTTGGCGACGCCGAGAAGCGCAAAGAGGATCGGCACGCCGAGGCCGAGCTTCTGCAGCGCGGCGAGCAGCAAGGCGCCGACGACCATGAAGGCGGCATTGAGGACGTTGACGGCGGCGACGACGCGGGCGCGGTGGTCGGCGCCGGCCCAGGCCTGCACTGCGGTAAACGTCGGCACGATGAACAGGCCGCCGGCGATCGCCAGCCCGGCGAGATCGATGGCAATGTGGATGCTGTAGGGCGCCGAGAAATAATCGCCGACGCCGAGCGGATGGGCCGCCGGCATAACGGCTGAAACCGTCCAGCCAAGATCGAGGCAGAACAGGCCGAGCAGCACGGCGCCGATCAGCGTCGGCAACAGAACGATGCGCCCGGCGGCGAGCCACGCGGCGAGACCGGAGCCGACGGCGACGGCGACGGAGAAGATGGTGAGGAAGAGAGTGACGACCCCGGCGGTGCCGCCGATGTCGAACGTCACCAGCGGCGGCAGCAGCGACAGCACCAGCGCGCCGACCAGCCAGAACCAGCTCGCCACCAGCGCACCCCACCACAGCCGCGGCTCGCCGCGTATGTATTTGATGAGCATCGCGGTGGAGACGAAGATGTTGCGGTTGATCGTCAGGTGCGGCGCGCCTTCACCGGTCGGCGGGATGAACCGGCTCGCCACCCAGCAGGCGAGCGCCGACACCATCATCAGCCAGGCGAAGTGGATGGGATCGCCGCCGTTCTTCGCCGCCAGCCCGGCGACGATGGTGCCGAGCAGAATGGCCAGGAAGGTGCCGCCCTCGACCAGCGCATTGCCGGACGGTAGCTCGGCGCGGGCGAGATGGTCGGGCAGGATACCGTACTTGATCGGGCCGAACAGCGAGGCGATCACGCCGAACAAAAATACCGCAACAAAAAGGAGAATGAGCGAATGGAAGGCGAAACCCGCGACGGCGAGCGCGGCGACGCCGATCTCGGCGAGCTTCAGGCGCTGCGCCACAAACGCCTTGTCGTAGCGGTCGGCGAGCTCGCCGCCGAGTCCCGAGAGAAAGAAGAACGGCGCGATCAGCGTCGCGCCGGCAAGCGTGATCAATGCTTCCGAGTCCGCGCCCGCGATCTGGAACAGAATGACGAAGACGAGCGCCGTCTTAAGGAAGTTGTCGCCGAAGGCCGAGAAGAATTGACACCAAAACAAGGGCGCGAAACGTCGTGTCGTCATCAGGGACGTAGACATGGCTCTCCCGCCGTTCAGCGCTTGCTCCCGCAACAGTCTAGCCGCCCGCGCGCGGCTTGGCGACGCGGAATCGAGCGGCCCAGTACGCCAAGAAGCCCTACCGAGGACGCAGATTCGTAAAATTCTGCTGCAAGATCAATGGATAGCAGGATCCGGACGCAGCACCTAGCGTTTGCGGTCCGGCGCGCGGGCGGCCGCCGAATCCGGTCGTGCACGACCCGCGGCTCATAGGGTTTCGGCACCGTGCCGCTCGACTCACACATCAGGCGGCGGCGGCAGCGATGGTAAAAGAGAGCCCGCAGCCATGAACGCCTTTCTCGGAGGACCAGTTCTTTCACACTGCCGGAACGACAGCGACGCGAGCAGGGCGTTAGCGCGCAGACAGCCGCAAAAATATCATGAGCCAGTTACCGCGATAATCGCCTCCTTCATCTTCGCCCTGGCGAAGTTGCCGATCGTCTCCAGATCGAAGTGCGGAATATTGGGAAACTCGTTCGGCACGACGACGGCGTCGACGATCGCCGGACCGTCGACAGCGAAGGCCGCGCTGATGGCGGCCTTCAGTTCGCCGGGCTGGCTGGCCTTAAAACCGTGGCCGCCGCAGGCCCGCGCCAGCGCCACAAAATCCGG
Source organism: Xanthobacteraceae bacterium (assembly GCA_049284935.1). GTDB lineage: Bacteria > Pseudomonadota > Alphaproteobacteria > Rhizobiales > Xanthobacteraceae > BOG-931. Next base: position 40,289 of record JBAPYW010000049.1, read on the forward strand.
ATTGGGAAATTCGATCGCCTTGCGGAACGGCGGCAGGCCCAAATGCTCCGCTTCCAGCGTGATCAGTCCGAATGCCGAATTGTTGTAGACAACGACCTTCACCGGCAGCTTGTGCTGCACGGCGGTCAGGAATTCGCACATCAGCATGTTGAACCCGCCGTCGCCGCACAGCGCAATGACTTGGCGCGACCGATCCAGCGCCTGAATGCCGTTGGCTTGGCCGAGCGCCGTTCCGACGGCGGCGTTGTTGAAGGAGCCGAGGATGCGTTGCGATCCGTGCTGCCTGATCCAGTTTGCCGACCACAGCGTGTTGAGGCCGGTGTCGAGCACGAAAACGGCGTCCTCGCTGGCGCTGTCGCTGACCGCACGCGCCACCGCCTGCGGATGGATGCGATCCTTGCTGCGCGCCGGATCGGCCTGACGGTCCAGCATCTCATCCCACTTGCGCCGTTCCTTAATCAGTTGATCCAGGAAACCGGTGTCAGTTTTGACCGCAACCCGATCGAGCAGCAGCTTCAGGCTCGGGCGGACCGCGCCGACGACCCCGAGCGCAGTCGGCGTTCGCCGACCCAGCACGGCGGACCGCACGTCGAGCTGGATGACATCGGCTTTTTTCGGCAGGAATTCGGAGAACGGATAGTCGGTGCCGAGCATCAGCAACAGGTCGCAACGCATCATCGCGCTGTAGACCGGCTTGGTGCCGACGATGCCGATGCCGCCCATCCAGCGCGGATCGTCGTAGGGCATGACGTCCTTGCCCTTGAGCGAATGGATCAGCGGCGCTTTGATTCGATCAGACAGCGCGCGAAGCTCGTCCGCCGCCCCGATGCAGCCGGCGCCGCACATGATTAACACCTTTTGCGCCGCCTCGATGCGGCGGGCGATGGCGTCGATCTCGGCCTCGGTCGCGGCGAGTTCGGGCGGCGGCTTCAGTGTCGCGATGCTGCCGAGGTCGCCGTCGGCCTTGGCGCCGATGACATCGATCGGAAGCGTGAGATGGGCGACGCCGCGTCCTGCATACGCGGCGGCGATGGCCTGGTGGAAAACCGCGGGTGCCTGCGCCGGCGAAGAGACGGTCTGCGTATAGAGCGAGACGTCGCGAAACAAGAGGTCGGGGTCGGTCGCCTGCACGTGATCGATGCCTTGCAGCTTGCGCGCCATGTCGCCGGACAAGGCCAGGACCGGCGCATGATCGCAGCTCGCCTCGTAGAGGCCGGCGACCAGGTGAGTGCTCCCCGGCCCCGTCGTGCCGGCGCAGACGCCGAGCCGGCCGGTCAGCTTGGCCTGGCCGGCGGCGGCGAGCGCCGCGCCTTCCTCGTGGCGAACGCCGACCCATTCAATGCCACTGCGGCGGATGGCGTCGCCGACGGGATTGAGTGAATCGCCGATCAGGCCGAAGACCTGCTTGACCCCGATCTGCTCGAGCGTACCGATCAGGACATCCGCGACCGTTCGCGCCATGTACGCCTCCTTTGCCGCGATCGTCCGCTCCGCGCGGTCTCGCGGGACCGCAAACCAGACTTGGTGGGTGATAGGCGGTGTGCGCGGTTAAAGCCTTATGCGTGTGTCGTTCAAGCGACGGACCACTGTCGGTGACGCCGCGATCGGTTTCAAGCGCGGCGCGCACGCTCGAGGGCGGGCAGCACACGCAGCCTCCGCGCTCGGAATGACCGGCATGACAGAGGACGCCCGAGTTTTTTTGGAATCTGATGAAACAAAAGCTCTTATACTTGATCGACCAAGGAGCTGCATGGCGGGTCTGCTTATGTGGTGTTGTCGGGGATCACGTTCCTGTACTATCTCGCAACCGTCGAAATCGCGCAATATTTAGGTGGGAATCGTGTACAGCTGCTGTTAGCGGCGCGGGACGCTGTCGGTAACACCGAGATAGGTCTCGATCTCGAAGAGCGGCTGTCGTGCGGCATAACGCCGGCCCGCGGGGCTTTTATTTGCCAATGACCCCAGGCATAATGAGGAACGAAATCGTTTGACGGCCAACAACGAAATCGTTGGACGGTCAACGTAGGGAGGATCAGCATGAAGCGCTTTGCATTGGCGTCTGCCGCCCTGTTGGCGGCCTGCCTGCTGCCGGCCGTCGGCCGCGCCGCCGACACCATCAAGATTGGGGTGGTCATGCCCTATTCGGGGCAATTCGCCGATCTCGCCAAGCAGATGGATAACGGTATCAAAATTTACATGCAGCAGTACGGCGACAAGGTCGCCGGCAAAACGATCGAGATCATCCGCAAAGATGTCGGCGGCATCGACCCGCCGACCGCCAAGCGGCTGGCGCAGGAGTTGGTGGTGCGCGACCAGGTCGACATCTTGGCTGGCTGGCTGCTTACCCCCAACGCGATCGCGGGCTGCAGCGTTTCGGCCGAAGCGAAGAAATTTATGGTTATCATGAACGCGGCGACCTCGATCATCACCGACAAGTCGCCTTACTGTACGCGCACTTCGTTCACGCTGCCGATGATCGCGGTGACGCTCGGCCAATGGGCCGCTAAGCAAGGCATTAAGAACGACTACACCATGACCGCCGACTACGGGCCGGGTCATGACGCCGAGCATGCCTTCATCGAGGGCTTCAAGGCGGGCGGCGGCGACATCGCCGGCTCCGTGCGGATGGCGGTGAAGAATCCGGACTTCTCGGCTTACGTCCAGCGCGCGAAAGACCTCAATCCGCAGTCTATCTTCGTGTTCATCCCGGGCGGCGCACAGCCGGCGGCCTTTGGCAAGGCGCTGGCCGAGCGCGGCATGAGCGCCCAGACGATCAAGGTGCTGGGCACGCAAGAACTGGCTGACGATGACGCGATCAAGTCGATGGGCAACGACGCGGTCGGCATCATCACCGCCGGCAACTACAACTACAACTACGATTCAGCGATGAACAAGAAGTTCGTGGAGGCTTATCGGAAGCTCTCTGGCGACGAGAATCCCAACTTCGGTGCGGTCGGTGGTTATGACGGCATGCACTTGATCTACGCGGCGCTGAGCAAGACCAACGGCAAGACCGACGCCGAGGACCTGATCGCCGCGGCGAAGGGCATGAAGTGGGAAAGTCCGCGCGGGCCGATGATGATCGACCCAAAGACGCGTGACGTCGTGCAGACTATCTACATCAGCAAGATCGAAGATAAGGGCGGCAAGCACGTCAATGTGGTAATCGACAAGATTCCGGACGTACACGATCCTGTGCACGCGGGGCAGATGAATTAACTGCGGTCACCGGCTCAATCCGAATGGGGCGACCACGAGCGGTCGCCCCATTTGTTATTGGCCGTATCGCGGGTAGATTGAGGCCGCGGTTTTCGCTATTCGATACAAAGTCCCGTCCGAGGAACCGACATTAATCATGCTCCCTCCCCTCTTCGGCGTCCTGTTCGACGGCATCGCCTATGGGATGCTGCTGTTCCTGCTGTCAGTCGGACTGTCGGTGACACTCGGCCTGATGAATTTTGTCAATCTTGCGCATTTGGCATTTGCCATGGTGGGCGGTTACGTCGCCGTGCTGCTGATGCGCGACTTCGGCTGGCCGTTTTTCGGCACGCTGCCCATGGCGTTCTTCGCCGCGGCGGCGGTCAGCATCGTTTTCGAGCGCGTGTTGTACCGGCCGCTCTACCGGCGCAGCGACCTCGACCAGGTGCTGCTCACCGTTGGCATCGCCTTCGTCTCGGTGGCGGTGGCGGCTTATTTCTTCGGCACGCAGCAGCAACCGATCGAGGTGCCGAATTACATGCGCGGTTCTTACCATGTGATGGGCCTCGATATCGCGGTCTACCGGTTATTTCTCGTTGCGGTGGCCGCGGTCATCACGATCTTGCTCGTGGGCACAGTCGAGCTAACCCGCTTCGGCGCCCAGGTACGCGCAGCGGTCGACAATCAGCGCATGGCGAGCGGGCTCGGCATCAACGTCGAGCGCACCTTCGCGATTACGTTCGCGCTCGGCTCAGGGCTGGCGGGCTTAGGCGGAGCGCTCGCCATCGAGATCGTCGGGCTCGATCCCAATTTCGCCTTCACCTATCTGATCTATGTGTTGATCGTAGTTGCTGTGGGCGGACTCGGCTCGATCGCCGGCTCGCTGGCGGCGGCGGTTCTGATCGGCGTCAGCGACATCGCCGGTAAATACTACGTACCGGAACTCGGCGCCTTCCTAATTTATCTGGTCATGCTCGGTGTGCTGATGTGGCGACCGGCCGGGCTGTTGGGGAGACGCTAGCGATGCCGGCGACGGCGCGGATGGGCGCGGAGCCGGTCGGCTATCTCAAGGCGCAGACGCGCTGGGGCGCGACCGAGACCCTGTTCTGGCTGGCGACCCTGCTGCCGTTCTATTTCCTTCCCGACTATCTGCAACTCGCCAGCCAAATCGCCATTATCGCGCTGTTTGCGCTCTCGCTCGACCTGATACTCGGCTATGCAGGTATTGTGTCGCTAGGCCATGCGGCATTTTTCGGCACCGGCGCCTACGCTGCCGGGCTGTTCTCGAAATTCGTTTGGGGTGAGCCGCTCACCGGCCTTATCGTGGGCGCGATGGTGGCCGGCCTCGTCGGCTATGCGACCAGCTTCATCATCGCGCGCTTCCGCCATTTCACTCTGATCATGCTGACGCTCGGCTTTGGCTTGCTGCTGGGCGCCGCGGCGAATAGTGCGAGTTGGTTGACCGGCGGCAGCGACGGCCTTCAGGGCGTGAACATCTGGCCGCTCCTCGGCCGCTTTACCTGGGACCTCTATGGCTATACCGCCTATGGCTATTCGCTCGTGGTGCTGTTCGTGCTGTTCCTGTTGGCGCGACGGGTGATCCATTCGCCGTTTGGCTTGGCGCTGCGCGGAATCCGCGAGAACTGGCTGCGCATGTCGGCGATCGGCGCGCCGAGCCGCGCGCATATCCGCACCGTCTATACGATCTCGGCGGCGATGGCGGGGGTTGCCGGCGCGCTTATCGCGCAGACCACTCAAACGGTCGCGCTCGATTCGCTCGACTTCGAACGCTCGGCCGAAGTCTTGATCATGGTGGTGCTGGGCGGCGCCGGTAGACTTTACGGCGGCCTGCTTGGTGCGCTGGTCTTCATGATCGCACGCGACCAGTTCTCCGGCATCGAGCCGCAATATTGGTATTTCTGGATCGGCGTGCTGCTGGTCGCCGTCGTGATGTTCCTGCCGAACGGCATTTTGGGCGGCCTGTCGCGCCTTACTGCGCACTGGAGGGCAAAGTGAGCGCGCCCGCTTTGTCCACACGGCAATTGTCCAAAAGCTTCGGCTCGCTGGTGGTGGCGCGTGACATAGCGCTCGAACTGCCGGTGGGCGCGCGTTACGCGCTGATTGGGCCGAACGGCGCCGGCAAGACCACGCTGATCAATCTTATGACTGGGGTGCTGACGCCAAACGCCGGGCAGATTTTTCTGGGCGAAAACGACATCACCGGCCTTGAGCCGCAGGAGCGGGTGCGGCGGGGTTTGGCACGTACCTTCCAGATCAACACGCTGTTCGCGGGCTTGAGCGCGCTGGAAGCCGTGACGCTCGCCGTGTGTGAGCGACGCGGGCTGTCGCGCGAATTCTGGCGCAATGTCGCAGTGCATAAAGAGGCGATCGACGAGGCGCACGACATCCTGGTCAAGCTCAGGCTGGGGGAAGTCTGCTATCAGCCGACGCGCGAACTACCCTACGGGCGGCAGCGGCTGGTGGAGATTGCGCTGGCGTTGGCGACCCGACCGAAGGTGCTGCTACTCGACGAACCAGCGGCGGGCGTGCCGCCGGAAGAAAGCGGCGACATTTTCGAGGTAGTGGCCGGGCTATCGGCTGACCTTGCGCTGCTGTTCATCGAGCACGACATGCACGTGGTGTTTCGTTTCGCGACGCAAATCATCGTGATGGTCGACGGCACGGTATTCGCCGCAGGCTCGCCGGCCGAGATAGCCGCCCATCCGGGCGTGCGGGAAGTCTACCTGGGGACTCGCAAGCATGGCTGAAGCGCTCCTCAAGCTCGAGCGCGTGACCGCGGGCTATGGCGATGCGGTGGTACTACGCGAAGTGTCGTTCGAATTGCCAGAGCAGGGCAGCCTGACGCTACTGGGCCGCAACGGCGTCGGCAAGTCGACGCTGCTGCTCACTGTCATGGGTTACACGCAATTGCGCGGCGGGCGGATTAGATGGCGCGGCCAGGATATCTCGCGACTGCCGCCGCACCGGCGCGCCTCAGGCGGCATCGGCTGGGTGGCGCAGGAGCGCGAGATTTTCGCATCGTTGACGGTGGAGGAGAACCTGAGAGTGGCGGCGCGGGCCGGCCCGTGGAATTTTGCAAGCGTGTGCAAGCTGTTTCCGCGGCTGCAAGAGCGCCGCCGCAACATGGGCAACCATCTTTCCGGCGGCGAGCAGCAGATGCTGGCGATCGCGCGCGCGCTGATGACCAACCCAGCGTTGATACTGCTGGACGAGCCGTTCGAGGGGCTGGCGCCAGTGATCGTGGAAGAGCTGATCGTGGCGATCAAGGCGATGGTCGCCGACCGTGGTATGGCGATCATCCTGGTCGAGCAGCACTCGGACATCGCGCTGGAGCTAACCGCGGATGCCATCATCCTGGAACGCGGCGCGGTGGTGCATCACGCGCCCTCGGCCGAGCTCGCTAAGGACCCGGCGACACTCGACCGGCTGGTCGGTTTGCGCGTGAGCGCAACGGCGTAAAGAGCCGATGGCCCAGCAAAGCCGACATCCAAAAACGAAAAAGGCCCTGGCTACGCCAGGGCCTTTCGACGGAGCCAGGAATCTCCGCTCAACACTTGTCGTGTCAGCTACTGCACGGTCTCTCCATGCAAGGCGAGATCGAGACCTTCGCGCTCGACGTCCTCGCTGACGCGCAGCCCGATGACCATGTCGACGATCTTGAGGATGATCAGGGTCACGACCACGTCGTACACGAAGACGGTGCCGATACCGATGAGCTGATTGACCACCTGGCCGGGATTGCCCTCGATCAGGCCGGCGGTGCCGCCGTAGGCCTCGATAGCGAACACGCCGGTGAGGATAGCACCGGTGGCGCCACCGACGGCGTGCACGCCGAACGCATCGAGCGCGTCATCGTAACCGAAGAAGTGCTTGAGGCTGGTGACCCCCCAGTAGCAAACGATGCCGGCGGCGACGCCGATGGCGAACGCCCCCATCGGGCCGACGAAGCCGGAGGCCGGCGTAATGGCGACGAGTCCGGCCACTGCACCCGAGCAAATACCGATGACAGTCGGCTTGCCGCGCATCATCCACTCGACCAGCATCCAGGTGAATGCCGCCGTCGCGGTGGCGATGTGCGTCACCGCCATCGCCATGCCGGCCTGCATGCCGGCACTCACGGCGGAGCCGGCGTTGAAGCCGAACCAACCGACCCACAGCAGCGAGGCGCCGATCAGCGTGTAGACCATGTTGTGCGGGGGCGCGATGTCCTTGCGCTTGCCGAGCATCAGCGCCGCCATCAGTCCGGCGGTCCCCGAGTTGATGTGCACCACCGTGCCGCCGGCGAAATCGAGCACATGGATCTTGGCGTCGGGATTGGCGCTGTTGAAAATGCCGTCGGGTCCCCAGACCCAATGCGCGATCGGCGAATAGACGAAAATCGCCCACAGGCCGATGAACCAGAGCATGGCGGAGAACTTCATGCGCTCCGCGAAAGAACCGGCGATCAGCGCCGCGGTGATGATCGCGAAGGTCAACTGGAACATCGAGTAAACGGTCTCGGGGATCGTCGGCGCCAGCGGATTGGGATTGCCGATGCCCTTGGTAATATCGCTGACAATGCCTTGGAGGAACGCGCGATCGAGCCCACCGATGAACGGCGTGCCAGCGCGGAACGCGAGGCTATAGGTGAAGAACAGCCAAAGAATACTGATGAGGCAGGTGATGGCGAAGCTGGTCATCACCGTATCGCCGACGTTCTTCTTCCGCACCATGCCGCCGTAAAATAAAGCAAGGCCCGGGATGGTCATCATCAGCACGATGGCCATCGACGTGAGCATCCAGGCGGTATCGCCGGAATTGGGCGCGCAATTCGTCAGCGTCTTGGCATCGCAGGCGGGCGGCGGAGCCTCGGCCGCTGCCGGTGCGGCTTGCGGAGCCGCGGGGGGCGGCGTGGCTGCCGCCGGCGTCGCCGAAGTCTGCGCGTAGGAAGCATGGAAAGTCGGCACGCTCAGCACGACGGCGAGCGCCAGCGCTCCGGCGAGAGCGAGCAGCCCCGCACGCGAGAATGTCTTCAAGGTCATGACGTCACTCCTGTCGGTGGAGATGGAGGTGCGGGGTTTGCTAGAGGGCCGCGGCATCGAGCTCGCCGGTGCGGATGCGGACCGCATGGTCGAGGCCGAACACAAAGATCTTGCCATCGCCGATCTGGCCGGTTTTCGCCGCGACACTGATCGTATCGACGACTTTGTCCACTTGATCGGACGCACAGGCAATTTCCAGCTTGATCTTTGGGAGGAAGCTCACGGCATATTCGGCGCCGCGATAGATTTCGGTGTGGCCCTTTTGCCGCCCATAGCCCTTCACCTCGGTGACGGTCAGCCCCTGAATGCCAATCTTGGTGAGGGCGTCGCGGACGTCGTCGAGCTTGAAGGGCTTGATGATGGCCATGACGATCTTCATTAGTTCGATCTCCTGTGGAATCGCCCATTTCGCCGTGCACTACCGATCGGGCAGACCGGCTAGAAGGCGATGACCGCGCAGGAACACCCAGCCCCACTCGCGGCAATTACCGGGGCGCTCTAATCAAGCGCCGTGCCAGTTGCGGTAAGGAGCCTTAATGCGTTGGTAATCAAAGGCGATTGGAACTTCTGCCGACCCCGCCCATCGCCAGCGAAGGGGCATCGCCGGTGTGGTCGCCCAAATACCGGACAGAATGCTTAAAATCTAGGCTGGGAGAATACCGAGCAGTTATTGCAAGGCCTCGCCGTGTTGCGTGACGTCCAAGCCTTCGGTCTCGCTCTGCTTATCGACGCGCAGCGGGATGAAGACCGAGATCGCCTTCAGCAGCACAAAGGTAGCGGCAGCAGACCATGCCAAGGTCACCGCGATGCCATAGAGCTGGATCAGCACTTGGGAGCCATTTCCCTCCAGCCACCCGGCGGTACCACCGACCGCACTGACGGCGAACACGCCAACCAACAGGGTGCCGGTCGCGCCGCCGACGCCATGGACGCCGAACACGTCGAGCGAGTCATCGTAGCCCCAGAACAGCTTGAGCTTGGTGCAGCTCCAAAAACAAACCGCGCCTGCGATTAACCCGATGATCACGCCGTGCCAGGGCAGCACGAAACCGGAGGCCGGCGTGATGGTGCCAAGCCCCGCCACGGCGCCAGAGATCATCCCGAGCACCGATGGTTTGCCCCGCGTCCACCATTCCAGCGCCATCCAAGTCAAGGCGCCGGTCGAAGCGGCGAGATGGGTCGCGAGTATCGCGAATACGGCGCGCGAATTGGCGGCAAGTGCCGAGCCGCCGTTGAATCCGAACCAGCCGACCCACAGCAGTCCGGTGCCGATGACCGCCAGCGAAAGATCGTAGGGCGCGAAATTTTCGCTGCCGTAGCCGCGCCGCGCGCCCAGCACGACAGCGGCGACCAGACCGGCGATCCCGGCATTGAGATGAACGACCGTGCCGCCGGCGAAATCGAGCAATCCGGCCGTGGCGAGAAAGCCGCCGCCCCACACCCAATGGGCAATCGGGACGTAGACCACGAGCAGCCAGAGCGCGGCAAACCACAGAAAGGCCGAAAACCGCATGCGATCGGCGACCGAGCCGGCAACGAGCGCCGCCGTAATCACGGCAAAGGCCATGTGGTAGAGCATGAACAGCGCTTCGGGAATCGTCTTGGCGAAGGGACTGATTGCGTCCATGCCCATGCCGCGCAGCAAAACGCGGTCGAGCGTGCCGAGCAACGGCGCTTCACCGCCGAATACGAGCGTGTAGCCGAGGCCGGCCCACAGAATCGAACACAGCGCCGTCGCGGCGAGGCTTTGCGCCATGGTCGCAAGCACGTTCTTCTTGCGCACCATACCCGCGTAGAACAGCGCGAGACCCGGAATCGTCATCATCAGGACGAGTGCGGTCGCCGAGATCATCCAGGCGGTATCGGCCGGATCGACCTTGGCTGCGGTTTGCGCCAGGGCCGAAGTCGAAGCGAATGCCGTAGCCGCCCCGGCAGCGGCAACGGCGCCAGCGATCGATGCCACCCTCATCATCAGTTCCCCGGAATCCAGTTTTGGAAAGTCACAGCGCGCCGGCGTCGGTCTCGCCGGTACGGATTCGGACCGCCTGCTCGATCGGCGCGACGAAAATCTTGCCGTCGCCGATCTGGCCGGTCTTGGCGGCGGCGCTGATGGCCTCCACCACCTTGTCGGCCTCGTCTGTCGCGACAACGACCTCGATGCGGACTTTGGGCAGGAAATTCACCGCATATTCGGCGCCGCGATAGATTTCGGTGTGGCCCTTCTGCCGGCCGTAGCCTTTGACTTCGGTGACGGTCATGCCGCGAATGCCGATTGCGGTCAGGGCGTCGCGCACGTCTTCGAGCTTGAAGGGCTTGATGATCGCGATGACGAGCTTCATGGATTAATTCCTGGGCAGGGCGGCGCAAGCGAGATGCACACGATATCGGCATCGCGACCAGACATTAAGCAGTTTTATCATCCAGCTGCGAGCGAGTGGTCTTCCCGCGGTGCATAACTCGGCTGACCCCTGTTAGGCTGGCGCGGGGCGGCGCTGCCGCAGCAGGCCCTCCTGCGCCACTGAGGCGACCAGCGTGCCGTCGAGGGCGAAGATCAAACCGCGAGAGAAGCCGCGAGCGCCGCTGAGGTTGGGGCTGTCCTGGGCGTACAGGAGCCACTCGTCGGCACGAAAGGGGCGGTGGAACCACAGCGCGTGGTCGAGGCTTGCCGCCATGATGTCCTGGTGGAAAACGGTACGGCCGTGCGGAATGAGCGCCGCATCGAGGAGCGTCATGTCCGAGGCGTAGGCCAGCACGCACTGATGAATCGCCGGCTCGTCGGGCAGGCGTTCGGTGGCGCGAATCCACATGTGGAAACGGCCGCCTTCGAGCTTCTCGCCAAGATAGCGGCCATACTCGACCGGCCGCAGCTCGATCGGCCGCTCGCGTTCGAAGTAACGACGCACCGGGTCGGGCACGAGCGACACGCGATCCCTGACGTCAGCCTCGCTCGGCAGCGCGTCCGGCTTCGGCACGTCGGGCATCGGAAATTGGTGCGATAAGCCTTCTTCAGCACCATGGAACGACACTTCCATGGAGAAGATCGCATGGCCGTGCTGGATCGCCGTCACGCGCCGGGTGGTAAAGCTCCTGCCGTCGCGAATGCGATCGACCTCGTAGACGATCGGCACCTTGGGATCGCCGCCAAGAAGGAAATAGGCGTGCAGCGAATGCGGCGGCCGCTGCGCCACGTCGTCAACCGTACGGCAGGCAGCAACCAAAGCCTGGCCGATGACCTGGCCGCCGAACACGCGCTGCCAGCGCGATTGCGGCGAGCGGCCGCGGAACAGGTTCACCTCCAGCGGCTCGAGATCGAGGATGGCGAGAACGTCCTGCAGAGCGGAAGGCATGCGTGAGGCCCATCTATGCTGGCGAAACCACGGCAACGCCCGCCGCGATGATCATTCGCAGGTTTGCCGGCCGATGCTATGCTGCTCGTTAGTGTCCCGATTTCGAAGTTCGCAAGTGTATGCGGTATCCTCTGATGCGAACGTCGAAATCGAGGGACACTAGCAATTTTATCCTTCTAGTGCGGTTTTGGATTTGAAGTTCCTACACGAGTTTGCCGCCTGATTGTAGAAACTTCAAATCCACCGCACTAGCTGTGGTCCAGAAACGGGGATCCGTACAGGTTTGCGTTTCATGAATAGCGCTGACAACCCGATCGACGTGCTGATTGCCGGCGGCGGCTTCGCCGGCCTTACGCTGGCCATCGCGCTGCGCCAAGCGCTGGGGCCGCAATTTTCCCTCACCGTGGCCGACCCGATGCATGGCCGCAGCCACGCCGATGACGAGCGCGCTTCCGCGATCGTCGCGGCAGCGCGGCGGCTGTTCGAAACGCTGGACGTTTGGCAGAGCGTGGCCGCGGAGAGCCAACCGATCCTCGACATGGTTATCACCGACAGCCGGCTCGGCGACGCGGTGCGTCCGGTCTTCCTCACCTTCGCCGGCGAGCTCGAGCCGGGTGAGCCTTTCGCCCACATGATCGAGAACCGCTACCTCATCGCCGCGCTGGAAACGAAAGCGAGAGACGTAGGGGTGGCGTTCCGTGCCGCCGCCGTCAGCAAGGTGGCGCAGGACGGCGAGCGCGTCGTTGCCGAGTTGAATGATGGCGCCGTGCTGAAGGCGCGGCTCCTCGTCGCCGCGGACGGCGCACGCTCGTCGATCCGCGAGCGCGCCGGCATCGCCGTTCACGGCTGGAATTACGGCCAGTCGGCCATTGTGACCACTGTCGGCCACGAACGCGATCATGGCGGCCGCGCCGAGGAGCACTTTCTGCCGGCCGGGCCGTTCGCCATTCTCCCGCTCAAGGGACACCGCTCGTCGATCGTGTGGACCGAGACGACGCGCGAGGCGGAGCGCATTGTGGCGTTGCCGGATGACGCCTTCCATGCCGAGCTCGAGCAGCGTTTCAAGTTGCATCTCGGCGAGATCACGACGGTCGGCGCGCGGCGCGTCCATCCGCTCGGTTTCTTCGTCGCGCGTTCGTTCATCGCCGAGCGCATTGCGCTCATTGGCGACGCCGCCCACCTCATTCATCCGATCGCCGGCCAGGGGCTGAATATGGGGCTGAAAGACGTCGCCGCCCTCGCTGAGGTCATCGTCGACGCCGCGCGGCTCGGCCTCGATCCGGGCGCCGCGACCGTCCTGGAGCGTTATCAGCGCTGGCGGCGGTTCGATACCATGACCATGGGGCTCGCCACCGACGGCCTCAATCGGCTGTTCTCCAACCACTCCTCGGTGCTGCGTCTTGCCCGCGATGTCGGCCTCGGCATGGTCGATCGCGTGCCCGGCCTCAAGCGCCTGTTCATCCGCGAAGCTGCCGGTCTCGCCGGCGAGGTGCCGAAATTGCTGCGTGGCGAACTGCTATAGAGCATAATCCCTAAAAGTGGCCCCTGGTTTTCGGAACAGATCATGCTCGAACAAAGGGCCATGCCGTTCAACCATATCGCGGTCATCGGAGCCGGCGCCTGGGGCAGCGCGCTGGCGCTGACCTGCGCGCGCGCCGGCCGGCAGGTGACGCTGTGGGAGCACGACGCCAGAAACGCCGCGCAGCTGGCAAAAAAACGCGAAAGCCTTTTCCTGCCGGGCGTCCGCATCGATGACGGAATCGTCATTGCCGGCGACCTGGCCGAGGCCGCGCGCGCCGAAGCGATTCTGCTCGTGGTACCCGCGCAGGCGGTGCGCGCCATCGCGACAGCACTGACGCCGTTGCTCATCGCGCGCACGCCCGTGATCGTCTGCGCCAAGGGCATCGAACGCGGCACGAAAAAATTCATGACCGAGGTGATCGCCGAATGCGCGCCCAACGCCGCGCCGGCGATTCTGTCCGGGCCGAGTTTTGCCGCCGACGTGGCGCGCGGCATGCCGACGGCGGTGACGCTGGCGGCGAGCGACGATAAGCTCGCCGGCGAACTGGCGCGCGCAATCGGCTCGGCGAGCTTTCGCCCTTACCATTCCACCGACGTGCGTGGCGTCGAGATCGGCGGCGCCGCCAAGAACGTGCTGGCAATCGCCGCCGGAATCGTCAACGGCCGCGGCCTCGGCGCCAGCGCCGCGGCTGCGCTCACCACGCGCGGCTTCGCGGAGCTCGTGCGTTTCGGTCGAGCATACGGCGCCAAGGCGGAGACGATGATGGGCCTTTCCGGCCTCGGCGATTTGCTGCTGACATGTTCGAGCCCGCAGTCGCGCAACTTCACCTTCGGCTTCAATCTCGGCCGCGGCCAAAAGCCGGACGCCATCGACGCCGGTCTTGCCGAAGGCGTGTTCACCGCTTCGGTGCTCGTTGAAATGGCGCGCGAACGCGCCGTCGACATGCCGATCTCGTCGGCGGTTGCGGCGCTGGTGAGCGGGACAATGAGTGTGGACGCGGCGATCGAATCGTTGCTGACGCGGCCGTTCAAGGCGGAGGAATAGTCATGGCCTATTGGCTGATGAAGACCGAGCCGGAAGAGTTTTCCTGGGACGACCAGGTCAAGCGCGGTGCCAAGGGCGAGCCGTGGAGCGGGGTGCGCAATTTCACCGCGCGGCGCCATCTTAAGGAGATGAAGAAGGGCGAGAAGTTCTTCTTCTATCATACCGCCGCCGAGAGACAGGTGGTCGGCATCGGCGAAATAATCCGCGAGGCCTATCCCGACCCGACGGCCGAGAAGGGCGAACCGTGGGTCGCCGTCACCACCGCGGCGGTCGAGCCGTTGCCCAAGCCGGCGACGCTCGCCGCAATCAAAGCGGAGCCGAAGCTGAAGGATATGGCGCTGGTGAAATACGCGCGCCTCTCGGTGCAGCCGGTGACGGCGGAGGAATGGAATCTCGTCTGCAGGATGGGCGGCGTGAAGGCCTGACGTTCCGCGACAGGCGCGGCGCGGCCGGTCCGGCGGCATATCCAGGCCGGACCAACCCGGACATGGCCTTGTCGCCCGGCGGACCATCATCGCATAATGCCCTTGGGAGAACGCTTTATGGCCCGTCGCCTTTCGAGGCTCCCCCGACCAAAGTCGGGGGGTCGCACCTCCGGGTGACGGACTATAGGTAAACATTGAATTTCAGTTGGTATTAGCCAGCCCGCGTCGGGCCGTGTGCGCCTGGAGGACGAGATGTCGGACAAGATTTACGAGATTCCCCCCGAGTGGACGAAGCGCGCCTTCATTACCGAAGCCGAATACAAAAAAATGTACCAGCGCTCGCTCGCCGATCCCGACAGCTTCTGGGGCGAACACGCAAAGCGCATCCACTGGTACAAGCACTTCAGCAAGGTCAAGAACACGTCGTTCGACCCGCATCATGTCTCGATCAAATGGTTCGAGGACGGCTCCACCAACGCCGCCTATAACTGCATCGACCGGCATCTGCACACCCGCGGCAACCAAGTCGCTATCATCTGGGAAGGCGACGATCCCAAGGACTCCAAGAAGATCACTTACAAGGAACTCCACGATCACGTCTGCCGCTTCGCCAATGTGCTGCGCAACCGCAACGTCGGGAAGGGCGACCGGGTCACCATCTACCTGCCGATGATCCCCGAGGCGGCCTACGCCATCCTCGCCTGCGCGCGCATCGGCGCCATTCATTCCGTGGTGTTCGGCGGCTTCTCGCCGGATTCGCTCGCCGGCCGCATCGAGGATTGCAAGTCCAACGTCGTCATCACCGCCGACGAAGGCCTGCGCGGCGGCCGCAACGTGCCGCTAAAGGCCAATGCCGACGCGGCCATCGCCAAGGTCGGCGGCGTCGACCACGTCATCGTGGTCAGGCGCACCGGCGGGGCGGTCGACATGACTCCCGGCCGCGACGTCTGGTATCACGAGGCCGCCGACATGGTGACGTCGGAATGCCCGTGCGCGGAGATGAACGCCGAGGACCCGCTGTTCATCCTCTACACCTCGGGCTCGACCGGAAAACCGAAGGGCGTGCTGCACACCACCGGCGGCTATCTGGTCTATGTCGCCATGACGCATCAGTACGTGTTCGATTATCACGACGGCGACATCTACTGGTGCACCGCCGACGTCGGCTGGGTCACCGGCCACAGCTACATCGTCTATGGCCCGCTGGCGAACGGCGCCACCACGCTGATGTTCGAGGGCGTGCCGAACTATCCGAGCGCGTCGCGGTTCTGGGAGGTGATCGACAAGCACAAGGTCAACACCTTTTACACCGCGCCGACGGCGATCCGCGCGCTGATGCAGTCGGGCGACGCGCCGGTGAAGAAAACCTCCCGCGCCTCGTTGCGGCTCCTCGGTACGGTCGGCGAGCCGATCAATCCGGAAGCGTGGGAATGGTATCACCGCGTGGTCGGCGACGGCCGCTGCCCGATCGTCGACACTTGGTGGCAGACCGAAACCGGCGGCATCCTGATCACGCCGCTGCCGGGCGCGACGCGGCTCAAACCCGGCTCGGCGACCAATCCGTTCTTCGGCATCGTCCCGGAGATCGTCGATGCCGAGGGCAAGGTGTTGCAAGGGCCGGCCACCGGAAACCTCTGCATCGCCGATGCCTGGCCGGGAATGATGCGCACGGTCTATGGCGATCATCAGCGTTTCGTCGACACCTATTTCCGCGCCTATCCCGGCAAATATTTCACCGGCGACGGCTGCCGCCGCGACGCCGACGGCTATTACTGGATCACCGGCCGCGTCGACGACGTGATCAATGTCGCCGGTCATCGGATGGGGACCGCCGAGGTCGAATCGGCGCTGGTCGCACACCCGAAAGTCTCGGAAGCCGCCGTGGTCGGCTACCCGCACGACATCAAGGGTCAGGGCATCTACGCCTATGTCACGCTGATGTCGGGCGAACAGGCGACCGAGGCGTTGCGCAAGGAACTGGTGGCCTGGGTGCGCACGGAGATCGGGCCGATAGCCTCCCCGGACCTGATCCAGTTTGCGCCGAACCTGCCGAAGACCCGATCGGGCAAGATCATGCGCCGGATCCTGCGCAAGATCGCCGAGGACGAGTACGGCAACCTCGGCGACACTTCCACGCTCGCCGACCCGGCCGTGGTCGACGACTTGGTCAACAACCGGCAGAACCGGAAAAGCGCGTAGTATACGCCACTTTTAACGGCTCATGTCAGGGATGCAGTAATTCAAGGTGAACCCGCTGGATTTTTCCCCGCCCCGTGTCGTCGGGCAGCAGTCGCGGGTCTGCAGCGTGATCATCGCCTCGTTGCAATCCCTGAATAGCCCGGTCACGACACAGTTACGCTCGCCCCCGCTTGCCGATCTGCATTGATGGGCCCCGGAGGCCGAATATCGGGGCAACTGCGTAATCCGCATGTCAGTGGGGTCAGCCAAACCGGGGACCGACCATAGGATGGCTGCGGCCGCTATAGTGAGAACTCGACCCGTCATTTCCGATCTGCGGTTTTTGCCTGGCTCTGGGGCCTGCTTCGCCAGCCGGCCTAGCAGCCCATCGGCGGCGGACGATTCCTCGTCGGCCTCGATCGCGCGCGCCGTTTCGACAAAGCGGCGGCTTTGCTCTCGGTCGTCCGGCTTGGGCTTCGCGGCCATCGGCATCATTCCTAGTAGGCTCTTTCCAACATAGGCCAACAATAGGCCGGCGAGCAGGGCTAATCCTGCGCAAGAGCGCCGAGGACGAGTGCGGCAACCTCGGCGACACCTCGACGCTCGCCGACCCGGCCGTGGTCGACGACCTGGTCAACAACCGGCAGAACCGGAAAAGCGCGTAGGGCGCGACCAAAGGCATCGCGGTAAATGCAGCGCACCGCCCTCTCCCCGACGGGGAGATGGTTGGACGCATCGGCTACAAATTTGCGAAAACTTTACCATGTTGAGCACGCGCTGCTGAGCCGCGCGGCCGTTTCCATTAAGATCGCCGACGGCCGTGACACGGCGGAACGGTCATTGGGGTGTTTCGGGGTGGGGACTTCGACAATGCCGGCGAAAATTCTGGTGTGGGCCGCGCTCGCGGCCATTGCCGGCGCGTTCGCGCTCGCGCCGCGACCGGCGCATGCGCACGGCGACGTAGTGACGATGAGCGGCGACTTTCAGCCGGGAACCATCGTCGTGCGCACCGGCGAGCGGCATCTCTATTACGTGCTCGGCCGCGGCGAAGCGATCCGCTATCCGGTCGGCGTCGGCCGCGCCGGCAAGCAATGGTCCGGGACGTCGCAGATCAGCGGCAAGTACCTCCGCCCGGCCTGGGCGCCGCCGCCGGAAATCAAACACGACAAGCCGTCGCTGCCGGACCTGATCCCCGGCGGCTCGCCGCATAACCCGATGGGTGTCGCGGCGATGACCCTCGCCGGCACCAATTACGCCATCCACGGCACCAACCAGCCGAGCTCGATCGGCCATTTCGTGTCCTACGGCTGCATCCGCATGTTCAACGAGGATGTCACCGACCTTATCGGCCGCGTCAACGTCGGCGCGCCGGTGGTTGTGCAGTAATCAGCACCAAGTACTGCGCCGGCCGCCATCGTAGCTGCGCGCCCAGCCGCCGTTGAGCAGCGCTGCGGAAACGTCCACCGTGTCGCGGGTGGCGACGGAAGCATCGACGCGCCCGCCATACCTGTCGATTCCGACGCGCGAAATCGTCACGCCGCCCGCCGCCAGCATCGTTTCCAGCGCGGCGCGCGCGGCTTGCGCCTTGGCGTACTTGTCGGCGCAGCGGGCGTGCAGCTCCGGCGCGTCGATGCCGCGCAGCCGCACCTTGGTGTCGACGCTGAGACCGGGCCAGACCGGGACGCGCGCCTGAAACGTGTCGCCGTCGATGACTCGCACTACCTCGGCCGGATAGACTGTCTGCAAATCGAACTTGTGTGAGTTTGTACCGACCGCTGCCGCTGGCTCGGCGTCGCTTGGGGCAGCCGCCGCTGCCGCGCGTGCGGTGTCAAATGAGGGGGCGCTTTCCGGCAACGATGACGGCCTGACCATCGCGCCGACTGTAACGCCGAGCGCAAAAATGACTCCGGCTGTGACCAGCGCACCACCATGTCGCCGGTGGCCGAAAGCTGCAAAGGACAGATGCCGCATGCTTCACTCGCGATGAGTGTATCCAATCTGGAAACAATCGATGCGCGTGGGATTATATTCACTTCTTGCGGAATAAAGTCAAGATCGCGCGGGCGACCGACGCTGCCTAGGCCCTAAAAATCCGACGTCAGGCCCTTGATCTCCCAATCGCCGTAGCGGGTCGGTTCGGGGCCGTCGCGCCCTTGGTTTTCCTTCGGGCGATCGGGCGGCGGGCGGTCATTGGCGGAGCGGCGGGCCGCTGCCTCGGCGAGCGCGCGTTCGGCGGCCGGACTGAGCGGTCGTTCCTTGGTCGGGGGCTGTTCCCCGACATCCTTGGCGGGAAGTTTCGGTGGTTTCGGATCAGGTGGCGGCATGACCTTCACTTGGCGCAATCGTCGCCCGGCTGCAAGTGTCTCGCCCAGGGCAGGCGATCCGTGCCAAGACGGCCTCGATGAGCGCCGCGCCAAACTCAACCGCTCCTCCGGGCAGCCACGCCGGCGCGTTGCCCGGCCTCGCCGCCCGTCGCCTCGCCGCCGACATTCTTGACGCCGTGCTGCGCCGCCGCCGTGCGCTCGACGATGAGCTCGAGGGCGCCGCCACACGCGCCGCGCTGGCCGCCCTGCCGGAGCGCGATCGTGCGCTGACGCGGGCGCTGGTCGCGACCGTACTGCGCCGGCTCGGCTCGCTGCGCCATCTCCTCGGTCTTTTGCTCGATCGCGGCCCGCCCAAGCAGGCGCCGCGGGTCGAGACCGCGCTCCTTCTCGGTGCGGCGCAGATTCTCTTGCTCGACGTGCCCGACCACGCCGCCGTAGATCTCGCGGTGCGGTTGGTGCAGGTGGACCACCACGCCGCCCGCTATGCCGGTCTGGTCAACGCGGTACTGCGGCGGCTCGCGCGCGAGGGCGCCGAGCGGCGGGCCGGGCTCGACGCCGCCGTGCTCGACACGCCGGAATGGCTGATGGCGCGCTGGATCGCGACTTACGGCGAGACGACCGCCCGCGCCATCGCCGCCGCCAACAGCCGGGAGCCGGCGCTCGATCTGACGGTCAAGAGCGATCCCGAAATGTGGGCGGCGCGGCTCGGCGGGCGCGTGCTGCCGACCGGCACGGTGCGCGTGATCGCGCATGGCGCCGTCACAGCGCTGCCGGGCTTCGCCGAGGGTGAGTGGTGGGTGCAGGACGCGGCGGCGGCGCTGCCGGTGCGGCTGTTCGGGAACGTGAGCGGGCTTCGCGTCGCCGACCTCTGCGCGGCACCGGGCGGCAAGACCGCGCAGCTCGCGGCCGCCGGCGCCCGCGTCACCGCGGTAGACCGCGCGCCGGCGCGGCTCGGCCGCGTGCAGGAAAACCTGACCCGGTTGTCGCTTCAAGCAGAGCTCGTCAATGCCGACGTAGCGGAATGGACCGCCGAGCCGTTCGATGCGGTGCTGCTCGACGCGCCCTGCTCCTCGACCGGCACCATCCGCCGCCACCCCGACGTGCCGTGGCTCAAAGGCGCCGCGGACATCGCCAAGCTCGCCGCCTTGCAGCGCCGATTGATCGAACGTGCGGCGGCGCTGACCAAGCCGGGCGGCACGCTGGTCTATTGCACCTGCTCGCTCGAGCCCGAGGAAGGCGAGCACATCGTCGCCGACCTCTTGGCGCGCGAGCCGGGCCTGCGGCGCGCACCGATCGCCGCAGCCGAGTTGTTCGGCTGCGGCGAGTTCATCACCAAAGACGGCGACTTGCGCACCCTGCCCTGCCATTTTCCCGATGCCGAATCGCGGCTGGCGGGGCTTGACGGTTTCTACGCCGCGCGCCTCGAAAAACGATAGGGTTTACGACAAAAACAACCGCCCGTTGGCCGCTGCTGCACCATTCCGTTATGGTGAGAATCGGCGGGAAGCTATCGCTTCCGCCCGGAGGGGCGAGCGCGGGATGGCGCGCTTTTCAGTCGCGACTCAAGCAAAGCTGTCATGGCTGCTGCTACGCGGCCGGCTGCACCAGCTCGTCGAGCGGCTCAACGGCCATCCGCTGCTGCGCTGGCCGCTGCCCGCGCTCAAGGCCGATCGGCTTCTGATCGCGCCACAGGATTTGCGCACCGCCGATGCCACGCTGGCGGCTGAAATCTATTCCGGCCGCTTCGCCTTCGCCGGCAAGGTCGTGGTCTGTGACGACCGCTCGGTTTTCGAGATGGCGCCGCCGTCGGACGAATGGGCCACGGCGCTGTTGGGCTTCGGCTGGTTGCGCCACCTGCGCGCGGCCGAATCCGGCATCACCCGCGCCAATGCCCGTGCCTTGATCGACGAATGGATCACGTTGCGAGGCGCGTGGCATCCGCTCGCCTGGCGCCCGGACGTGCTATCGCGCCGTGTCATTTCCTGGCTCAGCCAGGCCGCGCTCGTCTTGCAGGACGCCGACGTCCGCTTCTATCGGCGCTTCCTGCGCAGCCTGGTCCGCCAAGTGCGCTGTCTCCGCCTTACCGCCGGTGATGCCCGCGGCGGCGTGGCCCGCCTGCAGGCCGCCATCGCGCTGGCCTATGCGGCGCTCTGCATTGCCGGCCAGGCGCGCCACATAAAATCCGCGACCGAGCGGCTCAAGCGCGAACTCGAGGCGGAGATCCTTCCCGACGGCGGCCATGTCAACCGCGATCCCGGAGCGATCATCGAGGTGCTGCTCGAGCTGTTGCCGCTGCGCCAAGTCTACGCATCGCGCAATATCGCGCCGCCGCCGGCGCTGCTCAACGCCATCGATCGCATGATGCCGATGCTGCGCTTCTTCCGCCATTCCGAGGGAACGTTTGCGCATTTCAACGGCATGGGAGCGACACCGGCCGAGCTGTTGCTGACACTGTTGGCCTATGACGAGACCCATGGCGCGCCGCTGTCGAACGCATCCTATTCCGGCTACCAACGCCTCGAAGCCGGCGGCGGCGTCGTGATCATGGATAGCGGCCGCGCGCCGCCGCTCGAAATGAGTCTGGCGGCGCATGCCGGCTGCCTGTCGTTCGAATTCTCTTCGCCGCGGCAGAACCTCATCGTCGTCAATTCCGGCATGCCGGCGACCGCGCGCGAGGAGTGGCGGCCCCTGGCGCGGGCCACCGCGGCGCATTCGACGGTCACCTTCAACGACGCTTCGTCGGCCGAATTCGTCGACACGCCGACATTCCGGCGGGTGCTGGGCGGCTCGCCGATGCTCGGCGGACCGAGCCATGTCACCGTGTCGCGCGAGGAGCGGCCCGATGCGATCGTGTTGCGCGCGGCCCACGACGGCTACGCGGCCCGTTTCGGCGTCGTGCATGAGCGCACGCTGGTGCTGGCGGCCGATGGCACGCGGCTGGAAGGCGAGGATTTGTTCCTCGCAGCCGACGGTGCCGCGCAGCTGCGCACCAGCCAGGACCGGTTCACGGTGCGCTTCCATCTGCACCCTTCGATCAAGGCGACGCGGCTCACCGACAGCCATGGCGTGCTGCTGATGATGCCGAACCGCGAAGTCTGGCGTTTCAGCGCCGGCGAGGATCGCGTCGAGCTCGAAGACAGCGTCTATCTTGCCGGCAACGATCGCCCGCGCCGCGCCGCGCAAATGGTCATCAGCGGCCACGCGCGGTCGGCGCCGCGCGTGACCTGGAGCTTCCAGCAGGCCAATGCCGGCGCGCTGGCGAGCGCCGGGGCCGCCCGCCGCGCCCGCGACGACGAGCCGCGGCTGCCGCTATGATTGCCTAGAGCTGTTACTAACTGCCCGATCGCGGCTCGGCCGGAATGACGGAATGAAATCGCTGGTGTAAAGACGCCACCATGACCGAGCATCTGCGCCGCGCAATGCGCGCCCTCATTTCCGTGTCCGACAAGACCGGGATTGTCGAATTCGCCCGTACGCTCGCCGATTATGGCATCGAGCTCGTTTCGACCGGCGGCACGCGCAAAGCGTTGAGCGATGCCGGCCTCGCCGTGCTCGACGTTTCCGACCTGACCGGATTTCCGGAGATGATGGACGGCCGCGTCAAGACCCTGCACCCGGCGGTGCATGGCGGGCTCCTTGCCATCCGCAACAACCCCGCGCACGCCGAAGCGATGGCCGCGCACCACATCCGCCCGATCGATATTCTGGTCGTCAATCTCTACCCGTTCGAGGAAACCGTCGCGCGCGGCGCCGATTTCGCGACCTGCGTAGAGAATATCGACATCGGCGGCCCGGCGATGATCCGCGCCGCGTCCAAAAACCATGACGATGTCACGGTCTTGGTCGATGCCGGCGATTACGCCGCGGTGCTGGAGGAGCTCGCTCGCTACGGCGGGATGACGACGCTTGCGCTACGCCGCCGGCTCGCCGCCAAGGCCTACGCGCGTACCGCCGCCTACGACGCGGCGATCGCCAATTGGTTCGCCAACGAGCTAGGCGAGGTCGCGCCCGGCTACCGGACCTTCGGCGGCCGGCTGATCGAGCCATTGCGCTACGGCGAGAACCCGCACCAAACGGCGGCGTTCTATCGCACGCCGGAGCTGCGCTTCGGCGTTGCAACCGCGCGGCAGGCGCAGGGCAAGCAATTGTCCTACAACAACATCAACGACACCGACGCGGCTTATGAATGCGTCGCCGAGTTCGACCCGGCCCGCACCGCCGGTTGCGCCATCATCAAGCACGCCAATCCGTGCGGCGTCGCCGAGGGCGATGACCTGCTCGACGCCTACCGCAAGGCGCTCGCTTGCGACCCGGTCTCGGCCTACGGCGGCATCGTGGCGCTCAACCGCACGCTCGATGCAGACGCGGCGCGCGCCATCACTGAAATCTTTACCGAGGTGATCATCGCGCCGAACGCGACCGCCGAAGCCGTCGCTATCGTCGGCGCTAAGAAAAACCTGCGGCTCCTTCTCGCCGGCGGCCTGCCCGATCCGCGAGGCAAGGGGCTGACGGCCAGGACCGTTGCCGGCGGCCTCCTTGTGCAGTCGCGCGACAACGCCGTCGTCGACGACATGGAGCTGAAGCCGGTGACCAAACGGGCGCCGAGCAATGCCGAATTGCGCGACCTGCGCTTTGCCTTCCGCGTCGCCAAGCACGTCAAGTCGAATACCATCGTCTACGCCAAGGACTCCGCGACCGTCGGCATCGGCGCCGGGCAAATGAGCCGTGTCGATTCCGCGCGCATTGCCGCGCGCAAAGCCGAAGACGCCGCCAAGGCGGCCGGCCTGACCGAGCCCGCTACCAAGGGATCGGTGGTCGCCTCCGACGCGTTCTTTCCGTTCGCCGACGGCTTACTCGTCGCCATCGAGGCCGGCGCCACCGCGGTGATCCAGCCCGGCGGCTCCGTGCGCGACGACGAGGTGATCAAAGCCGCCGACGACCACGGCATCGCCATGGTGTTCACCGGCACGCGGCATTTCCGGCATTAGGTGTAACTCCACACCGGCAGAGGACGAGAAATCAATCGTCAACTTCAGCTTTCAATTCAAGAGGAGACAGCATGCGACTCAACATTGCAGCGTTGGCGATGGCTTCGGGCCTTTTATGGGGCGGCGGCATCCTCGTCGTTGCCGCAGCCAATTTGATCTGGCCGGACTATGGTCTGGTGTTTCTTCAGCTCTGCGGGTCGATCTACCCCGGTTACCATCCGGGTACCGGAATTGGCTCGGTCGTTACCGGAACGATCTATGCACTGGTAGATGGCGCCATCGGCGGCGCAATCTTCGCATGGCTCTATAATCTGTTCGCGGCCCGGATGGCCGACTAACCGGTCCACCCCGGCAGTCAAGGTCACGCGCCTCACACCGCGCCAGTGATCCACTGTTCGAGCTTCTGCTTGGGCGCGGCGCCGACCTGACGGGATGCAAGCTGGCCGCCCTTGAACAGCATCAGCGTCGGAATCGACATGATGCCGAACTTCGCCGCGGTGCCGGGGTTCTCGTCGACGTTGAGCTTGACGATCTTGACCTTGCCGTTGAGCGTCTTGGAAATCTCTTCCAAAGCGGGAGCGATCATCCGGCACGGGCCGCACCACTCCGCCCAGAAATCCACGACGACCGGCTCGGTCGCCTTGAGCACGTCCTGCTCGAACGTCGCGTCCGTCACCTTGTCGACCATGGAACCCTCGCTTTTTCGAAGAATCGGCAGCCCGCGGGCGTTGAACCTATGAACGGCCCCGGAGGGCGTCAAGCCAGCTTCACTGGAGCGTGACCTGCTCCCAACGCTTGGCTCATGATTGCGGCAAGCGCCGCCTCCATCGCCGCGCCGGGAACCACCATGACGTTCGGCCCCTCGGTGAAGATCAATGCGGCGCGAATCGTTTTTTCCGGGTAAATACGCGCCAGCACGGCGCGGTAGAGCGCGAGCTGGGCCACGTAGGCGTCCGGCACCTCGGCAAGCCGGCGCGGCGCGACCCGATCGGTCTTGTAGTCGGCGATCAGGACCGTCCCGCCTATCACCGCCAACCGGTCCACCTGTCCGGAAACGGCGATCACCACGCCGTCGGGGCGCGTGAGGCGGCCGACGATCGGCACTTCGGCCCGGCTGCCCGGCGCAAACACATCGGCAAAGACCAAATCGTTGAGGATGGTCAGGACTTGCCGCGCGATCTCGGCCCGCTCGGCGGGGAGGAAATCGGCCGCAGCCTCCTTGAGATACCGTTCGATGGCATCTTGGCGGCCGGCCGCGGGGATGTCGGGCAGCGATTGCATCAGCCGATGAACGATGCGGCCCCGCGCCAGCGCGAGACGGCGTTCGGCCGCGAAAGCGGTCGCGGGCGCAGCGACGCGGCCGATGTCCTCCGCGAACGCCGAGGAGGGCGACAGCGATACCAGGCGCGGCGCTTCGACGGCAGCCGGCTGAAAGAGCCACGGCGGTATGTCGTGTCGGTCGGCGTTCGCCGCTTCGGCCGGCGGCGGCTTGGCCTCGGCCACTTGGCCGCGCATCGGCTTGCGGTAGCGCAGGACCTTTTCCCCGCATTCGTCTTCCGCGACCAGGAATGGCTGCAACGGCTCATAGACAAGATTGTACCAGCAGTTTCGCGGCGGACGGTTGAGCCCTTCGGCGCCGCAAATAATCAGCCGCTCAGCGGCCCGGGTCATGGCGACGTAAAGAAGCCGTCGGTATTCGTCCTCGGTTTCGGAATTCGCGCGCACGCGCGCAGTGGCCACCTGATCAACGTCATCGGCCTTGCGGCCGGCCCAGATGATCGCACCGTCGGCCAACTGCAACAATCGCGGCGGCTTGATCACCGGCGGCGTGATGGTATCGGCCAGGATGACAATCGGCGCTTCCAGGCCCTTGGCGCCGTGAACGGTCATGACGCGCACTTCGTCGCGCGCAATCTCCATGTCGCGCTTGACCTCGGCGCGCGCGTCCCGCAGCCAGGTGAGGAAGCCTCGCAACGAGGGCGTCTCCCGCCGCTCGTATTCGAGCGCGACATTGAGGAATTCGTCGATGGCGTCGTTGGCTTCGAGGCCAAGCCGTGCCAGGAAACGTCGCCGCGCACCGCCCTCGCCGAGCAGGCGCGCGTAGAATGAGAACGGCGGCTCGCGCCGCGCCGCCTGTTCCAGTGCATTTAGCCGCGCGGCGGCTTTGGCAAAGATCGGGTTGTCTCCCGCCTTGCGCGCGAGCGCGGCGCGGAGCGAGTTGCGCCGGCGGTCGTACGCAACATCATAGAGGTCTCGATCCTCGAAGCCGAACAGCGGGCTGCGCAGCGCTGTCGCCAGCGAAAGATCGTCCTCCGGCAAGAGCAGCGCATCCGCCAGCGCCATCAAGTCCATGACCGCGATGTGCTCGGTGAGCATGAGGCGGTCGGCACCGGCGACTTCGACGCCCTGATTCTTCAGCGCGCGGATGATGGCCCCGAACAATTCGCCGCGCTGGCGCACGAGGATGAGTACGTCTCCATAGGACGTCTTCCTCTCATCGACCATGCGCCGGACATTGCGCGCAATCCGGCGAGCAAGTTTTACGCGCGAGCTCGTCTCGTTCACGGTGTCGAAGGGCGCGTCCCAGCCTTCCTTGCTGTTGTCGCGCTCATCGGGCTGTTCCAGCTCCCAAATCTCGACCACGCTCGGCGCGGCGCCCGGCAGCGCGTTATGCGGCGGGAAGCCGCCGATATCAGAGGCAGAGACGCTGGCGGCCATGTCCGCTGGCGCGAACACTTTATCTACGGCTTCGAGGATGGCTTCGCCGGAGCGGAACGAATACTCGAACCTGCTCTCGACGAATTTCAGGCCGCTCTTGTCGTGCGCGCTTTTGAAATGGCGCCGCATATTGTCGAATTCCTTGGGTGCGGCTTGCTGGAAAGAATAGATCGATTGCTTTTCGTCGCCGACCGCAAACATGGTGCGCGCGACGCTACGCGCGCCGGCGCCGGCGGTGAATTCCGCGGTGAGCCAGCGGACGATGTCCCACTGCTTGTGACTCGTGTCCTGCGCCTCGTCGACCAGCACGTGATCGATGCCGAGATCGAGCTTGTAATGGACCCAGGCTGCGCTGAAGTCGGACAGAAGCGCCAGCGCCTTGTCGATCAAGTCGTCGTAATCGAGCAGGCCGCGCCGCTCCTTCTCGGCGTGATACCGGCTCAACACCTCATGCGCGACCGTGGCGAGCGCGGCGCTGCGGTCGCGGCTGAAAACGGCGCGGCGACGCTGGAGCAGCAGGCAGACGCGCTGCCGTTCGGCTGCAAGGCGCTCGATCAGCGCGGCGTCGTCGACAGCGTTGGTGACGACGGATACGCGGGGCGTGCGTCCGCTGCTCACGCTGGTGCAGAAAATATCGAGGTAGGTCTCGATGCGCTCTGACCCGGACAATGACGCCAAGCGCTGGAAGCGCTCCGACTGCTCGCGATCGGTCTTGCGTCCGGACGCAAGAGCTTTGGCGATCGCCGGCCATTCCGACGGCGCGATGATTTCACCCGAAAAGTACGCGGCTTCGATCGCCTCTATGCTGTCCGACCGATCGACGCCGAGCAGTTTCGACAAATTTGCAGTGGCCGCCTCGATGCTGCCCGCACCGTTCACCCAGCGCATCACTGCGTCACGCCTCCCGATCGCTTCGCGCACGACGTCACGGAAGGTCTGGTCGGCCGCCGCGGTCATGGCGGTATCGAGAGCGCGGGCAAGATTGCTGCCGGGACTGCGCGCGCCGTCGAGCAGCACATTGAGCGTCAGCCGCTCCAAAAGTTCCGACTGCTCGGCTTCGTCGAGCACGGAAAATCGCGCGGCGACGTCCGCCTCGAACGGAAACTGGTGCAGGAGCTGGGTACAGAAGGCATGGATGGTCTGCACCTTGAGCCCGCCCGGCGTTTCCAGCGCGCTCGCGAACAGCCTCCGCGCCAGCGCGCGGCGCTGGGCGTCGGGCGAAAAGCCAGCGCTATCGTGGATGGCCTTATCGAGCTTGCCGTCGTCATAAGTCGTCCATTCGGCGAGCGTGTCGAAGACGCGCTTCGCCATATTGGCCGCGGCAGCCTTGGTGAAGGTGATGCACAGGATTTTCTCCGGCGCGACGCCGTTGAGCAGCAGATTGATGACCCGCTGCGCCAGCACAAAGGTCTTGCCGGAGCCGGCATTGGCGGCGACCCATGCCGAGATACCCGGATCGGAGGCCTCGCTCTGCTTGCGCTTCACCTCCTCCGGAATTGTGTCGGACGTTATCATTCGCCGCCCCAGATGTCGTCGAGCTCGCCGCCGCTCGCCGACCATTCCTTGACCCGCGCCAGATGGTCGTAGTCGCCGTAACGGGTGGCCCACATCGGATTGACCAGCGAGCGATAGGGCTCATTATCATCGTCGAAGCGCTGGGCGAGCACGGCGAGCTTTTGGAGCGCGTGATCGGCTTGGCTGTCGGTTGTCCCTTTCTCGAATTCGATCAGCTTCGGCTCGCCGGGCAGCGCACCACCCTTGAGCAGCACATAGCCGACCTGCGCCACCGAGCTGCCGGCGGCGATGTCCTTGAATCCTCCCCCGCGCAGGATCGCGGCTTCGAGCGTGAGCTGCGGCGCAAGCCCGGTGCGCACCTGCTTTTCGGTCCGCGCCGATCCGGTCTTGTAATCGAGAATGACGTAGCGGCGATCAGCGTGCCGCTCGATGCGATCGGCGCGCCCGGTAAGCTTAAACACGCCGTCCTTCAGCGGAATGTCGATCTGGCCGGAAATCTCGGCGGCGATTGCCTTGATGCCGGGACGCCGCAGCGCCTCCCAGGCGGCGAACCAATGAGCAATGCGCACGAACCGCGGCCACCAAAAGGCGCTGGTTTCCGGGAAATCCTCGAGCGGCGCGAAGTGTGGCTTGCCGAGCTCGATGAGAACCACCGCGGGGTTGTCCGGCAGGGAACTGGCGTAACGCTGCGTGAAATCGCCGACCGCGTTGTGAATGATAGTGCCGCGCTCGGCGGCGCCCGGCGACATATCGACCGGATCGAGCGGCGCTAGGCGCAAGATGTATTTGGCGTAGATCGTGTAGGGATCGCGCAGCCAATCCTCGATTGCGGTCACCGAAAGCCCCTTCGGCCGCGCTGCGCGCGGCGGTTTCGGCGCCGGCTGCGGTGCGGGCACAACCTTCTGGGGCCGGTCGAGTTCGCGGGCCCAGGCGAGATACGCGCCGCCGCGATCGACCGCGGTCTGCCAACGCGCACCGGCGATAGCCGCGAGCCGCTGGACGAAACGCGACGGCACGGTGGGCGCGCCAGCGACCTTGGCCGAGTGGCTCAGGACCACTTCGCGCGCGCCGAGCATTTGCGCGAAGTCGTGGGCGCTCAGGCCGACACGCCGCTCCGGTTGATCGAGGCCGAGTTGCTGTCGCATCGGCCGACTGAGCCACGCGTCGGAGCGGCTTTCCGGCGGCCAGGTTCCTTCGACCAAGCCACCAAGCACAACGCGGTCGATGTCGGTCAGACGCGCCTCGACGGTGCCGAGGATGCGCACGCGCGCGGCGGACTGCGGCGGCGGCCTCACCTGGAGGCCAGCGAGCACCGCGGCGAAAAGCTCGGCATAGTCGGACGCATCGACCACGAGATTGGCGGCAGCTTCACTGGTGGCGAGTTCATCGAACGCCTCGGCGAGCTTGGCGCCGTCGGCGCCGGCAAAGGCGGCTTCGCGGCCGCCCTGCCGCGACAAGGCGGCCACCACGTCGCGGTGGCGCGCGACGATCTCGCTGAGCCGATGCGATTGGTTGGCGCCGCCCTCAAGCGGCAAAAGGGCGGCGCCGAGCTTGACGACGAGATCGGCGGCGCCCGCCAGCTCGCTTTCGCCGAGCGTGACGCGCGGATCGGACGGATGCAGTTCAGAGGATTCCTTGCGCCGGAATTTTTCCAGTTCGGCGCGGAAGGTTTGGAGCGCGTGCGCGAGACCGTCGCTGCCGGGACGTGGGCGCGGCCCGCGCAGGACGGCGCGCTCAAGTGCGGCGGCGGCACGCCCGTTGGAGTCCAGACGCAGTAGCGGGTGCTTGAGCAAGGCCAGCAAGGGGACCGGGGCAAGCCGGCCGAGCGCGGTCTGGGCCGCGAGGCGTGCGAAAATTCCGGCCGGCGTGTCGGCGAGCGCTTCTCCGCCCGAATCTTCCGCCTCGATGTTCCAGCGGCGGAGTGCCGCCAGCACGCGGCGCCCCAGCGCGCGGTCGGGCGTGACCAGCGCCGCCGTCTTGCCCTCGTTCACGGCTTCGCGCAGCGCAACCGCGACGGCGAGCGATTCCTCCTCGGCATTGGCCGCCTCGATCACACTGATGCTTCGCAGCACTGCGTCGACTTGTGCGCCGAATTGTCGGTCGGTGGGCAGCTTCGACCACAGGTCCGACGTGGACGCCGGGCGCAGCACTTCCGAAGTCAGCCGCTCGCGGCCGCTCGGCTCCGCCAGGTTTTGCACGGCGTCGCGCGCGACGCCGATGCGGGCAAGCAGCGCCTGCAAGGCAAACTGCGGATGTCCCGGCGCTGGCGTGATGTCCTTTGACGCATCGCCCGCGATCATCCGCCAAGAGGCCTCGTCGAGATCGGTATCGAGCCCCGGCAGCACGACGGCACCGTGCGGCAGGCGGGCGATGGTTGCGATCAATTCCGCGGTCGCCGGGATCGATCCGGTCGATCCGGCGGCGATCACCGGCGCTTCGGTGCGACGTGCAAGCCGCGCGGCTTCGGCTTTGATCAGCGCATCGCGGCGCTCCGCCGGCTCCATCAATCCGCGCTCGCGCAGAATCTGCGGCCAGCTTTCGCGCGCGATCTCCAGGAACCGCAACGTGAGCTGCCAGTAAGGATCGAGAAAATCGGGAACCAGGCCATCGAGCTTGTCCCAAGCCACGCCGCGCGTCGTCATGTCGTCGATGAGCCGGGCCAGATCGTCGGCGAGCGCGCAGGCCGCCGCCGGGGTCTGCG
The DNA here is from genome assembly GCA_049284935.1 of Xanthobacteraceae bacterium. Classification (GTDB taxonomy): domain Bacteria; phylum Pseudomonadota; class Alphaproteobacteria; order Rhizobiales; family Xanthobacteraceae; genus BOG-931. The sequence goes on from JBAPYW010000049.1 coordinate 71,291, forward strand.
CGACCAGCGGCGTGCCGCTCGCACCGTGCAATTCGGGAGAGTTCGCCCATTTGCTGATCAGCCCGGCAAGCATCAGGCGCCGTTCGAGGCCGCCGAGCGCCGGCGGCAGCGCCAGCGCGTCCGCCGCGATGTCGCCCGTCGCCGCTTCGGCAAACGCGATCTCGTCCTCGTCAATATCGCCGAGCGCGACGATGCGCGGCAGGATCGCCGCATCGTTCTTCAACACATCGAGAAACGCATCGCGCGCCAGCCGGCAGGCGCGCCGCGTCGGCAGATAAAGCGTGACGGCGGCCAGCGTGAGCGGATCGTCGGCGACGCGAAAGCCGAACCGGCCGCCGGTCAAGGCGCCGATCAGCGTCGGCAGAAACGGCGCCGATGGCGGAATAGTGAAGACGCGAGCAGGCATGGCGATGATCAATTCGCAATCAACCGTCATTCCCGCGAGAGCGGGAATCCATAACCACTATCAAAGCGAGATTTGCTCGAACTGTGATTATGGGTCCCCGCGTCCGCGGGGACAGAGGTGGCACTGAATAGCAGATTCTAATGCGCGGCGGCGAGCGCCGCCTCCGCGGCCGCGACAGCTTCCGGCGTGCCGACATGCATCCAAAGGCCCTCGAGGCGCAAGCCGAACAGCCGGTCCTTGGCGCCGGCGCGGTCGAACAGCGGCGTCAGCGGAAACGCGCCGGCAGGCGCGCCGGCAAACAGCGCCGGGCTGACGATGGCGGCGCCGGCATAGACGAACGGCACCACCTCGCGCTCGCCGCGGCGGCACAAGCGGCCGTCCGGCAGCATGGCGAAGTCGCCGCGGCCGCCATAGCCGATGCTCTCGGCCGTCGGCGCCAGCAAGAGGAGCGCATCCATTGTTGCGGGATCAAAAGCATCGGCGAGCCGCGCGAAGTTTGGCTTGACGCCGTCGAGCCATACCGTGTCGGAATTGACCAGAAAGAACGGCCCATCGCCCAGCTGCGGCAGCGCCTTGGCGATGCCGCCGCCGGTGCCGAGCAATTCCGCGCGCTCGTCCGAGATGACGATGTGCGGGCGCTTCCGCGAAGCCAGATGGCGTTCCAGCGCATCGGCGAGATGATGCACGTTCACCACGACACGCTCGACGCCGGCATCGGCCAGACGATCGAGCGAGTAATCGATCAGCGACTTGCCGCCGATCTGCACCAGCGGCTTCGGCACGTGGCCGTTGTACGGCCGCATACGCGTGCCAAGGCCGGCCGCCAACACGATCGCACGGTTCGGCCTCATGGTTTTACCGGCACTCCGACAATCTCCGATTCGCGCCATCATAACCCATCTCTCGATGCGTCTCCTGATACGCCTCTTGGCGGCAGATTAGCGGCATACCAGGCCTTGAGCGGGGCCAGCGCCGGATGCGCCAGCGACCGCCACAAATAGGTCAACAGGCGGGGCATATGACGCAAATATTGCGGCTTGCCGTCGCGGCGGTCGAGCCGGGAAAAGATGCCGAGAATCTTGGTCGCCCGCTGCGCCGCGAGCGTTGCGTAAATCCCGGTGAAGGCCGCGGCGTCGAAGCGCTTATCCTCGCGACGCGCGCGGACATAACGGCTGAGCAACGCCACTTCCAGCGATTCCGGGACGTCGACGCGGGCGTCCTGCAACAGCGAGGCCACGTCGTAGGCGGCCGGACCGAGTAACGCGTCCTGGAAATCAAGGAGCCCGATTCGGGCGACGTCTTCGCGCTGCGGCAGCCAGAGCAGATTGGGCGAATGATAATCGCGCAGCACCCAGGTGGCGGGCGCATCGATCGCCGGTGCGAGCGCTTGCCGCCACAGTGCAACGAAGTCTTTGCGCACCGGCTCCGCCGCCGCGGCGTCGGCACTGATCAGATACCAGTCGAGCAGGAGCTCGGCCTCGATCAGAAACGCCTCCATGTCGTAGCGCGGCAGGCGATAGTTGAGCTGCGGCCCCGCCGGCACCGTTTCCGGCAATTCGCGCCGATGCAGTGACACCAAGAGGTCGACAGCGGCTTCGTAGCGCGGCTCGATCGGCGCCGGCGGATCGCCGCCGACGATGCGCTCGTCGCCGAGATCCTCCATGATGAGAAGCCCGCGGTCGAGATCGGCGTGCAGGATCGCCGGGGCCGAGAGGTTGCGATCGCGCAACCCCGCCGCGATGGCGACGTAGGGAACAACGTCCTCGGCGAGGTGCGCGATCGCACTGTACGGCTTGCCGTCGCGCACCGGCGGACCGTCGGGACGGCGCGGCGCATTCATCAGCACCGTCGTCCGATCGCCGAGCTCGAGGCGCTCGAAGATGCGGGTGGAGGCATCGCCGACCATGCGCCGGCGCCGCGCCTCGCCGAAACCGGATGCGTCGAGGAAGGCGCGTAGCTGCGGAATGCGCTCCGCGCGCGCCGCGAACGCGCCATAGCCGACGACGCGCGCATCGCGGAGCTCGGCGCCGAGCTGCGGCGCCAGCGTAAAGGTAATGTCGAGGCGATCGGGCGGCAGGAAACCGGCGGCGCGATCCGGCCATTCCACCAGCACCACGGCGCCTTCGGGCAGGTCTTCGAAACCGAGCTCCGCCAGCTCGGCCGCGCCCGAGAGACGGTAAAAATCGGCGTGGACCAGCGCAAAGCGCGGCAGCTCGTAGCTTTGGATTAACGTGAAGGTCGGGCTCGGCACCTCGACGGTGGCGTCGCCGGCGAGGGTACGGATGAGCGCGCGCGCGAAAGCCGTCTTGCCGGCGCCGAGGTCGCCCGACAACGTCACCAGATCGCCGGGTTCGAGCGCCGCGGCGATATCGGCGGCAAAACGTTCCGTCGCCTGTTCGTTGGCTAAGGTGACGGTGAAGCTGGCGCCGCCGGGGGCAGTCGGAAACATGGCGTTATTCTTCAATAGATTTTTTGGCGGCGCATGATCTTATCCGAAAACCGGTTCCCACTTTTCGGGATCATGCGCTGAGCTTGACCGCTTCGCCGAGCGGGAACGTGCAAGTCACCGTCGTGCCTTCTCCCACGACGGAAGTGATATTGACCGTGCCGCCGTGCAGCTCGACGAACGAGCGCACCAGCGAGAGGCCGATTCCGGTGCCGCGATGGTGCGACCCGAGCGAATGGGTCTCGAACCAATCGAATACCCTTTCCAGGACCTCAGGCGGAATGCCCGGCCCATGGTCGGTGACGGCGAACACCAAGGCATCGTCGCGCCGGTCCGCCGACAGCGTGATAGTGCCCCCGGCGGGCGAGAAACTCACGGCGTTGGCCAGGAGATTGAACAGGATTTGCCGCAGGCGCCGCTCGTCGGCGACGAAGTTGCCGATGTCGTTCGGCGCGCGAATGTCGAGCACGAGACCGGCGCTGACCAGCCGGTCCTGAACCCCTTCGGCGGCCGCCGCCATGGTGGCGCGGATGTCGACCGCTCCGAGATTGAGCTGCATGCGGCCGGCGTCGATGGTCGCCAGATCGAGGATGTTGTTGATCAGCGCCAGCAGCGTGTTGGTGGAGACCGTGATGTAGTCGAGATATTCGCGCTGCTTCGGCGCCAGCGGCCCGGTACCCGGGTCGCCGAGCAGATGGACGAAGCCGATGATGTTAGTGAGCGGAGAGCGCAACTCGTAGGACACGTGATGGACAAAATCGATCTTGATCTTGTCGGCGTCCTCGAGCGCCTCGTTGCGCTCGCGCAGCGCGCGCTCGACGTTGACCGAGTCGGTGACATCGTGGAACGTCACCAGCGTGGCGCCGTCCGGCAGCGGCACGGTCCGGCAATCGACCACGCTGCCGTCGCGCCGTTCCAGCCGTCCCGCTATCGCCTCACGGCTGTCCATCGCGGTGACGACCTGGCGCAGCGCCTGCCAGATGGCGTCGTCGCCGTGCAACGGCCGGCATAGCGCCGTGAGGGTTTCGATATGCGGCCGCGCTTCGAGAGCTTGCGGCGAAAGCCGCCACATGCGGGCGAAGGCGGAATTGTACAGCCGGATGCGGCCGTCGCTGGCAAACACGGCGACGCCTTCGGCGAGGTTGTCGAGCGTTTCGCCTTGCACGCGGATCAGTTCCTCGAACCGCCGCTCCAGATCGAGCCGCTCGGTCACGTCGTTGAACAGGTAGGTGACACCGCCGTCCGGATTGGGGGTGGTGACGACGCGCAATGTGCGGCCGTCGGGCAGATGCCAGGTCTGCTCCTGCGCCTCGACGGCGCTGTAGGCGGTATGCAGCTGCGCTTTCCATTGCCGGAAGTCCCGCTCTTCGGGCAGCTTGCGGGCGGCGCGCAACGCGTCAAGCACCGCCGAATCGGTCGGCCCCTGCTCCAGATACGAGGCGTCCAGATTCCACAGCGCGCGATACGCGGCGTTATAGAACGTCAGCCGGTGATCGGCGCCGAACATGGCCACGCCGGTTGAAAGCGCATCGAGCGTACGGCGATGCGCATCGACCATACGGGCGAGCGCACTGCGCATGGTTTCCGCTTCCGTGGCATCGATAGCAAGTCCGGCGCTGCCGGTCTCGGTGCGAAAGTCGAGCACGTCGAAGCTGTGCCGCGTTCCGGCGACGACCGCCGGCAGCCGGCCGGCATAGGCTCCGCCGGCGGTGCGCGCCCGCGCGATGTTCTCGCGGGCCGCGTTGTCGAGCAGCTCCAAGCGCCGATCAACCGCCTCGGCGGCATTGAGCGTTTCGACCGCGCGCGCGTAGGCGGCATTGACAAACGTCAGCCGGCCGGCCGCATCGCGCGTCCACACCGGCGACGGCAGTCTTTCGATCAGCGCGCGCAGCGACGCGACCTCGCTCAACAGTGCCTCATGGCGTTCGAGCAGGTCCAATAGATCGCGCTTGATGCCACCGGCGTCCTTGAGCCGCAGCACGGCGCGTCCGGCGATGGCGCGGCCTTGGGCCTCGATCGGGCGGCCGGCGAGCGTGGTGAAGCTCATGGAGAAGCCTTCGCCGCGCGTCCGCAGCACCTCGACCGCCTGCTCCATGGCACGCGCCTTGCCGGCATCAAGCCAACTGCCGAAGGCGAGCGCGCGGTGCGCCGCCGAGACGCCGACGATGGCAGGATCGCCCTCTATGCTCGGTTCGCCGGACCCCGGCTGCCAATCAACCATCACCTGCGGCTCCGAGGCCAATAGAGCGTTGGCGCGGTCGAGTTCCGCGCGCAGCATCGCGATCTCGTCATGCGATGACGTTTCCAGCCGCGCCGACCTGGCGCGCGTGCGCACCAGCAGGATCGCGGTGACAACCGCGAACAGCAAGAGCCCGACGAGCAGCACTAACACCGCGATCTCATGGCGGTCGATGCTGCGCGAGGCGCCGACAACAAGCTCGTGCAGCGCGAGGCTGGGCTTATCGGCGGCGCGCGCCGGCCCCGCCCAAACGGCGCCAATAGCTGTCGAGAATCCGCTGAGCCACGGACGCGCCGTGCCCCCGCTCCTCCGGATCGTGTCCGGCATGCCCCTTCGCCTCTGCTGGCCGCCACCGCCATCGCCAGCGGGTCTAATCGCGGGCCGAGCCCGCGAATCGCTCGACTTTACTCTCAAGCGGAATCGCGCCGAAAGAGTCCAGATCGTGAACGGGCGGCGCCGGAAGTTGCGTCTAAGCCAAAGTCCCCGGGCAGGATGGTTATTTTTTCGAAGCTGTTCCGGTAGAGCCAAATCCGCCGGTGGCCCGCCCGGTCGCGTCAAGATTGGGCGTTTCGACAAATCTGGCGCGTTGGACCGACGCGATGACCATTTGCGCGATGCGCATGCCGCGGCGAATGACGAACGGCTCGCTACCGAGATTGACAAGAATAACTTGCAGTTCCCCGCGGTAGTCGGCGTCGACGGTGCCGGGAGAATTGAGCACGGTGACGCCGTGGCGCAGCGCAAGACCCGAGCGCGGCCGGATCTGGGCCTCGTTGCCGGGAGGTAACGCAATGGCGACGCCGGTCGGGATGGCCGCGCGCGCCCCCGGCGCAAGCTCGAGCCGCGCCTCGGCCGGCACGGCGGCAACGAGATCGAGCCCGGCGGCCAGCGCGCTTTGGTATTCCGGCAAGGGCAAATCGGCGCCGTGCGGCAGCCGCATGATGCGCACCTCAACGCATTCGTCGCCGCTCATTTCTTTGTTTCCTGAAGCGCAGCGGCAATGCGCGCGATTAGCGCGCGCGCCACGTCAGTCTTGGACTGCGGCGGCCAGGACTCGACGCCGTCCATGGTAACGACGTGGATGGTGTTGACGTCGCCGCCCATGATGCCGGTTTCCGGCGACACATCGTTGGCAAGGATCCAGTCGCAGCCCTTCTTGGCGAGCTTGGCCTTGGCGTTGGCGATCACGCGCTCGGTCTCGGCGGCGAATCCGATGACCAGCCGCGGCCGGCCGGACTTGCGGTGAGCGATCGTCGACAAAATGTCCGGGTTCTCCACCAATTCGATCGTCGGCGCCTTGCCCTGTTTCTTGATCTTGTTTTGACTCGCCTGGCGCGGGCGCCAGTCAGCGACGGCGGCGGCGAATATGGCGATATCGACCGGCAGCGCCTGCTCGACCGCCGCCAGCATCTGCTGCGCGGTTTCCACGTGCACGACCGTCGGCCCCGGCGGATCGGGCACGTTCACTGGACCTGAAACCAACACCACGTCGGCGCCGGCCGCGGCCGCCGCCGCGGCAATGGCATGGCCCTGCTTGCCCGACGAACGGTTGGCGATGACGCGCACCGGATCGATCGGCTCGGCGGTCGGTCCCGACGTCACCAGCATGCGTTTGCCGGTAAGCGGCCCGGGGCGACGCATGATCGCCTCGGCCGCGGCCGCGATTTCGAGCGGCTCGGCCATGCGGCCGAAGCCGGCTTCGCCGCGCTCGGCCATTTCGCCGGTATTCGGACCGACCACACGGACGCCGTCGGCCTTAAGCCGCGCAAGATTGCGCTGCGTCGCCTTGGCCGCCCACATGTGCGGGTTCATCGCCGGCGCGATCAGGATCGGCTTATCGGTCGCGAGCAGGACGGCGGCGGCGAGATCGTCCGCCCGGCCGGCGGCCATCCGGGCCATGAGGTCGGCGGTCGCCGGCGCCACCACGACCAGATCGGTGTCGCGCGCCATGCGAATATGGCCGACGTCGAACTCGGTGCGCGGATCGAACAGATCGGTGTAGGCGCGCTCGCCGCAAAGCGCGCCGACGGCAAGCGGCGTCACGAAATGCTGCGCGGCGGGCGTGAGAATGCAGCGCACGCGGGCGCCGCGGTCCTGCAGGCGCCGAATAAGATCGAGCGATTTATAGGCGGCGATGCCACCGCCGATGATGAGCAGAATTCGCGAAGCACGCAGGGCCGTGGCGACGGCCGACATGTCGGCAGGACGTTCAAGTCCGGCGCCTGGCTGGCGCGCGGCCGGCTCATCAACGGCGGCAGCGACCTCGTCTGGCTCGCCTTCGCCGGTGGCGCCGCGCAGAATGGCGCGCACCTCGTCCTCCATCGAGCGGCCGTGTTTGGCCGCGCGGACGCGGAGCCGCTTCTTCAAGCGCTCGTCAAGTTTGCGGACGGTGAGGCTGCTCATGGCTTCTGGCCGGTGGTTTCAGCCCATTCTAGCCGATGATTGCATTGCAATCAATGCAATCACATGAGCCGGAAGCCGATCCACAGCAACAGCGCCACGATCACCCACAAGGCCGCGACCATCCAGCGGTTGCGGCGCGCTTCGGCTTTGCCGATCTCGGCGACGGTCTGCGGCGACAGCACCAGACCGTCGCGGGTGATTTCGTCGAGCTGATCGAGCACGCGGGCGCCACGGGTCAACAGGCCCGGCGCGTTGCCGATGAAACGCCCGACCTCGGTCGCGCCGTGCGCGGCGCTTTCGAGCTGGCCGGCGGGACCGAGATTGCGCGTTATCCATTCGCGCACCACCGGTTCGGCGGTCGACCACATGTCGAGCTTGGGATCGAGCGAGCGGGCTACGCCTTCGACCACCACCATCGTCTTCTGCAACAGCAGCAATTCCGGCCGCGTGCGCATGTCGAACAAGCCGGTCACCTCGAACAACAGCGTGAGCAGCCGCGCCATGGAAATATCCTCTGCGGTGCGGCTGTGGATCGGCTCGCCGATGGCGCGGATGGCCTGCGCGAAGCTTTCGATCGAATGCGAAGACGGCACATAGCCGGCCTCGAAATGAACCTCGGCGGCACGGTAATAATCGCGCGTGATGAAGCCGTGCAGGATTTCCGCCAGGAACAGACGCTCGTTCGGCCCGAGCCTGCCCATGATGCCGAAATCGACAGCGATGAGCCGGCCGTCGTCGTCGACGAACAGATTCCCCGGATGCATGTCGGCATGAAAGAAGCCGTCGCGCAGCGCATGGCGGAGAAACGTCTGGATCAAGGCACGGGCAAGCTTCGGCAGGTCGAAGCCTTTGGCCTCCAGCCGCGCCCGGTCTGATAATGGCGTTGCGTCGATCCATTCGAGCGTCAAAACTTCCTTGCTGGTGCGGTCCCAGTCCACCGTAGGGACGCGGAAATCCGGATCGTCCTTGGTGTTCTCGGCCATCTCCGAGAGCGCGGCCGCTTCCAGGCGGAAGTCCATCTCGACCGTCACGGTGCGCCGCAAGGTGTCGACCACTTCAATGAGCCGCAGCCGCCGCGCCTCGGCGGAAAAATCTTCGGCGTGGCGCGCGACGAAGGTGAAGGCGCCGAGATCGGCGCGAAAGCGATGTTCGATGCCGGGCCGCAGCACCTTGACGGCGACGACGCGCGTCCCCGTCGCGGTCGCGATTTCCGCCCGATGCACTTGCGCAATCGAGGCGGCGGCAACCGGCGGGCCGAAGCTTGAGAAGATCGCGCTGACCGGCCGGCTGAACGAGGCGGCAACGGCGGCTTCCGCTTCCTGTTGCGGGAACGGCGGCATTTGGTCCTGCAGCCGCTCGAGGTCGCGGGCGAGCGCGGCGCCGACCACGTCCGGCCGCGTCGCCAGGAACTGGCCGAGCTTGACATAGCTCGGACCGAGCCGCGTCAGCGCCACAGACAGCCGCGTTTCGGCCGCTCCGCTCGACGGCCGCTCGATGAGGCGCGCCAGCCGCAGCAGCGGCCGCGCCGCGGGCGGCACGAGCGCCGGGTCGATGACGCCGAAAACGCCTTCGCGCGCGAACACGAAGCCGGCGCGGCCGAGGCGGACGAAATGCGCGGGAGCGGAAATCACAAACGCCAGCCGGAATGCAGCGCCACGACGCCGCCGGTCATGAGTCGGTAGGAGACGCGGGCAAAGCCCGCCGTGCGCAGCATGTCGGCGAATGGCTGCGGCTTGGGAAAGCGGCGGATCGATTCCACCAGATAGCGATAGGATTCGGCGTCGCCGGCGACGACGCGGCCGAGCGCCGGAATGACATTGAACGAATAGGCGTCGTAGAGCGTGTCGAGGCCGGGGACATTCACCGCGGAGAATTCGAGGCAGAGAAACCGTCCGCCGATCTTGAGCACGCGGAACGCTTCGGCCAGCGCCCGATCGATGCGCGGCACGTTGCGGATGCCGAAGGCGACGGTCGCGGCGTCGAAGCTGCGGTCCTTGAACGGCAGCGCCTCGGCATTGGCTTCGGTGAACGTCACGGCGTCGGCGTGGGAACGCGCGGCGGCGCGCTCGCGCCCGACGGCGAGCATGTCCGAATTGATGTCGCAGACGGTGGCCCGGGCGTCCTTGCCGCCGGCGTCGATCACCCGCAAGGCGACGTCGCCGGTGCCGCCGGCGATGTCAAGGAACGCAAAGGGCCGGCTTTTGGACGGGTTGATCGCCGTCACCAGCGCATCCTTCCAGGCCCGGTGCAGCCCGAACGACATCAGGTCGTTCATCAGGTCGTAGCGGTGCGCCACGCTGTGAAATACCTCGTCGACCAGGGCCTGCTTGTCGGCAAGCGGCACTTGGCGCGAACCGAAATGGGTAGATTCTGCCATCGCTTCTACTTCCTATCAGCTAAACCATAGCGCGGCGGCGACGGCGGCGCTATGTCTGCCGAAATTAACCATGCTGCGGCCGCAACGGTCGATTGAGCGATGCCAGAACTTCCCGAAGTCGAGACGGTGCGTCGCGGTCTTGCGCCAGTGATGGAAGGCGCGCGCTTCGCCAAGGTCGAGGTGCACCGCGGCGATCTCCGTTGGCCGCTGCCAAAGGATTTCGCGCAACGCCTCAAAGGCCGCACCGTGAGCTCTGTCGGCCGGCGGGCGAAATATCTTCTCGTCGATCTATCGTCCGGCGACGCGCTCATCATGCACCTTGGCATGTCCGGCTCCTTCCACGTTTTCCGCGGCGGCGGCGGCAAAGCGCTCGGCCGCTACCACCACGAACGGGCGCGGCACGCGACCCACGATCACGTCGTCTTTCATATGTCCTCCGGCGCCATCGTGACCTTCAACGACCCGCGCCGCTTCGGCTCGATGAAGATCGTGCCGCGCCGCGAGCTCGATGCCGAGCCGCTCTTGAAAGACCTCGGCCCCGAGCCGCTCGGCAACGCCTTCGACGCGGCGATGCTGGCGAGCGCCTGTAAAGGCAAGAAGACGAGTCTGAAGGCGGCGCTGTCGGACCAGCGGGTCGTCGCCGGTCTCGGCAACATCTATGTCTGCGAGGCGCTGTATCGCGCGCGGCTGTCGCCCAAACGCATGGCCTCGACCATCGCCACGCCGACCGGCGCGCCGAACGAGCGCGCCGAACGCCTGGTCGAGGGCATCAAGGCGGTGCTCAACGACGCCATCAAGGCCGGCGGCTCGTCGCTGCGCGATCATAAGCTGACCGACGGCGAACTCGGCATGTTCCAGCATCACTTCCGCGTCTACGACCGCGAAGGCGAAAAATGCCCGACGCCCGGCTGCCGCGGCACGGTTAAGCGCATCGTGCAGAACGGGCGCTCGACGTTTTATTGTCCGGTATGCCAAAAGTGATGCCAGGCAAGGCAGCGCCGGGGGCGACTATGAACTACGAGACCATCATCGTCGAGAGGCGCGGCAAGGTCGGACTGATCCGGCTCAATCGTCCGCAGGCGCTGAACGCACTCAACAGCGCGCTGGAGCGCGAGTTGGAGGCGGCCCTCGACGCGTTCGCGGCCGACGCCGCTATCGGCTGCCTGGTGATCACCGGGTCGGATAAGGCGTTCGCCGCCGGCGCCGACATCAAGGAGATGGCGGACAAATCGTTCGCCGAGGCGTTCCTGGGCGAGTTTGTGTCTAGCTGGGACCGCGTCGCGCATATGCGCAAGCCGGTGATCGCCGCGGTCGCCGGCTTTGCGCTCGGCGGCGGCTGCGAGCTCGCCATGCAGTGCGACCTGATCATCGCCGCCGACAATGCCAAATTCGGCCAGCCCGAGATCAAGCTCGGCGTCATCCCCGGCATCGGCGGCACGCAGCGCTTGACCCGCGCCGTCGGCAAGGCGAAGGCGATGGACCTCATCCTCACCGGCCGCATGATGGACGCGCAGGAGGCGGAGCGCGCAGGCCTCGTGGCCCGCATCGTGCCGCTGGCGAGCCTGGTCGAGGAGGCGGTCAAAATCGCCGAAACGATCGCGTCGATGTCGCTGCCCTCGGTGCTGGCGGCGAAGGAGGCGGTCAACCGCGCCTTCGAGACGTCGCTCGCCGAGGGCGTGCGCTTCGAACGCCGGGTGTTTCATTCGCTGTTCGCCACCGCCGACCAGAAGGAAGGCATGGCGGCCTTCATCGCCAAGCGGCCACCGAAGTTCGAGAATAAGTAGCAAGTGATGTCAGCTTCTGCGGGCGAAGCGTCTAAGATGCGCGCTCGTTAATCGTCACATATGAGCGGCGCTTGGGCGATGTCCGCCTAGCATCGAAACGGACTCTCCATCGCCGGAAGAAAATGTCCGCTTCGGACCACTAGCTGCATCGGAAGAGCGCAGGGTTCCCTACGCTGGAGTGCCGGCAATCTTTGCGCTCTTGCGGTTCAAGCCACGGCCGGGTGAGCGCGCAGGAAATCGATGAACGCTCGCAGCGGCAGAGGAAGCTGGTGACGACTGGGGTGATAGATGTGCCAGCCCGACCAGGGATACGCGTAATCCTGCAGCAACGGCACGAACTGTCCCTGATCGATCCGCCGTTTCGCCGCGGCTTCGATACCGAGCGTGATGCAGGCCCCCTCGACGACCGCACGCACCAAGAGCGGGATACTGTTGGTGACCAGCGAACCTCCTGCGTCGAACTCGACCGTTTGACCGTCGATCATAAATCGCCAAGGGAATATCGCACCGTTCAACATCCGCCAGCGGACGCAATTGTGGGCGCGCAAATCAGCCGGCGTGTGCGGCGTGCCATGGCGTTTCAGATAGGACGGGCTGGCCAGCGCCACCCAACGCGAGTCGGGCGCGAGCCGCGCTGCGATCATGTCCTTGGCGATCAGGGCGCCGGTGCCAATTCCCGCGTCGAAGCCTCCAGCCACGACATCAATCGATCCATCGATGATCGTGATATCGAGCTTTATGTCTGGGTATTCGGCCATGAAATCGCTCGCTACCGGCAAAACCAGCGCGTCCGCGGCCAAGCCGTTCGCGGCCAGGCGCAGGGTGCCGGCCGGGCGGTCGCGGAAGACGTTCACTGCCTCGATCGCACCTTGAAGCTGGTCGAGCGCCGGTCGCACTTGGGCGAGGAGAGCGCCGCCTGCTTCGGTAAGCGTTACCGAGCGCGTCGTGCGATTCAGCAAACGAACTCCCAACCTTTCTTCGAGACCACGGAGAGCTTGGCTCACTGACGGAGTTGAAAGTCCCAAATGACGGGCAGCGGCGACGAAACTGCCATGCTCGACGATCGCAACAAATACAGTCAGGCCCGGGAGATTTAGACTGCGCATTGTTAGGCCAGCCTTAATGACCAATTTGGATAATAAGGCATTGCTGTCCCAAACGGCCAGCCGTATTTTGCCTGACGAAGCATTTCGACGACAAACCCAAATCGTTGAGAGAACCAAGATGAGCAACTTGCCGCAAACGGCCGCAAAGCCTTCACTGCCGGCCGCATCGCCCAAGCGGAGCGCCGTGACTGATTCTGGCCCGACGACTGCCGCGAACGCTGGCCCGAGCGTCGGCTCCGTGCGCCGCGCTGATGATGATGCCGATTACGCGCGCCTTAAGATCGATCGCGAGACGGTGGCCCCTTGGGAAGACGGGCAGAGGGAGAACACCTCCAGCGGACACTTTGAGTGGTGGTATTTCGACGCGCATCTCGATGATGGCGCAACTGTCGTCGTGGCCTTCCATACCAAGCCGACGACCAATCCCGACACCGAGCTCTCGCCGCTGGTCACGATCAACATGACGCTCCCCGATGGCCGGATCATCGACAAGGCTTATCGGGCGCGCCGCGAAGATTTCGTTGCTTCCAAGGACGGCTGCGATGTCACGATTGGCGCCAACCGCTTCGTCGGCGACCTGCATCGGTATCGCATTGACGCCGCCATTGACGACGTGTCGGTCTCCATCGACCTCGTCGGCGAAGTGGCGTCCTGGCGGCCGAAGTCCGGGCACACATATTATGCCAAGACGCACGGTGGACCGGAAAAACTGTTTGCCTGGCTGGTGGCGGTGCCCCAGGGTCGGGTCGCGATCGACTATCAGGTCGGCGGCACGCGCATGAAAGGGACGGGAATCGGCTACCACGATCACAATTGGGGCGACGCTCCAATGCCGAAGCTGCTGCACGACTGGTATTGGGCGCGCGCGAAGGTCGGCCCCTACTCCGTCGTCACCTCCTACGTCACCGCGCAAAAGGACTACGGGTACGCGGCGCAGACGGTCTTTTTCCTGGCCAAGGACGGCGCCATCGTCGCCGATGACGAACGCAAGGCGACCTTCGCGACCGACCGCGTATCGACCGACCAGGAGAGCGGCAAGCCGATCGCCGACGTCACCCGCTATACCTACGTGGACGGAAATGCGCGCTATGTCGTGACCTTCGAGCGCGAGCGGACGATTCTTCGGCAGGTGTTCGCCGACAAGCTGCCGCCTGCCAAGCGGGTGCTCGCGAAACTCGCCCGAGTCGACTCGGCCTATCTGCGCTTCAGCGGCCAGGCGACAGTCGAGAAATTCGTGGGCGACCGGCTGGTCGAACGGTTCTCCGATCCGGCGATCTGGGAGCTCATGTACCTGGGTCATGCCCGGCCGCCGGCGGCGTGAACATCGTCCTCACCTCGGGATCGGGACGGGCGGCGGCCGGCGGCGATGAGATAACCGCGCCCGCCGCTGCGTCACAGGCGATCCCAGTGAGCTGCGGGTCCATCCGATCTGCAATGACAGGGGAAGTGAAAATGTTCACGGAAACCAACCAACCGAATTCGGGGCCTCCGAATATGGGGGCCGCCAGCGCCCTCAGCCGGCTGATCGAGCCCCTGGGTCTGACACTCGACGATGCCGGCGGCAGCATAAATTTCTTTGGGTTCGACCCGCTCTTCCCAAGCTGTGTCCGGCTGGGCGAGGCTTTCTCCATCTCGGCAATGGCTGCCGCGGTGGGCGCGGCCGCGATCTGGCGGGAAAGAACGGGGAAGGGTCAGAACCTCAGCGTCGACATCCGGCAAGCAGCACATGGCATAAACCCGGAGCTCACATTCCACCCCACGATCAACGGGCATCCATACAACAATTGGATGGGGGGTCTGCACCCCTTCAGCATATTCCCTTACAAGACGAAAGACGATCGCTGGGTCTATCCCTCGGGCGTCTACCCGCATCAACACAACGATTGGAGCAATTTCTTCAACTGCGGCATCAGTCACAAGAACATCGCGACTTCAATCGCGAAGTGGAACAGCGACGAATTAGAGGACGCCGCAAACGCTGAAGGCCTGACGCTCTGTATCGCGCGATCACCCGAGGAATGGTTGGCTCATCCCCAAGGACTCTACCTCTCACAGGAACCGGTGATCGCGGTAAGGAAGATCGGAGAAAGTCAACCAGAGCCGTTCCTGCCCTCGGACAGACCGCTTGGCGGAGTAAAGGTCTTAAGTCTCACTCACGCCGTTGCCGGGCCGGTCGTGGGTCGCACTCTCGCCGAACAGGGGGCTGATGTCCTCTCGGTCAATCACTACAACGACTTTGAGCATGACTGGGTGTTTGACGACGCCAACGTGGGACACCGATCGACCTACCTTGATCTCGGCGATCGCCAGGACAACGAGATTTGCAAGAACTTGGTTCGGAGCGCGGACGTAATCGTTGATAACTTCAGAGGCCAAAAGCTGGCGAGGTACGGATTCTCTCTCGAAGAACTCGCCAGCATCCGCCCTGAAATAATCGTCGTGAGCGTTCGCTGCTACGGCTGGGGCGGTCCGTGGTTTGATCGGGGCGGCTTCGACATGCTGGGGACTGCCGCTTCTGGTCTGGCCATGCTCGAAGGCGCAAACGGTGTGCCCTCCATGCCGCCAACCGGTTTGATCAACGACTACATCACAGGCTACATGGGAGCCGCGGGAGCAACGGCCGCTCTTTTGAAGCGGGCCAAAGAGGGCGGCAGCTACCATGTGACCGTGAGCCTGGCGCGGTGCGCGATGTGGTACCAAAGCCTGGGCGTCGTACCCGCGGCCGAGCGCGCATTCTCCACGAACTTCAATCAGCGGATCTGGAATTTGTCCGAGAAGGATCTGCCAAGAATTATGCAGGAAATGAGGTCACGGCTTCTCGAGCCAGCGACGCTAATTCGCGATACGGCACTGGGCAAGGTGCGGCGCCTCGCGCCAGCCGTCACCTATTCGACTACGCCCGCTTATTGGAACGACCCGATCTTGGTGCCAAGAGGTTCTTCTGCGCCGGAGTGGCAGACAGCCACCAGATTAGTGAACTAACGTGTCCGGTTAGGGTCAGAAGCGGACGTGACGGCTTTCGATCGGTCTTGCGGGCTTTGAGAAGGTCAGCGCGGTCGAGGGTCTGCGCCTTACCGGCGACATGAAAAGGACCTTTGGCAGACTGGAGCGCCGTGGCGCGTCGGCGGCGGAACGGCGTGCCGCGTTGGCTTTCGCAGTCTTCGGTTTTACGCTTCTCTTCATGGAATGATCCTACCACAATCGGGCGCGATTCGCATCGAGCAGCGCTCACTTCCGCACGCAGATCACCCGCACCACTGATTGCTCCACGGCGGTCGCGCCGGTCGCGGCGGCCGTAGGCGAAATGTCATGCTCCTGCAAGAAAGCGCGGACGGTCTCCGCCGGCACCAGAGCTGCCGTGGGCACAGTGCCGCCACTGCCGGAGACGACGGACGGGTTGACGTTCACCACGCCGGCAAAGCGGCCGCGCGCGTCAAGCGCTGCCGCCCCGGATAAACCGGGCTTCGGCGCCGGCGCGATGCCCTGCGCGGTGAGGCTGGCCGCAGCGCGCGTCACCGCGCCGCCGCCCGCCTGAGCCAGCGGATCGGCGACGCCGACGAGTGTGAGCTCGTTGCCTTGCACGCCGTCGCCACTGTCGGCGCCAAGCGCCGCGGGGGTGAGGTTGCGCGCGCCATAAAGGCGGATGAGCGCGAGATTGCTCGCCGAGTCCGCGGCGACGCGCTCGGCATGCCCAAGACCGGGCACGGTGATCGCCCGGCATTCGTCGGTGAGGCGCGCCGGCGCCAGCAGATCGCCGTCGCTCGTCACCACGATCGCGGTGCCGTATTCGACCGTGCGCCGCAGCCCCGGCAGCGGCGCAGCATTAGGGTCCGGAAATCCGGCAAACGAAGCGGCCACCGCGGTCGCGACACGGCCCATAATGCCTTCGGTGGCCTGATCGTAGAGGATGCTGACGCCGCGCACTTCGCCGCCACGCGCGTCGGCGCGGACAACAAAGTTCTTCAGTCCCTGAACGCCAACAATAACGAAACTGTCGGGCTTAAGCGCGCTCGAAGTGACTTGCCGGTGTGACGCCTTCTTCTCCTCCTCGAACAGCGCCGGCAACGCCGCCTCGGTCAGGTGAAAAGTCTCGATCTGAATCTGTCCCTGCGCCGAGGTCCAGCGGCTGCCGGTGCGGGAAACGCCGGCGCGCGGCACGAGTTTTTCGGGCAGGCCAAGACGCGCGCCGCTGACCGAGTCCTCGATCAACCGCCAGCCGACGGCCTCCGCCGGAAAATTCACGGCCGTCGGCGAATCGCGGTCCAGCATGGCGAGACTGCCGCTGTCTTTGTCCTTGTTCTTTTTCTCGGTCGCCTTGCTGCCCCTGCGGTGGGCTGCCGATTGTTTCAGCGCGGTCCGGTGTGCGGCGCCCCGCGCCGCCATGGTCGCGGTCGCTTTGCGCACATGGGTGACCTTGGCGAGCGCCGGCGCCGGGGCCCACGCCGCGCCCGCCGCGACGAGGCCGCCAATAATGATCGCCACCCTCACGTGCATGATTGCACCCGCCGTCGACCGCCGAGCGTAGCCGAACCGCACACCAACGCCAATTGCAGCGACGAAAACGCCGCACAGCCAAATACCGGCGAAACCTTCCGGTGGCCGCGGGTTCCATTCAAGCTTATGTTGACGTGATGCTGAATGCCGACGAACTCGAACGCTATGCCCGCCATATCGTGCTGCAGGAGGTGGGCGGGCCGGGACAGGCCGCGCTCGGTAAGGCGCGGGTCCTGGTAATCGGCGCCGGCGGGCTCGGCGCGCCGGTCATTCTCTACTTGGCCGCGGCCGGGGTCGGCACGCTTGGCGTGATCGACGACGATGTGGTCTCGCTGTCGAACCTGCAGCGCCAGGTGATCCATGCCACGCCGGATGTAGGCAAGCCGAAGGTCGAGACCGCAGCGGCCATGATCGGCCGCCTCAACCCCCACGTCGCCGTGGAGCAGCACAGGGTCAGGCTGACGGCGGCGAACGCGCTCGCTCTGATCGGCGGCTACGACATCATCGCCGACGGCTCAGATAATTTCGCCACCCGCTATCTTGTTTCCGACGCCTGCTATTTTACCAAGAAGCCGCTGGTGACGGCGGCGCTCGGTCCGTTCGACGGCACGCTCACCACCATCCGCGCCCACGAGCGCGGCACTGACGGCAATCCGAACCCGACCTATCGGTGCCTGTTTCCGGAGCCGCCGCCGCCCGGCACGGTGCCGGCCTGCGCCGAGGCCGGGATTCTCGGCGCGCTTGCCGGCGTCGTCGGCTCGATGGCGGCGCTCGAAGTGATCCGCGAGATTGTCGGCTTCGGCGAGGGCTTGGTCGGCCGCCTGGTCATGATCGACGCGCGCGCGATGCGGTTCGAGACCTTGCGCTACGCCTGGGACCCGGCGAACCCGCTCAACGGCGAGCACCCGACCATCCACGATCTATCGATGCATAAGTGACCGTCACTGCCAGCCAATGACGCCGAGGCTACTTGCTCCAGGTCGCCAGGATGGTCGAGCCTTTGAGCACCGACCATTTGTTGTCACCGGCAACGACCGTGAAGCAATTTTCCTTGGCGCCTTTCCAGGTGGTGCAGAAGCCGTCCTTCGACAGCTTCCAGGTACCCTCGCCTTTGTGACCGGTGCCGATCGGCACGCGCTTCATCTTGCCGTCCGCCGCGAACGTCATCTTGAATTTGACGTTGGAAGGCGTCGCGGCGGTGAACGGCTGGCCGTTGAAAAACGTCGCCTGAATATCGCTCGGCGAAAGTTTTGCTGGTGGTGCGGCAAAGACCGACGTGGCGAGAAGAAGGCCTAGCGCGCCGCCCGCGACGACGCCGGCAATCCTTGTACGCATCGCGCGCCTCCAATGCTCGTGATTCGAGCGAGTGTGATGATAAGCAATTTCCACCACTATGCCGATACGCTCATTCACCTTGCCTGCCCATGATAGACGCTGTTCGGCCGCATGTCGGTGGCGGAAGCGACGCGGTTCTCATCATCGCTCGCCTCTAGGCCAACCGGAACAGGGTGTAGAACGACAACGCGCAAGCACCGAGCCAGCCTACGGCGCAGCCGGCGAACATCACTTGGCTCACCCACCGCGCCGGGGGCCGCAATGCGATGATGAGGCAACCAACAACAAAACATTCAGTGAAAGCCCGAAAATATGACTGAGGCCCTATCAACGGGCCGTCTGCAAGCAGCATAGTCATGAGCAACATGACCGGCAACCAACCGGCCGCAAGCACCCCGAAACTGGAGGCGCGGAGAATGCCGCTTAACCGAACTGATACGAGAGCGCAGAAAGCAGCTAGAAGCCCCAAGCTGCCAAGCTCAAAGCCGCCAAGAGCGAGATTGTTGCCATAGTGGCCCGTGCCCAGAAGCGTCCCTCGTAGCTTTTCCACAATGCCAAGGAATGGCCAGGTGACATCAGATTTCACCGCTGCCGCAAGCGGCGACTGGCCCCAATAGTCAAGCAGCGCTTCACGCCAGATCACGAATGGAATCAGTGCGAGGCTGACAATGATCGTGCGGCGCCATCCGTCAGTCCAACAAAGAGGACGGACAGCGCGAACTCCTTCAAAGCACGCAACGCCCGCCAAGAAAAGTCCACTAATCTCACGCGTTAGCGCCGCCAGCGCCCCGAGGGCGGCGTATGCAAACAAGCGCTCGGAAAAATAAGCATCAAGCGCGGCCAAAAGCAGCGCGGCAGCAACAATTTCCGTAGTGTCGTGTGTTAGTGAAATGATAAGGCCGGGCCACAAGACCATGGCAAGCGGGGTGGGGGTCGGAAGACATAGTCGGGCGGTCAGCCTCACGGCAAGAAAAGCAATCGCGCCGATCCCGAACAGGTTCACCAGAAATAAGCTGGCCGGCACAAAGGCGGCTTGGCCAACAGCGACACCCCAAGCAAGCAAAGGATATAATATCCGTTGCGTGCGATACGGCGGGTCGTCAATCTGGATACCATTTGCCCGTTTCAGCTCAAACGGGGACAGAGCCATCCGGTAATAGAATTGCCCATCAAATCCGTCCGACTCGGCTTTTACGATTATCGGCGAGGGCAATCGGGCCGGATCGACAAACCTATCCCCGGCCACAATGAACACCGAGGTGTCGAAGCCATGGCGCACCAGGACAGGTAGCACCGCTAGAAAATAGCAAATCACGACCACAAGCGGGAACGCGCCGGGAGTGTGCATCAACTTCTGCAGAGAGGCGCGCACGGTTAGCGTTGATCAACGGTTTCTGTCAGCGGACCGGACAGGCCTTCGCCGTTGCGCCGAAGAGAATTATTCACCTTGCCTGCCCATGATAGACGCTGTTCGGCCGCATGTCGGTGGCGGAAGCGACGCGGTTCGACATGTTGAAGAAGCCGGCAACAGCGGCGATGTCCCAGATATCGCGGTCAGTAAAGCCGGCGCGACGCAAGCCTTCGCGATCCTGCTCCTCGATCAGCCACGGCTCGACGGTCAGCTTGACGGCAAAATCGAGCATGGCGCGCTCGCGCGTTGACAGCCGCGCGGCGCGGTAGTTCATCGCCATAAGTTCGCCGAGCGGCGGGTCGCCGGACAGTTGACGCACCGCGGCGCCATGGGCGACCAGGCAGTAATAGCACTCGTTGTGCGAAGATACCGCGACCGCGATCATCTCGCGCTCGAGCTTGCTCAGACCCGACGGCGCCAGCATCAGGTCGTTGTACATGGCGACGAAGGCGGCGAGCTTCGCCGGGTCGAAGGCATAGGCCTTCAGCACATTGGGCACGAAGCCGAGCTTTTCCTCGCATTTGGCGAAATAGGCGGCCATTTCCGGGGAAAGCGGCGCCGCCGGCAGGTTGAGCGCGGTGATCTTGGTGTCATCGTCTGCCGCCGCGCCGGCGCGAGGCTCGAGCGCGCGGCTGGCGGAGGCTTTGCTGTTGGGTTTTACCATGGTCTGGCTGTCCTTGCTGTCATGCCGCTGTCAGGCGGCAGACGATAGAGTGACTGCATAAATGTTGAATGGCGCATCTGCGCGTCGGGCGAGTACTATCGTATTGTACCGCGCCGACTGCCGGGAGGGGAAATTATGAACATCCAAGGTATTCCCCGCAGCGAAAACGCCGACAGCGCCAGCCAGGCGCTGCTCGAAGCGACAGCCGCCCTCCTTGCCGAGCGACGGCGCGACATTCCGCCGGATTTTCTTATCGAGATGTTCGGGCACGCGGTGCCCGACGATCTCGAGCGCTACCAGCCTGCAGAGCTCGCCGGCATTGCCGAGCACGCCTGGTCGTTTCTGCTGCAGCGCAAGCCCGGGGCGCCGAAGATGGCCTTCGCGCCGGCCGGCGCGACGCCGGCAATAGCGGTGCTCGAAATCCTCAACGATAATATGCCGTTCCTCGTCGATTCGGTTGTCGGCGAGCTCAACGAGCGCGGCGCCGACATCCGCTTGCTGGTCCATCCGGTGTTCGCGGTCGAGCGCAACGAAGCCGGAAACCTCGTCGCCTTTAAGGGCACGCACAAGAGCGCCGGCGCCCGCGAGAGCTTCATTCACATTCATATCGAAGGCATGGAGGATGCGGCACGCCGGGCGGACATCGTGCACGCGCTCGAAGAGGTTCTCGCCGACGTCCGCGTCTGCGTGCAGGATTGGCGGTCCATGCTGGCGCGCGTCAACGAGGTCGCCGCTGAGCTCAAAGCCAATCCGCCGCCGCTTCCCGCCGATGAAATTGCCGAAGCGATCGAATTCCTCCAATGGGTGGCGGCGGACAATTTCACCCTGCTCGGTGCGCGCGACTACGCCATTACCGACAGTGAAGCCGCGCTGGAACCGGAGTTTGAGACCGGCCTCGGCCTATTGCGATCGCCCGAGATGCGGCTGCTACGCCGCGGCAATCAGCTGGTGACCATCACGCCCGAGATCCGCGAATTTCTGAAAGAGCCGAAGCTCATCATCATGACCAAGGCGGCGGCGCGCTCGCGCGTGCATCGGCGCGTTCCGCTGGATTACATCGGCGTCAAGTACTTCGACCATGAGGGCAGGGTCGTCGGCGAATGCGTGTTCTGCGGGCTATTGACCTCCACCGCCTACACGCGTTCGGTGCACGCCATTCCCTATCTGCGGCGCAAGGTCGACCACGTTATCAACCGCGCCGGCTTTGATCCGGGCAGCCATTCCGGCAAGGCCCTGGTCAACGTACTGGAGCACTACCCGCGCGACGAATTGTTCCAGATCGACGAAGAGACGCTCTATCACTTCGCGCTGGCGATCTTACATCTCGACGAACGTCCGCGCGTACGGGTATTGCCGCGCCGCGACCGCTTCGACCGCTTCGTCTCGGTCCTCGTCTACATTCCGCGCGAGCGCTACGACAGCCAGATCAGGGCGAGGATCGGCGATTATCTCGCCGCCGTCTTCAAGGGGCGCGTGCGCGCCTTTTATCCGTTTTTCCCGGAAGGTCCGCTGGTACGCGTCCATTTCATCATCGGGCGCTACGAAGGCGAGACTCCCGTCGTCGATCGCGCCACTCTCGATCACGCGGTCGAAGCCATCATCCGGACCTGGGTCGACGGCCTGCATGACGCGCTCTTCGCCGGCCCCGACCCGGCGGCCGGGCGCGCTTTGTTCGCCCGCTACGACGACGCGTTCCCGATCGATTACCGGGAGGTCTACCAGCCGGCGGCAGCGGTAACCGATATCCACGTCATTGAGACGCTGACCGCCGCGCGCCCGCTGGGCGTCGAGCTTTACCGCAGCTCAGCCGCCGAACCGACGAGCGCCGGGCTGAAGGTCTTGAGCCACAGCCACCCGATTCCGCTCTCCGAGCGCGTGCCGGTGCTGGAGAACCTGGGTTTCCGCGTCGTCGACGAGCGCACCTACCACATCCAGCCGCGCGACGCGGCCGACGTCTGGTTCCATGACATGACGCTGGAAAGCGCGTGGGGCCAGCCGTTCGAGCTCTCTGCGCTCAAGGAGCGGATCGAGGCGTGCTTCCTCGCGGTGATGGGCGGGGGCGCGGAAAACGACGGCTATAACGCGCTGGTGCTCGCGACCGGGCTCGTCTGGCGCGAGGTCGCGCTGATCCGCGCGCTGTCACGCTTCCTGCGCCAGATCCGGGTGCCCTACTCGCAGGATTACATGTGGGCGACGTTGCGCAAGCACGCCGCCGTCGCAGCGCAGATCGTGACCTTGTTCCATACCCGGTTCGATCCGCATCTCGATGTGCCGCCGGATGAACGCGCGGCGCGCGAACTCTACATCGCCTCCTCGATCGAAACCGCTTTGCAGGCGGTCGACAGCCTCGACGAAGATCGCATCCTTCGCCGCTTCGTCAACGCCGTCCAAGCCGCGATCCGCACCAATTTTTATCGCCCCGACGGCGGCGGACAGGACCTTATTGCGGTGAAGTTTGCCAGCCGCAAACTCGACGATATGCCGCTGCCGCGGCCGCTTTACGAGATCTTCGTCTATTCGCCGCGGGTCGAGGGCGTGCATCTGCGCTTCGGCAAGGTGGCGCGCGGCGGCATCCGCTGGTCCGACCGGCCGCAGGATTTCCGCACCGAAATCCTCGGCCTGGTCAAGGCGCAGAACGTCAAGAACGCGGTGATCGTTCCGGTCGGCGCCAAAGGCGGTTTCGTCCCCAAGCATCTGCCGAGAGGGGGTGCGCGCGAAGTCATTGCCGCCGAGGGGACCGCCGCCTACAAGCTTTTCATCTCGACGCTGCTCGACATCACCGACAACATCGGTACCGGAACCGCAGGCATCATCCCGCCGGCCGACGTGGTGCGCCACGACGGCGACGATCCCTATCTGGTGGTCGCCGCGGACAAGGGTACGGCGACCTTCTCCGACATCGCCAACGACATCGCCATCGCACACGACTTCTGGCTGGGCGACGCCTTCGCCTCCGGCGGCTCGGCCGGTTTCGACCACAAGAAAATGGGCATCACCGCTCGCGGCGCCTGGGAATCGGTCAAGCGCCATTTCCGCGAGATGGACGTCGACATCGCCACGACGCCGTTTACCGTGGTCGGGGTCGGCGACATGTCGGGCGACGTGTTCGGCAACGGCATGCTGCGCGAGAAAACAATCAGGCTCGTCGCCGCATTCGATCACCGCGACATCTTCATCGATCCCGACCCGGATGGGGAACGGTCGTTCGCCGAACGCCGGCGGCTGTTCAACCTGCCGCGATCGAGCTGGCAGGATTTCGACAAAACGATCATCTCCAAGGGCGGCGGTGTTTTTCCGCGTAGCGCCAAGGAGATCAGGCTGTCGCCGGAGGCGCAGAAGCTGTTCGGCGTCGGCGAACGGCTGACCCCGCAGGAGCTGATCCGCATCGTCCTCAAGGCCCAGGTCGATCTATTGTTTTTCGGCGGCATCGGCACCTATGTCCGCGCCACCGACGAAAGCGACGAGGCGGCCGGCGATCGCGCCAACGATGCCGTTCGCGTCACGGGCAAGGATCTGCGCTGCAAGGTGATCGGCGAGGGCGCCAATCTCGGCATGACCCAACGCGGCCGCATCGAGGCGGCTCTGCGCGGGGTACGGCTCAACACCGACGCGATCGACAATTCGGCCGGCGTCAACACCTCCGACATGGAGGTCAATATCAAGATCGCGCTGAGCATTCCGCTCCGCGACAGCCGCGTGACGATGGACGGGCGGAACGCGCTGCTCGCCGAAATGACCGATGACGTCGCCGGCCTGGTGCTGCGCAACAATTACCTGCAGACGCTCGCGCTGTCGCTCGCCGAACGCCGCGGCATGGGGGATTTCGGCTTCCTGCAGCGGCTCATTCAGACGCTGGAAGCGCGCGGGCTCCTCGACCGCGCGGTCGAGTATCTGGCCGACGACATGCAGCTCGCCGAGCGCCGCCGCCGCTCGCAGCCGTTCACGCGGCCGGAACTGTCGGTACTGCTCGCCTACGCCAAGTTGACGCTGTACGAGGACCTGCTCGAATCCGCGGTGCCGGACGATCCCTATCTTGCCCGCGAACTCGGCCGTTATTTTCCGAAAGCCATCGCCGAGCGTTTTCCCGACGCGCTCCGAAATCATCGCCTGCACCGGGAAATCATCGCCACCCGGCTCGCCAATTCCATGATCAACCGCGGCGGGCCTTCGCTGATCGTTCGCATTGCCGACCAGACCGGGGCCGCGCCTGCGGCCATCGCATCGGCCTTTGCCGCCGTGCGCGACAGCTATGGCATGACCGCGCTCAACACCGCGATCGACGGCCTCGACAACCGGATTCCGGGGAAACTGCAGCTCGAACTCTACGCGGCGGTGCAGGACCTCCTGCTCGACCGCATCATCTGGTTCCTGCGCCATGTCGATCTGACTAAGGGCCTTGCCGACGTGGTGACGCACTATCGCGACGGCATCGCCGTGGTTGCTACCGCCCTGGACGGGGCGTTATCGGAAGAGGCGTTACGCGCGCGCGCGGCGCGGCGCCAAGAGCTGATCGAAGCGGGAGTCCCGGATGAGCTTGCCGGCCGCATCGGCAATCTCGACCCGCTCACCGCCGCGCCCGACATCGTGCTGGTCGCCGACCGCACCGGCAAGGCGGTCGGCGAAGTCGCCGCCACCTATTTCGCCGCCGGCACGTTCTTTCGCCTCGACCGCATCGCCAGCGCGGCGAGCAACATCCCGATCGCCGATTATTTCGACCGGCTGGCGCTCGATCGCGCGCGGGATTCGATCGGCGACGCCGAGCGCCGATTGACCGCCGCCATGGTCGGCAACGGCGCGGCCGGCACCGGCGCAGTCGAAGCCTGGATCGCGCCGCGCAAGGCCGAGGTCGAGCGCATCCGCGGCGCGATCGACGAGATCGCCAGTTCCGGCCTCACCTTGTCGAAGCTGGCCGTGGCTGCGAGCTTGCTCGGAGATCTGGTGAAGCATTAGCGCTTGATCCGGAAAATGATTGGCCCGGACGTAATCCGGGTGGGTGTCGGTTTTGCGAAAAGATCATGCGCTGTCAAAGTATTAGGGCGCACACGGTTCAATTCCGATCGGGAGGGAGCCGCGCAGCGGACCGCGATGTTGCCAAAGCGTTGCCACAAAAAAGAACCCCAAGCAGAGTAACCCGCTTGGGGCCTTGAGTTGTTGCCTCAAAACCTAGGCTTTTTCAGCCGGGCGGCAGGGTGTCGGGGGATGGGGGAGCCGCCCGGTTGGCCTATTTAGCAAAAATAGGCGTGCGCGCCAAAGATGCAATGCGGATCACGCGTTAGTGTTATCGGCTGCGGCAAAACGCCCGTCCCAAGTTACCGCGCGCGGCCGAGGCATGCTGACGCGATGCAACAAGAGCGGTTCCGTAAGGCGCTTGTCGCCGCGCCGGCACCCGTAGTGCAACGCAATTAAATTAAACTGCGTTTCGCCGACCCAAGGCCTTCAGGGCAAAAGGCTGGGCGCGTTGCGCCGCTTGTCGGTCTTGGGCTACGATCGACGCGCTGCAGGTGCTGCCGTTTGCCCAGATGATCCAGGTCGCCGCGAGGTTCACGATCATCATGATGGCTTTTTCGTTTGCTGCAGGCTGCGGTGAGATTACGCGATGAATGCGATCCACGCGTTCCAGCCGATCTACGCGATCGCCGGATTCGCCGTCGGTATGCTGGTGGGGATGACCGGGGTCG
The DNA here is from genome assembly GCA_049284935.1 of Xanthobacteraceae bacterium. GTDB lineage: Bacteria > Pseudomonadota > Alphaproteobacteria > Rhizobiales > Xanthobacteraceae > BOG-931. The sequence continues at coordinate 97,634 of JBAPYW010000049.1, forward strand.
GCGGCGGCTCCCTGATGACGCCGGTCCTCATTTTGTTGTTCGGCATTCACCCGGCAACCGCCGTCGGAACGGACCTGCTCTACGCCGCGGTGACGAAGACGGCCGGCAGCGTGGTGCACGGCTTCAACCGCACCGTCGATTGGGCCGTGGTGGGGCGATTGGCGGCCGGCAGCGTGCCGATGACCGTCCTGACGATCATCGCCTTGAGTTACGTCGACATCAATGGCGTGGCGGCCCGGGAGCTGATCGCCGGCGTGCTGACCGTTGCGCTGTTCGTCACCGCCCTGACGTTGATCTTTCGTGACAAGATCGTAGGCCGCTATGCGGCGCGGATCGGCAGTCTCGCGCCGAAACGGATCGCCGCCATCACCGTCGGCGTTGGCGCGGTTCTTGGCGTGCTGGTGTCGATCTCATCGGTCGGCGCCGGCGCCATCGGCGTCACGGCCCTTATTCTGCTCTATCCGAAGCTGCCGACGGCGCGCATTGTCGGTTCGGACATCGCGCACGCCGTTCCGCTCACGCTGGTCGCCGGCATCGGACACTGGTTCCTCGGTTCGATCGATCTGGATGTTTTGGCATCCCTGCTGTTGGGATCGGTGCCGGGGATCGTGCTCGGCAGCTATGCCGCTGCCCGGATCCCGGAATTTGCGCTCCGCATCGTGCTCGCGGCGGCTTTGGTCGTCGTGGCGACCAAGCTGTCTTTGGGTTTTTTTCCCTCATCGACCAACGTCATCGCGCAAACCATTGCTCCCCATTGACCCGGCTTCGGTTCAAGTCGGCCCGGAGCTGCCGTCGAGCATACCGTAGCGATGCAGATCGCTGCCATGGACCTCGAGCCACACCTTGGCCCGTTCGTGCTCCGGACAGAGGCGGCGGACCATTCGCCAAAACCTGGCGGAATGATTCATCTCGACCAGATGGGCCACCTCGTGCGCGGCGAGATAATTGAGCACGTAGCTCGGCGCCAGGATCAGCCGCCAGGAATAGGACAGCACGCCCGCCGTCGAGCAGGACCCCCAGCGGCTCGCCTGGTCGCGCACGGAGACCCGCTTGATCGTGACGCCGAGAGCGGCGGCAAACTGCAAGCTCGCGGCCTCGAGTTCGCGCTTGGCCTCGCGCCGCAGAAAATCGCCGACACGGCGATCGACATGCGGCGCCTCACCGGCGACGCACAACAGCCGCTCGCCGGCGCTACCGGTCTCGATCCAGACGGTGCCGCGCGCGCCGCGGCGATGCGCAATGCGGTGCAGCACTCCGCGCAACGGCACCTCGATCCCCTCGGCAAACCGCACCGCTTCCGGCAGCCGGCCCAGCCGCGTCGCGATCCAGCCGCCGTGCTTCTGCGCGAACTCGCGCGCTTCCTTTAATGTGCCGCGCGGCGGAATGGTGAGAACCACTTCGCGGGTCGCGGCCTGAATGCGCAAGGTGTAGCGACGCGCCTGCCGGTGCCGCCGCACCCGCACGAGGTAGATCGATCTGTCGAAGAAGACCTCGATCGCCTGAGGCTCAGTCGGGCGGCGATAGAGCAGCGCGCGGTACGGCATTGGTCACCCCGAACCCAGCCCTCAATGCCGATACTGCCATATCCGGCGACCGACGCAGCCTCTTTGTGGCGACTCCGGCGGCATACAACATCTCGCGCCTCTAGCAGATAGAAGGCACCAGTACGTGTAATTAAACAAGTGAACTTGGCTTCAGATTATTGGTGAATAGCCGGGGGAGCAGTTCACGCCAGATGATTCGAAATCCGCCGGATTTCTCAAAGCGTTAGGACCACCGAACCGGCGGATTGCGCCTTTGTACCAGAGAAAGCGGGCATTCACCGCGATCGTTGATCGATGCGGCTCCGGCCAAAGTCGCCGGCCGCGGCCGTGTGTGCGCCGTCCGGAGGCGTACCGCCATTGTGCGCCAACCGTATGGCCGCGCCGCTGCGCTGGATGCGTCCGCTTTGACTCATCGACAGCACGAAATCGGCGATGCGCGGAGCGATCTCGGAACGAAAGCGCGAGCCATTGAACACGCCATAATGTCCGACGCCATGCTGCAGCCAGTGCGCTTTCCGGTCGGCGGGTATGTTGACGCACAACCGATGCGCCGCTTCCGTCTGGCCGACGCCGGAAATGTCGTCGTGCTCGCCTTCGATGGTGAGCAGGCCGACGCGCTTGATACGGCTCGGGTCGACCGGCCGGCCGCGATGCGTCATCTCGCCGAGCGGCAGCGCGTGCCGCACGAAAACGGTGTCGACGGTCTGCAGGTAGTACTCGGCGGCAAGGTCCATGACCGCCAGGTATTCGTCATAGAACTCCCGGTGCTTCTGTGCCGAGTCGCCGTCGCCGCGCACGAGATGCTGAAACAGCTCCCGGTGCGCCTCGATGTGCCGGTCAAGATTCATGGTGACAAAACCGTTGAGCTGCAGGAAGCCCGGATAGACATCGCGCATGAAGCCCGGATTGGGAAACGGCACCTTGGTGATGACATTGCGGCGGAACCAGTCGATGCCGCGGCGCTCGGCAAGCGTATTGACGACGGTCGGATTGATCCGGGTGTCGATCGGTCCGCCCATCAACACCATGGAAACCGGCGCATACGGATCCTCGTCCGCCTCCATCAGCGCGGCGGCGGCCATGACGGGCACCGCCGGCTGGCATACCGCAACCACATGGGTCTCGCCGCCGAGCGCATGCAGCATCGAGATCACGTAGTCGATGTAATCATCGAGATCGAAGCTGCCCTCCGACATCGGCACCATGCGCGCATCGTGCCAGTCGGTGACATAGACGTCGTGATTGTGCAGAAACGCTTCGACCGTACCGCGCAGCAGCGTCGCGTAATGGCCGGACATCGGCGCAACGATCAGCAGCCGCGGCTGCGGCCGGCGCGGCCGGTGCTCGAATACGCGTTCGAAGTGAATAAGCCGGCAGAACGGTCGTTCCCATACGGTCGAGATATGCACCGGTACGTGCTGACCGCTGACCGATGTCGAGGAGATCCTCCATTCCGGCCTGCCGTAGCGGCGGGTCGAGCGCTCGAATACCTCGCAGGCCGCCGCAATCGATTTTCCGAAAGTCGTGTAGTACAGCGGATTGGCCGGGTTCTTGAAGAACAATCGCGTGGCGTCAGCCCACGCCCGCGACGGATTGAGCGCCACATGGCTCATCTCGTAGAACCAATACAACGGCGTCGACAGCAATAAGCCGTTGCCGGGCACGCTAGGCGCGCCGCCGAATTCTCCGATGGCCATGGATGATCCCTGCCCGGCTTGCTGCAGTGCAGCATTAGCATTGTGACGCTGGCGTGTCATGCCGTCAATATAAAAGCAATTCTCCCATTCGTTAACGGCTTCCCGCCGCGTCGGTGGCGGATAGTGCGGCTATTCGCCTGTCTGCATCAAGGAGCCGTGGCGGCGGGCGCTCTGTAACAGCTTGAGGAAGCCGAACGACCCACCGGCAAAGAACAGGACGTTGAGCCCCAGCGCATCGATCATCAGGTTGGGGTGAAAGGTGTGCTCGATCAGGAGCGCGCGCATCCCCTCGAATACGTAGGTCGGCGGTAATACCCAGGCCAAAGGCTGCAGCCAGACCGGCAGCGTCGTCACCGGGTAGTAGACGCAGGTCAGCGGCATGAACAGGAACATGATCGACCAGGCGAAATTCTCCGCGCCCAGCCCGTTGCGCAGCACCAGGCCGGACACGAAAATTCCAACCGCCCAGCTGGTCAGCATCAAGTTGATGAAGAACGCCACCAGCGCCAAGCCGAGCCCGTAAAGATTGAAGCCGAAGAAGAGAAACGCCAGCAGCGTGACCGGGATCACGCCGATCAACAGCCGCACCATGCTCATCACCATCAGCGCGATGATGAACTCGAACGGCCGCAGCGGGCTCATCATCAAATTACCGATGTTGCGCGACCACATCTCCTCGAGGAACGAGATCGAGAAGCCGAGCTGGCCGCGGAACAGGATGTCCCAAAGCAAGACTGCGCCGATCAGGGTGCCGGCGGCACGCGCAAAAAACCCGGCATTCTGCACCACGTAAAACTGCAGAAAGCCCCAGGTGATCATCTGCACCATCGGCCAGTAGACGAGTTCGACCAGCCGCGGCCAGGACGAGCGCAGCAGGTACCAATACCGCAGCATCATCGCCGCGACGCGCCGCGGCGAGAAGGCGAACGCGCTCTCGGCGCGCGTGGTCATTGCGCCGCCTCGCGTGCTTCGCCGCCGCCGCGCGCCACGTCGAGAAACACCTCCTCCAGCGTGCGACGGCCGTAGCGCGCCAGCAACCGAGCCGGCGTGTCGTCGTCCTCGATGCGGCCGCGCTTCATGATGATGACACGCTCGCACAGCCGTTCGACCTCGGCCATGTTGTGCGACGCCAGCAGCACCGTGGCGTGGCGGTCGCGCCGGTAACGGTCGAGGTGGCCGCGCACCCAATCGGCAGTATCGGGATCGAGCGAAGCCGTGGGCTCGTCGAGCAGCAGCAAGTCGGGAGCGTTGATCAGCGACTTCGCCAGCGATACCCGGGTCTTCTGCCCGGCCGAAAGCTTGCCGGTCGGGCGGTCGAGCAGATCGGTCAGGTCGAGCGCCCCGGCGAGTTCGGCGATACGGTCGGCAAGGTCGGCCACGCCATAGAGCATGCCGAACACCGTCAGATTTTGCCGGACCGTGAGCCGCATCGGCATCTCGACATAGGGGCTCTCGAAATTCATCCGCTGCAGGACGCGATAGCGCTGGCGCGGCATCTCCGCGCCCAGCACCGTGACGCGGCCAGAGGTCGGGGTGGTCAGCCCCATGATCATGGCAATCGTGGTGGTCTTGCCCGCACCGTTGCCGCCGAGAAGCCCGGTGATCGAGCCGCGGGCGATCGAAAACGACACGGCATCGACCGCCCGCACGTTCTTGTAGATCTTGACGAGGCGCTCGACGTCTATGGCGGGTGAGGCGGGCATGACCGGCGAAGATGTGGCGTGCGCCGCCGATCGAGGCAAGAGGAGAGGCGCATAGCGCGGCCGGGAGCAGAGGTCGCGCGCTACTGCCCGGGATCCTCGGTCCGCCCGCGGTCGGCCCGCAGCGCGTCGGGATGCGGCATGGCGATGACGTTATAGCCGGAATCGACAAAATGGATTTCCCCGGTGACGCCGGTCGAGAGGTCGGACAGCAGGTAAAGTCCCGCGCCGCCGAGATCCTCCAGCGTCACGCCGCGATGCAGCGGTGAATGCCGCTGCTGGAAGGCGAACATGTAACGCGCGTCGCCGATGCCGGCGCCAGCCAGCGTCCGGATCGGCCCGGCAGAGATCGCGTTGACGCGAATGCGGCTCGAGCCGAAATCCACCGCCAGATAGCGCACCGAGGCTTCGAGCGCCGCCTTGGCCGGACCCATAGCGTTGTAGTTCGGCATCGCGCGCCCGCCGCCGTTATAGGTCAAGGTCAGCATCGCGCCGCCGTTCGGCATCAGCGCAGCCGCGCGCTTCGCCGCCTCGGTGAAGGCGAAGCACGAGATCAGCATGGTGCGCAGAAAATTGTCGCGGGTGGTGTCGGCGTAGCGGCCGGTGAGCTGCGTCTTGTCGGAGAAGGCCACGGCGTGGACGAGGAAATCGAGCGTCCCCCAGGTGCGCTCGAGCTCGGCGAAAACGGCATCGACCGAGGCGACGTCCTCGACGTCGCACGGCAGTACCAGATCGGCATTGACCGACGCCGCCAGCGGTTTGACGCGCTTGGCGAGCGCGTCGCCCTGGTAGGTGAAGGCGAGCTTGGCCTGGTGCGCCGCGAGTGTCCGGGCGATGCCCCAGGCGATCGAGTGATCGTTGGCGACCCCCATGATCAGCCCGCGCTTGCCGTGCATCAACCCCTGCATGGGTCAATCCTTTTTGTCGTCATTTCCTGCCGAACAGACGGTTCCGGCCCGAAGTGGCCGGTCGATAGGCGGCGCCGGCAATGACGGAGAGAGAAATCACGCATCCAGCCGCTTGAACACGAGGCAGGCGTTGGTGCCGCCGAAGCCGAAGGAATTCGACAACACGCAGCCGAGCGTCACGCCGTCGCGGCGTTCGCGCACGATCGGCATGTCGGCAAAGGCGGGGTCGAGGTTCTCGATATTGGCGCTCTCGCAGATGAAGCCGTTGTTCAACATCAACAAGGAATAGATCGCCTCGTGCACGCCGGTGGCACCTTGCGAGTGCCCGGTGAGCGACTTGGTCGCCGCGATCGGCGGGCATTTGTCGCCGGCGCCGAACACTTCGCGGATGGCCTCGATCTCCCTGAGATCGCCGATCGGCGTCGAGGTGGCGTGCGGATTGATATAGTCGATCGGCGGCTTGACGTGCCGCAGCGCCATGCGCATGCAGCGGGCGGCACCTTCGCCCGACGGCGCCACCATGTCGACGCCGTCGGAGGTCGCGCCGTAGCCGGCGATCTCGCCGTAGATCCTGGCGCCGCGCGCCTTGGCGCGCTCGAATTCTTCGAGCACCAGCACGCCGGCGCCGGCGCTGATCACAAACCCGTCGCGGTCGGCGTCATAGGCGCGCGAGGCTTTGGCCGGGGTGTCGTTGTATTTCGACGACAGCGCGCCCATGGCGTCAAACAGCACGGTCAAGGTCCAGTCGAGCTCTTCGCAGCCGCCGGCGAAAATGATGTCCTGCTTGCCGGCCTGAATGATCTCGTAGGCATTGCCGATGCAATGGTTCGAGGTCGCGCAGGCCGACGAGATCGAGTAGCTCAAGCCCTTGATCTTGAACCAGGTCGCGAGCGTGGCGGACGCCGTCGACGACATCGCCTTGGGCACCGCGAACGGCCCGACGCGCTTTGGCCCCTTGCTGCGCGCAATGTCGGCCGCCTCGACGATGGCGCGCGTCGACGGCCCGCCTGAGCCCATGACGATGCCGGTGCGTTCGTTCGAGATCTCGGTCGCGTCGAGCCCGGCATCGCGGATCGCCTGCTCCATGGCGACATGGTTCCAGGCGGTGCCGCCGCCGAGAAAGCGCATGGCGCGACGGTCGACCGACTCACTGGGATCGAGCGTCGGCGCGCCGTGCACCTGAGAGCGGAAGCCGAGCTCGGCATATTTGTCGGCGCGCACGATGCCTGATTTTGCTTCGCGCAGCGAAGCCAGCACTTCCTGCGTGTTGTTGCCGATGGACGAGACGATGCCCATTCCGGTGACGACCACCCGCCTCATCTTGCCTCGTCAGCCTCTTTCGTCAGATGCGGCCAGTTACCTGACTTGCTTGCGCATGATCTTTGCCGAAAAGATCTTTGCCGAAAAGCGGTAGCCGCCTTTCGGCATCATGCGCCAGCTCCGCTCGCCTGCGGCGCCGCGTCGTGGAACAACCCGACCTTGAGATCAAGCGCACGATAGATCACCGAGCCGTCGGCGGAGAGCCAACCGTCGGCGATGCCGAGCACCAGCTTCGAGCGCATCACGCGCTTGATGTCGACGCCGTACACTACCTTTTTCATGGTCGGCAGCACCTGGCCCGACATCTTGATCTCGCCCATGCCGAGCGCGCGACCCCTGCCGGACGAGCCGAGCCAGCCGAGAAAGAAGCCGAGCAACTGCCACAGCGCATCGAGGCCGAGGCAGCCCGGCATCACCGGGTCGCCTTTGAAATGGCAGGGGAAGAACCACAGGTCGGGCTTCAATTCGAGCACCGCGCGCACCAGCCCCTTGCCGTACTCGCCGCCGACCTCCGCGATCTCGGAAATGCGGTCGAACATCAGCATCGGCGGCAGCGGCAGTTGCGGGCCTTGGGTGAAGAGCTCGCCCCGCCCGCAGGCCAGCAGGTCCTCATAGTCGAAAGCGGAACGGCGTTCCTGCATGCTCCGGTCCCATGTTTGCGCCGGGGGCTGGCCAGTCGCGTGCATCCCTAACATATGGAACCATGGCGGCAAAGCCGCCTGCCGCGCTCCTGTGCCACGGTGCAAAACGACGCGGCGGCTTGATCGCCTTGGATGTTGCAGCGGGCAGTGGCTGGCGTATACTGATTTCACTTGCAACGATTTCGGTCGGCCCGGTAGCGGGCCGAAAGGTATGGTAATGACCCAATCGCGTCCCTTCGTTTCCCGTACCGCCGCGCTCGCGGCGCCGATGGTCCAGCCGCACGCGCCGCCCGCCTTTGCCGACCTCACTGGCTGTCCGTGGCACGACGTCAAGGCGAAGCTGCGCGAGGTCGGGCTGCGCCCGACGCGGCAGCGCATGGCACTGGGATGGATTCTGTTCGCCAAGGGCGACCGGCATGTGACAGCGGAAATGCTTTACGAGGAAGCCAATCACGCCAAGGTGCCGGTGTCGCTCGCCACCGTCTACAACACGCTGCACCAGTTCACCGAGGTCGGCTTGCTGCGTCAGGTCGCCATCGAAGGCTCGAAAGCCTATTTCGACACCAACAATTCCGAACATCACCATTTCTTCATCGAGGACAAAAACGATCTCGTCGACATTCCCGCATCCGACGTGGTGGTCGGCAAGGCGCCGAATCCACCGGAAGGCTACGAGATCGCCCGCATCGACGTGGTGGTGCGGCTGCGGCGCAAGCGAGGCTAGTATTCCCAGCGTCATTGCCGGGCAAAGGCGCGAAGCGCCGTCTTGGCGCCGAAAGACCCGGCGATCCATAGGGCCTCGACACCGATTCGGCGTCGTTTTTGCTTCAGCGTTGTCGACCGATTTGATGCAGCATGGATGCGCGGCATAGGCGAGCGAAGCGACGCCGTTCTTCGAACGGCTAGGCCCGCGCATGACGAGGAACGGTTACTCAACCTTCTCGTCCGGATAGACGCCCCACAGCCGGTGCTGTTCGATCCAGCCGTCGAAGCCGTCGCCGGTGAGCCGGCACCAGCTGCCGTTGCAATGCTTGACCGATCCGAGCACTCCGGACTGTAAACGGGCCAGCACTGCGCTTTCGGCATCGGGCTTGGCATGCAGCGGCGCCAGATCGGTCTTCGACTTCAGTTGCACGGCAGCCATGCGCTTGCCTGACAACAGCGAGTGATAGACCCAGCCCTCCGACCCGTCGGAGTCGCGGATGCGCCGCCAATTGTCGAACTCGGCGGTGATTTCGACCGGCCAGCCGACGCGGGTGTAAATCCAGGAGACGTCGTGATCCTTGTCCGGCCCGCCGCGGACATTGACGCGATCCACCTTGAGGCTGACGAAGCGCGGCACCGGCAGCCCGCTCGGCGCGGTGTCGCCGGCTGCCTGCGCCGCCGCCACGGCGAACGTCAGTACGACGATGGCCGCTACGGCCGCCCTTGCGCAAACGATCATGAACCTGCCATGCCGCACTGCCATGGCGACCTACCCGGATGCCTCAGCTAACCGCGATGACGCCGGGAACCCGGCGCGCTTTGTCGGAACGCAGCCATCTGGTAGAGAGGATTGATGTACCGCCTCCGAAGTCTCAGTGTCGGCGAGGGCGGTTAACGAGACCTGAATAGGGCGGATGCGGCAAAGGGGCCGGTGCCGCCGGCGACGAGAGCATGATCCGTAACGGTGCAACCCGGTTCGGGTCATGCTTCACGTGAGAGTTGAGCGCGCACGGGGCAGCGAATGGCATCGGGTAAAAAACCGCTGGTCGTGGTCACCCGCAAATTGCCGGACAGCGTCGAAGCGCGCATGTGCGAGTTGTTCGAGACGCGGCTCAATCCCGGCGACAAGCCGATGAGCCAAGCCGAGCTGGTCGAGGCGGTCAAGGTCGCCGACGTCATCGTGCCGACGGTCACCGATCAGATCGACCGCTCCGTGCTCAGCCATTCCGGCGAGCAGTTGCGGCTGATCGCCAATTTCGGCAACGGCGTCGACAACATCGATGTCGCCACCGCGCTGCAGCGCGGCATCACCGTGACCAATACGCCGGGTGTCCTCACCGAGGACACCGCCGACATGACCATGGCTCTCATTCTCGCCGTGCCGCGGCGGCTGGCAGAAGGCGCCCAGGTGCTGCTCGGCGACAAGGATTGGACCGGCTGGACCCCGACCTGGATGCTCGGCCATCGCATCTGGGGCAAACGGCTCGGCATCGTCGGCATGGGCCGCATCGGCCAGGCCGTCGCCCGCCGCGCCAAGGCCTTCGGGCTGCAGATCCACTACCACAATCGCCGCCGCGTCGCGCCGCGCATCGAAGAGGAACTCAGCGCCACCTACTGGGAGAGCCTCGACCAGATGCTGGTGCGCATGGACATCATCTCGATCAATTGTCCGCACACCCCGGCGACCTATCACCTGCTGTCGGCGCGCCGCTTAAAGCTGGTCCGCCCCGAGGCGTATATCGTCAACACCGCACGCGGCGAGGTGATCGACGAGAACGCATTGGCGCGGCTGATCGAGGCGGGCGAGATCGCCGGCGCCGGCCTCGACGTGTTCGAGCACGAGCCGGCGGTCAATCCCAAGCTCGTCAAACTGGCGCGCGCCGGCAAGGTCATTCTGCTGCCGCATCTCGGCTCGGCGACGCTGGAAGGCCGCGTCGACATGGGCGAGAAGGTCATCATCAACATCAGGACCTTCATGGACGGCCACCGTCCGCCGGACCGCGTGCTGCCGTCGATGTTGTGAGCGGGGCGCGGGCGCGAACGTTGCCTGTTTATCGCGTCATGCCCGGGCTTGACCCGGGCATCCATGCTGACAAACCGCGTAGTAGACTGCCTCGAGCAACTAGCGGCCGTGGGGCACATTGCATGAACATTGAACCAGATTACGCCAGTTACAAACGATGCATGGAGGAAATTAAGCGTAGGCTGCGCGCAATAGATGACATCTTGAGCAACAACAAGACCACGTCTTTTAAATATACAAATAATGAGTTCGTTGCGTTACAGTTCAGAAGAGTCTTTGAGCTAATTATTCTAGCGACCCTGGCATCGCACCATCATCTTTTCGAAGGGCTAGTGAGGAAGCTTTCTAGGGAGTGGCAAATTGCGAAAGTTATCGCGCTCGTAAGAAAGCGAAATCCCGCATTTTATCCGATCCCAATCGACCGTGTACCAGCCAGCGCGCCAGAAATAAAGGATGAATGGAAGGACATAGCCTCAGGTTTTTTGACGCTCGATGAGCTTATTTCCGCTCACGGCAGAATTGCGATGCTGATGCATGCAAGCAATCCGTATCGCGAAGCGCCCTCCGTCAATGAGTTTGAGAAGCAATTTCCCGTGTGGCGCGAACGGTCAGTTAGGTTGCTGAACAATCATCTCATCAAGTTTCCCGGAAATAAGACGATTCTATATGTTGGAATGCAAAGCCCCACCGGTGAGGTTCATACTGCTCTATTCGGACTGAAAACGTAGAGATGGATTAAGCCCCCAGTTCGCGGAATGCTGCAAGTCTCGCGGCAGATCTATGTGTTTCCTCTCGCGTTTAGTCCGGACTACTTGCTAATAAATCTATAGACTTCCAAGATTTCATCGCGGGTTGCTCTGAACCATTCGTCGCCACCGCCCATTACCTTCTTGCCGCGCGTTTCAAGGATGCCGTGGATGGCTTTTTCTAGAGCCCGACAAGCGGAACTCTTAATCTCGACCAGCAACACTGGTTTGTCCGGAGTGCTTGTGAAAATTTGGGCCGCAATTCGCTGGATTGCGTCGCCTTCCGTGGATCCGACCTTCAACCTATCAGGAGCACATCGATACCCGTAAGCGTAGAGCGTACCATTCTCCTCGCCCTCTCGGATGACGTCGGAAATGTCTACTTTGGTCGCGAGCGATTGAATTGCATTTTCTTCGGATATTTCGGGGTCGGCGGTTGTCGTTATTTCTGTTAAATATTTTTCGACCTCAGCCGCAGGATAGCTTTGTTTCTGTGTCACCTCTTCTACTGTAAAGCCATGAGTAGCTGCCGATGCGATGTACCTGGCCATGCGTCTCGCGAACTTATCCTTTTCGTCGGGGTCGTCCGTAATGTTGTACTGATTAAGTGCCCAGGTGAATTGGGCACGCTGACCGCCAAGCGTAGCCATAGCCCCCCCTATATTCAGGTAGCTAGTGTAGCGCGTCTTCAGTGAAACGAAATCCGGGACTAGCCTAGCCGTCAATCCCGGATTTCGCTGCCGCTCAATCCGGCCTACTGCCGGACCGGAAATGGACGCGGATCAGCTTTTGATCCTCGCCGCTTCTTCGAGGAACGCCTGTTCCAACAGCGCGAGCAGCCGTTGAAGCCCGCCAGTCTCGCTCTGCTCTGAGCGTCAACGAGCAGGCCGGGGAGCACCGCGCGGAGGTGCTGATCAATGATAGTGTCGTCCTGCCACCGCAGCAATGCACGCTTCTTGAACGACAATGTGATGAGCATGGCACTGCGTCCGACCATGGCAACGATTACTTGATATAACGCCCAGAGCCGCCGAGTGACGTAGAGCTGGTACATATCGCCATCCTTCGGCAAGACCTCCTGCATCTCTGTGGAAACACGGGCTATATTTTCGTAGGGCCGGAGAGCCTCGACGAAATCGACCGCACTTCCTCCCTTGAAAAACACATCAAGCTCGTCGGCTGTATGGATGGTGTCGAGGAACAGAATTATGCTGAATTTGGTTTTGAGTCCGATGATAGTTCGCCAAAGCGTGTCGACAGCATCGGCTTTTTTTGCGGTCGTGGCGTCGGATGGCGCGTTAGTCAGATAGATGTTTTGCGCGTTGAACGTGTGCGCTGCGATTCCACCGGCCTGCCCCAGTGACAGCATCGAATGCTCGATGAGTAAGGAGACGATCGCGTCGTCTTCTTTAAAGTTAGAGGCTGGCGTGGCGCGGCTTTCGTGCTCTGCTTTCAACTTCCGCAGCCGCTCAACCGAGTATGATTCCTCGTCGTCATCCACCACTTTATGATGATTGGCGCACATGAGAATAAGGTTGTCGAACGATTGGCGTTCCCCGTCCGTTTGTGCCGGGTCGTAGCGCGGTCCGTCGGGCTTGTCAGCCTTGATGTGACAGATTTCGCCGACTAGGGACGTTCCCTCAGCAATGGCAGTTTGGCATTTGGGAAACGCGCAACGATTTCCCGAGAGAGCAAACAGGCGCTTCACGTCTCGATGAGTCGGGCTAGCCAAACGAGCCTCCAGCATCGTCGATGAAGAGCAAGCGTAGCCCGGATGGAACGGCAGCGAAATCCGGGAGAGAACCAGTCCCGCTTGTCGTCGATTCTTTTATCCTCAGCGTTGCGCGGCTCACCTCTCCCTACTGGGGAGAAGTATTTTGTGGTCACCGTAAACGTGCCTGCCTATTGACATCCGTCCCCGTTTCGGCTACATACCCCCCAATCTCGCTCGAATCAAGGACGTCTGCCGGCGACACCGGCCGATGGGGCGAGAGCGGTGCCCGCGGGCGGGGGCTCGTCACCTCCGCTCCCGGGCGGCTTGGGCATCATTCTGCCGGCACTACGACCGGCGCGTGAGGTGCTTTCACTGGACTGGGACAGGCCGGCGCGGGTAACGCCCGCGGAGC
>JBAPYW010000050.1:0-40081 GCA_049284935.1 Xanthobacteraceae bacterium
GACCCACCATACGCCTCTATGATGGATGCGTTGGCCGCGAACCGCATGCGCGGTTATTGAGTCAGCGCGACGCCCGGGGTGTAACCGCTACACCGGCAAGTTATCGTGCTTCCGCGTCGGCATCTCCACGGTCTTGCCGCGCAGCATGGCGAGCGCACGGGCGATGCGCGGGCGCGTGGTGTGCGGCATGATGACGTCGTCGATATAGCCGCGCTCGGCGGCGACGAAGGGCGACAGGAAACGCTGCTCGTATTCGCGGGTGCGCGCGGCGATCTTTTCCGGGTCGCCGATGTCGGCGCGGAAGATGATCTCGACCGCGCCCTTGGCGCCCATCACCGCGATCTGCGCCGTCGGCCAGGCGTAGTTGACGTCGCCGCCGATGTGCTTTGAGGCCATCACGTCGTAGGCGCCGCCGAACGCCTTGCGGGTGATCACGGTGACCAGCGGCACCGAGGCTTGCGAATAGGCGAACAGAAGCTTGGCGCCGTGCTTGATCAGGCCGCCGTATTCCTGCGCGGTGCCGGGCAGGAAGCCGGGCACGTCGACGAAGGTGACGATCGGAATGTTGAAGGCATCACAAAAACGAACAAAGCGCGCCGCCTTGCGGCTGGCGTCAGAGTCGAGCACTCCGGCCAGAACCATCGGCTGGTTGGCGACGAAGCCGACGGTGCGGCCGGCGATCCTGCCGAAGCCGATGACGATGTTGCGGGCGAAGGTTTCGCTGAGCTCGAAGAAGTCGCCTTCGTCCACGGTCTTGAGGATCAGCTCCTTGATGTCATAGGGCTGGTTGGGGTTGCCGGGCACCAAGGTGTCGAGCGACGGCTCGACGCGGTCGATGTCGTCGAACGACGGCCATTCCGGCGCGCCGGCGGCAAAATTCGCCGGCAGGAAATCGATCAGCCGGCGCATCTGCAACAGGCATTCGACGTCGTTGTCGTAGGCGCCGTCGGCGATCGACGAGCGCGTCGCATGCACGGAGGCGCCACCGAGTTCTTCCGCGGTGACGATCTCGTTGGTCACCGTCTTCACCACGTCGGGGCCGGTGACGAACATGTAGCTCGTATCGCGCACCATGAAGATGAAATCGGTCATTGCCGGCGAATAGACGTCGCCGCCGGCACACGGTCCCATGATCACCGAAATCTGCGGAATGACGCCGGAGGCGATGACGTTTCTTTTGAACACCTCGCCGTAGCCGCCGAGCGCGGCGACGCCCTCCTGGATGCGGGCGCCGCCGGCGTCGAACAGGCCGATGATCGGCGCCCGCGCCCGCATCGCCATGTCCTGGATCTTGGTGATCTTCTGCGCGTGCGTCTCCGACAGCGCGCCGCCGAACACGGTGAAGTCCTTGGCGAAGACGAAGATCGAGCGGCCGTTGACGGTGCCCCAGCCGGTGACCACGCCGTCGCCGGCGATCTTCGTCTTCTCCATGCCGAACTCGTAGGAGCGGTGCTCGACGAACATGTCGAACTCCTCGAACGAGTTCTTGTCCATCAGGAGCTCGATCCGTTCGCGCGCGGTCAGCTTGCCGCGCTTGTGCTGCGCCTCGATGCGCCGCTCCCCGCCGCCGCCGCGCGCGCTGGCGCGGCGCTCTTCGAGCTTGTCGAGAATGTCCTTCATTGCCCGCTGCTGGCCCCCTTGTTGGCCGCCGGTTGCCCTTTTGGCCTCTTATCCGCCCCGGCCGGCCCTGGCGCCGCGGCCGCCGGATCAGCTTTGCAGATTACCTTGGCGCATAGCCTTGGCACGGACTCAACTGCGAGGCTCCATAGCAAGGCTTGCGCGCGCCGTCACGGCTGGATAGCCCTGCCCCGCCGGCCGGCGGTTTCTCGCGGCGCTGGGCGTGCTAAGGCTGCGCCGGAACGCCGGACCCAAAAAGCCGACCAATGACGCAATGACCATGGCCCGATTGATCGACGCGGTGGAACGCCGCCCGCAAGCGGCTTTCGCCGGCTTCCTGGTCGTGCACGGGCTGGTCTGGACGGCGCTGCCCTCGCTCCTCTACTTCAACCTGCCGGTCGACGTGATCGAGGCGCTGGTTTACGGCCGCGAATGGCAGCTCGGTTACGACAAGCTGCCGCCGCTGCCGTGGTGGCTGATCGAGGCCGCCTACCGGCTGTTCGGCACCGACGCCGCCATCTATGCGCTCGGCCAGCTCGCCGTGATCGTCGCTTTCGCGGCGGTGTGGCTGACGGCGCGGCCGCTGATTGGCGCGACCGGCGCGCTGGCCGCGATCCTGATCATCGACGGCATGCACTTTTTCAATTTCAGCGCCGCCAAGTTCAATCACAATGTCAGCGAACTGCCGTTCTGGGCGCTCGCGGGGTTTGCCTTCTACGCCGGACTGCGGCACGGCCGGCTGCGCCATTGGGTCCTGCTCGGGCTCGCGCTCGGTCTCGCCTGGTGGGCCAAATATTTCATGGTGATCCTGGCGGCGCCGCTGGCGCTGTTTCTACTTTTCGACCGCGATGCCCGCCGCCGCCTGGCCGGACCCGGCCCCTGGATCGCGGCCGCGGTGGCGCTGATCGTCATGGCGCCGCACCTGATCTGGCTGGTGCAGGACCATTTCGCTGCCTTTAGCTATGCCGAGGGGCGGGCGGCGCCGCCGCGCGGCGTGCTCGATCACCTGCTGAACCCGGCGCTTTATGTCGTCGGCCAAGCCTATTTTCTCATTCCCCCGCTGTTGATCGCGGCGCCGCTGTTGTGGCCGCCGTCGAAGACGCCGCCGCGGACGAATGCCGACGCGTTCGACCGCCGCATCGTCACACTGTTGGGATTCGGCCCGGCGGCGACGTTATTCGCGTTTTCCCTCCTCACCGGCCGCGCCACCAGCGCGATGTGGGGCTTTCCGCTTTGGCTGTTCCTCGGCCTGTGGATCGTTCTTTTCGCGCCGGCCGCGCTCGACCGGGTGCGGCTTGCCCGGATCGGCGTATTATGGGCCATCGTGTTCGCGATCTTTGTTGCCGCATTTCTCGCCGACTATCTGGTGCTGCCGCCGCTCGATCATCGCTGGCGCGCGGCGTTGTTTCCCGGCGTCGAGTTGTCCGCCGCGATCACGCAGCGGTTCGAGGCGGCGACCGGGCAGCAGCCCAAATACATCATCGGCTCGACGTGGGACGGCGGTAATGTGGCGCATTATTCCCCGGCGCGCCCGCAGCCGCGGGTGCTGATCGACGGCCTGCCGCGCCGCGCGCCATGGATCGATCTCGCCGATTTGGGCGAACGCGGCGCGGTGCTGGTCTGGACCGACGGCGACTCGCTTGTGCTGCCGGCGGATTTTGCCGCCATCGCGCCCGGCGCCGAAATCGGCACGCCATTCGAACTGCCGTTGCACCGCGGCGACGGCACGGTGCGTGTCGGCTGGGCCATTCTGCGGCCGCAATCGAAATAGTGATGCCCTAGATTTTACGGCGCCGGGGGGAGGTGCTAATTTCCGCTCGGGGGGCGCGAACAGAGCGATGACATGCCGGATTATCTGAGGCTCGAGGCGTTCCGGGCGACGCCGCTGGTGACGGAGCCGTTCGAACACCTGATCGTGTCCGGTTTCATCGGTCCGGCCGCACTGGCGGCGATCAATGCCGATTATCCCGCAATTTCTTCGCCGGGCAGTTTTCCGGTCGATCAGGTCAGCTTCGGTCCGGCATTCCAGAAACTGCTCGACGAACTCGAAAGCGATCAGTTCCGCGAGGCGTTCGAGGAAAAATTCGGCATCGATCTCACCGGCCGGCCGACCGTGACCACGGTCCGCGGCCGCTGCGACCTGAGCGACGGCAAGATCCACACCGACTCCAAGAGCAAGATCATCACCGTGCTGATCTATATGAACGAGACGTGGGAGCAAGCCGGCGGCCGGCTGCGCTTGCTGCGCTCGGCCACCGATCTCAACGACATCATCGTCGAAGTGCCGCCGGTCGCCGGCACGCTCTTGGCATTCAAGCGCAGCCACAATTCCTGGCACGGCCACGAATCGTTTTCCGGCGAGCGCCGCGTCATTCAATTCAACTGGCTGACCTCGCAGGGCAACCGGCAGATCGCCATGCTGCGGCACCAGACCTCGGCGTCGTTCAAGCGCGTGCTGCAAATGATCTTGCCGAACCGGTGATCGACCGATGCGCCGCCGGCGAGCGTGGCTTGTTCACGCCGGCTGCTCGCGCGCGGCATAGATCGCGAGCCACAGATAGACGCCGAGCAGCGTCGCCTCGACCAGCACGATGTAAATGCTGCCGCCGTACACGTGGGGAAAGAATACCTCCACCACCGCCATGGACACGACGGAGGTAAGCCACACCACCGCGCCCCACGGCGCCGCGAGCCACAGCCCGACCGCGGCGACAAGATCGATGACGGCGAAGAACACCGTCGCCGTGCGCCAAGCCACCGTATGCATCTCGAAGCCGGCGTCAGCCGGCGCCCCGATGCCGCACACCGCGGCCCAATGATAAAGGCCCTTGACCAGCGACACCGCCGCCATGATGCGCAGAAATAGGACCAGATAGGTGGCCCAGGATCCCGCCGCGTTGGCCGGTTTGCCCGCATGCACGGGCTCGAGCATGTCGCTCGGCCGGGTGGGCCGCCTCTGCCATTGATCGCTCATCCGCGCGGCCTTTGACATTCGAGACGGGCCGAAGTCAATCCGCTGCGCCGGCCCCAGGGCCGACGCCCGGTTCGTTGCGGCCTGCGGTCCTGCCAGTGCGGCGGTTCAGAAGTCCGCATCATTCTTGCCGCCAACTCGTCATGCGGACTTCTGAACCAAAGCCACACCGGATCAATACGTTGGCTAGTGTCCTTCGATTCCGAAGTTCGCAAACGAGGGTCCCGCATAATGATGCGAACTTCGGAATCGGGACACTAGTGGCGGGTCGAGCCTGGACCGGGTAAAAGAAAGCTCCCGCCAGCAGGAGTACGGTCATGGCGATCAAATTCGGCCGGCCGCTCGAAGCCAGCCGCCTCGCGCCGGTCGAGGCAAAGTCGCAAGCGTCGGTCAGCGAGCGTCTCGACCTTGCGATCCGCCCGCGCCGCAACCGCCGCGCCGAATGGGCGCGGCGAATGGTGCGCGAGCACGTTCTCACCACCGACGACCTGATCTGGCCGCTGTTCCTGGTCGACGGCACGAAGGTCCGCGCGCCGGTCGCCTCGATGCCCGACGTCGAGCGTCTCTCCGTCGATGAGGCGGTGCGCGCCGCGGAGCGGGCGGCGAAGCTCACCATCCCTTGCCTCGCGCTGTTCCCCTATACCGATCCGGGCAAGCGCGACGCTACGGGATCCGAAGCGCTCAACGCCGAGAACCTCGTCTGCCGCGCCATTCGCGCCATTAACAAGGAAGTGCCCGACATCGGCCTCCTCTGCGATGTCGCGCTCGATCCCTATACCAGCCACGGCCATGACGGCCTGATCCGCGACGGCATCATCCTCAACGACGAGACTGTCGCGGTGCTGGTCCGCCAAGCGCTGGTCCAGGCGGAGGCCGGCTGCGATATCATCGCTCCCTCCGACATGATGGACGGCCGTGTCGGCGCCATCCGCGCCGGGCTCGATGCCGCCGGCTTCCACGACGTGCAGATCATGGCCTACGCGGCCAAATACGCCTCCGCCTTCTACGGCCCGTTCCGCGACGCGGTCGGCTCGAGCACCACGCTCATCGGCGACAAACGCACGTATCAGATGGACCCGGCGAACGCCGACGAGGCACTGCGCGAAGTGGAACTCGACATCGCCGAAGGCGCCGACATGATCATGGTCAAGCCCGGCCTGCCCTATCTCGACATTTTGCACCGGGTCAAAGCGGCCTTCGGCATGCCTACCTTCGCCTATCAAGTATCCGGCGAATATGCGATGATCATGGCCGCTGCCGTGAATGGCTGGCTCGACGGGGACAAGGCCATGACCGAGAGCCTGATCGCCTTCAAACGCGCGGGCGCCGACGGCGTGTTGACTTATTTCGCGGCAAGGATTGCGGAGAAACTGAAGAAGGGCGGAATGTAGCAACCGTCCTCGCCGGGGAGCAAACAACGGGGCGGAAGTCATGCGTGAGGACAGCGATCATTTCCGGCACTACGTGCCGCTGCTGCGCCGCATCGTCATCGTCGTCGCGGTACTGGCCGCGATCCCGGTGATCCTGTGGACCATCACCGTATTCATGCGCAGCTATGTCGGGCCGCCGAAACTCCCGACGTTCCGCCAGCTGGCGGCGAGCGCGACGGTTCCGCTGCCGCGAAACGCGAGCGCCAGCCTCGACAGCGCCACGCAGCCTTTACCGCCGCCTGAGCAATCCAGGCTCTCCGACGCTGCGTCCGCGGCGGTCCCGGCGGGACCAACCCCGACGGACGCTCCTGACGCGGCCGCCGCACCGAAGGGACCACTGCTCGGCGATCGTGTCCCGATCGGCGCCGCCAACACGCCGACCGGCGCGCTGAAGACGGCTGATACGTCACCCATTATTCCGGCCGACCCGAAGGCAGTGCAGACGCCTGCTGCCACCGCCCCGCCCGACGGAGCGGCCCCAAACACCGGCGCGGTCGCCGGGCCGCAGCCGGCGGTCTCGATCGACACGGCCGATGCCGTACCCGCGGCAGAGCCACTGCGCGGCCCGATCCCGCTGCCGCCGCGCCGTCCACACCTCGTCGCCATGGCGCAGATGACGCCCGCGACCGTGCCGATGCCGCGGCCGCGGCCGGATGCCGCCGGCGGCCCCGCCGTGTCTGACAGTACGACAGCGCGGCCGTTCGACTGGCTGCAGAATATGTTTCGCAAGAACGGCGAATAGAGCCTAGCGACAGCTGGCCGATTCACTTCTCGCCAGTTCACTCCCGCCGGCTCGACCGGCGTTGATCGGCGGACGTTTGCCCAAGCTTCCGCGGCCCCCAATTAACAGTGTCGGTTTTGATTTGGATCAATGTAGCCCTAACGCATTAGACCAA
This sequence comes from Xanthobacteraceae bacterium, assembly GCA_049284935.1. Taxonomy (GTDB): domain Bacteria; phylum Pseudomonadota; class Alphaproteobacteria; order Rhizobiales; family Xanthobacteraceae; genus BOG-931. The sequence continues at coordinate 6,915 of JBAPYW010000050.1, forward strand.
AGTCTGATTATTCGCGGATTCCGGCACCCTGAATGAGGGGTAATCCGGCCCCTTAGAGACGCGGTCTCGGCTTTCCGCGCGGGTAGAAAACGCCTGGGGAGATATCCGATGACAATGCCCAGCGAGCATCATGGCCACGGTCTGGCCAACAACATGGCTGCACAAATGGCGTTGCTGGCCATTGCGGTAGCCGTCCTCCTTGTTATTGCGTGGTATTACGTCTGGTAACTCCATCGAGGCCGTCTCACCAGGCGGCCTCGAAATCTGGAAAAGCTTGAGTCTTCGCCCCACTTGCGAGGACAGCCTCAAGCTTTGCGAGAACATCCAACATCTGCCGTCGTGTAAAGCCGACTTTTTGCGCAGCCCGGAAACGCGCAGTCCCTATTCCTTCAGGAGCGCGTCAAAGGCCTGATTAAAGCCATTGAACGACAGCGGGACGCTCACGTCATGGCCGCCGGCGTCGGCAAAAGAAAGCTTGCCGGCTCCGGTAGCAGCGCGGAATTTTTTCAGCACATCGTCCTTGATGTCGAAGTCCGCGAAGCAGCCATTCGGCGTACAGCGCGCGAACGGCGCCGCCATGCCGGCATCGGTGTCCCCGGTCTGGATTTTCACGTTGGTGCCGAAGCTGATGTTGACCGGCACCTGCACCTCCAGCCTCACCGGCTGACCTTTCACCGGATGCGCTATGGCAACGCGGGAAAACGGCAGGGTCCTGCCCTGGACTTGCGTGCTTTGCGCCATGTCGCAGATTTTTTGATGCGCCTGCTGGGCCTCGGTCACGCATTGGACAACCCAATCGCCGTAAGTCGCCGTGGTTCGCTGCGGCGCTTCGCTTGGCGGCGGCTGACCCTGCGCCGCATGCTGGGCGACGGCGCCGCTTACGCTCGCAATCAGCATCGCGCCGCCGATGAATATGCCGACATTTTTCACTGCAACCTGCCTCTCAATTGTCCGCGGCATTGTGGCTGCCGGCCATCGCCCTGTGAAGGGCAATGCGATACACCGCGCTGCCTCGGCGGTACGATAGTCCGACTACTCCAGCGCGGTGCCGCTCGGCAGCCGCACCGGCTGATAGCCGTCGGCCGCGAGCGCACGAAAAATGTCATCGGCATGGGCGGCATCGCGCGTCTCCATGGTGACGTCCAGCTTGGCGCCCTTGGCGGGGACGTCGAGGAACAGCCGGTGATGATCGACGCCGAGGATGTTGGCGTTGAACTGGCCGAGCCTGGTCGCGATCTGCCCCAGGATTCCCGGGCGATCCGGGATGGTGAGGCGAAAGGAGACGATGCGGTCGGCGCGTTCCAGCTCGCGCACCATGATGGAGGCGAGGATGCGCGGGTCGATATTGCCGCCGCAGAGAATGAGGCCGACCTTGCGGCCGCGAAATCGTTCCGGCTCGGCGATCATCGCGGCAAGCCCGGCGGCGCCCGCTCCTTCAGCCATCGTCTTCTGCAAGGTGAGGAAGGCGTTCACGGCGCGCTCGATCTGCGGCTCGTCGACCAGGATGACATCGCGGACCAATTCGCGCACGACCGGCAGTGTCAGCCTGCCGACATTTTTCACCGCAATCCCTTCCGCCAGCGTCGGGCCGCCGCACGGTCTGCTGCCCTGATAGAGCGCGTTCCACATCGACGGGTAGAGCGCACCTTCGACGCCGACGATCTCGATCGACGGATGCTTGGCGCGCGCGGCGATGGCGCAGCCGGCGATGAGGCCGCCGCCGCCGATCGGAACGATGAGGACGTCGAGATCCGGCACCTCCTCGAGCATCTCCAGCGCGATCGTCCCTTGGCCGGCGATGATGTGCGGATCGTCGTAGGGGTGGACCCAGACCAGGTTGCGCTCCACCGCAATCACCTCGGCGCGCGCCTGCGCTTCGGCGAGAGTTTCGCCCTCAAGGATGACGTTGCCGCCTCGCGCCTCGGTCGCCTTGACCTTCACGAACGGTGTCGTCACCGGCATGACGATGGTTGCCGGGATGCCGAGCCGCCGCGCGTGATAAGCCACCGCCTGGGCGTGATTGCCGGCCGACATCGCGATCACGCCGCGGCGGCGCTCGTCGGCGTCGAGGGCGCCAAGCTTGACGCAGGCGCCGCGCTCCTTGAACGAATTGGTGACCTGCAAATTCTCGTATTTGACGTAGACCTCGGCGCCGGTCAGCGCCGAAAGCGGCGGCGCCGCCAAGATCGGCGTCCGCAGCACGTGGCCGGCGATCGCGCGGCCGGCGGCTTCGATGGCGGCCAACGTCACCATGACTGTTTTCTGTCACGCACGACGGCCTCCAGGGCGGCGCCATGGCCACAAGGCCTTTTTCCCTATTTCTGGCGGCGTTACAATGTCAGAGTCGTCACAGGGTTGCTCATGATTGATTCCGGGCTAAACGCAGGGCCGGACTCCCGATCGAGCCGGATCGGCATCGCGGCCGATATCAGGCCGCATGCCTACGATCCTTGGGCCAATCCCGAGCTGTTCGAGGGACTGCTCACCCGGCGGGTTGTCGCCTTCATCATCGATTTGATCGTCATCGCGGTGCCTTTGGTCGCGGCGGCGATGTTTATTTTTGTGTTCGGCCTCGTCACCTTCGGCCTCGGCTGGGCGCTGTTCTGGCTGTTGTCGCCGGCTTCGGTGATCTGGGCGCTGTTCTATTACGGCACGACGCTGGGAAGCCCGGCGTCGGCCACGCTCGGCATGCGCGCCATGGAGATCGAAATGCGCACCTGGTACGGCGCGCCGGCTTATTTCGTGCTCGGCGCCGTGCACCCGATCATCTACTGGGTCAGCGTCAGCGTGCTGACGCCGCTCGTGCTCGTAGTCGGCTTCTTAAATCCGCGGCGGCGGCTTCTGCACGACATGCTGGTGGGCGTCGTCATCATCAACAACGCGGCCCGCGCCGCGGCGCTGCGGGTGCCCATGAGCAGCTAGCGCGGCGGATTTGGCCTATGCCGCGCCGACATTCTCGGGCAATCTAGACGGCGGGCCGGGTCAGTCTCGGCCGCAGCAGGCCAACGGGCCAGCAAGGGGCCAGAGCGCCACGTGACCCAGCACTCGCGCGATACGCCGCAATTCTACCTCACCGCTCCGTCGCCCTGCCCCTATCTCGCCGGCAAGGAGGAGCGGAAGGTTTTTACCCACCTGGTCGGCGAACGTGCGGGGGAGCTCAACAACATCCTCACCCAGGGCGGATTCCGTCGCAGCCAATCGATCGCCTACCGGCCGGCCTGCGAGGGTTGCCGCTGCTGCGTCTCGGTGCGGGTGATCGCCAAGGAATTCCACCCCACCCGCAGTATGCGCCGCATCGTCGGCCGCAACGCCGACGTGACCAGCGAGATGAAGATCGCCGTTCCGACCTCCGAGCAATATTCGATCTTCCGCGGTTATCTCGATTCGCGTCATCGCGACGGCGGCATGGCCGACATGACGGTGCTCGACTACGCGATGATGGTCGAGGACAGCCACATCGAGACCCGCATCATCGAATATCGCCGGCGCGAGCCGGAATCTTCGCTGCCCGGGCGTCAGCCCGACGACCTTCTCGCCGTCGCCTTGACCGACGTGCTCAACGACGGCCTGTCCATGGTCTATTCGTTCTTCGAGCCGGATGAAGCGGCCCGTTCGCTCGGCACCTTCATGGTGCTCGACCACATCGCCCGCGCGCAACGCATGGGGCTCGCTTACGTCTATCTCGGCTATTGGGTGCGCGGCTCGCGCAAGATGGATTACAAGAGCCGCTTCCGACCGCAGGAGCGGCTGACGCCCGATGGGTGGGCAAGGGTGGAGTAACGAGGCCTCCTGCGCCTAACGGCCATCTTGGGGGGAGAATATGTTCCTCAAGCTCGAGGACGCCGAATTGTTCGTGAGTTCTTTCGGCAAAGGGCCGCCGACGCTCATCGCCCATGGCGGCTGGGTCGGCAGCGGCGAACTCTGGTCGCAGCCGTTTGAAATTCTCAGCCGCTCGTGGCGCACGATCACCTACGACCACCGCGGCACCGGCGCCACCATCAATCATGCAGCGGCGATCACATTCGAAATTCTCGTGCAGGATCTTTTCAAGGTTCTCGATGCGCTGTCGGTCGCGCCGTGCGTTTTGGCTGCGGAGTCGTCCGGCGCCTGTATCGCCCTGGAGGCCGTATTGCGCGATCCGTCTCGATTCAAAGGGCTGGTCATTGTCGACGGCCGCTACCAGGGAGGAAGGTCCGTTGGCGCAGCGCGCTTTATCGAGGGTTGCAGGACCGATTTCCCCAAGACCATGGACTTGTTCGTCAACGCCTGCATCCCGGAGGAGGAATGCGCCGCCGAACGCCGTTGGGCCAAGCAAATCGTCAACCGCTCAAACAGTCCCGATGCCATCCAACTGATGGAATGCCTCGAGATCGTTGACGTGGAGCACCGGCTCTCGGAAATATCGCTGCCGACGCTTATTCTCCACGGCAGGCGCGACGTTATCACTGCCATGGCAAATGCCGAAACCCTGGCGGGGAAAATCCCCAACAGCAAACTTGTCGTCATTGAAGACGCCGGGCACGTACCGACGATAACTCGGCCCGCGGTCGTGGCGAAGGCGATTGCAGAGTTTTTTGCCTGACAGTCGGCCACTTGCTACTCGCCATTTGCCCGTTGCTGCCACCGCCGAATGTTGTTGTTGGCAAAGGCCTTCGACGCCAGCCGCACGGCGATAGATCCCATTCGATTGAGGCGACGACCTGTTTCGGATTGCCACCATTCGTGAGTGGCGTAATCTGACAAGAGCGACATTGATCGCTTGGGGGTGCAATGGGTCCTTGCGCCAGCTTCGTCTCGAAGTTGATTGCTGCGGCGGTCATTTTCGGAACCTGCCTATCTTTTTCCGCACCGGCGCACGCCGAGAAGCGCGTGGCGCTGGTCATTGGCAATTCCGCCTACAAGTCGGTCGGGCCGCTCGACAATCCGAAGAATGACGCCACGTTGATGGCGGAAACGCTGCGCTCGCTCGGCTTCACGCTGGTCGGCGGCGGCGCCCAGCTCGATCTCGACAAATCCGGCATCGACCGCGCGGTGCAGAACTTCGGCGACCTGTTGCCGGGCGCCGATGTCGGGCTGTTTTATTATGCCGGTCACGCGGTCGAGGTGCGGGGCGAGAATTACCTCGCGCCGGTCGATGCCAATCCGAGGCGCGAAGCCGACTTGGACTTCCAGATGCTCGACGCCAACCTGGTGCTGCGGCAAATGGAGGATGCGGGCACCAAGCTCAACGTCATAATCCTTGACGCTTGCCGCAACAATCCATTCGGCGGCCGCGGCTTGCGCGCGGTGGGCAGCGGCCTCGCCCAGATGCAGGCGCCTGAGGGCACGTTAATCTCGTTTGCGACCCAGCCCGGCAACGTGGCCAAGGACGGCGCCGGCGGCAACAGCCCCTTTACCAAGGCGCTGACGCAGACGATCAAACGGCCCGGCCTCGGCATCTTCGAGGCGTTTAACGAGGTCGGGCTCTTGGTGATGCAGGCTACGGGCAAAGCCCAGCAGCCATGGTATTCGGCGTCGCCGATCCGAGGCAGCTTTTACTTCGCCGGCGCGCCCGCCTCCGGTCCGCCGCCTGCCGCCGAGGAGCCGATCATAGCCACGAAAGAGACGCGCCCGACCAACCCTGCCGACACATTGCGCCGCGATCTCGTGACCGACTGCGATCGGCTGGCGGCCGCCCCCACGGATCCCCAGCGCCCGCCAAGCGTTCCCGGCGTTTTGGTCGGCAAGATCGACATCGTGCCGGCACTCACGGCCTGTAACGCGACAATGCGCCAATATCCTGATGTCGCTCGCTTCGCCTTCCAGGCCGGGCGTATCGCTCAGGCGCAGAAGGATTACGTGCTCGCCCGCCGGCTCTACGAAAATGCCGCAGCCGCAAGCGAACCAGGCGCAATGACCGATCTCGGCGTGCTTTACCAGTATGGCTGGGGTGTCACGCAGGACTATGCGCAAGCGCGCCAATGGTTTGAGAAGGGAGCTGCCGCGGACGAGCCCGCTGCGATGAATAATCTCGGCGTTCTTTACCAAAACGGCTGGGGCGTCTCCAAGGACTACGCGCGGGCGCGGCAGTGGTATGAAAAGGCCGCCGCCACGGGCGCCCCAGTCGCGATGAACAGTCTCGGCGTCCTCTATGGAAACGCGTTAGGTGTCCCCAGGGACTATACGCAGGCGCGTCAGTGGTATGAGAAGGCCGCCGCCGCGGGCTACGCGCAAGCAATGCAAAATCTCGGCTTGTATTACCAGAACGGGTTGGGTGTCGCGCAGGACTACGGACAGGCGCGCCAGTGGTATGAAAAGGCCGCCGCCGCCGATAATGCCCACGCGATGAACAGTCTCGGCGTCCTCTATGAACACGGGTTAGGTGTCCCCAGGAACTATACACAGGCGCGCCAGTGGTATGAAAAGGCGGCCGTCGCGGGCTGGCCCGCCTCGATGAACAGTCTCGGCCTATTTTACCAAAACGGCCGGGCTGTCGCGCAGGACTATGTGCAGGCGCGGCAATGGTACGAAAAGGCCGCCGCCGCGGGAAATTCTGATGCGATGAGAAACCTGGGCTTGCTTCATGAGGGCGGGTTGGGCGGGACCAAGGACTACACGGCAGCGCGCCAGTGGTTCGAGAAGGCCGTCGCCGTGGGCGACGTCGGCGCAATGACCAATCTCGGCTTTCTTTACGACATGGGATGGGGTGTTCCTCGGGACGGTGCGCAGGCCCGTCAATGGTACGAGAAAGGAGCGGCTGCGGGCGACCCCATCGCCATGGGCAATCTCGGCGTGCTGTATAGAGATGGGTTCGGCGTCGCCAAGGACTACACCCAGGCGCGTCAATGGTTCGAGAAAGCCGCTGCTCTGGGCAATAACCAGGCGATGAACAACCTCGGGGTCATGTACGGCACAGGGATGGGTGTCCCCAAAGACCTGACGCAGGCGCGGCAGTGGTACGAGAAGGCGGCAGCCGCCGGGAATGAAATCGCCAAACAGAACTTACAAAAGATAGGCAGGAAAAGGTGACAACGATTGTTCGCGTTCGGTTGCCGGAGCCGGGCGCGCCTTCGCCGCCAATTTGAAGATGCAGTATAATAGCCGCTCTCCCTGCCTCGGTTCAGGCGGGGAAAGGCTTGCGTCTTTCCGTCTGCGAGGTCGCTCATGTATTGCGGAGTTACGCGTGTGCTGGCCGCTGTCGTTCTTGCCGCGATCGCATTTGTCGGCCTGCCGGCCAGGTTGCTGGCGCAAACGCCCGGCCCCGCAGACAGCGGTCCCGTCGACCCGCCGGATACCGCCTATTACACGGGTTCGCTGCCGAACGACCCCGTGGTCGAGCGCGGACTGCCAATCATCGAACAATATCGGGCATTTCTGCCCGAGAGAGTCGATCTTTCGAGCAAAATGCCGGCCGTCGGGGACCAAGGTCGCTTGGGATCCTGTACGGCCTGGGCGACCGCCTACGCGGCGCGAAGCTATTACACCGAAACAATCGAACGTCGGGATATCAAGCAGCCGACCAACCTGGCGAGCCCCAACTACGTTTATCACCTGGCCCGCCGACAAGGTTGCAACGATGGCTCGAGTTTCGACGACGCCGTCAAAGTAATGGCACGAGGTGCGTTATCGCTCGCTGACTATCCCTACACCGACGCATGCGTGCCGGCGGCGTCGGCGCAGTTTGTCGCGCGAGCCCATGATTTCCGTGTGCGGGGATTGAATCGCGTCGATATCAGCCGACCTGATGACGCCAAGGGCCAACTGGCGCGTTCCAATCCCGTGCTGATCAGGTTCAACGTCAGTGCCGCATTCCAGAAACTGCGTGGCGCCGGCACGTTCACGGAACCGGCCCCGGCTCCCGGTGACAAGCTTGCCGGTTGGCACGCGATGACACTGGTCGGCTACGACGAGCAGCGGCAAGCATTCCGGTTGATCAATTCCTGGAGTCCGCGCTGGGGAGATCATGGTTACGCCTGGATCAGCTACAATCTATTGAGGACCCGCATCAGCAACGCCTACGTGCTCAACGTCGGTCCACTCAAGCCGGCGCCTCCGCCGCCGGGCCCTGTGCCGCCACCGTCGCCACCGCCGGGCCCTGTGCCGCCAAAGCCAATCCCGGGACTGTCCGACCTGCAGACGCTGTCATGCGCCCGCATCAACGTCGAGGCGCGCGGCGGCCAATCAGTGTTGTCGGGTTACGTCGGCAGCGACGACGACCTCAACCGGGTCAAACAGATCGCGGCGAGCGTGCCGGACACAATCGTCGGCAACGTGATCGTGGCGCCGTGGCCGCAATGCGAGGCGTTGCAGACTTTGCAGAAGCCGCTCCTGGTTGCCGACCGGCCGACGATCGACATCGGTGCAAGCGCTGAGCTCCACAGTGGCGACCTGCTCAAGATCCAGGTCCGTTCTCCCGCGCAGATCAGTTATCTCTACGTTTCCTATATCCAGGCTGACGGTTCGGTCGTGCACCTGGTGCAGCCCAACGCGCTGGTGCCGCAGCCGACACTGCCGCGGCAAACTCTGGTATTCGGCAGCGGCACGGACGGCCAGCCGAAATTCACCGTCAGTCCGCCGTTCGGCCGTGAAATGATTATCGCCATCGCCTCGCGCTCGCCTTTGTTTGATCACGAGCTTGCGGCACAACAAACAGAACGCGATTATTTGAGCGACTTGCGGCGGGCGCTGCTTTACAAACCTGATCCGAATATGCCCGACCGCGAGCTTGCGGCCACCATAACGACCCTAAAAACCAGTGCGAGGTAGTAGCCATGATGATCCGGTTGCTTTTTGTCATTGCTCTTTTGGGCGGCGCATCGATCATTCTCACACCGGCATCAGCGGAGGAGGCGCCGTCACCGAACGACATCACATGCGCGTTGGATCCGAACTGCCCAAAGCCGCGGCCGCAGGCACAGCCGCAAGAAAAGACGCGCGACCTGTTCGGGCGCGGAATCACCGTCGAAGGAAAGCCCGCCGAACAGCCGCTTTCGGTCAATCTCTACGTCAACTTCGCGTACAATTCGGCGGATCTGACGTCGGACGCGCGCATCACCCTCGATCGATTGGGCACTGCGCTCCGCGATCCGCGGCTTGCCGCTTTCAGCTTTCTCATCGCCGGCCACACCGATGCGAAAGGTGGCGTCGAGTTCAACCAGAAACTTTCGGAACGACGCGCCGAGGCGGTTAGCCATTATCTGGTAACGCAATTCGGCATCGCGCCCGCGCGACTGAGCGCGAAAGGATACGGCAAATCGCAATTGCTCGATCCGGCCAATCCGGAAGATGGCGTCAACCGCCGCGTGCAGGTCATCAACGTCACGGCAGGACAGCACAACTGAAGATGACGGTTCAAGTTCGTGCAGCAGGCATCGCTTACGAATTTTCTGCGCTCTTCCCGTTCGCCGGCGTGCGGCCGGATGCGCTGCCAAACTTGTTATTCTTCGGAAACCCCTTCGGCGCCAGCCGCCCGGCGTCAGCGCGGTTGCCGCGCCAGTCGGCGAGTTCTTTGAGCGACAGCGTATAAACACGGCCGGCGGAGTCGGTCCAGGTCAGGCCTTTCTCCGCCTCGAAGGTTTTGATGTCGGAGAGGCCGCCGTCCTTGTGTCGCTGCAGCCGCACGCCGCGCCCGCGCGTCATCTCCGGGACCTGATCGATCGGGAATACGAGCATCTTGCGGTTGTCGCCGATCGCCGCCACCAGCTCGCCCTCGGCCGGCGCAATGGCGCGCGCTTCGTCCGGCGGGCTCACATTGAGCACTTGCTTGCCCTTGCGCGTATTGCCGAGGCAGTCGTCCTCGGCGACGATGAACCCCCTGCCCTGTTTGCTCGCCACGATGAGCTGGCGCCCGCCTTCGTGACGGAACACCGCAATCACGTCGGCCTCCTGCTCCAGATCGATGAACAGCCGGATCGGCTCGCCATGGCCGCGGCCGCCCGGCAGTTTTGCCGCCTCGATGGTGTAGCAGCGGCCGTTGCTGGCGAAGACGAGAAGCTTTGAGGTGGTTTCGGCGAAAAAAGCGATTTTCAGCGCATCGTCGGCCTTGAACGCCAAGCTGGAAAGGTCGGCGACCTGGCCGCGCAGCGCCCGAATCCATCCCTTCTCGGAGACCACAACCGTGATCGGCTCGCGCTCGACCAAGGCCTCCTCGATCGCCGCCTCGTCGTGCGTCGGCGCTTCGGCAAAGCCGGTGCGGCGCTTGCCGAGCGGCGTCTTGGCGCCGAATTTTTCCCGCACCTCGCGGATCTGGCCGGCGATCGTCTTCCACTGCGCCTTTTCCGAGCGCAGCAAATCCTCGATCGATTTCTTCTCCGCGCGCAGCTTCTTCTCTTCTTCGCGGATTTCGATCTCTTCGAGGCGGCGCAAATTACGCAGCCGCATGTTGAGGATGGCGTCGGCCTGGACGTCGGAGAGCTTGAACGTCCGCATCAGCACCGGCTTCGGCTCATCCTCCTTGCGGATGATCTTGATGACCTTGTCGATGTTGAGATAGGCAACCAGATAGCCGCCCAACACCTCCAGGCGATGCTCGATCTCACTGAGCCGATGGCGCGAGCGGCGCAGCAGAACCTCGCGCCGATGCGCGAGCCATTCGGTCAGCGCTTCGGCAAGCCCGACGACCTTGGGGATGCGGCCGCGCACCAGCACGTTCATGTTCAGCGGCACCCGGCTTTCCAGCTCGGTCAGCTTGAACAGGCTCTCCATCATCAGCGCCGGATCGACGCTGCGCGAGCGCGGCTCGAGCACAAGCCGCACGTCCTCCGCTGATTCATCGCGCATGTCGGCAAGGAGCGGCAGCTTCTTGTCGTTGATCAGTTCGGCGATGCGCTCGACGAGCCGCATCTTCTGCACTTGCCAGGGGATTTCGGTGACCACCACCTGATAGGTGCCGCGCCCGGTATCCTCGGCCTTCCAGCGCGCGCGCAGCCGGAACGAGCCGCGGCCGGTGGCGTAGGCTTCCGCGATCGCCTCGGACGGATCGACGATCAGGCCACCGGTGGGGAAATCGGGGCCGGGCACGAATTTCAGCAGCGTGCGGGTGCGCGCGTTCGGTTGCTCGATGAGGTGCAGCGCCGCCTCGCACAGCTCGGCGATGTTGTGCGGCGGGATCGCGGTCGCCATGCCCACCGCGATGCCTTGCGAGCCGTTGGCGAGCAGATTGGGGAACGCGGCCGGCAGCACGACCGGCTCCTGCATAACCCCGTCATAGCTGGCTCGGAAGTCCACGGCATCTTCGTCGATGCCCTCAAGCAAAAGCCGCGCGGCTTCCGTCAGCCGCGCCTCGGTATAGCGGTAGGCCGCCGCGTTATCGCCGTCGACATTGCCGAAATTGCCCTGGCCGTCGACCAGCGGATAACGCGAGGAAAAGTCCTGCGCCAAGCGCACCAGCGCGTCGTAGATCGCCTGGTCGCCATGCGGATGGAAATTGCCCATCACGTCGCCGACGATTTTTGCCGATTTCTTGAACGCCGCGCCGGGATCGAGGCGCAACAGCCGCATGCCGTAAAGGATGCGGCGATGCACCGGCTTGAGCCCGTCGCGCGCGTCGGGCAGCGCGCGATGCATGATGGTCGACAGCGCGTAGGCGAGATAGCGCTCCTCGAGCGCCTCGCGCAGCGCGATCTCCTGCACGTCGCCGGTTTTTTCCGGGGGAATCAGCTTTTTGTTCATGGCGGAGACCGGTAGCGTTGTTCGGCGTTGTGAACAAGAACGGAGGCGACGAAGCGCGCGCGCGCGTCCGGCACGGCGAGGCCGCGCGGCGCGAAGGCGTGACGATCGAGAAAGAAGCCGGTCAGCGCGAACGCATCGGCGAGATCGGCGGCGGACGCCGGCTCGACGTCGGCGCGCAGGAAGCTCGGGAGCCGCAGGAGTTTTTCGCGATACGCTTCCCCGGCCGCGCCCGACACGGCACGGCCCGAGCGCGGCGAGACATAGATGAGATCATCCTTGGCGCCGGTCGCGGCGCAGGAGGAAAGATCGAGCCCGAAGCCGAGCTCGGCCAGAAAGGCGAGCTCGAAGCGCGCCACCATGGCACCGACGACCGAGGGATCGTCGAGAGCATCCAGGATCTGTTCGAGCGTGGCATGAATGCCGGCATGCGGCTCGCGTTCGGCCAGCAGCCGGCACAAAGCCGCGAGATGGGTCACGCCATGGACGGCATGCGCCGCAGTGAGAATGCCGGCCGCGCGCAGATTGATGCCCTCGACCAGATAATGGCCGAGATGATCGTCGAGCCGCGCCCGCCAGGTCGCGCGCAGCGAATTGCCGGGCTGCAGCACGCCGCGCAGCCGGACGCCGGTGCCGCCGCGCACCAGCCCGAGATGGCGGCCGCGCTCTTGCGTCATCAATTCGAGAATGACGCCCGACTCGCCGAGCCGCCGCACGCCGAGCACAATGCCTTCATCGGTCCATTGCATGGGTTTCTATGTAATGCCTTTGTCGTCATTCCGGGACGGCCTGCAGGGTCGGGCCCGGAATCCATAGTCACGAACTGTGGTTTTGGATTGCGGGCTCGCTTGGCCCCGGAATGACAGGGCCCGACTCGGGTTCGATGTTACTCCCGCGGAAACTCCAAGCCCATCTCGCGATAACGTTCGGGGTCCTCGCCCCATCCCTCGCGCACCTTGACGAACAGAAAGAGATGCACCGGCTGTTCGATCGCTGCGGCGATGTCGGTCCGCGCCGCCGCACCGATCGCCTTGATGGTCTGGCCGCCCTTGCCGAGCACGATCTTGCGCTGGCTTTCGCGCTCGACATAGATCGTCTGCTCGATGCGCACCGAGCCGTCCTTGAGCTCCTTCCAGACTTCGGTCTCGACCGTCGACTGGTAAGGCAGTTCCTGATGCAGCCGCAGATAAAGTTTCTCCCGCGTGATTTCGGCGGCAAGCTGGCGCAGCGGCGCATCCGAAATCTGATCTTCGGGATAAAGCCACGGACCCGGCGGCACGTGGGCCGCGAACCAGCTTTTGAGGTCGGCAACGCCGTCGCCGGAGCGTGCGGATACCATGAAAGTTGCGGCAAAGGTCGCGCGCTCGTTGAGCGCTTGCGTCAAGGCCAGCAGCGTCGGCTTCTCGACCAGATCGATCTTGTTGAGCAGCAGCGCCTTGGCGGCACGGATGTCGGCGAGGCCGCGCAGGATCGCTTCCTCATCGTCCTCCACGCCCTTTCGCGCGTCGATCAGAAGCGCGACGATGTCGGCGTCGCGCGTGCTGCCCCAGGCGCTGCCGACCATGGCGCGGTCGAGCCGGCGCCGCGGCGCGAAAATGCCGGGCGTGTCGACAAAAATCAGTTGCGCCGGGCCTTCCATGGCGATGCCGCGGATCAGCGCTCGCGTGGTCTGTACCTTGGGCGTGACGATGGAGATTTTCGCACCGACCAGCGCGTTGAGCAGCGTCGATTTGCCGACGTTCGGCGCGCCGATCAGCGCGACAAAGCCGCAGCGGGCGGCGGGCTCCGCCGGCTCAACCATCGATCCGGTCGGGCTTAACGCCCTCGCGCGCCATCATGGCGGCGGCAGCGGCCTGCTCGGCGGCGCGCTTCGAGCGTCCCGAACCTTCCGCCGGGGCGAGCCGCGGAAGCTGCACGGCGACGCGAAACTCCGGGTCGTGGTCGGGGCCGGTGCGCGCGATCTCGCGATAGGCCGGCGTCGGTAAGCCGCGCGCTTGCGCCCACTCCTGCAGCACCGTTTTCGGATCGCGCAGCGGCTGCGCCTTTGTCTGCATGCGGGCCGCCCATAGCCGGCCAACCAGCGCTGCGGCGGCGGCGAAGCCGCCGTCCAGATAAACCGCACCAATCAGCGCCTCACAGACATCGGCGAGGATCGCCGGTCGGGTGCGGCCGCCAGCATTGGCCTCCGACGAGCCGAGCCGGATCGCGGCGCCGAGATCGATGGTGCGCGCGATCTCGGCGCAGGTTTCCTTGCGCACGAGATCGGCCAGCCGGCGCGACAGCTCGCCTTCATCGGCCTTGGGAAAGGCACGGAACAGCATGTCGGAAATCACTAAGCCGAGCACGTGGTCGCCGAGGAACTCGAGCCGCTGGTAGCTGCCGGCGCGGTTGCGCGCGCCCTTGAGCGCGGAAATATGCGAGAGCGCGCTGTCAAGGAGCGCCACGTCTGTGAATCGGTAGCCGATTCGCTCCTCAAGCGAACCGTCGCCACGGCGACGGCGGGGCCGGGCGTCTTTTTGCCCGGCAACCGCCGCGCGCGGCGCGGTTGGCGCCGGGGCAACCTCAACGGCAGGCAGCTGTTGCGGCGTAGCGGTGGGTTTAGCTTTGCCGCGGCCGCTCATCGTACCAGGGTGAACAGCCGGTTCCAGCGCACCGTCCACGGCCAGCGCCAGACCTCCCAGGCATGGGCGCCGTCCCTGATCGAGAAGAAGATGATCTGCGCCTTACCGATGATGTTCTCGTACGGCACGTAACCGACCTGACTGAGCACTCGGCTGTCGGTCGAATTGTCGCGGTTGTCGCCCATCATGAAATAATGACCGGGCGGCACCTGGTAGACCGGCGTGTTGTCGTAGAAGCCGTTATCGGTGAGATCGAGCGTGGTGTAGATCACGCCATTGGGCAGCGTCTCGCGGTAGCGCTTGACGCGTTGAACCGCGCCGTCCTCGTCGGCGACGAAGTCCTCGATGCGCTGCCGCTTCACCGGCTCGCCGTTGATGTTGAGCACGCCGTCGATCATCTGGATGCGGTCGCCGGGCAGCCCGATGACGCGCTTGATGTAGTCAGTGGTGTCGTCCTTCGGCAGCCGGAACACGACAACGTCGCCGCGATCGAGCGGCTGGCCCAGAATGCGGCCTGAGAAAATCGGCGGCGAGAATGGCAATGAGTAATGGGTGTAGCCGTAGGAATATTTGGAGACGAACAAGTAATCGCCGACCAGGAGCGTCGGGATCATCGAGCCCGAAGGGATATTGAACGGCTGAAAGAGAAAGGTGCGGATGACGAGGGCAATGATGAGGGCATGGAACACCACGCGTACGGTTTCGGCGAATCCACCCTCTTTGCGCTTGGTTCCGGTCTGCACGCTCATTGGCCTATGGTTTCCGTCTGCAACTTCTGCCCCGCGACCTTGTAGCCCGTGGGCCATACGCACGCAATTGCACGCGGGATTTCGCCGCGGCGGCGGGCCATTCCGCTTTACCTTGGAATGCCAAGGGCTTAACGCCAGACCATGGCAAACATGACGAATTTGTCATCCGGCATAAGGCCCACAAAGCCAGGTCCGCCGGGCCGCCAAAATGCGTCGCGTCAAGGGCCGGCAAGCGGGACCGCCGAGATGATCACGACGGCTTGGGCGATAGGCCCGTCGTCGGTGATGGTAAGGTCGATACGCGCCTCGTAGCCCGCCGGCGTGATGGCCTCGAGCCGCCGTTTGGCGCCGCCCGTGAGCGCGAGCGTGGGCCGCCCCGACGGCAGGTTGATCACGCCAATATCGCGCCACCACACCCCGGCGCGGAGCCCCGTGCCCAGCGCCTTGGCGCAGGCTTCCTTCGCCGCGAAGCGTTTGGCGTAGGTCTCGGCCCGGTTTCGCCGTTTTTCCGCCTTCGCACGCTCAGTCGTGGTGAAAATGCGGTCGATAAAACGGTCGCCGTGGCGTTCGATCACCTTGGCGATGCGGCGCACGTCGGTGATATCGGAGCCGATGCCGAGAATCATGGCGGCGCCCGGCCTTTGGCCTGCCCGCGATCCATCGCCGCACGCATTTTGCGCACAGCGGCAGGCAGGCCGTCGAAAATCGCCTCGCCGATGAGGAAATGGCCGATGTTGAGTTCGACAATCTGGCTCAGCGTCGCGATCTGCTCCGCGGTGGCGAAATCGAGGCCGTGGCCGGCGTGGACTTCCAGGCCGACGCGCGTCGCCAGAGCGGCGCCGCGGACGATGCGCTCGAATTCGGCGGCGCCGGCGGCGGCTTGGCCCGCCGCCACCGCCTCGCACCAGGCTCCGGTGTGAAGTTCGATGACCGGCGCGCCGATCGCGACCGCGGCTTCTATCTGCGCGGGCTCGGCGGCAATGAACAAGGAGACGCGAATCGCGGCCTCGGCCAGCTCGCCGACCGCCGCGCGCAACGCCTCCCGCTGCCCGGCGGCATCGAGGCCGCCTTCGGTCGTGCGCTCCTGCCGCCGTTCCGGCACGAGGCACGCGGCGTGCGGCAGTATCTTGCGGGCGATGCTCACCATCTCGCGAGTCGCCGCCATTTCGAGGTTGAGGGGTTTGTCGATGCTCGCCTTGAGGCGTGCAATGTCATCGTCAACGATATGGCGGCGATCCTCGCGCAGATGCGCGGTGATGCCGTCGGCGCCGGCCTTGATCGCAATCTGCGCTGCCTTCACCGGGTCGGGATGCCGCCCGCCGCGTGCGTTACGCACGGTCGCGACGTGATCGATGTTGACGCCGAGGCGGATGGGAGGAGCGGACATATCGGGCAATTCGCCAAATCCAAAATAATCGCCTGACTATAACTCAAGCCGCGCAAAGCAAATGGCTACCCGTTCACCCGCTCGGCGTTGGCGACCACTTTCTTCGCCCGCAATTGCGAGATGATCGAAGTCAGGTGCTTGAGGTTATAGACCGCGAGATCGATAGTCAGTTCGGTGAAATCCGGCGACTGCCGGATCATGCGGATATTGTCGATATTGCCGTCATGCTCGGCGATCACTTGAGCAATCTGTGCCAGCGTCCCCGGCTCGTTCACCGATTGCACCGCGAGCTGTGCGGGGAAGCGTTGCGGCGTCTTCTCGTCGACGTCCCAGCGGACGTCGAGCCAGCGTTCGGGCTGGTCCTCGAACTCGGTCAGCGCCGGTGAATGGATCGGGTAGATGGTGATGCCCTCGCCCGGCGTCATGATACCGACAATGCGGTCACCGGGAACCGCGCCGCCGTTGGGCGCGAAGCGCACCGGCAGGTCCGAGTTGATGCCGCGGATCGGGATCGCCGCGCCATTCTCCGCCTTGTCCGGAAGCTTGAACTTTACCGCCTTGGCCCGTTTCAGCCCGAACCAGCCGCTCTCCGACTTCGGCGCCACCGGCGTGACGCGCTCGTCCTTGTAATCGGGATACATGGCGCGCACCACGTCGGCGGCTTTCATCTCGCCGCGGCCGACCGCCGACATCACGTCCTCGATCGAAGCGCGGGCCAGCCGCGGCAAGGCGCCTTGCAGCTTATCGTCCGCATAATCGATCTTAGCGCGCTGGCAGAGCCGCTCGAGAATACGCCGGCCGAGCCCCGAATATTGGTCGCGAACGGCCGTTCGCGTCGCGCGCCGGATCGCGGCACGCGCCTTGCCGGTCACGACGATCGATTCCCAGGCGGCCGGCGGCGCGGTCTGCGCTTTCGACGTCAGGATCTGGACTTCATCGCCGTTCTGCAGCGGCGAACTGAGCGGGCCGATCTTGCCGTTGATTTTTGCACCGACCGCCATGTTGCCGACGTCGGTGTGCACCGCATAGGCGAAATCAATCGGCGTGGCGCCGCGCGGCAGCGCGATCAGCTTGCCCTTCGGCGTGAAGCAGAACACCTGGTCGTGGAACAGTTCGAGCTTGGTGTGCTCCAAAAACTCTTCCGGATTGGAACCTTCGGCCAACAGCTCGATGGTACGGCGCAGCCACGCGTAGGCATTCGATTCGCGCGACAGCATTTCCGTCGGCGAACCGACGCCGTCCTTGTAAAGGGCGTGCGCGGCAATGCCGTATTCGGCGATCTGCTGCATGTCGCGGGTGCGGATTTGCAGCTCGACCCGCTGCTTGCCGGGCCCGATCACGGTGGTGTGAATCGAGCGGTAATCGTTCTGCTTGGGTGTCGAGATGTAATCCTTAAAGCGCCCGGGCACGACCGGCCAGGTCGTGTGCACGATGCCCAGCGCCTGGTAACACTCGACCAGGCTGCCGACGACGACGCGGAAGCCGAAAATATCCGACAGCTGCTCGAAGCCGACGGCCTTCCTCTCCATCTTGCGCCAGATCGAATAGGCGCGCTTGCGCCGGCCGGTGACTTCGGCGGCGATGCCGCTGTCCGCGAGTTTTCTGGCGAGCTGTTGCTCGATCTCGGCGATCCAGCCTTTGCTGCGCGCAGCCAGCGCCTCGAGCCGCTCGGTGATAACCTTGTAGGCGTCGGGGTTGAGCTCGCGGAAGGATAAATCCTCGAGCTCCTCGCGCATTTCATGCATGCCCATGCGGCCGGCCAGCGGCGCATAGATGTCAAGCGTCTCCTCCGCCGTCACCCGGCGCGCCTCCGGCGGCCGATACGCCAGCGTGCGCATGTTGTGCAGCCGGTCGGCGAGCTTGATCAGTAGCACCCGCACGTCGTCGGCGATGGCCAGAAGCAGCTTGCGCAGGTTCTCGGCCTGCTTCGCCTCCTTGGAGACGAGGTCGAGCTTTTTGAGCTTGGTCAGGCCCTCGACCAGGACGCCGATGTCGTGACCGAACAGGCGGTCGATCTCGGCGCGGGTAGCGTCGGTATCCTCGATGGTGTCATGCAACAGCGCCGCCGCGATGGTGGCATCATCGAGCTTCAGATCCGTGAGGATCGCGGCCACCTGCAACGGGTGCGAGAAATAAGGGTCGCCGGAGGCGCGCTTCTGCTCGCCATGGGCCCGCATGGCATAGACATAGGCGCGGTTGAGCAGGTCCTCGTTGGTGGCAGGGTTGTACTGTTTGACCCGGTCGATCAGCTCGAACTGCCGCATCAGCCGCGGCTTGCGGGGCTTTGGCGCCGCTTCGCCGTCCTGCGGCACCAAGTTTGGCGCGTGCGCAGCCGCCACCCGCAGCCGGGGCTGGTTCTGCATCCGGGGCAAATCGATCGGCGAGCGCGCCATGGCATCCTCGGCGCCGCCGGCAAAGCCGGCGACAGCTGATCGCAAGGATATCATGACGTATGGCCCGCGCCACAAGGCGACGGCTCAGGCCCACAGGAGCGACCAAAGTCGCGGCAGTTCGCTGACTTATCGTTAACCGCGCCGCCTTCGTGGAAAGCCTTACTCTTCCTCGTCGCCGACTTCGACGTCGGGCTCGGGTTGGCTTTCCGGAGGCGTCAGACCTTCCAGGCCCTTGAGCAGCTCTTCCTCGCTCATCCGCTCGGTGGTGACTTCGGTATCGTCGGCATCGACCCCGGTGCCGGGCGCGCCGATCAACGGCACCCCCTCGGGTTCGGGCTCGTCGACCTCGACGTATTTCTGCAGGGAATGGACGAGTTCCTCCTTGAGGTCCTCGGGCGATACCGCCTTCTCCGCGATCTCGCGCAGCGCCACGACCGGGTTTTTGTCGTTGTCGCGGTCAACGGCGATCTGTCCGCCGGAGGAAATCATGCGCGCCCGATGGCTCGCCAGCAAAACGAGATCGAAGCGATTTTCGACCTTGTCGATGCAATCTTCGACGGTAACACGGGCCATAGTCGCGACTCCTGGGAGGTTCCTGCAACGGCGCGTTGCCGGGACCGGGCGTTAGGTATCGTCACCGGCGGGCAAGTGCAAGGGCGTTCTCGACCCCCATCCTGAAGTTGTGAAATCTTTTAACTTGGCGTCCGCGAGCCGCTCTGTTACCCAAAATTCGGGAATCTGGTCGCGGCGTCCCGATTTTTGATCTCCGAGGCGCCGCGACGGCGTGCCGCAGTGCTCGCGCCGGAGGGCCCGCGCCATATGGCTCGTGCGCCGTGCTTTTGCACAATGCTCACGCCATGGGCGACGTGGTTTTGCCACCGTGCCTGGGTACTTCGTCAGTAGAACGGTCCCGACGGCGATAAAACTGTTTTGAACGACGCCGGAAATGTCGAGTCCATTGCGGCTGTTCCGGTTTCATCACGAGAAACGCATCAACAGCACCATCGAGAATCACCATGTCGGCACAGATCGAGAAAATCGCGCTCTTCATTGACGGCGCCAACCTCTACGCCACGGCGAAGTCGCTCGGCTTCGACATCGACTACAAACGCCTGCTGCGCGAATTCCAGTCCCGCGGCTATCTGGTGCGCGCCTTCTACTACACCGCCGTGATCGAGGATCAGGAATATTCATCGATCCGGCCGCTGATCGACTGGCTCGACTACAACGGCTATACCGTCGTCACCAAAGCGACCAAAGAATTCGTCGATCAGACCGGCCGCCGCAAGGTCAAGGGCAACATGGACATCGAGCTTGCGGTCGATGCCATGGAGATCGCGCCGCATATCGACCAGATGGTGCTGTTCTCCGGCGACGGCGATTTCCGCTCGCTGGTCGAGGCGGTGCAGCGGCGCGGCGTCCGCGTCATCGTCGTGTCGACGATCTCGACCCAGCCGCCGATGGTGGCCGACGAGCTGCGCCGCCAGGCCGACCAGTTCGTCGACATCATCGAGCTGCAGAACAAGATCGGCCGCGACCCGGCGGAACGGCCGGCGCGCGAGCCGCGGGATGCCCGGGAGGCACGCGAGCCGCGCCACACGCCGCAATTCCTGCAGCGCAGTACCGGAACCCCGCGCGCCGAAGTCGAGATCGAAGACGAGTTTGAGGAAGATTAGGCTCGGCTTATGGCTGCGATAGCGCGCCCGAGCGGCAAGCCCGGCCGCGATTGCCCGCGCTGTCCGCGCCTGGTCGCCTTTCGCGAGGCGTGGCGAAAGCGCGAGCCCGAGTGGTTCAACGCGCCGGTCCCTTCATTCGGCACAGCCGACGCGCGGCTGCTGATTGTCGGTCTCGCTCCGGGACTCCGCGGCGCCAACCGTACCGGCCGACCGTTTACCGGCGACTATGCCGGCGATCTCCTTTACGCCTCGCTTGCGGAATTCGGGTTTGCGCAGGGCCGCTACGAGGCGCGTGCCGACGACGGCTTTACGCTGGTCGATTGCCGGATCGCCAATGCCGTGCGCTGCGTGCCGCCGGAAAACAAGCCGACCCCGCAAGAAATCGCGACCTGTCGGACTTTTCTCGCCGCGACGATTGCGGAAATGCCGCGTCTCTCCGCCGTCCTCGCGCTCGGGCGCGTCGCTCACGACACGGCAGTCGTTGCACTCGGCGCCCGGCGGTCAAGCTTGAGCTTCGCGCACGGTTCGGCGCGGCCGCTCGCCCACGTCACGCTCTTCGACAGCTATCACTGCTCGCGTTATAACACCAACACCGGCGTGCTCACGCCGGAGATGTTCCGCGACGTCATCGGAAAAATCCGCGCGTTTCTCGGCGCGGCACCGCCCTCCCCCACCCTCGGCGCCAAAGTCGGTGCCGCATAAGCGGGCAATACCGCAGGAGAAGGTAGCTCGGCTGTCGGACTACCCTGCCATTGAACGAGTGGGCTGCCGGCCCAGGGTCAATGGCCGCGCAGCCATGCCACCACCTCCGCGGCGTTCTGGTCCGGCGGAAACACCGGATAAAACACTTTGGCGATGACGCCGTCGTCGATGACCAGCGCCATGCGTTTCAGCAGCGTCATCCCGGCGACGGAGAATGTCGGCAGGTTCAGCGCCCGGGCAAACGCCAGCTTGGCATCGGACAGGATCGCGAACGGCAGGTGCAGCCGCTCGGCGGCCTCGCGCTGATAATCGGTGTCCTGGGTCGAGAGACCGAACAGGTGTGACACTCCCAGCGTTTTGAGTTCGGCAAAATGGTCGCGAAAACCGCACGATTGCGGCGTGCAGCCGCGCGCGCCGGGGATGTCGTCCCACCCGGGCGGCAGATCGACGCCCGGCACGCCGGTGCGCGGATAGATGTAAAGCACGCTACGGCCGGCAAGCAGCGCCAGATTGATGGCGCCGCCGCGTGTCGCCGGCAGCGCTAGATCCGGCAGTTTCATCCCGGTGAGATGCCGCGCGGCGCCGTCGTCCTGCGGGACCGGGATGCCGGGAGGAAGAAAAGTCGGATCATGCTTACCGGGTGCCTCGGCCATGCGTGCGCTCCAAATGATCGCTTGCCGGTGATCTTGCCCGAACCCGGCGCCGTTCTTCGGATCATGCGTAAGAAATGAATTCCATCAGCGAGCCGTCAGGGTCGCGGAAGTAGACGCTGGTTCCCGGCCCTCTGGCGCCAAACCGCTGCAGCGGACCGCGCTCGATGGCAATCCCGCAGCGTTCGAGATGGCTCATGGCGTCGGCGATCGGCCCGCGCCACGCGAAACAGAGATCGCTGTTGCCGGGAGCCACCGGAAGCCGCGCCACCTCGGCGGGCTCGACGCCGGGACCGTGGACATTGAGCTGCCGGTCGCCGAAGCGGTAGGCATAGCCGACCGGCCGCGCAATCAGTTCCGCTCCCATCACGGTCGTATAGAATGCATTCGAGCGTTCCAAGTCGGTGACATGAATGACGCAATGGTCCAACGTCACGGGAAGCATTTTCAGCCCTTTTGCCGCAGCAGGCGCCCGCGCTCGCGCTCCCACGAGCGCTTCTTCTCGGTCTCGCGCTTGTCGTAGAGCTTCTTGCCGCGCGCTAGCGCCAGCTCGATCTTGGCGCGGCCTTTTTCGTTGAAATAGAGCTTGAGCGGCACCAGCGTCATGCCCTCGCGCTCGACCGCGCCGATCAGTTTGCTGATCTGCCGCCGGTGCAGCAACAGTTTGCGCGGCCGCTTCGGCGCGTGGTTGAAGCGGTTGGCTTGCAGATATTCCGGAATGTTGGAGTTGATCAGCCAAATCTCGCCGCCACGGGCGTCGGCGTAAGATTCTGCGATCGTCGCCTTGCCCTGGCGCAGCGACTTCACCTCCGTGCCGGTGAGCGCGACGCCCGCCTCCATGGTCTCGTCGATAAAGTAATTGAACCGCGCCTTGCGATTGTCGGCGATGATCCGGAGCTTTCTTTCAGGCTTCGCCGCCATGCCGTCCCGCTTTAGCGACTCTTCAGCGCGTCGCGAATCTCGGTCAACAACAGCACTTCCTTGGATGGCGCCGGTGGCGCCGGCGGCGCTTCAGCTTTCAGCCGGCTGATCCCCTTGACCGCCAGAAACAGCGCAAATGCGATGATGACGAAATTGAGAACGAGGGTAAGAAAATTACCCCAGGCGAGCACCGCACCCTGCTTTTTGGCCTCGGCCAACGACGTCGCCGTCACCTTCGACGACAACGGAAGGAAGTAGTTCGAGAAGTCGAGCCCGCCGCTGACCGCACCGATGATCGGCATAATAATATCGTTGACCAGCGAATTGACGATCGCGCCGAACGCGGCGCCGATGATGACGGCGACGGCGAGATCGACGACATTGCCGCGCATCGCAAATTTCTTGAATTCCTCAAGCATGCACCCCTCCCCGACGCTAAGATTTTCGTTCCCCGCTGAGCTCAGCGGGAGAGATTAAAGAGGTCAGTTCACCAGCCCGGCATGCACCATCGCCTGGCGGACGGCGGTCTGCGCCCGCTCGCTCGCTGGCACCAGCGGCAGCCGCAACGTGTTGACGCACTTGCCAAGAAGCGAAAGCGCGTACTTGACCGGCGCCGGGCTGGTTTCGATGAACAGATCCATGTGCAGAGGCGCGAGCTTGTCCTGCAGCTTCAAGGCGGCGGCATAATCGCCTTTCAAGCACGCGGCCTGGAATTCGGCGCACAGTCGCGGCGCCACGTTCGATGTCACCGAAATGCAGCCGTGCCCACCATGCGCCATGAAGCCGAGCGCCGTGATATCCTCGCCCGACAGCTGGTTGAACTCTGCGCCCATGGCGGCGCGTTGCTGCGTTACACGCGTCATGTTGGCAGTGGCGTCCTTGACGCCGGCAATGTTCTTGAGTTCGTACAGGCGCTTCATGGTGTCGACCGACATGTCGATCACCGAGCGCGCCGGAATGTTGTAGATCAGGATCGGAATGCCGATCGCGTCGTTGATCGCCTTGAAGTGCTGATAGAGGCCTTCCTGGGTCGGCTTGTTATAATAGGGAGTGACGACCAGCACCGCGTCGGCGCCGGCGTGTTCGGCATGCCGGGCGAGATCGATCGCCTCCCGCGTGGAATTCGAGCCGGCGCCCGCCACCACCGGCACGCGGCCGCGCGCCTGATCGACGCACCATTCGGCCACGGCCTTGTGCTCGTCGTGCGATAGCGTCGGGCTCTCGCCGGTGGTGCCGACGGGGACCAGCCCGTTGGTTCCCTCGGCGATCTGCCAATCGACCAGGGCACGAAATGCTTTCTCGTCGACGGAACCGTTCTTGAACGGCGTGACGAGCGCGGTGAATGAGCCTCGGAAGCTCGTCTTGGCAGTCATGACGCGATCCTTGGATACGGCCCCGGCCGGGCAGCACGTCGCCGGCTGCGATGCGTGCTGCCTTCAGGATAGATATCGGGTCACAGCCGGCCTTGAAAGCCCCCTCACGCGGCTTATCCTTGGATTCAAGCCGTGGGAAGCGCCAGCCATCTCGCCGGGCTGCGGAGCTTCAAACCCACGACACGCGCAGGGTTGTGCCTAGCTTTTGCCGTGAAATTCGCCGATTGCCCTGTTAGCCGGCGCGCATTAGGAATTCTTCAATCTTGCCGGCCGAAGAGGAATTGCGAAAGTCGCCGGCGGGAAGCGCTGCGGCAGAAAGGTCAGTGCCGGTGTCGCTCAGTCGGCTCATACTCGCGCTCGCAACCCTCGGTCTGCTGACGGCCGAAGCTTGCGCCTCGCCGCCGTCCGCCGAGTTTCCACTGCCACGGGCGAGACCGGCGCTTAAATTCGACAAGCCATTGAAGTCTGCGGCCCATTCAGCACCGCTCAAAGGCGCGGCCGAACCGATAGTGCGCGGGATTCCGTCACGGCCGCTCGCGGCACTTGAGGCGTCGCGGCCGATGCCGCTGCACGCCATGAGCGTAGCTCCTCGCGCAGCGCGAGCGGTCGCGCCCCTGGCGATGGCCGCAACCGCGAACACATCGCCGCTGGATCTTGCCGCCGTCAAACAGGTGATCGATCTGGCGCACAAGGGCCGGCCCGACGAGGCGACCAGTATCGCCGGCTCGATATCCGATCCGCTTGCGCGGAAGCTCGCCGAATGGGTGATCCTGCGCAGTGACGACGCCGATCTTGATTTTCCCCGTTATGCGGCCTTCATCGCCGCCAATCCGAGCTGGCCCAGCATCATGACCTTGCGGCGGCGCGCCGAGGCGGCGCTTTGGCAGCGCCAAGTCGACCCGCAGGCGGTCATCGCCTTCTTCAACGCCGATCCCGCGCGGACCGCCAAAGGCCGGTTTGCCCTGGCGCGGGCGTTGCTTGCCAAAGGCGACCGCGCCGGCGCGCAGACGGCGGTGCGCGAGGCCTGGCGCACGGACGGCTTTTCCGCCGAGGTCGAAGCGCAGGCGCGCGCGACATTCGCCGGCCTTATTACCGCAGCCGACGACAAGGCCCGCATGGACGCGCGCTTCGATGTCGAGGACGACGATGCCGGCTTGCGGGCCGCGCACCAGCTCGATTCGGTGCAGCTCGCCATCGCCAAGGCGCGCATCGCCGTCATCAACAAATCCGCCAAGGCCAAGGCGCTGCTCGATGCGGTGCCGGCTGCGGCCCGGCATGATCCCGGCTATATGTTCAGCCGCATCCAATGGCTGCGCCGCGCCGACAAGATCGCCGAGGCCGCGCAGTGGATGCTGGCGGCGCCGCACCAGGCAGACCGGCTCGGCGATGTAGATCAATGGTGGATCGAGCGGCGGCTCGTCGCCCGCAAACTGCTCGACCTCGGCGATTTCAAGTCGGCCTACGAGGTCGCCACCGGCGGCGCCACACCGGCCAACGAAAACTATCGCGCCGAGCAGCAATTCACCGCCGGCTGGATCGCGCTGCGGTTCCGGCGCGAGCCGGCGACGGCGCTCGCCCATTTTTCCCGTATCGCCGAGGGCGTCTCCAATCCGATCACCTTGGCGCGCGCCGATTATTGGCAAGGCCGCGCCGCCGAAGCGCTCGGACACGGCTCGGATGCGCGCGCCTATTACGAGGCGGCCGCACGCTATCCCACTGCTTATTACGGCCAGCTGTCCCGCGCGCGGCTTGGGCTCGACGCCGTCACGTTGCGCAATCTGCCGGAGCCGCCCGCCGAGCAGCGTCGGCTGGAAGTGGCGCGCGCTTTCGAGATCCTCTATGCGCTCGACGAGCGCGATCTCGTCGCCGTCATGGCTGCCGACCTCGCCGACAAGACGACCGACGCCGCCGCGCTGGCGACGCTCGCGGAGATCGCGACGCAGCACAACGACGCGCGCGCGACGCTCTTGATCGGCAAGACCGCTGTGGGCCGCGGCTTACCCTTGGAGCATTACGCCTATCCGGACTTCGGCGTGCCGAGTTACCAGCAGATCGGGCCCGAGGTCGAGCGCTGCGTCGTCTATTCGATCGTGCGCCAGGAAAGCGCATTCAATACCCGGGTGATTTCCAGCGCCAACGCCATCGGCCTGATGCAGGTGACGCCCGCGGCCGGCCGCGACACCGCGAAGCGCTTTAATGTGTCGTTCGACCAGCGGCGGCTGATGGCCGACGTCGCTTACAATGCCCAACTTGGAACGGCCGAGCTCGGCAACGACATCGCGACGTGGCGCGGCTCCTACATCCTGGCGTTCGTTGCCTACAATGCCGGCCCCCGCCGGGCGAGGGAGTGGATCGAGCAATACGGCGATCCGCGCAATCCGAAAGTTGATCCCGTCGATTGGATCGAGCGCATCCCGATTTCGGAGACGCGCAATTACGTCCAGCGCATCATCGAGAACATGCAGGTCTACCGCGCTCGCCTTGGCAACGATCCGCGGCTCCTGATCGAAGCCGACCTGCGCCGCGGCGGCTGATTTATTGCTGCAGAGCTATTTCCGGGTTGCCCGCCCGCACGGCTCGCGACTAAGGTTTGCCCGACCTGCTCCCCGGCGGGGAGAGATAGTGGCGGTGCCTTGGACAAGCGATGAACGAAATCTCCCCTCATCTGCTGGAGGAACCAAATCGCGGTGCGCGCGAAGCGGGCGCCAGCGTGTTTGTGAGCGCGCAGGACGGACTGCGGCTGCATGTGCGCGAATACGGCTCTCGCGGCGCGCCCGGCCTGGCGGTCGTTTGTCTGCCCGGCATCACCCGCACCGTGGCCGATTTCGCGGAACTCGCGCCGGCGCTGGCGGCCGCTCCGACGCGGCGGCGCGTCATCGCCATTGATTCGCGCGGCCGCGGCCGATCCGAGTACGACAGCAATCCGGAGAACTACAATTTCGTCATCGAACTCGGCGACATCGTCAGCGTGCTGACGGCGCTTGCCATCGGCCCGGCCGTTTTCCTCGGCAGCTCGCGCGGCGGCGTTCTGACCATGTTGCTCGGCGCGGCGCATCCGACCGTTATCGCCGGTGTCGTGCTGCACGACGTGGGTCCGGTCGTCGAGCCGAAGGGCTTGGCGCGCATCAAAAGCTATCTCGGTAAGCTGCCGCAGCCGCACAGCTTCGAGGAAGGCGCCAACATCCTGCGCCGCGTCATGAGCACGCAGTTTCCCAATCTGACCGCGGTCCAGTGGCTCGCCGCCGCGCGGCGGGCCTGGCAAATGCAAGACGGCGCGCTGGTGCCGACCTACGACGTCCGCCTGGCCCGCGCCCTCGCCAGCATCGATCTTGAGCGGCCGATTCCGCCACTCTGGAACGAATTCGACACGCTGGCAGGCGTACCGATGCTGGTGATCCGCGGCGGCAATTCCGACATACTTTCGGCAGAGACGGTGGCGGCGATGCGGGCGCGGCGCGAGCAAATGGAAGTCATCGAGGTGGCCGACCAGGGACACGCGCCGCTGCTCGAAGGCGAAAACCTGCTGCGCGGGGTCATCCGCTTCGTCGAGGACTGTGAAATCACGCGCCGCAGAACGCCGACAACAACATCGCAGTGAACGCATACGGCCATTGCGCGTCGCGCCGCGACCAAGCAATCCGGCATTTCGTGCAAGTTGCAGATTGCGTCGGCACACGGCGCTCGTCGGCGCTTCGTGTCTCGCAAAAACCAAAAATCCCGCTTACCAGCCCGTCTTGTAATTCAGTCGACCCAACACGCTCTGGGTCTTCAGGGCGGTGGAGTACATCTCAGGCGCGCCCGCAAGCGGCATGCCGCCGATCGTGTTTGGCGCACCATTCGCCGGGTTGCCAAAGTCGGTATAGAGATATTCAAGGCCCAGCGACCATTTGGGTGCGAACTGATATTCGACGCCGACGCCGGCCGTCCAACCGTTCACTTCAGTGCCTTGTGAAAATGCTCCGGTCGGGCCGCCCTGCAGCGGCGATCCGACGTCGGCCGCGGCGAAGCCGCCTTTGACATAGGGCAACCATTGACCAAACGAATATCCGACCTTGCCCGTCACCGTGCCCAGCCAATTCATGTTTGGCGTCCAAGCGCCGGTCGTGGGCATATACGGGGCCGTGAATCTGCCGTCGAAGTTCGCCGCCGCCAGCGAGCCTTCAAGGCCGAACACAAAATTTCCCGCTTGGAAATTGTATCCGAAATTGTCGCTTACCGGACGGGTCGCTGCGCCGGACGACGAAAACCCGTTTACAGTTCCCAGACCCGTCCACGGTATGCTGTCGGACCCACCACCGGGTTTGAAATAGAAGCCCGCCCAATCGGGGGTGTTCGGCTGTGCCGGCGTTACTGGAAAATAATTCAAATCCATCGCGCCAGCGGCTTGCGCGATGCAAGCGCCCAAGCAGGCAACGGTCAGAAGCGTGCAAACTCTTTTAACTGGCACCGGCATTCGCCTCGTTTGCGTCCTTGACGGTCACCGACGAGTTACAAGGGCCAGAGCTAAAGCTCGAATTGAAGACCGCCGCATTCCGCGGGCCTTGCCTCCGACTCTCCCCCGCCTTGCCCCGAAACATCATATACGCGTTCGGCAGCAGGGTCGATTCCACAGTTACATTACCTTGGCACGCTAAGTCCCTATTTTCTCGGAGTTTTTCCGGCTAACCGCGCTTTCCTGCAACGTGTTGCAAATATAGCTCAGGCGAATGGCGGCGTGCACCGCGACTCGCAACGTGCAAACGAAAGCGCCGCCGGTTGACCGGCGGCGCCTTGCATCGCCAC
Source organism: Xanthobacteraceae bacterium (assembly GCA_049284935.1). Lineage (GTDB taxonomy): Bacteria > Pseudomonadota > Alphaproteobacteria > Rhizobiales > Xanthobacteraceae > BOG-931. The sequence continues at coordinate 35,815 of JBAPYW010000050.1, forward strand.
GCTTAAGCCTTGTTAGAACCGGAAGCGTACGCCGCCAGTGACGGCGAGGTTGTTGGTAAAAAGGTCGCCGTTGGCGATGCCGCCATACGCCACCGAGTACATCAAGCCGATGTAGGTATCCCACTTCGGCAGGAACCGCCAGTCGAGAGCCGCGGAGAAGACGTCCATCGAGCCGGCGCAATACGAGTGGAGGGTCGCAACGGTGCAAAGAGCACCGTTCACCGCAAAGGTTTGCTGCCATTCGAGATAGTAGGCGCCGATGAGATCCAGATCTCTGGTGATGCCGTATTTGGCACCGGCCCACGCGTACTGGAAGATCTCGGCCGTGCATCCACCACCAGCAGCACCGCAACTGGCATTGAAAGCGTTATTGTTGATCGTCGTGCCGTTAAAGCCGGGGGTACCACCGGTGTTGGTCGTATTGGGATTAACGAACAAGAAGCCGTCATCGCGGAACGAAGTCTGCGTATCGCTTGGATTCGCCAACTGGATCCACTCGTAGCCGGCGTAAAGGGAGAGCGGGATACCGGTAGGTCCGGACGGCACAGGAGGGGCCTTGCCCACGACCGGCGGCGGGGTGTTTCCCCAGGAACCGAAGTCATATCTGGCCTCCGCCACGAAGCTCGTGTTGTCGGAGAGCGTCGCCTTAAGGTACGCCGCCCCGATCCCGGTCCCCAAGCCTGTTGCAGCGTTTGTACCCCAGCCTGCCGGCCCAATATTCACCGCGTCTCTCACATACATGCCGATGACATTCAACGAGAGTGTGCCGGGACCAAAGTTCCTGATGTTCCAGCCGGCTTCTCCTGCGATCGCGCCGTTATTGGGGTTATAGGAGTTGTAGCCAGCGTCGGACCCGGTCACCGGCTGCCCCTCAACGGCAAAATGGAGGTCGCCGACATTGACGCGATACTTGATCCCGGTGGTCCAGCGCGCCTCTTCCGTGCCGCCGCCGCCGGCCATCTTGCCGGAATACTCGATCAGCGCGAAGGCATACGCGCCGGCGAACGGATCGAATATGCTGAGCGAGTCATTGTTGAGGTCGTTCTGCCGGCCGAAGGTCACCGTGCCAAATACTGGGTGGCTAAGACCGAAGACATTCGTCGCCGCGAGCCATCCCCAGCGGCTTGAGTCGTACGGTATAAGCGCCTGAGTCTGCGTTAGGCCGATGCCATTTTGCATGGCCTGCGGCGCGTTGGACAAGAGGAGCGAATAGGGGTCGAACGCCAACTCGTTCTGGGAAATGAACGACCAGCCGCCCGGCCCAATCGGTTCCTTGATTTTGACGCCGACGTTCGATTGGCTCATGGCGTTGGGACCAAGACCAAATCCTGCGTTCCGGCCGTCCGCAGACCCGCCGCCAGCACCAAGCAGGTAGCTTGCGCCGGTCGGGAAGTTCGGATCGAACGGCGTGCCATGGGTCTGGTAGGTGCCGCCCATGTCGACGGTGCCGTAGAAGGTGACGCCGTTCCAGCTCAGCGGGCAGGCCGTGAGGAAGAAGTCGTAAAAGCTGCCGCAGGAGGCCGGCGCGGCGGCCGCCGGCGGTGGCGGTGCCTTTGTCACCATATTGTCCATGTCCGCTGCACTCGCGGCGCTGGCACCCACGAGAACCGCCGCCGCGGCAAAAGCCACGACCAGACCGCAGCTTTTCGCCTTGTTTCCGCTCATCAACATAGCCCCCCTCCGCCTGTGCGCGAGTCCCCGAAAATTAATCGGAAATTAACCGTCGCCGCGTGACAGGTCCATGACATCGGGTTCCCCGGCCTCGATTCCGGCGCCTATTCACCGCAATTAGTTGCTAGTCGTGATAAAATTGCCACAGCCTGGATTAGCTCGCCGACGAAGCCGGTATTAAAGATACTAAGGTGCCGAATTCGGCACCAACAGGCTCCTGAACGCGGCGGCCACCGCCGGCAGCGGCGGCCGGATCGGCGGGAAGAATTGATAGTCCTCCCAGCCGCCGCCAAGCGATTTGTAGAGCGTCACGAATTGCGTCGCGGCGCTTTCCTGCGCCGACACGTATTGCAGCTCGATTTCGAATTCCTGGCGCTGCGCGTCGATGACGTTGAGAGAATCCGTCAACCCCCGATCGAACCGCTCGGTGGCAAGGCTCACCGCGCGCTTTGCCGCCGTCAAGGCGTCGGCGAGATGGCGCAAGCGAGCCTGCTGGGCCGCATAAGCGTCGACGGCGGTATCCACCTCGCGGACCGCGTTAAGTACCGTCTGCTTGTAGTTGAACAAAAGCTCGCGGGTGCGAAAATCGGCCTTCTCCACAATCGCATCGAGCCTGCCGAAATCCAATATGGGCGCCGCAATGGCCGGCCCCACCGACCATATCGGGTTGATGGCAAGGGGGGCGACGCCGGTCTGCCATCCGCCGGCAGCGGTCGCCGCCACTTGCGGGAAGAGGTCCGCGGTGACGACGCCGATATAGGCGGTGGCGCTCGCCAATTGGCGTTCGGCTTCGGCAATGTCGGGACGGCGCCGTAAGAGCTCGATCGGCAGGCCGGCGCGGATACGGCTCGGCAACGCCGGAAGCATCCGCGGTTTTGTCAGCTCGTTGCCGAGGTTTTCGGGAAATTCTCCGATCAGGACGGCGATGACGTAGCGGGCGGCGTCGATCTGGGCCAGCAAGGGCGCAAGCTGCGCCTGCAATTGCGCCAATTCGCGTTGCGCCAACGTCACATCCAGCTCGTTGGTAATGCCGCGGCTGAATCGCTCCTGGACGAAATCGACGTACTGCTTCGCCACCACGATATTCTTGCGTAGCACGACGAGCTGCATTTGCAGCGCCCGCAGATCGAGATAGGCACGGGTCACGTCGGCGATTAGCGAAATCAGCACCATGTTGCGCGCGGCGACGGCGGCGTCGACGTCGTACTGAGCCGCCTCGATGGCGCGGCGGAATTTGCCGAACACGTCGATCTCCCAGGCCGCGTCGAAACCGACGAGATTGACGACCTGCGTCAGGCCAGCGCCGTTCTCGGCGGAAACCAGAGTTTGTGAGGCGCGGCCACGCGCCAGGTCGCTTCCCGTACCCCATCCGCCGCCCGCGGTTCCTCCGGCCTCCGGCAAGGCTGCACCGATGACCACGGCCTCCTGGGCGCGGGCTTGCTGCAGGCGGTCCAAGGCTATTTCCAGCGTCGGGCTCGCCGCGATGGCGCGATCGATCAGCGAGTTGAGCTCGCGGTCGTGCAGCGCGCGCCACCATCGGGCCGAGTCGACGACGCGATTGTAGGTGGCCGCCCGCTCGCCTTTGGCTGCCGGCGCGGCGATGAAGTTCTCCGGCATCGCCGGTTGCGGAGGATGATAATCGGGGCCGACCGCGCAAGCGGCCAGACCGATGCAGGCCACTGCGCCGAGCAGGACGGAGCGTAGCCGGGCCGAGTGCCCTCCTTGGCGGGCGCCACGTCTACGCGGGAGCTTGGCTGGCGCCGGCACGGAACGCTGGACTCCACCTGCGAGAACGGGTCACCGCGGGATTGTCGTGACGTCGACCATCGGCGGCGCCGACGCGGAACTCGATCATTCCGGCCGCAGATGGTGTCCCCCGCGCCGAAGAATGGGCGAATTCGGCGGAGGGCGCAAGGCGCGCCAATCCGCGCCGCCGTCTTGTGTCAATCCATCGCAGCACGCGCGGTGGGCGTCTGCGCTGCGATTACTCCCGCGGCCACGAAAAATGCCCGACCGGGCATCACACCGATCGGGCCGCTGATCAACTTCAACCTTCCTTATCACGTGGCTGCTTTATCCCCCTTATCACGTGGCTGCTTTATCCGCGGGGCAGGGCTATGATTCACCAAACGTAGGCATGCGAACGCGCCGGTCGCCGTCGGCATTGTCGCCGTGCCAATCGCGAGGGCAGCAGCGACCGCAAGAATCCTACTCCGCATCGGAGTCTCTCCTTCCGGCAGTCGCCCCCAATTGTATTGAACAATGCTCCCGCACAACCGCGGTGGCCGCCTATGACCAAATGACGCATGACATTGCATTCCGCAAAACCCTGCGCTGCAATGCAAGAGAGTGTCAGGAGGATATGATGTCGCTCAAGTTAAACGGTTCAAAGATTGCACTTTGCGCCGTCTTGTCGTGGTGCCCTTCGGCAGCATACACGGAAACCGCCTTATCTCTGACTTCAACAGAACAAACGGAGATTTGGCGCAGCTTAGGCAGCCAGGCGACAAAGACGTCAGTGCCTACCGGTTTACGGGTCGGCGAGGTGGTTCCGGACACCATGCGCTTGCACCCGTTCGCCCGTAAACTTCGCAAA
>JBAPYW010000051.1:0-1707 GCA_049284935.1 Xanthobacteraceae bacterium
ACATGGGGCTTTGAGGTGTCAAGTAGTTTGTTTGATCATCGATGATCCTTCATGGTTGGAGGATCCAAGGTCCGAGCTCGTTGCGTGACGCGGTCTGCATAGCAGACCCATGGGATCTAGCTAGCTCGCGCCGCCAGCGCCGCGCACTCGCGCGCGCGCTAGGATTCGGCGCGAGCGGGTTAACGCGGCATCCGCGACGACCACGCCGCCTATATCGGCTCATGGATCAAGGTGCTGAAGAACGACAAGCGCGCGATCTTTACCGCCGCCGCACATGCGCAGCGCGCGGCGGACTTCCTGCACGGCCTGCAATCGCTTGCGGTCGGGAAAAGCGCAGCCGCATATCATGGCCAAGCCCGACACCATCATCATCGAGGCCACGCTTTCAGCTGGCAGCGCATATGCGATTTGCGACGCGCGCAGCTGGAGGCGTGGCGGGCCGGGCAAGTGCGGCAGCTCACCTTGTTCGAGCTGAAGGACGATAGCCGCCCATCTGCCGAGTTGTGCGCCCGGCTCGCGGCCTTCGAGGCGTCAAGGCGCTTCCGCCCATAACGCACGAAAATTGCCGAAGACGGCAGAGTAGCGGGCATCGTGGGCCGCGACTATATTGTCCGTGACTCGCACCCTTAGGCAGCCGGAGCGTGTACTCAAACGGCGATGTCCAAGAATGGCACATCGGGGACTATGGCGCGATCTATTATGACGGCTTTCGAGAGCACGAGAACGGACTAGAACATAAAGCTATTCGCGGAATTCGTCGGCGATTCGCGCCACACGTCCTATCGACAAGGCGGGTGGATTGGAGTCTTGAACATATAAGCACCAAGGATTATTTTAATGCCACGACTCGTGGACCACTAAGTGTCCTGGGGAGCATGGGCTCACCGACTGCCGGGTTGGATCCCCGTAGTGAGTTGCCGACCGATCCCACGGCCCTATCGGGCGCGTCGGTAGGTCGAACCTCCGTGGCGACGCGGATTTCCTGACAACAACCTTGCGCCTTTTGCGTCGCAATGCGCCGCATTTGTTGCGCTCAGGAGGTTCGATCATGCGTATGGACACACCCGTCGCCAACGGCGACCCAACGCTGGCCGCGTTGATACCGGAAGGCGTCACCCTGGCCCACATCATCGCGCTGTTCCAGACGGCCTATCCTGTAAATGGGGTACAGCTTCTCCGCGCACGCCTTGGTGCGACCCACCCGACGAACCTTGCGCTCCCCGAGTTGGCCGAATTCATCAAGTACGTGTTGGCGGCGCTAAAGTCGGCCGGGATCAGAGACCCCGCCGCCGTGCTTGCATATGGAGTGCGGCGCGAGGCCGAAGCGGCTGCCGCCAAACTCGGGTCTTCGGCCGCGATTGGCGATCTCGCGGCCGAACGGAAATCCGACGGGCATGCCCCGGTCACGATCGAGAACAACTCATCGACGATCTCCGATGCATCGACGCCGCGGCCGGTGGCACAAATCATTGCATACGGGACGACGAAAGCCGGGGACGAGCGGCAGTCTGACAAGCCGGCCACGAATATCGTGCCGCGGACGATTGCCAATCCTCAAGCGAGCACTCCTGCGACGGCCGCTGCTGGCGACGAGATCGTTATCGACGACCGACACCTTCTCGGCGAGCGTCGCGTTGCTAAAATGCTGGGCTGCAGCCTGCGGACGCTGCAACGCTCGCGCACGAAAGGGAAAGGCCCCCCGTTCAC
>JBAPYW010000052.1:0-13627 GCA_049284935.1 Xanthobacteraceae bacterium
CTTAATACGACACTACCAAAGGAGCTAACTATGCTTTCAGTGTTAATCGGGGTTCTGATTATTTGCGTCGTCGGTGCAATTTGCTTTTGGGCCATAGAAAAGTTCGTTAGTGACAGTCGTTTGGCAAATCTTCTCAAAATCCTCGTGGTGCTGATTTGCCTGGGAGCGATCCTTCAGCGGGTGCTGCCGCTGGCGGGAATTAATTGGTTTTAGCCGGCGCTTTGGCCTTGGGTCGATACTTGCGGTCGAGTGTATGTGGTTTCCATTCTGACTGGCTTTCCGAAATTTTTGGCATGTCCGCTTGTGGCCCATCGCATCGTTTCGCGACAATGCAGCATTTCGATCGCCTTCGGAGCGAAGCGGATATTGAGCCGGATTTATGAGTCCGCGGAATAACTGAAACCCCGGGCCTTTACCCGGGGCTTTTCCTTGTGGATAGTCGCCCCGCCATGAACAGACGCGAACGCGCCGCCCTGGATTCGGCCGAACAACCCCTGGCGCTGCTGCGGCCGACGCGGTCGAGCGAGACGCTGATCTTTCTGCCGACCTACAACGAGTGCGACACAATCGGGCGGATGATCGACGCGCTGCTGGCGCTGCCGATCGCCTGCGACGTGTTGGTCGTCGACGATCGTTCGACCGACGGCACGACCGGCATTCTCGTGTCACGCGCCGCCGCCGAGCCGCGCTTGGCGGTGATGGTGCGTCCCGGCAAGCTCGGCATCGGCTCGGCTCACGTTCTCGGCTGGATGCACGCCCGCCGTCTCGGCTACCGGCGCATCGTCACCCTCGATGCCGATTTTTCCCACGATCCGGCCGATATACCGCGCCTGCTCGCGGCCCTGGACCAGGGCGCGGACGTGGTCATCGGCTCGCGTTTCGCTACCGGCGGCCGGCTCGACTACGTCGGCTGGCGCCGTTTTGTCAGCCGCAGCGCCAACTATCTGACGCGCAATGCGCTGGGCCTGCCGATCTCCGAGTACACGACCTCGCTGCGCGCCGCACGGCTCGACCGCGTGCCTGAGGGGCTGGTGGAAACCGTCGAGAGCGGCGGCTACAGTTTCTTTCTCATATGCATGGTGCGCTTCGTGCGCGCGGGGCTCAACGTCACGGAGATCCCCATCCATTTCCATCAACGCACCGAAGGGACGTCGAAGATTTCCCATCTCGAGATCGTGCGCGGCGCTCTCAACCTGGTGCGACTGACGGTCAGGCGGAAACGGCAAAACCGATACGCGCTTGCCGGCGGTGTTGCCCATGATTGCCCGGCCTGCCATCAGCCTTTTCTCATTCCAGCGCCATCAGGCGAGCTGGTTTGCGTCGCCTGTTCGTATCGCGAAGCGGCGGCGGCGCATGTTCCGCCTATTCTGTCGGCCGATCACTCAAACAAGCTTCCCGCGCGCGAACCATGATCATTGCCAGCAAGCGCGCATCCGCCATGGCGCTGCGGATCGTCGAGGCATGGAACGCCGCCGCCATGCGCTGGCCTGCGGTCGCCGTGATCGTCATCGCCTGGGCCGTGCTGGCGCTGCCGCTGGTATTTTTTCGCGGCTATAATTCCGACGAGGGTCTCGCCGTTTCCATCGCGCGCACCGCGGTCGAAGACGGCGAGTGGCTCGTCCCGCACATGTTCAACGTGCGCTGGATCGAACGGCCGACGCTGCTGTCGTGGATGATCGCCGCCATCAGCGAGCCGTTCGGGCATGTCAGCCAGATCGCGGCGCGCCTGCCGATCGCGTTGTTCCTGCTGGCGGGTTGCCTGCTGATCTATTTCCTGTTGCGCAAGGTCGGCGCCGGCATTGCCGCGGCGCTGTTCGGCGCCGCGCTGTTTCTCGCCTGCCCGCTGGTCATGCGCGCCTATGTGATGATCACCGCCGACCTGCCGCTCGCGGTGCTGTTGTTCCTGGCCTTCGTGCTGTGGTGGGACGGCGCCGCAAAAGGATCAATCAAGGGATCGATCGGGCTTTCCCGCTGGATCGCGATCGGCGTCGTCCTGGCGCTGGCCGGGCTGCTGAAGGGCCCGCAGCCGATCGGCTATTTTGCGCTCGGGGTCGGCGTCTTCGTGCTCGCCACGCGGCAGTGGCGGCAGCTACCGGGCCTGGTCCTCGCCGGCCTGATCTGCGCCGTCCCGCTGGCGCTGTGGTACGCGGCCATCTACCGGCCCGGCGACGAGGGAAGCTGGGCGGCGTTCATGCGGGTCCACCCGCATCCGGAGTTGATTTTCTCCCGGCCGCTCGCGGCGAGCCGGCGACTATTGAGCGAGACGCTGCCCGCGGCGCTGGCCGCGGCCGCGTACCTGATCGCGCGCCGGTTCAATGGCCGCGACCGCGCGCCGGCGGGATTCGTCGCGGCGCTCGCCTGCTACGCTTTCATCGCGCCGGTCTTCATCCTGTTTTGGCCGGGCGGCTCGGCGCCGCGCTACTACTTTCCGATGGTGCCGGCGCTGTGCGTGTTCGGCGGCCTCGCCTACGATATGCTGGCCGCGCGGCGGCCGGAGATCGTCGCCCCGCTCTTGCTGCTGACGGCGGGCTTGCTGATTTACGCCTTGGGCTACGCCGTCGCCGCGCCGCTGTTGCCGATGCGCTTCCGGCCGACCCAAATCGAGGCGGCGCGGATCACCCAACTGGTGCAGGCCGCACCCGGCCCGATCTACCGGACCGGCGACACCGCGCTCAACGTGCTGCCCTATGTGCCCGGGCGCATTCTCAACGCCACACTCGAGCAGCTCGGCACGGTTCCGGGGCCGGCCTGGATGGTGCTCCCGGCCGACGAGGCCGCGGCCCTGCTGGCACGGCGGCCGGACAAGCTGCACGCGGTGATGCCGCTCGGCGAAGTGCAGCAATGGCGGCTGTTACGGCTCGATCCGTGAGCGTCACCGTCGTTGTGAATGCCCCGCGTCAAGTTTTCGGGGCATAGCCCGCCGCGCGGACTGGCAAAGCGGCCGCGTTCTCACTACGTTCGATTGGCGTGACCGCTGCCCGGTGGCGCGTTCACGCCCGTGTTCGAAGCGCTAACCCGCGAGAGCGAGTTCCATTTCTCATAAGGCTGCCGGCGAAAGCTGCCTCTGAAAGCTGAATGAACGATCTCTTCGACAGCTCCGACAAGAGCGCCGGCCGCGCCGAGGCTCCGCGCGCGCAGGACCGCCGCGTGATTTCGATCCGCGGCGCCCGCGAGCACAACCTCAAGAATATCGATCTCGATATTCCCCGCGACCAGCTTGTGGTGTTCACCGGGCTGTCCGGCTCCGGTAAATCCTCGCTTGCCTTCGACACCATCTACGCCGAGGGCCAGCGCCGCTACGTCGAGAGCCTGTCGGCTTACGCGCGGCAGTTCCTGGAGATGATGCAGAAGCCGGACGTCGACCAGATCGACGGCCTCTCGCCCGCCATCTCCATCGAGCAGAAGACCACCTCGCGCAATCCGCGCTCGACGGTCGGCACCGTCACCGAGATCCACGACTACATGCGGCTGTTGTGGGCACGCGCCGGCGTGCCCTACTCGCCGGCGACGGGGCTGCCGATCGAGAGCCAGACCGTGTCGCAGATGGTCGACCGCATCCTGGCGCTGCCGGGAGGCACGCGGCTTTATCTGCTCGCGCCGGTGGTGCGCGGAAGGAAGGGCGAGTACCGCAAGGAGCTCGCCGACTTTATGCGCAAGGGCTACCAGCGCGTCAAAGTCGACGGGGCGTTCTACGAGATCGCCGCGGTGCCGGCGCTCGACAAGAAGTTCAATCACGACATCGACGTCGTGGTCGACCGCCTGGTGGTGCGGCCGGATATTTCCACGCGGCTCGCCGATTCGCTGGAACAGGCGCTCAAGCTCGCCGACGGGCTGGCGGTGGCGGAGCTTGCCGACGGCGCGTCGGCCGAGGGTGAGAAGAAGACCAAACTCGCCACCGCCGCGGCGTCGGACGCCAACCGTCTGGTGTTCTCCGAAAAATTCGCCTGCCCGGTGTCCGGCTTCACCATTCCCGAGATCGAGCCGCGGCTGTTCTCGTTCAACAATCCGTTCGGGGCCTGCCCGAAATGCGGCGGGCTCGGCGTCGAGCAGCACATCGATCCCGACCTGGTCATTCCCGACAAGGAGCGCACGCTGCGCAAGGGCGCCATCGCGCCGTGGGCGAAATCGTCGTCGCCCTATTACGTGCAGACGCTCGCCGCGCTGGGCAAGCATTACCGTTTCACGCTCGACAGCAAATGGAAGGAGCTGCCGAAGAAGACGCAGGACGCCATCCTTTACGGCTCCGGCGACACCGATATCCGCATGTCCTACGACGACGGCATCCGCGCCTACGAAACCAGGCGGCCGTTCGAAGGCGTCATCACCAATCTCGAGCGCCGCTTCCGCGAGACCGACAGCGAATGGGCGCGCGAGGAGATCGCCCGCTATTTCACCGACGTGCCGTGCGCGGCCTGCAAAGGCTATCGGCTGAAACCGGAAGCCTTGTGCGTGAAGATCGCCGGGCTGCATATCGGCGAAGTCTCCGATATGTCGGTCAAAGGCGCCGCACAGTGGTTCACCGAGCTGCCGGAAAAGCTCACTCCCAAGCAGAACGAGATCGCCGGGCGCATTCTCAAGGAGATCCGCGCCCGGCTGAAATTTCTGGTCGATGTCGGGCTCGACTACCTGACGCTCGCCCGCGCCTCCGGCACGCTGTCCGGCGGCGAGAGCCAAAGGATCCGCCTCGCCTCGCAGATCGGCTCCGGGCTGACCGGCGTCCTTTACGTGCTCGACGAGCCGTCGATCGGGCTGCACCAGCGCGACAACGCGCGGCTGCTCGACACGCTGCGCCGGCTGCGCGACCTCGGCAACACCGTGATCGTGGTCGAGCACGACGAGGACGCCATCCGCGCCGCCGATTATGTGGTCGATGTCGGGCCCGGCGCCGGCGTGCACGGCGGAAAAATCGTCGGCGAAGGCACGCCCGCCGATATCATGGCCAATCCGGCCTCGCTGACCGGCGAATATCTCAACGGCGTGCGCGAGATCGCGGTGCCGGAGCGCAGGCCGAAGAATCCGCACCGCGTGCTGCGGGTGGTCGGCGCCCGCGGCAACAATCTGCAAGATATCACCGCGGAAATCCCGCTGGGCCTGTTCACCTGCGTCACCGGCGTCTCCGGCGGCGGCAAGTCGACGCTCCTGGTCGACACGCTGTACAAGGCGCTGGCGCGGCGATTGAACGGCGCCAGCGACGCCCCTGCCCGCTTTGACCGCATCGAAGGCCTCGAGCACCTCGACAAGGTGATCGACATCGACCAATCGCCGATCGGAAGGACGCCGCGCAGTAATCCCGCGACCTATACCGGCGCCTTCACCCCGATCCGCGAATGGTTCGCCGGCCTGCCGGAATCAAAGGCCCGCGGCTACACGCCCGGCCGCTTTTCCTTCAACGTCAAGGGCGGCCGCTGCGAAGCCTGCCAGGGCGACGGCGTCATCAAGATCGAAATGCACTTTCTCCCCGACGTCTACGTCACCTGCGATGTCTGCAAGGGCAAGCGCTACAACCGCGAGACGCTGGAGGTGCTGTTCAAGGGCAAATCCATCGCCGACGTGCTCGACATGACAGTTGAGGAGGCGCTGGAATTCTTCAAGGTGGTGCCGCGGGTGCGCGACGTGCTGACGCTTCTTCGCCGCGTCGGCCTCGATTACATCCACGTCGGCCAACAGGCGACGACGCTGTCCGGCGGCGAAGCGCAGCGCGTCAAGCTCGCGAAGGAGCTTTCCAAGCGCGCGACCGGGCGCACGCTCTACATTCTCGACGAGCCGACCACGGGGCTGCACTTCCACGACGTGGCGAAGCTTCTGGAAGTGCTGCACGAGCTGGTCGAGAGCGGCAACACCGTGGTGGTCATCGAGCACAATCTCGAAGTCATCAAGACCGCCGACTGGATCATCGACCTCGGCCCCGAAGGCGGCGACGGCGGCGGCGAAATCGTTGCCGCCGGCACGCCGGAAGCCATCGTGCGCGAGCCAAAGAGCTACACCGGCGCCTTCCTCAAGCCGGTGCTGGCGCGCGGCGGCAGCGGCAAGCGAAGAAAGCGCGTCGAGGCGGCGGAGTAGTATATCCGCTCTCCCCAGTGGGGAGAGGGCGTAGGCGGCCGTAGCCGCCGTTGTTCACGTAAAGACGCCGATCCCAAGGATCGGCTATGTGAGGGGGTACCAAGCTATCAATCTGGTTCCGTCCCCCCTCACCCGCCTCGCTTCGCTCGGCGACCTCTCCCCATCGGGGAGAGGTGAGGTAAGGTGTAGCCCATAGTGCGACCTTGTCTTGCAACCTCTCCGGGTACAGACTGACGCCCTTCGGGGCGCCATCGGGGCGAGGAGCGGCGACATGAAACCGGCACTGGCCATTGTCATTGCCGCGGCCGCCGCGCTAGCGGCGCCGCTGCCCGCGCAGGCCGCCGACCTGACGGTGGTCAATGTCAGCGCGCCCGCGGTCAATTGCGTGTTCAACGCAAGCTGCACGGTGGTGGTGACCGACAGCGTCGGCACCTTGGAATACACGCCGCTCGGCAGCGGCGCCTTCCTGCAATCGCGCACCTATCCCGGCGCGTCCGGCGCGCCGGGCGCCGGCACCACGGCCTACGAGTATCGCGTCGATCTGACCCAGGCGACCGGCTACACCGAATGCCTGGCCGGGGTCGTGGTCAATTTCGGACCGGTCGTCCAGTTGACCTATCCGCAGAACCAGCCGGCGCAAGTGTACGTCATCACCCAGGGCGGCCTCGGCAGCGTCGGCATCCAATCCGCCGAGCAGGACGGCGACGTCATCACGTTCACGTTCAACGGCTACCTGTGCGCCGGACAGTCCAGCTACTTTTTCGGCCTAGCGGCGGCGAAGGGGCCGCAGGCGGCGACCGCCATCTTGTTCGAATACGGCAGTCCGCCTTTCGTGCAGACCACAGCGACCACGCCGCAGCATGTCCCGGCGGCGCCGCAAAACCTGCGTGTGCAACCCCGTTGAAGCCCGGCGCTCAGAATCGCGGCTGCGCCCCTCACCTGGATTGCTCGCGCCCACGCGCAAATCGATCTCTCCCTGCCCGCGGGGCGAGAATAAGACGCGGCAAGCGGTGTCGTTCGCTTGTGCTACAATCTCTTGTTGTGTTAGCCTCGGACCGGACCGAGCGTTGTTTTGCCGCGGCGGGTCGTGCAGGCGGGGTCTGCGCCTCGGTGACGCGAGGGTCTGCCCATGTCCATCGACTTCTTCGCGCTGGCCAAGGTGCTATTTGCTGGCGCGTCGGTCTCCGCGGTCATCGCCGCCGTCGTCGGCTACGCGCTCGCGAGCTATTTTGGACGGCGCCTCGATCGAATCGAAAAAAGCGCCGAAGAGATCCGCACGGCATCGCTGGGATTGAAAAAGGACATGCGCGGCGAGGAACGCAGCGAACTGGTCGCGTTCCGGGTCGCCGTAGAGAAGTGGGAAAACTTTCTTCAGACCATGGTGTTCGATTTCAGCATGGCGCCGCCTGACAAGGCGGACGTCGTCAAGTTCTACAAGAAGGACAAGAACCTGTTCCTGGAGGTCAAGATCGCGGTCGTCAAGGTGGGCATCTACCTGCGCAATGCGGACCTGGAACAGCAATTAATGTCGACGGTCATGAAAGTGCGGCAGATTTATTATCCGTTGATCAGCATGACCTTACCGAAGCTGATCGACCTGCAGACCGAGCTGGCGCCGATCGAAATGAAGCGCAAGCACTTTGCCGACAGCGGCATGCAGGCCATGACGTTCGCGCCCACGATCGAGGACCGCGACAAAAGCGCCGCCCTACAGGCGGCTTTGACCGAGGAGATGCGGACCTTTTCCGCGCAATTGCTCGCCAAGTATAGAGAGGTCGCCGAGCGGCTGGTTGATTTGAAGAACGCGGTCAACAAGTACATTTACCGGCCGGTCACTCAGGCGGGGCTCGACGCGGATTAGCAAGCGTAGCCCGGAGAGCGGACGCGAGGGGGAGTCTGCTAACGCTCAGGATCGCGGCAACGCCCCCTCACCCGGCCCCGATGTGCTCGCATCCGCGCGCAAATCGACCTCTCCCCGCACGCGGGTCAGGTATAATGCAGAACAGTGTTGGCGCGCGGCAGCGCCGGCGGCTAGCGAAGGAAGCGTGTCGAGGCGACGGAGTTAAATGTTATTGAATTAATTTGACTTTTCTGGCTGAGTTTGCTGTATGTTCTTTTTGCATTTGAGCTTCGGGGATGGGTGCAGGTTCGAATCCTGCCGTTCGGTTTGTTGCGGTCGCCTTCTTGCTGACGCTGATCCGATTTTGGGTCGGTGCAAAAAAGGAGGACAGCATGACCAAGACAAGAGTTTCCAAGGTTGGAACTTGCCGCAAGGCGCCGGCGAAACGCAAACGTACTGGAATTGTCATCGCACTAATCGAAACGATCTGGGCGATCTCGACGAACTGGGCGGCAGCGTTGGTGACCCTACCCATCCATGCGAAGGGCGCTCCCGCTAGCCGGTGAGCGTCCTTCTTTTTGCCATGCGGGCTCCGCGCTGGCGCGGAGATCAGAACGAAGGACACCGTCGGGCCGCCACACTTAATAGTAAATCGTAGAGCGCAACTAAACACCTTTCCTGATTTGGCTCGAACCGTGCTCAGCTTTCCAGACGAATTATCTGACTTAATTCAATTCGATCCCGGCAGCCTTTCCGTGACAGCTCGCGAAAGTAAGCACCGCGAATTTAAGCAGACGTTTGTGCCAAATGACTTTTCCGACTATACAAAGACCATCGTCGCGTTCGGTAACGCGGACGGCGGTTTTATTTTGTTTGGGATAAGCGACAAGCCACGGCAAATTGTTGGAACGTCAGAAATTCCAGACGAGGCTCAATGGGCCGACCGTCTGAGAGACGATTTCGATCCTGAGATTTCGATCGCGACAAAGATATACGCCGTAGGCGCATTGCACGTCTACGTTGTCGGCACAGGACCGGTTACTTACCGGCCAGTTGTCTGCAAGCGCAGTCGAAGCAAGCGAGTAGCTGGTCGGGATGGCAAGCCGCGCGACATCGAAGTCATCCGTGAGGGCGCGATCTATTATCGGTACTCTGCTCAGACCCGCTTCATCGGGTACCCAGAATTGATGGCCCTAATCGCGGAACGCGAAGCGCGGCGAGTGAAATCGTTCATGGACACGCTTAACATCATCCAAAAGGTCGGCGTTGATAAGGCCGGAATTCTGAAAATGTCGGAAGACACTTCAACAATCGTTATGACGCCCGAAACGGCAAAAGGCTTGTCGTTGATCGATAAGGGTCGCCTAGTTGAAGAACCAGGCGCCCCAGCTTACGTCGTTATGGGCAATGTAAATGTGAAAAACGTCATTCATGCACCACTCGATGAGGCCGACAAGAACCTACCTACCGAGGCAGCTGCCAGAATTCGTCCTCTGGTGCACAGAATCTACGACCGCCAGACCAAGATCACGGCGGCACAGGTTTCGATGGTGCTAAAGCATCTCGGCTTGTCGGACGACAACATCCACGTGGTCAAAGAGCCGAAATTCCACCGAAAGTTCATTACACGAGCAGGAATTAAGGCAGTTGAAGAGTTTATTGAGCGAGATCCGCGCGGCGCTCTTAGATCCTTTGGTTCGCGAGCGGCACTAGCAAGATATGATGGTCGGGTCAGCGATAAAAAGTTACAAGAGTAGCACCAATGCGCGCAGCGACTTCGGGAAACAAACGTCAAAGCTGCAACCCGCATTTCGTTTTTCGAACATCCGCGCTATTTACCTAAAATGGAGTGTTCTTTTTTGTTTTACCCGCGTGCTTGCTCAATTTTTTTGCTAACTTACCAATTTGAGATGACTTCTTCCCGATTAGTTCTTCAAGGGCGTGTTCATAGACCTCAAAGGCTTCCAACATTTCCGTCTGACTAAGAACGTTGTTATGCGTCCCAAGGTTCCCCACAATTCGTAGAGCGTGAAGGTGATCTTTATGTACCACTGCACCAGTCGCAGATATGAATTTGTCAATTCGAGCCGACAAATCGAGCGGTTTCATCTTTCCGGGTAAATTCGGTTTCTTGGGATTCTTCGCAATCCGAAATTTTGCAACCTTAAAATGATCCATCAGGCGTTCGACACTGGTCCTTATCTTGGTGGCACAAGCACCATAGTCCCCCCAATAAAACTGAAATGCCAATTCAAGTTCCTCCCTCACCGAGCTTGGCACGTTTGTTGGAAGAGCAATAATTGGAGGCGGCGGATACATACTTCGAGGTTCGAGCAGTCCCTCGTAGTTCCAGCCAATTTCTTCGTCATCATCAAAGATCTGCTCAACGGACACCCTTCCAGAGACAGCAACAATTTCTCCACATTTAGCCGAGTCGCATCGAAGCAAGCATGAGAATCTTTCTTCGGTCCATTCAGGGTCCCATGCTTCATGTTTTTGGTTTTTCTTCGAGCGTTCGGTTTCCTCAACCGCCAGGGTCTTTTCGTCCAATTTCAATGTTGCCTTGCGGCAACCCGGGCAAGGTAAAGCTGGAACCTCACGTCGAGAAAATGTTTTAGACCATGTTAATTTGTCGACGGCCACACGAAAACTCCTGCGATAGAGCCACAAGGACTCAAGCAGCAAGCGTAGGGTGAGTTGAACCAACCGATTCGGCTTTGCGCGGACCCATTGGCGCCTTTGTCCGCCCCACCAAATACCAACTATTTTCGATTACAAACAGCCACTTCCGCCTGCATCCAGCACGTCCATGAACCACTCGATGCCTTTTTATCTGAGGCATCTATGGTGAAGCTCTGGAGATTTCCCCCAAGGTGCCGATGTGCTGCAGCAGCGACTCTGTTCGCTTTTTTCTCCGCCTTTAAGCCAACGCAACTACAATCACAACATCCTTCGTAGCAACAAGCTGCAAACGCGGAACTACTGGTCAGCCAAATGACTGTGGAAATCAAAACCGCAGCAACGATACCTGTTTTCATGACACCCTTCCTCCATAAAATGTCAAAAATTGTAGCACTCAACCCAAGCGGGAGCAAGACTTGCGGTGCTTCCGGCGAGCGTAACAAGCCCTGAGCATGGGTAGAGCGCCGCCCGTAGCGCGGATTAGCCGAAGGCGTGATCCGCCGTTTCCGGTCGATTTTCGGTAACGTGAATAGGCGGGTTACGGCTTCGCCTAACGCGTTCTACACCGTCGTCACCACCGGGCTTGACCCGGTGGTCCATGCTGACTCGTCACGGGCTCCGCAATGCCGCATGGATTGCCGGATCATTTGACATCAAGACGGCGCTTGGCGCCTTTTATCCGGCAATGACGAATGTCAAGGCATGGCGCCCTAAGCCACCGCGATCGCCTCGACTGCGACCAGCACGCCCGGAATATCGGCGCCGAAGCGGGCCATCGCGCGGGCCGGCTTCGCGCCGGGAAAGAACTCCGCATAGGCCTCGTTCATCTCCCGGTAGAGATCGGGCCGCGCCAGCAGCACCGTGACCATCACCACGCGGTCGAGCGACGAGCCAGCGGCTTTGAGGATGGTCGCGACGTTGCGCAGGCACTGGCGGGTTTGCTCGGCCATGGTCGTGCCGGCGATTTCCGTTGGCCCGCCGCCCGGCCGCACTGGAATCTGGCCGGACACGAACACGAAGCCGTTGGCGACGACGGCGTGCGAATACGGCGAATGCGCCGCCGGATAATCGGGCACGTCGATGTGTCGGATCGCGGTCATGGCCACCGCCCCTCAAATTCCTTCAGAACGGCGTTGAGTCATCGTGACCAACCTCAAGCAAACAAGCCCGCGTGCTCGCGGCGCAGTTCGCGCTTGAGTAATTTGCCGCTCGGGTTTTTCGGCAGGACGTCGGCGAAGACGATATCTTTCGGCACCTTGAAATGCGCCAGGTGCTCGGCGCAATGGGCGTGCACCGCGTCCTTCGACAGCGACTGCCCGGACTTGACCACGATCACCGCGACCACCGCCTCGACCCAGCGCGGATGCGGCACGCCGACCACCGCCACCTCGGAGACCTGCGGCAGCCTGTAGATCATTTCCTCGACCTCGCGGCTCGCCACGTTCTCGCCGCCGGTCTTGATCATGTCCTTCTTGCGGTCGACGACATAGATGTAGCCGTCGGCGTCGACGGTGGCGAGATCGCCGGAATGAAACCAGCCGCCTTCGAACGCGGCCTTGCTACGCTCGTCGTCGTGGAAATTGCCGAGCATCAGGTGCGGCGAACGGTGCACGATCTCGCCGACCTCGCCCGGCGCCACGTCGCGCAGCCGGTCATCGACCACGCGCGTCTCCACATTGAGCACGGCGCGGCCGCAGGAGCCGAGCTTGCGCAGCTGGTCTTCCGGCCCGCACATAGTGGCGAGCGGCGCGATTTCGGTCTGGCCGTAGAGATTCCACAGCCGCACCTTGGGCAGGCGCCGCGCCATTTCCCGCAACACCTCGACCGGCATGATCGAGGCGCCGTAATAGCCCTTCTTCAGGCTCGACAGATCGGTGGTGTCGAACAGCGGCGAGCGCAACAGCGAAATCCACACCGTCGGCGGCGCGAAGAACGAGGTGATGCGGTGCCGCTCGATCAGCGGCAGCAGGTTGTCCGGCGTCGGCTTGGCGGTGATGACGTTGGTGCCGCCGACATAGATCGCCGGGCCGAGAAAGGCGTCGAGCTGGGCGCAGTGATAGAGCGGCAAGGCGTGCAACGCCAGATCGTCGGTGGCAATGCTGGCGTCGACCACGCAGCTCACGTACTGCCAGATCAGCGCGTCGTGGGTGAGCATGGCGCCTTTCGGCAGCGATTCGGTGCCGCTGGTGTAGACGAACTGCGCCAGATCGCCGCCGGAGAGTTCCACCTGCGGCGGCTCGGCCGAATTGGAGAGAAGCTCGTCGAAGGCGATCATGCCGGGCGCCGGCACGGTTTTTTCCTCCGACGGCAGCCAGACGAACTCGCGCACTTTGGTGCCGAGCGCGGCGGCGGCGCGCGCGGTCTCGGCGAGGCCGGTGTCGGTCGCCAGCATTTCGGCGCCGGCGTGCTTGAGGATGAAGGCCGCCTCCTCCGGCTTGAGCATGAAGTTGATCGGCACCAGCAAAGCGCCGAGCCGCGCCAGCGCAAACCGCAAGCCCGCGAAGGCATGGCTGTTGCGCGAAAGGACGGCGACCCGCGTCCCCTTGCCGATACCCCGCGCGAAAAGGCCGGCCGCCAGGCGATCGCACAGCGTATCGAATTCCGCGTAGCTCCAGGCGGTGTCGCCGCAGATGATGGCGGTCTTGTCGGGAAAGCGCTTGGCGCTCCTGTGCAGCAGATCCCCCAGCGTCTGGCGGCGAAGCGCGGCGTCCATGTGGTTCTCCCCAGTGTTTTTATGCCGTGGATTATGCCCAAGTGATTATGCCAAGTGATTAGGCCAAGTGCCGGCCGATTGCCATGCCGCGCATAGCCGTTCGAAGAACGGCGTCGCGGGGCCTGTCATCGGGACGCGCGACCTTCGCGCGGTCCCGTTGGCTCGCCTAGCCCGGCCATGACGGGTTTGGGTCGTCACTCTCCTGTTGACACGATGTCCCCGTTTCGGTTATAGAGGATGCAAATCTCGCTCAGTGAAGGACGCCTTCGGCCGAGGGTACTCCCGAAAGCGGAGCGAGTGCGGTGCCCGCGGGCGGGAAGATACGGCCCGTT
>JBAPYW010000053.1:0-51944 GCA_049284935.1 Xanthobacteraceae bacterium
GGCAACAGCGTGCCCGCCGTCAGGCAGAAACTCCACCTATCGTCCTGTGCAAATTTCCGAGACCAGCTCTAGGCGGAAAAGTGGTTTGCAAATTGACCATTTTCAGGTTGAAGCGATTTGCACAGCAGGCGGGAGATTCCGATTCGTGGCTGAGGCCGTTCCGCGGCCATCCAGAATGCGGCTAATGACTTACCGGCACGTCGATATGTTATGCATTGAACACCTAAGTCGGACGCCGAGCCACGATTCGAAACTCTAGGATAATCGAGATTGTCGCCGCCTTGATGACGGCTCTTGACATTGGTCACTATTACAGTTACATTCAGCGAATCTCGCTCAATCGAGGGACGCCTTTCCGGAAGGCATGCCTGAAGGGTGGAGCGGGAGCGGTGCCCGCGGGCGGAATTGCCAATCGCACCCGGGCGGCTTTGGGCATCATTCACGCCGGTACTACGGCCGGTGCGGGAGGTGCAGTCCCTGGACTGGGACAGGAAAGGGTGGGTAACGCCCGCCTGGACCGCGTCCCAGGAAGCATGGCCTGGAGCTGAGCCAAGGGGTCAAAGCCTTGGCGAGAGCCGCGGCGAAGCGCCGGAAGGCGAGCGCGCTGCGATCAGCGCGCTTCCGCGCCCGTGCACAGGTAAGTGGCGACACTTCTCTGTGTGGCGCGGACAGTGGACGGCATGCGCCTTTCGGCGCTCCGCCTCCCTCTTTGTTGCGCATGATCTCGTCCGAAAACCGGACACCACCCTCGGATCAAAGTCCAAGGGCAAGCTTTTCGGGATCATGCGATGAGCCGGAGGCGAACCTTGCTTGGTGGTAGGCAATCCTCGGGCGCACTGCGCCGCGAGAACGAATTTGTTTTACCCTCCCCTGAAGGGGGATGGTCGCGCCTCGAAGAGGCGCGGGGTGGGGTGATCTTTGTGTTTCTTTTAGATCGCGAGGCTGCTCACCCCCTCCCGCCGCACTTCGTGCGGCGACCTCCCCCCTCCAGGGGGAGGTGAAGGCAAGCCAGCGTTCCGCCCGGCGCCGCCTTGAAGCGGCAAAAGGCTCACAGGCTGCGGGCGATGAGCACCTTCATGATTTCGTTGGTGCCGGCATAGATGCGCATCACCCGAGCATCGCGATAAAGCCGCGAGATCGGGTACTCGTCCATGTAACCGTAGCCGCCGAACAATTGCAGGCAGCGATCGATGATTTTCCCGGCGAGGTCCGAGAGCCAATACTTGGCCATCGAGGCGGTGACGGTGTCGAGTTCGCCCTTCACATGCCGTTCGATGCAATGATCGAGAAACACCTTGGCGATGGTCGCCTCGCTCTTGCATTCGGCCAGCACGAATTGCGTGTTCTGGAATTCGACGATCTTCTTGCCGAAGGCTTGGCGCTGCTTGACGTAATCGATGGTCAAGGCGAGCGCGCGTTCCATCATGGCGACAGCGTGAACCGACACGATCAGCCGCTCCTGCGGCAGTTCCTTCATCAGCTGATAAAAACCCTGGCCTTCCTCGATGCCGAGCAGGCTTTCCGCCGGCAGCGAAACATCCTCGAAGAACAGCTCCGAGGTATCGGCGGAATCCATGCCGAGCTTTTTCAATTTGCGGCCACGGCGAAAACCTTGCGCGTCGGCGGTCTCGACCACCATCAGCGAGACGCCCTTGGCGCCTTGCTTGGAATCGGTCTTGGCGACGACGATAACAAGATTGGCGTGCTGGCCATTGGTGATGAAGGTCTTGGAGCCGTTGAGCACATAGCCGTTGCCGGATTTCTTCGCCGTCGTGCGCACGCCCTGCAGGTCGGAGCCGGTGCCGGGCTCGCTCATGGCGATGGCGCCGATCAATTCGCCGGTCGCCAGCTTCGGCAGCCAGCGTCGCTTCTGCTCTTCGGTGCCGTAATTGAGGATATAGGGCGCGACGATGCCCGAATGCAGCGGCGCCCCGAAAGTATCAAATCCGGCCAGCGAATACTCGCGGTCGATCACCGCTTCATGCGCAAAGGTGCCTCCGGCGCCGCCATATTCTTCCGGCATCGAGGCGCAGAGGAGACCGGCCGCGCCGGCCTTGGTCCACACCTCGCGCGGATAGAAGTGCCCCTCGTGCCATTGCTCGAGATGCGGGACGAATTCGGCGGCGATGAAGCGTCGCGCCTGCTCTTCGAGGAGCGCCACATCTTCGGCCATCCAGGCCGGACGCGGCAGATTGAGAACGTCGGTCATTGTCGTTCCATCCGATGTACATTTTTGACGTTAATCGCTTTTGCATGGCTTGCAAACCACCCCTTCATCGCAGCAATAAAGCGCAGAGATTTTGCGCGGCTTGCGCCAACCGAGCCGCGGTTGGCCTCAGGCCTGGAGCCGGAATCCTTCGTCAAAGATTCAGTTTGCAAATTGCGGAGGAATCCGCATCCTTAGCACGCATAGCGGTAGTCCGGACGCTGGCGATCCGGACACGGCAGGGAGGGAAGCATGCTGACAAGACGAGGCTTTGCGGGTTTTGCGTCCTGTGCGATCTGCGCGGTGACGGGGTTCATGGCGACGGATGCGTCGGCGGCCGAGGGCGCGCCGCCCAAAGGACCGACCGGCGTCAAGCGAAAGGTGTTGTCGCAACTGGACGGGCCGATGCCGGGCTATACGACAATCAACATGGAAGTGGAAATCGACGCGGGAGTGTCGATCCCCCGGCACACGCATCCCGGAATCGAATCAAGCTATGTCATGGAAGGCGGCTTCGAACTCCCCGTGCAAGGTCAGCCGACCCGCATCGTGAAAGCGGGCGACGGTTTCCAAATTCCGCCCGAAACGCCCCACGCCGGCGGCAAGCCCGGCGACCAAAAGTCGAGGATCGCGATCACTTACGTCGTGGAAAAGGGCAAGCCGCTGGTGTCTCCTGCCCCAGCCTGATCAAATCAAGCATCCGATGCGGTCGGCGGCGACTTCGGTGTTTTGGTCGCGCGCCGACGGCATTGGACACATTGGAGCTTACACGCGTCTAAAAGCTTGTCGCGCTGATCAATTACGTTTTTTGTGATCTTCTTCGTATTTCTTGAGCTTTGTCTCTTCGTCGCGAAGCAATTTCTCGATCTGCTCCCGCCGTGCTGGGTCGGCAGTTATTTTCAGCATGGCGCGGTAGTGCTCGATGTTCTGCCGAATGACAAAACGCTCCATGACCCTCTCCAAGGGCACACTTCCTGCGTTGACCTTTGAGCTAGATCAACGCGAGCCGGCGCAAGTTATATGAATGATTTGCGGTGGAAAAGGCCACTCCGATGTCCGACTGGAACCCGATTGCCACCGCGCCGGCGGATACCGATCTCGAGCTAAGTATCTACAACCAAGGGGAATATCATGCGCTGGCGTTCCCCTGCCGACGGGACGGCTCAAGCTGGCGAGATGTTGGCGCCAATCGGCCCATGCGGCTTAAGCCGACCCATTGGCGGCTATGGGAAGACAAGCGCGAACCGCCTCAGCCAGGACCGCTTTTTTAAGTCCTTAGCGCGTTCCTCATGCGGCCCGTGCTATTGCCGCGTACGACGCCGCATGAAATCGAAACAATGAAAGCGGCCGCCAACTCGGCAGCTGTTCAAGAATACTAGACATGATTTTATACTTTGGTTGCAGCCGAGCTTAATTGACGTAAATAAAAAAGATCCTGCGTTAAAAGCGAGAAGGGATCGCGCCATGACCGATCAACGATTATGTCTGTTCGCTTTGCACGCCACCGCCAAACTCGGTTCAGCGGTGGCGGCCGCGCTGGACCGGCCTTTGGCCGCGCACGAAGAGCGGGAATTCGAGGATGGCGAACACAAGACGCGTCCCCTC
Organism: Xanthobacteraceae bacterium; assembly: GCA_049284935.1. Lineage (GTDB taxonomy): Bacteria > Pseudomonadota > Alphaproteobacteria > Rhizobiales > Xanthobacteraceae > BOG-931. The sequence continues at coordinate 3,812 of JBAPYW010000053.1, forward strand.
GCGGCGGTTTGCGGCGCCGACGTTTTCGTATTGCAAAGCCTGCACGGCGGACCCGAGCAAAGCGCCAATGACAAGCTGTGCCGGCTCCTGTTCTTCATCGGCGCGCTCAGGGACAGCGGTGCCGCGCGGGTGACGGCGTTGGTGCCGTATCTCTGCTATGCACGCAAGGACCGGCGCACAAAGCCTAACGATCCGGTGATCACGCGATACGTGGCGAGTCTGTTCGAGGCCGTAGGCACGGACGCCGTCGTCACGCTCGACGTGCATAATCCGGCCGCCTTCGAGAACGCCTTTCGCTGCCCGACGGTGGCGCTGACAGCCGCACCGCTGTTTGTCGATTATGCCAAGGCCTTGGGCGACCAGCCGCTCTGCGTCGTGTCGCCTGATCCGGGCGGGACCAAGCGTGCCGATCTGTTTCGCGAGGCGCTGGAAGCCGCGTTGCGACGACCGGTAGGCAAAGCCTTTGCCGACAAACGCCGCAGCGCGGGCGTCGTCTCGGGTGATCTGTTCGTCGGCGAGGTGGCGGGAGCGACAGCGCTCGTCATCGATGATCTCATCAGTACCGGCGTCACGCTCCTGCGCGCGGCCCGCGCCGCCCGCAAGGCCGGTGCGAAACGGGTGCTCGCGCTGGTGACGCACGGCCTGTTCATGCCCGGGGCCGAAGCCGCGCTCCTGGATCCCGCGATCGACCGGGTCGTCGTTACTGACTCGGTGCCGGCATTCCGGCTCGCCAGCGAAGCTGCCCGGGCCAAGGTCGACACCCTTGGCGTGACGCCGCTCTTCGCCGAGGCCGTTCGCCGCCTGCACGCCGGCGAGGCGCTGACCGATCTCCTGGTTTTTTAGTGGAGCATGATCTTTTCGGAAAACCGCTATCCAGTCCGGATCATGCTCTGAGGCTCCTTTCCAGCTTCACCGCGTCCGCGGCCGCGAGTCGCAGATACGTGCGCGTCAGCGGCGCCCATTTCTCCGGCGTGCGTGGGTCAGGCTCCAACAAGTGGGCGATGGCAAGCCGCGCCCGCAGCGTGGCGCGATGGCAGCGATAGAAAATAAAAAGCTCCTCGGAGTCTCCATCGTGCAGCGCATGCACCATGCGGCGGCGTAAATATTCGCCGGCCCAGGCGGCGCCGAGCCGTTCGCTTTCGACGCAAAGAAACGCGATTTCGTCGAGAGGATCGACCATTCTCAGGCGCCGGTTGAATTCCAGGCAGTCGATGATGCGGACGGGATCGCCGAGGCAAACATGTTCGGGGCGCAGGTCTCCGTGCCCGTCGACGATACGCCGCATTAACACGCGCTCGGCTAATAGCCGAGCCCTTGCGGTCAGGAAACGGTGCTGCATGGCATCGATGTATCGCACTGAGCCGGACGGCAGTTGAAAGCGCGGGTCGAGAAGAATGCGGCGATTATAGGCAAGACTGCGCCACCACTCCGCAACATGCACGGCGGGCGAGATGAACACGGCGCCGGCGCGGCGATAGAACTGGACAAGAACGGAGGCCAGGCGGTCGAGCTGCCAGCGCTGCAGGCGTCCTTCGATGATCACGCGGTCTAGCATCTGGGTTTCGTCGAGCCGGTTCATGACCACGAGCCAGTCGATGACCTCGCCGGGGCCGCCGATCGCAAGCCCATGCGCCGAACGCACCAGCGGAACCACGTCACGATAGACATCGGGAGCGAGACGGCGATTTAGCCTGAGCTCGGCCCGGCAAGCCGCTTCGCGGCGGGCGAGCGTGGAGAAATCGAGATAGGGGAAACGGACCGGTTTTTTCAGCTTGTAGACCCGGTCGCCGGCCAGAAATACCTGCGACATGTGCGTCTCGCGAAGAGTGACTTCGGGCACCGGCGGCCGGTAGGCGTCGCTCCGCATCAAGAATTTACTCTTGTCGACGAACGACAGATCGGCCGCCGTATCCGGCTTCGGTTCTGGGCTAAGTGAGTGCTTCTCGACCGGCATGATTAAAAAATATGGCCCGCCGATGCCGAACGCCAATTGATGCGGATCAATCCGTTTTGGCCCTAAGGCGATAAAAACTCAGTCGTAGGGCACCGCCGTCCGGATTCTTCCGTCTAGGTTTGGCCATACCGCGCGATTTCAAATCTTTTTCAGTCTGATCTCGGCGCCGTTAAGCTCATCAAGAACGCTTTCGTGCATGGCATCCATCAAGGCGCCGATGCTGGTAGCCCTGGCCGCGCACTGTTCCCGGACCTTAACCCACACATCCGCACACGCCGCCCCGAAGCTGGCATTGTCATCGATCTCGTAAGTGCCTTCGGACAGGCTGTGGCCGCGCTTTATCAGCTCAAGCTTCACTTTCATGGATCGCTCCTTACACATCGGGTGACCGTTCGGCCGAAATAGCCGAGCCGTATCTAAAGCGGACGAACGACTATTCGAGGGTCTTGCGAAAGCGCAGGATGCTCAGCGTGAGGAGCACGAGCGCAAGGATCGCCATCGCCGCGAAATCCGGCCATAGCACGCTGACGCCGACCCCTTTGAGCAGGGTTCCGCGGATGACGACGAGGTAATAGCGCAATGGATTGACGTAGGTGAACCACTGCAGCACCTGCGGCATGCTCGATATCGGGAAACTGAACCCGGACAATATGAAGAACGGGTTGAGCACGAAGAAGTTGGTCGAGAACGCCTGTTGCTGGGTCGTGCAGACGGTGGAGATGAGAAGACCGAGCGCCAGCGTGCTGAGGAGATAGAGCGCGGTGCCGAGCAACAGCACGAAAACGCTGCCGACAAACGGAATCTGGAACCACAGCACGCCGACGGTGACGACCAGCGCTACTTCGCCGAGGCCGACAATGAAAAACGGTATGGTCTTGCCGAAGATGAACTCGGCCGGCCGTATCGGGCTCACCATGATCTGCTCCAGCGTGCCGACCTCGCGCTCGCGCACGACGGCAAACGCCGTGAGATTGACGATGGTGACTAGTGTGAGCGTGCCAATCACGCCCGGTACGAAGAACCAGCGACCGTTGAGGTCCGGGTTGAACCAAGGCCGCTGCTCGACCGTCACCTGAACCTGCCGCATGCCTTGCACGCCCTGGACGCGCTGCATCAAGTCGGTCGCGTAATCCTGGGCAAATCCCGTCGCGATGGTATTGATATAGCCGAGCGCGATCAGTGCGGTGTTGGAATTGGTGCCGTCGACAATGACCTGAAGCGGCGCGCCTTGGCCCTTGCGCAGCAATTCGGCAAAGCCGGCGTGAATGACGAGCGCGACGGCGGCCCCGCTGGAATCGATGGTGTCGTTGATTTCGCGCTGCGACTGCGCCACTTTGACGATATCGAAACGGTTGCTCGAGGTGAAGCGCGCGATCAACTCGCGGCTTTCCTGGGAGTGATCGAGGTCGAGCACCGACGTCGACACATGGTGGACCTCGAAGGTGGCCGCGTAGCCGAACAGCAGCATTTGGATAATCGGCGGCACGACCAGAAGAAAACGGGCCCCCTTGTCGCGCTTAAGCTCGAGGAACTCTTTGACCACGATGGGGATGATGCGCGCGAACATGGCGGTGCGATCGGCTCAGGCGAGGCGCTTGCGGAAGGCGCGTGCCGCGAACATCACGACGGCCAGCGCGTAAACGACGAGGAACAGGATCGGCGTCAGCAGCTCCGGGATGCCGGCGCCTTTGAGGAATATCGACTTGATGATGGTGACGTAATATCGCGAGTAGATCAGATAGGTGACGTCCTGGATGAACGGCGGCATCTGGTCGAGCGGGAACACGTAGCCTGAAAGCAGCGTCGTCGGCAGCAACGTCACCACCATGGCCATCTGGCTGGCTCCGACCTGACTGCGGATCAGCACCGAGAGCAGATAACCGATGCTGAGAACGACGGCGAGGAACAGAGTCGTGGTGAGAAACAGCGTGGCGATCGTGCCGCGGAACGGCACGGCGAACCAGAGCGCGGCAATGATCAGGCAGAAGGCGGCGTCGAGCCATCCCAGCGCCAGGTAGGGAAGGAGCTTGCCGAACATGACTTCACTCGACGTCACCGGCGTGGAGACGAGAAGCTCCATCGTTCCGCGCTCCCATTCGCGCGAGATGGTGAGCGAGGTGAGCTGGGCGCCAACCAGCGCCATGATGACGGCGACGAGGCCAGGGATGATGAAGTTGCGACTGTCCAGATCTTCGTTGAACCAGACCCGCGATTGCACCGCCAAGGGCACAACTTGCTGCAGGGTGCGGCCCTGCCGGTTGAGCCAGGATATCTGCACGCTGTTCGAATAGTCGCTTACCACCGCCGCCGTATAGCCGAAGGCGATGTTCGCCGTATTATCGTCGGTGCCGTCGAGGATCGCTTGCACCGAGGCGGTTCCGATATCGTTCAAACGCTCGGAGAAATCCGGCGGCACGACGATGCCGAGCCGGCAATCTGCGCGGTCAATCGCCGCCACGAGCTGCGGATAGGTAGTGACGTTCTCGGCGATGGCAAAATAAAGCGAGGCCTGGAGGTGCTTGAGCAAATCCTGACTGGCTTGGCTGCCTTCGCGGTCGAACGTGCAGACCGGGATATGCTTGAGGTCGAGATTAACGCCGTAGCCGAACATGAACATCTGGGTGAACGGCAGCAGCAGCGCGATCATCAGGCTGCGCGGATCGCGCCAGATCTGCAGCACCTCCTTGACCGCGATGGCCTTGAGCCGGCGCAATCTCATGCCGCCCGCCTCCGCTTGGCCATGTCGGTGGCGATGAGGCGCACGAAAACGTCCTCAAGCGAGGGATGGATGCGTTCGAGAGCACTCGGCCGCAGCGACTTCTCCGCCAGATAGGCCGGCAATTCGGTGAGGCTGCGCGCGGCGTCGCGGACCAGAACGTGAATGGCATTGCCGAAGACGGAAGCATCGACAACGCCCGGCGCTTGCTGCAACGCCGCCAGCACCGGTCCAAGCATGTCGCATTCGAGCAGAAGAAGCTCACCGCCGAGCGCCGTGCGCTTGAGCTCGTCCGGACTGCCGAGGGCGATGATCCGTCCTTGATTGATCAGCGCGGCGCGATGGCAATACTCGGCCTCGTCCATATAATGGGTCGAAACCAGCACCGTCACGCCGTCGGCGGCGAGCGCGTGGATGAGATCCCAGAACCGCCGCCGCGAGGTCGGCTCGACGCCCGAGGTCGGCTCGTCGAGAAACAGGATCGGCGGCCGATGCAGCACCGCGCAACCGAGCGCCAGCCGCTGCTGCCAGCCGCCCGCGAGCGTCGCCACCAACGCCTTCTCGCGGCCGCCGAGCCCGGCCATGTCGATTGCAAACCGCATGCGCTCGGCAAGCTCGTTGCGTGGCACGCGATAGATGCCGCCGAAGAAGCGCAGGTTTTCCTCGACGGTGAGATCGCGATAGAGAGAAAACTTTTGCGACATGTAGCCGATGTGCTCGCGCACCCGCTCCGGGTCCCGCACCACATCGATGCCGGCGACGAAAACGCGCCCCGCGCTCGGCCGCAGCAGGCCGCAGAGGATGCGAATGATGGTCGATTTGCCGGCGCCGTTGGGTCCGAGAAAGCCCATGATCTCGCCGCGCTCGACACGAAAGTTCACATGATCGACGGCGACGAAATCGCCGAAGCGCTTGACCAGATGCTCGACAACGATTTGCGCGCTGGCCTCGCCGTTGCCGTTCACTGCGTCGGTCATTGCTGCTTCCCCTCGTCCTCCAGCAACGCAACGAACACGTCTTCGATGGTCGGGGCGACGACGGTAATGTCGTCGAACGGCACGTTCTGCGTTTGCAAGGCGGCGCGCAGCTGCGGAATGCGCAAATCCGCCTGATCGACGACGGCATGCACGCCGCCGCCGATGAAGATGATGTTGCTCACGCCGTCATGCGCGCCGATCGCCGTGCGCACCTCTCTCGGCGCGGTCGACATAACGGCGAGGACGGCGCCGGGCATGCGCTGTTTGAGCGCCGCCGGCGTGTCGCAATAAAGCACGCGGCCGTTATGCAAAAGCGCCAGGCGGTTGCAGCGCTCCGCCTCATCGAGATAGGCGGTGGTAATGAGGATCGTCACGCCCTCCTCGCGCAAACCGTAAAGAATGCGCCAGAAGTCGCGGCGCGAGACCGGATCGACCCCCGTGGTCGGCTCGTCGAGCAACAAAATTTGCGGCGTGTGCACCAGCGCGCAAGTCAGCCCGAGCTTTTGCTTCATGCCCCCCGAAAGTTGCCCGGCACGCCGTCCGCGGAATTGGCTCATTCCCGACGCCGCCAGCAAGCGGTTGGCGCGCTCTTCGCGAACGTCATTGGCCACTTCGAACAGATCGGCGTAGAAGCGGATGTTTTCCTCGACGGTGAGGTCCTCATAGAGTCCGAACCGCTGCGGCATGTAGCTGAGATGTTGCTTGCCGTTCTCGGGATCCGCGACCACGTCGATGCCATCGATGACGATGCCGCCGCCGTCCGGCTGCATCACGCCCGCCAGCATACGCATGGTCGTGGTCTTGCCGGCGCCATCAGGCCCGACCAGGCCGAAAATCTCGCCGCGGTTGACGGTAAACGACATGCCGTCGACGGCCGCGGCCCCGGCAAACCGTTTGCAGAGCCCATCGACGGCGACAATGGGCGCTCCGCTCATGGCTTGCCCGCGGGGAGCGCTTCAAGCGTCGCGTCCGCCGGCATGCCGGGCACTAGCTCATGGGTGGGATTATAGATGTCGATGCGGATGCGGTAGACCAGCGTCACCCGTTCGGCATGCGTCTCCACGCTTTTCGGGGTGAATTCGGCGTTGGAAGAGATGAAGGTGACGCGGCCTTTGTAGGTCTTGCCCGCATAGGTATCGGTGGTGACCGTCGCCGACTGATCGTAGCGGATTTTTCCGATATCGGTCTCGTTGATGTAGGCGCGCAGCCAGACGTGATCGGGATCGGCGAGCGTCACCACCGGCGTACCGGGAACCATGACTTCGCCAAGCTCGGCCTGCCGCACCTGAATGACGCCGGCGAAGGGCGCGCGCAACACGGTGTAGCCAAGCACGATCTGCGACAGTTTCAGGTTTTCCTCGGCAGTATGGATATTGGCCTGGGCGAGTTCGACCTGACGCTGGGAAGCATTCTCAAGCGCCTGATCACGCTGATGCGCGGCCTGCGACTGGCGAAACAGCGCATAGGTCTGGTCGCGTTGCTCGACGGTGCCGGCACCCTTCTGCAACAGGAAATCGGCGCGTTTATATTCGGCCTCGCGGAATTCGAGATCAGCGGCGTCGAAGTCGATGGTGCTCTGTGCCGCGACGAGGTTTTTCTCAGCGGCGGCAAGCTGCCGCTTCTGCATTTCCAGCGTCGCGGCATTGACCGCGACCTGCTGGCGGTAATCGGAATCGTCAAGCCGGGCGATCAGCGTGCCGGTATCCACCCATTTCCCCTCGTCGAACGGCAGCTCGACGATGGTCGACTGCACGGTCTTGAAGCCGAGCACGGCCTGGTGCGCCTCGATATTGCCGGAAACGAGGACGGTGGCAGCGGCGGAAGGTCCGAACAGCCAGTCGTGCAGCGGGCGCCGTTCGATATAGGCGGCGATCGCCGCAGCCGCGATTACGAGCGCGACAATCACGAGCGCGCGTCGGCTGCGGCCCGGTGCGGCCGCTTCGATTTTCGCCGCGGCCCCGGTCTCGACCTTGGTTCGAGCAAGCGGCGAATGCATGGCCTTGCCTCCAGTGTCACTTGCGTCGTTCATGACATTGCCGCCAATTCTTTTCTTTGATTCATATCAGAATTTCGAATGCGGCAAACGACCCAAGGACGGTTCGCTCGTCGACTCATTACGCCGCAGGCCCATCTAGCTTTGATGTAAATCAACGCCACGGACGGTTGAGCGTCTAATTATGGACGTTGGCACGTGCCCGACATGTCAATTCCCCGTGGGAGGCTTGGCATGCACAGCGACCTGTCGCGCCGCTCGTTTCTTCGCGGCTCCGCTGTGACCACAGCGGGAGCGACAATGATCAACGCGACATCGGCGCTTCTTGCCCAAGCCGAGACGGCCGAGAGCACCAGCGCATCCGGCGGCGGACCCGACGACGTTCCGATCACTTTGCAGGTCAACGGCGTAGCGCGGGCGCTACGCGCCGAGCCGCGAGCGACTCTGGCCGAAGTATTACGCGGGCCGCTCGGCCTGACGGGGACCAAAATCGGCTGCGATCGCGGCGCCTGTGGCGCGTGCACAGTGTTGGTCGACGCGCAACCGGTCTGCTCGTGCATGATGCTCGCCGTCGATGTCGGCGCGCGCCCCGTCACCACGATCGAGGGTCTGGCGCCGGGCGACACGCTGCATCCGGTGCAGCAGGCGTTCATCGAGCATGACGCCTTGCAATGCGGCTATTGCACGCCGGGAATGCTCATGAGCTGCGCGGCACTCCTTGACCGCATGCCCGCGGCCGATGCCGACGATGTCCGCGCCGCGATCAGCGGCCACATTTGCCGTTGCGGTACTTATCCGCATGTCGTCACCGCGACGCTCGCCGCCGCCAAGGTATGCAAGGGGTGACCATGGCGGCACAAGAAACCCTGCGCACCGAGACGTTTCCTTCCGGCATCGCCAGCGTCGGTCTCGGCAAGGTGCAGCGACAGATCCCCGCCGACGAGCCGCCGGCGCTGCCGCCGAACGAGGAACTGGCGGTGATCGGCAAGCCGGCGCGACGCCACGATGGCCGAGCCAAGGTGACCGGCGCCGTGCCCTTCACGGCCGATATTTCGCTCCCCGGCATGCTGTATGCCCGCGTCCTCCGCTCGCCACTGCCGCGTGCGCGCGTAGGTTCGATCGACATTTCAGCGGCGGCGCGTCATCCCGACGTGCGCGGAATCCTGCTGATCGCCGACCCTAACGATCCGCAGAGCGCCAGCTTGCGCTACATCGGGGCGCCGGTTGCAGTAATTGCCGCCGTCTCGACGGCGGCGGCGGAAGACGCGCTGCGGCTGATCCACGTCGACTATCAATCGCTACCCTTTGTCGTCGACATGGACCGGGCGCGCGCGCAAACGGCGCCCGCGGTTTACGAAAGTGCGGAAGCCGCGCCGGGCGGCCATCCCTCAGGTTATCCCGCGCCCGCCGACCTGCCGCTCAACGGCAATGTGCGTGGACCGGCCATCAGCCGCCGCGGCGACGTGAGTCAAGGTTTTCGCGAAGCCGATATCATCGTCGAAGCCGAATATCGCACCCCGGTGCAGACCCATTGCTGCCTGGAACCGCACGGCATCGTTGCCGATTGGCGCACGGACGGGCTGACGGTTTACATCTCTACGCAATACACTACCGGCGTGCGCCACGAGCTGGCGGAGGAGTTCGGCCTGCCGCTCAATCGCGTCCGGGTCATCGTCCATGCCATGGGCGGCGGCTTTGGCTCCAAGTCGACGCTTGGCAATTATGGCCGCTTTGCCGTCGAGCTGTCCCGCCGCGCGCAAGCGCCGGTTCGCCTCGTGCTCGACCGGGAAGAAGAACAGATGGACGCGGGCAACCGTCCGGGCACCTGGCAGCAATTGCGCATCGGCGCCAAGCGCGACGGCGCGCTGACGGCAATCTCGCTGCAAAGCTATGGCACGGCGGGTGTTGCGCTTGGCGCCGGCGTCGGCTTCAACGCCCAGACGCTTTATGACTGTCCGAATTTCGAGGGCGCACAACACGACGTGTTCATCAATGCCGGGCCGGGCTGTGCGATGCGCGCACCGGGCAACACCCCCGGCGCTTTCGGGCTCGAGCAAGCCATCGACGAATTGGCCGAACGGCTTGCCATCGACCCGCTAGTCCTGCGCGAGCGCGTCGATCCGAGCCCCGTGCGGCGTGAAGAGCGGCGCATCGGGGCCGAGCGGGTCGGCTGGCGGCGGCGGCATGCTCCGGGCGCGGATCCGGGTCCCGTAAAACGCGGCCTTGGCGTAGCGCAATCGCTGTGGATGGCCAATGTGCAAATTAATTCGGCCTGTGAGGTGCGCGTGATGCGCGACGGCACGGTCGAAGTGCTGTCGAGCGTGCAAGACATCGGCACCGGCACCGGAACCGTCCTGGCGCAGACCGTCGCTGAAGTTTTCGGGCTTGGCCCCGAGGAGATCACGGTGCGCATCGGCGATACTGAGTTTCCGCCTGGGCCGCCGTCTTACGGCAGCCGCGCGACCGCCTCGATCACGCCGCCGGCGCGCACCGCTGCCTGGCGCGTCCTGCAATCGCTGTTGCGCGAAGCAGGGCTTGCGCTCAATGCCGCCGCCGAGGACCTCGTCGCGCGTAACGGAAGAATCTTGGTTCGCGACGACTCGAGCCGCGGCATCAGCTTCCGGGAAGCCGCCGCCCGTTTGCGCACCGATCGCATCAGCGCGGTTGCTTCGCGCAGCGACGATTATCCCGGGTTTCGCCGGCGCATGGGCGACGCCGCCTTGGCACACCAGGATTTGGGTGGCGTGCAATTTGCCGAAGTGGCGGTCGATACCGAGACCGGTATCGTGCGCGTGGAACGCGTCGTCGCAGTGCAGGATTGCGGCCGGCCCATCAATCCACGGCAGATCGAGAGCCAGGTCCATGGCGGCATCCTGATGGGGCTCTCCTATGCGCTGTTTGAGGAACGCATCCTCGACCGGCACACCGGCCGCATGGTCAATCCGGACCTCGAACACTACAAGCTCGCCGGCCCGCGCGAGACGCCGGCGATCGACGTCGTGATCCTGGAAAACTACCAGGGCAACAGCTCAACCGACGCCTATGGCATTGCCGAGCCCGCCAACATCGCAACCGCGCCGGCGATCGCCAACGCCGTCTACAACGCGATCGGCGTTCGCTTGCGCAGCCTGCCGATGACGCCTGCGGCGATCCTCGCCGCGCTCGGCAAAATCCCCGAGAGGAGGAGCTGAAGCCGTGAACCGCTTCGCCTTCGCCAATGCAGGGACGTTTTCCGAGGCTGCGGTCGCGGCATCGACGACCGTGGCCAATGCGATGACAATTTCTCCGGAGACCGCCGGTCACGGCGAAATATCGGTGGTGAAGGCCGGCGGCATCGACCTCCTCGATCTGCTGAAAGAAGGCCTCTTGGCGCCGGCGAAGGTGGTGAATCTGAAAGAGGTGCCGGGGCTGGATGCGATCGTCGAAGACGACGACGGCGGTCTGCGGATTGGACCCATGGTCACATTGGCGTTGCTCGCCGACCATCGGCAGCTGCGGGAGCGTTATGCCGTCCTCGCCGAGGTCTTACGCGGCTCGGCGAGCCCACAAATCCGCAATGTTGCGACGTTGGGCGGCAACCTGCTGCAGCGCCCGCGCTGCTGGTACTTTCGCTCGCGTGCTTATCGCTGTTTACGTAAAGGCGGCGGCCACTGTTTCGCAATTTCGGGCGAAAACCAGTATCACGCGATCTTCGACAATGCGCTTTGCGCAATCGTTCATCCTTCTACGGTCGCCACAGCGTTGGTGGCCTTGGATGCGCAAGCCGAGTTGACGGATGCGGCAGGCGCCCGGCGCACGGTGTCGCTCGAGGATTTTTTCGTTCTGCCGGACAGCGATCTGCAGCGCGAGAACGACTTGCGGCCGCGGGAAATCCTGACCTGCGTCCGCCTGACGAAGCCGCCGGGAAGCCTGCGCATGGCGCATGTTCGGCAAGGCGAAAGGGATTCGTTCGACTGGCCGCTCGCCGACGTGGCGGTGGCGCTCGATGTCGATGCGGCTGGCGTCTGTAGACGTGCCGCCGTCATCCTCGGCGCGGCGGCGCCGGTGCCGCACCGGGCCAAGACTGCCGAGGTCGTGTTGACCGGTAAACGGATCGACGAAAACATGGCCGCGGCAGCCGGGCGCGCCGCCCTCGACGGCGCCACACCGCTGTCCGGGAACGCCTTCAAACTGCCGTTGTTCGAGACCCTGGTCCGCCGTGCGATCCTCACGGCTGTGGCCTGACAATGATCGGCCGCCCGCATCGTGCGCATCACCAATTGCGACTTAGCTAGGCAAATAGGAGCAGGACATGCAAACCCAGCCCGAAATCGAATTTCAAGGCATGGCCGGAACTCCGCAAATCGAAGATGCCATCGCGAAGCACGTGGCGCAGCTCGAGCAGCGCTGGGGCCGAATCACCGCATGCCGGGTGGTGCTGAAAGGCCCCGGCCAGCGTCACCGCACCAGCGGGCTTTACGAGGTCCACATTCGTCTCGCGCTGCCGGACGGCCGGGAGGTGAACGTGGAAAGGACCCCGCCGGCGGATGAGCGGCATGCGGATCTCACTTTCGCACTTGACGATGCCTTCAAACACGCCCGGCGGCAGTTGCAGGATGAAGTCCGCCGCGCGCAGGGCGACGTGAAATATCATGAGGGATTACCCATAGGAACGGTCGTGCGGATAGATCAATCCGGTGAGTTCGGCTTCCTCGAGACTAGTGACGGCCAGGAAGTCTACTTCCACCGCAACAGCGTTCTCGACGAGGGATTTTCCCGGTTGCACGTGGGCTCGCGCGTGACCTTTGCCGAGGAGCTCGGCGAAAAGGGTGCGCAGGCAACGACCGTCAAGCTTCTGGGGAAACACGGGCTCCGCGTGTGATCGCGCCGTCGGTCCTGAGCCGCGCAACATGGGAGCATTTTCCCCATGACGCCGATGTCGGGGTGCGCGGCTTTGGGACAACGGGCCATCAATTCAGGCCGCGGGCTGTTTTGCCCCTGCAAGCTTCTGCACCGGAAACCGCTTGAGGATCTCGATCACCTCTTCATCCGGAACCTGACTAAAATCCGTGTAATAGACGCCGATCGCGCCGAAGAACTCGTGGTCTTCAAGACAGACGACGTCGTCTGCGTCGTGGCGCAGCTCGGAAAGGCTATCGGTCGGCGCTACAGGTACCGCAAGAACCAGTCTTTTTGGCTTGCGCGCGCGAGTGGCGCGCAAGGCCGCGCGGGTCGTTGCGCCGGTGGCAACGCCATCGTCAATCACGATCGCCGTGCGGCCGCTGACATCCACGTGCTTGCGGTTTCCTAAATAGCGCTGCCGCCGCCGCTCGATCTCGGCGAGCTCATCGTCGCAGACGGCCTTGAATTCGGATTCGTCGATACCGGCGAGCCTGATCACATCCTCGTTGCGCACGACGATCGGCGCCCCGCCGTCGACGACGGCGCCCATGGCCAACTCGGGTTGAAAAGGTGCGCCAATCTTGCGTACGAGGATCAGGTCAAGCGGCGCATTGAGCGCGGCAGCAACCTGGGCGGCTACGGGCACGCCGCCGCGCGGCAGCGCGAGTATCACCGGCTGCTGATCCTTGTAGCCGGCAAGCGCCTTAGCCAATTGACGGCCGGCGTCAGAGCGATTCCTGAATGACATAACGATCTCCAGCTAGCTTCACCCCGCCGCGCGCGTCCGCTCCGGAGCAGTCGGTGCTAGATAGCGCTCAAACCAGCTTGCGGCAAAGTCGATTACCGCCTCCAAGGCTCCCGGCTCGGGGAACAAATGGCTTGCTCCCGGAACAATCTCCAGCGCCTTGGATCCCCGTAGCCGGGCCAGCGCCTGCTCATTGAGTTCGATGACGCCGAAATCGGCGCCGCCGACGATCAGAAGCGTCGGTGCCTGAACCTTTTCGAGGGCGTCTCCGGCGAGGTCGGGGCGCCCGCCGCGCGAGACCACGGCACCGACCTGGCGAGGAAGCTTCGCCGCCGCGACCAGCGCCGCCGCCGCTCCGGTACTGGCGCCGAACAGGCCCAGCGGGAGAGTTGCCACCGACGCTTGGCCGCCGAGCCAGCGGATGGCATCGGCAAGCCGATCTGCCAGCAGCGGGATATCGAAAACGTTGGCGCGGTCGGCTTCCTCCGCCGGGGTCAATAGATCGAATAGCAGCGTCGCTATGCCCCAATCGTTCAATGCATCGGCGACAGCCGTGTTTCGCGGACTCAAGCGGCTTGAGCCGCTGCCATGCGCGAAAACGACGAGCGCATAGGCGTTGTTTGGTATCTGCAAAATTCCGGCAAGCCCGAGCGGTGGAATTCGGACATCGTGGCGTTCGTCGGCAGTCGTATGTTCAATCATGATAACACCACCGACGCCAGTTGCACAAAATACGACTTTGATAAAGCCGGGTCACCGCCGGGACACACGGCTTTCCCTTGGACGTCGCTGCGTCTCCTAGGCCAGTAACTTGTCGCAGTCCTGCAGCTGTTGTCCGAGCGTCTCGAGAAAGCGCGCAGCGTCAGCGCCGAACACGACGCGATGATCGCATGTTAGCGTGAAGAAAGTACCCTGCCGTCGAGAGGCTGCCACCGACAGGATCGCTGACGCGCCGAGCGGAATGATCGAGTCGAAGGCGTAAACAATGGAAAATACGCCGAGGTCGCTCAGATAGAATGTCGCGCCGCTGTAATCGGCTGGCATCAATCGGCGGCCTTTGACCTTGTCGCGCAAACTGTTCCAGTCCTGCGCAAGCGCCGCCCAGGATCTGCCGGCCGCGTCCCGCAAAACCGGCGTGATGAGCCCATCTCCACTATCGACAGCAATGCCGACGTCGATTCGGTCACGTCGCGCAAGACCATCTGGCGTATAAGCGGCGTTGAAGAGGGGATGCGCCGCTATCGTGAGCGCGCAGGCACGCGCCAACAGCAGCGTCAGCGATTGTTGCCGCTCCCTCACGGCCTCCGTCAACGCTTCCAGCGGCAACTGCGCCGTCACCCGGAAACTCGGCGTTGCCGTACTCGCAATCATATTGCGGGCGACCGCCTCACGCAGGCTGGAGGCGCGCTCTACCCGATAGGGCGGCCCGGCCTCGAGGGCGAATACAGCCGGATCGCGGACAGGCATTCTAGCAGCGGCCGGTCCGGCGCTCGCCCGCCGGGTCGACGGAGGTGGACCAGGCCGCGGCGAGGGTCGCAGCGCCGCCATTGAAGCGGCCAAAACCGGAGAGACGGCCGATCGCTCGACCGCGGGCGTCGCGGCGGCATTTCCATTGCCGGCATTCGGGCCCGGCGTTTGGACCGCCGCGGCCGCAGCGCTCGAAATCTCCGCTAAATTGTCGGCAATATAGCCGATGGTTTGGCCGACCGGCGCTTCGGTGCCTACCGCCGCGAGGGGGCCGCTCAGATAGCCGTCCTGGAACGCCTCGACTTCCATGACCGCCTTATCGGTTTCGACTTCGGCAATCACGTCCCCCTTGTTGATCTTATCGCCGGACTTTTTGACCCACTTTACCAAGCGGCCGTTGCTCATCGTGTCGGAGAGCGCCGGCATCGTGATCGCTTGACTCATGGTCACGCCGCTTTGGTTTCAGGCGTCGGCCGGCACAGTTCTCGCGCCGCGGCCACGATGTCGGGGATTTGCGGAATCGTCGCCGCCTCGAGTGCGCCGTTATAGGGCGTAGGAATGTCGAGACCGGCCAAGCGTTGCGCAGGGGCATCGAGCGAATAGAAGCAGCGCTCGGTCAGCGTCGCCGCGATTTCGGCGCCGGCGCCGGCGAACCGGCAGTCCTCTTCAACGACCAGGAGGCGATGAGTCTTTTCCAGCGACTTCGCGCAGGTGTCCCAGTCGATCGGCTTGAGACTGCGCAGATCAATGATTTCCGCTTCGATATTCTCCTTGGCCAGCTCGTTCGCCGCCTCCTGCGCGAGGACGGCATGGCGCGAATAACTCACGATGGTCAGATCGCGGCCTTCGCGACGCACCGCGGCGCGGTGCATCGGCGGCGCTTCGGCGACGAGGTCCACCTGACCCTTGGTGAAATAAAGCAGCTCGTGCTCCAAGACGATGATCGGATCATCGCTGGCGATCGCCTGCCGCAGCTGCCAATAAGCGTCCTGCGGCGTCGCCGGGACGGCAATGCGCAGACCGGGGACGTTCATTAGCGTGTGTTCCAGTCGCTGCGCATGCTGGGCCGCAAGTTGCCGCGCAATTCCGCCGGGAACACGCACGACCAGCGGCATTTTGAACTGGCCGCCCGACATAAAAGGAATCTTGGCGGCGCCGTTGATGATCGAATCGAGCGCCAGCAGCATGAAATTGATGGTCATGATCTCGACCACCGGCCGCATGCCGACCAGCGCGGCGCCGACGCCGAGGCCGGTGAAACTGTTTTCCGAGATCGGCGTATCGCGGACGCGCCACTCACCATATTTGGCAAAGAGACCCTCGGTCACGCGGTAGCTGCCGCCGTAGAGGCCGACGTCTTCACCGAGCGTGAAGACCGACTCATCGGCCGCCATTTCGTGGTCCATGGCGCGGTTGAGCGCCTGCCAATAGAGCAATTCCTGCGACATGAGCGTCTCCTACACCAGCACCTCGTGGTGCCGGTTGACGTTGAGATGGCCCCAGGCAGCGTCCATGGTCGGCTGCGCGCTCTGCAAAGCGAACGCGACGGCGTCGTCGACGATCTTCTGGACGTCCTGCTTGAGTTCCTCGACCTCGGCTTCGGCAAGATGCTCGCCGTCGATCAAGTGGTCGGCGAACAGCTTGATGTTGTCCGGTCCGATTTCCGCCAGTTCGTCGGGCGTCGGGTACTGGAATTCTACCTCGCGGATCGCCGCTGCGATCGGATCCCAATTCTGATAGGCCTTGAGCTCGACCGCCGGCCGATAGGTGCCGGGATCGGCCATGGAATGGCCGCGATAGCGGTAGGTCTCGCATTCGATGAATTGCGGGCCGCCGCCGCGCCTGATGCGGTCGAGTGCCTGCCGGGTGGCGTTGTAGACCTTGAGCACATCCATGCCGTCGATTTTTTCCGCCGGGATATTATAGGCGGCAATGCGCTTGAAAACCTCAGGGACCGCCGAGTGGCGGTGAATCTCGGTGCCGATGGCGTAGTGGTTGTTCTCGCAGACGAACAGCACCGGCAGCCGCCACAGCGACGCCATGTTGAGCGATTCATGGAACGTGCCCTGGTTCACAGCGCCGTCGCCGAAGAACGAGACGACGACCTCCGGCAGACCGCGCATCGCGATCGCATAGGCAATACCGATGGCGATCGGGCAGGTTTGGCCGACGATGGCGTAGCCGCCCATGAAGCGGCGCTCGCGGTCGAACATGTGCATGGAGCCGCCCATACCGCGGCTCATGCCGGTTGAGCGGCCGAACAACTCCGCCATCACCTCGCGCGCCGGCGTTCCGCGCACCAGAGCATGCGCGTGTTCGCGGTAATTGCTGACAATGTAATCAGACGGACCGGTGGCGTTGATCACGCCGGCGGCGACGGCCTCCTCGCCTGGATAAAGGTGGAGGAAGCCGACGATATTTCCTTTGCTGTATTCTTCCGCGGCTCGCTCCTCGAAGGCGCGAGAGAGCAACATGCCACGGAGCATGTGCTGCATGGTTTCGCGTTCCATTTCACACCTCTCCGGCGGGTGCGCCGCAGCATCGGCTTGTTAGTCGCCAGCGGGCGAGCGGGGGACGGACGCGCCCCACTTCCACTTAGCAGCAACCCTTGAACCGCCCTTTGCCGACGGCGTAACGGGCCTCCTGACGTTCCACAAAGAACTCTTCGTAGGTCATGATCGGCAGTCCCGGATGGTTGGCCCGACGGTGCTCGACATAGGTGTCATAGTCGGGGACGCCTATCATCAGCCGCGCTGCGCGCACACTCCAGATCCTCACGGATTGACCGCGTTCCTTCCATTCCGCGAACTTGATCGACAGCAAGTCAGGCACTGCGTCCTCCCACAGCAGCGCCGGCGAACTCCACTTCCACGGCGGTCACCTTCGGCGTCCCCAGTGCTTTGCGGATGTCGAAGAAGCCATAGATCACCATGGCCACGACGACGGCGGCGAACACCGCGGCCAGCGTCGCATCGACGTAGTCGTTGAAAACCAGGCGGCTCATCTCACCAAGCGAATGGGCCGGCGCCAGTACATGGCCCGCCGCGATGGCGCTAGAGAGCCGCCAGGCATGCGCGATGAAGCCCACTGCCGGATTCGGATTGAACACTTTCTCGAGGCCGGCCGTCACCGTGCAGGCCACAAGCCAAGTGGCGGGTACGACAGTCACCCAGGCAAACCGCTCGCGCTTCATCTTGAACAGGACCACCGTGCACAGCACGAGCGCGATGGCCGCCAGCATCTGGTTCGAGGTGCCGAACAGCGGCCACATCGTCCAAATTCCTCCGAGCGGGTCGATGACACCCTGATAGAGGAAATATCCCCACAGCGCGCAAGCCAACGCCGAACCGATGAGGTTGTTCGTCCACGACGTGGTTGCCTTGAAGCCCGGGATGGCATTGCCGATCAGATCCTGGATCATGAAGCGGCAAACGCGGGTGCCGGCATCGACGGTCGTGAGGATGAACAACGCCTCGAACAGGATGGCGAAGTGGTACCAGATCGCCGTCAAAGCCTGGCCGCCGAACAGGCTGGACAGGATCTGCGCCATGCCGACGGCGAGCGTCGGCGCGCCGCCGGTGCGCGACAGGATCGTGATTTCACCGACGTCATGGGCGACCTGTGTCAGCTGATCAGGCGTCACCACGAAGCCCATATTGGAAACCGTCTGCGCCGCTTGGAGGGCAGTGGTTCCAATGATTCCCGCCGCGCTGTTCATGGCGAAATAGACGCCCGGATGCAGCACGGATGCGGCGATCATCGCCATGATGGCGACGAAAGACTCCATCAGCATGGCGCCGTAACCGATGAATGGGATTTGGCTCTCGTTCTCGATCATCTTCGGCGTCGTCCCGGAGGCGATCAACGAATGCCAGCCGGAGACCGATCCGCAGGCGATGGTGATGAACAGGAACGGGAACAGGCTGCCGGCCCACACCGGGCCGCTTCCGTCGACGAACTTGGTGATGGACGGCATCTGCAGATACGGCCGTACGATGATGATGGCCAAAGCCAGCAGCGTGACCACGCCAATCTTCATGAAGGTCGAAAGATAGTCGCGCGGCGCCAGCAACAGCCACACCGGTAGCACCGACGCGACAAAGCCGTAGCCGATGATGATCAGCGCCAGCGACGGGCCGCTCAGATCGAAATAGGCGGCAAGCGCGGGAGTCTGCGATACGGTCTGTCCGTAGACGAGCGCCGCCAGCAGCAGAACCAAGCCGATGAGCGACATCTCCGCCACACGGCCGCGGCGGATGAAGCGACCATACACGCCCATGATAAGGGCGATCGGCACCGTGCAAAACACCGTGAAGGTGCCCCACGGACTGCCGCGCAAGGCTTGCACGACGACAAGCGCCAGCACCGCCAGGATGATGATGCAGATCAGAAGGATGCCGATGCCGGCAATCGTACCGGCAACCGGGCCCATCTCTGCGCGCACCATGTCTCCCAGCGAACGGCCATCGCGCCGCGTGGACAGGAACAGGACGGTCATGTCCTGCACCGCACCGGCGACGACGACGCCGGCAAGAATCCAAAGCGTGCCCGGCAGATAGCCCATCTGCGCCGCGAGCACCGGACCGACCAGCGGGCCGGCGCCGGCAATCGCCGCAAAGTGATGGCCGAACAGCACGTAGCGGTTGGTTGGAACGTAATCGAGGCCGTCATTGTGACGGACGGCCGGCGTCGGCCGGCCGGAATTGATGCCGAGCACTTTGTTGGCGATGAACAGAGCATAATAGCGGTAGGCGATGAAGTAGATGCACACCGCCGCGATGACGAGCCAGGCGGCATTGACCGGCTCGCCGCGACTCAAGGCCACGATGCCGAGTGAAACTGCGCCAAGCGCCGCAATCGCGCCCCATAGCAGTTTCGTCTGAATGCCGTTCCCATTCCAGAACAGCGCCTTCATTGGTTGCCTCCCCCTTACGTCGGCACCCCCTTTGGATCTGATCCTGAAAGGCGCCGCTATCCTGCGGACCGAAGCCCACATATCAACTCAGTATAAAAAGTGTCCTCGTTCTTTAGGTGGCTCGCTTTGATCAAGATCAAAGAGGCTGCCCTTGGGAAGCTCACATTTGCGAGCTGCTGGATGTTTTGGCTTGGCATCTGAGCGAGGTCGTCACGCGAACCGGAGTTAGTGCCTTGCCGCGCCCGGGATCGATGGCGTGACGTGGTAGAGTTACGGAGAAAATCTCGAAGAGAAACTGAAAGACCTGCACGATCGGTGCACCGCGGCAGCTATCGAGCACATCCGGCACACGATCTTTCAAAGCGAGATTTTTCACGGACTATACGCGCTGAATAAGATCCAGCTTCGCCATCTTCTCGATCTGGCACGCATCCGTGCTCGGCATGAAGGGGCGATCGATTGAAATGAACTCGATCGTCGCTTCTCGACTTGCGGTCTTGGAGAGGTGCTTGCCACGTATCTCCATTTCTCCGACGAACTGCCCGGTCAGCTCGCGCCCAAGCTCAGCCACATGCCGCGGAAGGACGCCATGGCGGAGTTGCGTAGCGTGAAATCACGCGACAGCTTCCAATTCAAAATAAAGTCTCTAAAAGCGACGTGCGATAACCTGCATACCGCCCTGAGTCTCATGACGGCTGATCGCGATCGCTTGCAACCCGAGCTCGATAACGTCACGCGTGCGCGCGCAAATATGGAACGCGAACTGGCCCATATTCTAACGTCGCGTTCGTGGCGGCTGACTGAACCCTTGCGCACAATCATCGCCGCGTTGCGTCGCTGGTTGCGATGACGCGCGCCGGAGATGCTCAATAGGAAATGCCGCGGCGAATTTCCTCGATGATGTTGCATCGCTGTTTCAGCGAACCTTCCGCTCGCGGCCCGGCACAGGCCAGCGGATATGTCTGTTGACCTGCAGTATCTTCATCTTGCGAGACAAGCGCCTGGCAGATCATGCGCGGCTGTCTGCTCCTTCGGCGGCGAGGACCTCGTCAAACAACTCCCACGCGGACCGAGCCTGATGTGGCGTCATTTTTTTGATCGCATAACCGACATGGACCAAGACGAAGTCGCCGATCGTCACAGGATCGTCTTGAAGCAAGAACAGGCTCACCTCGCGCTCGATGCCCTTGGCGCAACAGCGGGCCAAGAAGCCGTCTACGGCCCGCACTTCCATTGGAATTCCCAGGCACATGACCTTGCTCCGATCCGCACCAAATTGATTTACATCAAAGCCGCCACCTAAAGCACGCTATATTTTAATCACAAATCGGTGCGCTTACTGTGCGCGTCTTACATGTTATCGTTCAAAAAAAGAACAAAGAAAGCTTGTGAATCCGCCGCCGCAACTTCAAGTCAAGGCGACCCCCTTGAGGTTCAATAGCGGAGGTGAGCAATGATCGCTCATAGCGTCACGCGGGAACTCGAAGATCGCGGCATTTCCCGTCGTGATTTTTTGGGATTTTGCACTGCGATGGCCGCGGTTCTGGGATTGCCAGATTCGGCCGCCCAAGCCATTGCTGCGGCGATCGAAGGCGAGCCCAGGCCGATTCTGATCTGGCTGGAGTTTCAAGACTGCGCCGGCAATACTGAATCATTCCTGCGCGCCAGCCATCCGACGGTCGCCGATCTCATTCTCGATACGATTTCCCTCAACTATCATGAGACCTTAATGGCGGCAGCCGGCAGCCAAGCCGAAAGTGCGCTGGAACAGACGGTTCGTGACAACAAGGGCAAATACATCGCCCTAGTGGAGGGCTCCATTCCAACTGGCGCCGACGGCGCCTATTGCACGATCGGCGGGAAATCCGCCCTGCAAATCGCACGCGATGTCTGCGGCGCTGCCGCGGCCACCGTCGCGGTCGGCACCTGCGCGGCATTCGGCGGCATTCCGGCGGCGCGTCCGAATCCCACAGGTGCGCTGTCCGTCGCCGACGCGGTGCCTGGCCTCAAAAACCTCATCAACATGTCGGCGTGTCCCGCCAACGCCGAGAACATTACGGCGCTCATCGTCTATTACTTGACCTTGCAGCGCTGGCCGCCGCTCGACCGGTATCGGCGCCCACTCTTCGCCTACGGCAAGACCATCCACGATAATTGCGAGCGGCGCGCACATTTCGACGCCGGGCAGTACGTCGAGGCCTGGGGCGACGAAGCGCATCGCCACGGCCAATGCCTCTACAAACTGGGCTGTAAGGGTCCCGCGACGTCACAGAATTGTCCAGTGGTGAGGTGGAACGAGGGTACCAACTGGCCGATCGGATGCGGTCATCCTTGCATCGGCTGCGCCGAGCCGAATTTCTGGGACACGATGACGCCATTCTATCAGCGGCTACCTAACGTCGTCGGCTTCAACGTCGGCAACTGGGTCGATCCCGTCGGGCTCGGTCTCGCCGGTCTCACAGCAGCAGCGGTGGTCGTGCACGGGGTCGCCGAAGTCCTGCGCCATGACATCGGCAAGGCTCCGGCAATTCTCGACAAAGCGGAGCCCAAGTCATGACCCGCATCGTCGTCGACCCTGTGACTCGGATCGAGGGTCATCTTCGCGTCGAGGCCGAAGTCGATGGCGGCGCGGTGCGAGAGGCGTGGTCCTCGTCGACGATGTTTCGCGGCATTGAGCTGATTTTGCGCGGTCGCGATCCGCGCGACGCGTGGGCATTCGCTCAGCGGATCTGCGGCGTGTGCACCACGGTTCACGCGATCGCATCGATACGCGCCGTGGAAAAGGCCATCGGTGCGGTGCCGCCGCCCAATGCCAGGTTGTTACGCAATCTCATCATGGCGGCCCAAAACGTTCAGGACCACGTCGTCCATTTCTATCATCTGCACGCGCTGGACTGGGTTGATATCGTCAGCGCGCTCGACGCCGATCCGGCGAAAACCTCGTCGCTTGCTCAATCGATCTCGGATTGGCCGCTGTCCAGCACCACGTATTTTTCCGGCGTTCGCGACCGCATCAAGGCTTTCGTCCAGCGCGGCCAGCTGGGGCCGTTCGCGAATGGGTACTGGGGCCATCCCGCCTATCGGCTGCCGCCCGAAGCCAATCTGCTTGCGGTGGCGCACTACCTCGAAGCGCTCGATTGGCAGCGGCGTTTCATCAGGATCCATGCTATCCTCGGCGGCAAGAATCCGCATCTGCAGAGCTTCCTCGTCGGCGGCATGGCGACGCCGGTCGATCCCGATTCGCAAAACTCACTCAACATGGAAACGATCGCGGCCCTGGACAAGCTGGTGGCCGATGGCCTGGCGTTCGTTAGGCGTGTCTATCTGCCGGACGTCCTGGCGATAGCTTCCTACTACAAGGACTGGGCCTCCATCGGCGCCGGCATCGGCAACTATATGTGCTACGGCGAGTATCCGGAGGACGACAACGAGAAACCCCAGTTGTTCCTGTCACCGGGAATCATTTACGGGCGCGATTTGACAAAGATAGCAACGGTCGATCAGAGCAGGGTTTCCGAGTATGTCGCCCATTCCTGGTACGATTATTCGGTCGGCGACGACAAGGGGCTCAATCCATTCGACGGCGAGACCAAGCCTCACTACACCGGACCAAAGCCGCCCTATCAGAGGCTCGAAGTCGCCCAGAAATACAGTTGGCTGAAATCGCCGCGCTACGACGGCGCGGCGATGGAGGTTGGGCCGCTGGCGCGTATGCTCATTGCTTACGCCTCCGGGCGCCCCGCCCGAGTCAAGGAGCTAGTCGATAAAGTTTTGTCCACGCTCCGGGTTGGACCTGAGGCGCTGTTCTCCACTCTGGGCCGGATCGCCGCGCGCGCCATCGAGGCGCAGGTCCTCGTCGAGTCAATGGACATGTGGGTACGCGGCCTGGCCGATAACATGGCGCGCCGCGATTACCGCATCCAGGACAATTCGAAGTGGGACCCCGGCAGTTGGCCGCGCGATTGCTTTGGCGCCGGCTTCCATGAGGCGCCGCGGGGTTCGCTCGGGCACTGGGTGCATATCAGTAACGATTCGATCGTCAACTATCAGTGCGTCGTGCCGAGCACGTGGAATGCCAGTCCGCGCGACGCGAAGGGCCAGCCCGGCCCCTATGAATTGGCTCTTGTCGGCACCCCCGTCGCCAAACCCGAGCAACCGCTGGAAATTCTGCGCACGCTGCATTCCTTTGATCCGTGCATGGCTTGCGCGGTTCACGTCGTCGACGGGACTAAACGAGAGTTGGCCCGCGTCAGAGTGGTGTGAGCGCCATGGCGGAAGCACCCAAGAAAGAGCTCAACCTTGAACGCCTCTACGTCTGGGAATTGCCTGTGCGGCTCACGCATTGGGTAATATTTTTTGCGATCGTCATATTGGCGGCAACCGGCTATTACATCGGCAATCCCTTCATCAGCGTTTCGGGCGCGGCCACTGGCCATTTCGTGATGGGGACCGTTCGTGCCGTGCATTTGTATACGGCGATCATATTCGCGATGGCGGTGCTCGTCCGCATCTATTGGCTATTTGTCGGCAACAGCTACGCGCGGCTGTCGCAGTTCATCCCGATGTCACTCCAGCGTCTGCAGAACCTCTGGAGAACGTTCTTGTACTATTCATTCATCCGGCACGATCCCGACGACTATCCGGGCCATAACGCACTCGCGGCCGGAAGCTACGCCATGGTCTTTGCGGTATATCTGATCATGATCGCAACTGGCCTTGCTCTCTACACGGCCATCGCTTCGGCCGGCTCGCCGTTCCAAGTCTTTGATTTCTTGGTGCCACTGTTCGATGGTTTGCAGATGGCGCGGCTGATCCACCACATTGGCATGTGGGTCGTGCTGATTTTCGTGATAATGCACATTTATTTCGTATTCCTGTCGTCGATCGTCGAGCACATCGGGACATTCGACTCGATCTTTTCCGGCTACAAGTTCGTGCCCAGGCGAAGAGCAGGCACCTCGTGAACGACGGGTCCACGGCAAAGCTCGCCGACAAGACGATTGACGTACTCGTTCTCGGGCTGGGCAATGTCCTGCTCGGCGACGACGGAGTAGGCGCCGCCGCGGTCGCTCGCGTCGAACGCGACTACTGTGTCCCGCCGGGAGTCAGGCTGGCGGACGGGGGTACGCTCGGTCTTTCACTTTTGGGCTTGCTGACGGATTCAAACCACGTGATCCTGGTAGACGCGGTGCGCACCGACGGGCCGCCGGGAACATTGGTTCGGCTCGATGGTTCGGATGTCATCGATGCGGTGCGCGAGCGGCTGTCTTCTCACCAGGTGGGACTCGCAGACCTTCTCGACGCGGCGCGTCTGATCGACAGTTACCCGACCGAGGTCACGCTGCTAGGGTTGGTGCCGGAGACCATCGATTTGGCGGTGGCCCGATCGAGTGCCGTCGACGGCGGGCTTGATGAGCTTGTCTCCGCTATTGTCCGCGAGGTGCAAAGCCTTGGACACGAGATGGTTCATGAGTCGAAGACGGCTGGCCGGCATCGCCCTATTCACGATCTCACTCGCCATTTCGGGATGTGACGGTGGGACGCCAAATCCGCCCGCCGGGCTGTTGACATCGCGCGAGGCCCAACAAGCCGGGGCACTCATCTTTGCGACCTACTGTGCCATCTGCCACGGTGTCGGCGGTGACGGCCGCGGACAGCGGCGAGAAGGAATAGACCCGCCACCTGCAAATCTGACGCTGCCACCGTGGTCCGAAGAGACAAGCGCGGGCCGGACATATCTCGCCATTCGAAAGGGGGTACCCGGGACTGCGATGCCGTCGTGGCGAATGCTGAATGATCGTCAAATCTGGGAGCTGGTGGCCTACATCACGTCGCTCAAAGGCTCGTAGTTACCACAGGCTACCGTTCGCAACATCGTTCAACAAATAACTGCAACATTGGCATAGCGTTGCTCTTTCAAACCTTCGATTCCTCATGGCAGCCCGCACCGAACGAGAACTTCTGGCATACACCCCGCAGCAATTGTTCGATCTCGTCGTGGACGTCGAACGGTATCCGGAATTCTTGCCCTGGGTGATCGAGGCGCGCGTACGCCACCGCACGGATAGCATGATGCTTGTGGATATGATGATCGGAGCCGGACCACTGCGAAAGCAATTCTCAACGGCGGCGGTGCTCCATCGACCGCATCGGATCGATATCAGCAGCGACGATCCTCTGTTCGATCGTTTTGAGCAGCGGTGGACCTTCGAGCCGGCGACCCACGGCGGCACGAATGTGGAATATTACGTTGATTTCAAGTTCCGACCGCGTGTGCTGCAAATCCTGATGCAAAAAACGTTCGCTGGCCGCGCTATTGCGACGATCTCGGCCTACGAACGTCAGGCGCATCGGCTTTACGGCGGACATTCGTGACTTCGATCGGACACTAGTTCCGATGTGCGGCAGACCGGTGTGCAATGAACGCGAAGCGTTTCAAGCGTGTTTGGCGTGATCGCCGACATGGCCTGAAGCCACCGCGCTCGGATTCAGCCGCGGTTCGGCACCGATCCAGTACAATAAATTAGCCAGGATGCAGAGGCCGCTCGCTGCAAACCATACCATCGCGGCGCCGACGAAGGCGATGAACAGGCCCCACCACTGGCTGTGCGCCAGGAACAAGATGGACCCAAGGGTAATGTTGACCCCGACCGTGACATAGATGCGCCGCTCGAGATACCAGCTGTCGGTCTGCATGAAATAAAGGTTCCAGCGTGTCGGCGTGCGCGTTCCTAGCCTTGCTTTGAAACCGAGCAGGCGGAGTACGTTGCCCACGGGGCAGAAACCGGTCAGCGCGACGTTGATGGAGACAAGTCCGGTAGCGATGACCCCGAAAATCCACAGTGGATTCACCAGCACCGCCAGCAGCGTGCTAGTCAGCAGGACCATCCCGGCGATCAGCCAAACCGTCCGCTCAATGTACCAGCGATCGGTAGCAACGACGTAAATGCCTTTGCGCATTGTCATGGATCCAATGTACTCCGCTCAAAAGCCGCCGCAAGCAGCCATAGATAACGCTTATGGAATTGCATTGATCTACATCACAGGACCAATCCGACACTAAGCAGCAGGCTGAACAGGAATTGAATCCTCACAGTTTGTAAGAGAATCCGATTGAAACCACGGCCGCGTGGTTCACGGATGAAGCGGCCGATCAACATGCCGACCAGGGGCAATGGTATGAGAGCTAGCCACACATGGCTGCGAGGGAGCGCCAGTCCGATCGGAAGAAGCAGCCCGAACGGGACCACCATCAGGGCGGTGTATAGCCAATTCGTCACACGTGGGCCTGCCAGAATGGCCAAAGTCCGTCGTCCCACACGCGTATCGGCCTCCGCGTCGCGATGATTGTTGACCAACAATACCGCTCCAGTCAGGAGACCCACGGCGAGACCAGCGTCGATTGAGACTAGCGCTAGCTTCCCGGTGCATAGCCAATACGTACCGCATACGGCCCCTACGCCAAAAAACGCCACCACGAATAATTCCCCCAGCGGCGTGTAGGCGATTGGGACCGGACCGCCGGTATAGGCCCAGCCCGACAGGATGGATAGGACGCCGAGCAGGAAAATCGGCCAGCCGCCGACCCAAACCAGGTAGCTACCCATAAGCGCTGCCACCGCAAAACATCCGCATGCGGCTCGATTGACGGCCGTTCCGTCCAGGAGACCGGATGCCGTCGCCCTCGGCGGTCCGACACGATCCGGCCCATCGCCGCCGCGTTTGGAATCGGCTGCGTCATTGTGCAGGTTGGTGCCGACCTGGATTAACATACTGCCGATGAGGGCCGCCAAGACTGCGGGCCAGCGGATCTGTCTTTCAACCGCCCAAGCGAGGGCCGTACCGACGACGACAGGGGTCGTCGACAGGCTAAGCGTCCGCGGCCTTGCCGCTATGATCCACGATGACAGCTTCATGAAAGCGGACCGATATAGCTTAGGTAGGGAGTCGCACTCGGCCGTCCGCTCATTGGTCCTGCGGATAGGCATGCGGAGAAGCAGCGCTGGCTTGACGGCGGACATCGCTTAACCACCGATCAGGTTTCCGCTAAGGCCTATCGCCATCATGATGAGCAACGCCAGCCCGACGGCCACGAGACTGAAGCCGACGATTTTGGAGCCGAGCGTCAGCGGTCGCGATGGCGCATCCACCAGATGCTGCTTGAGCTCTCCAGTTTCCACCAAACGGGCATATTCGACACCGTATTCGCGCTTGAACTCTTCGAGCGGCATCGAGCCGGTGAAGATGACGACGTCGAGCGGAAACTTGTCCGGTCGCCAGTGATTCGCGAAATAGTGTACCGTGAACAGGTAGGCGGCAGCGAGCAAGGCTTCATCGCCATGAGCAACCGCGGCAACATTGAACGTCCATCCCGGCAGATACGCGGCGGTGAGCGTCTTGAACCACAGCATGGCACCCGTCGCGGCAAGCATCGCGATGCCCCAAAATGGCGCCCAGTAATCAACCTTTTGCTGATAGTTCCAGTGGTCGAACATCGGTCGCGGACGCTTGCCAAAAAACCATTTGAACATAGCGACGAAGTCCGCGGCGTCTTGCCAATTCGGCATCAGCGAATAGGGTCCAAACACTTTGAAGGTGTTCCAGTTACGCGCGATGTGGATGGCGGCGTACACGATGTGCCCGGCAAAAACCGCGACCATGATCACGGCGGCGACCCGGTGCACAAGCCCTGCGATCGCCGGTCCGCCCATTGCCCGTTCGAGCAGCGGCGCCCAGGCCGCGTTCGGATAATGCAATGGCAAGCCGGTCATGACCAGCACAATGATGCTGACCGCAAATACGAGGTGAGTCCATCGCCACAAGGCGCTCCAACGTTGGTAATACGGACCTTCTCCTCGCGGCAGCGCATCCGTCCGCACATGCGGCCGCAACTTGCGCTGCTGGTGGTCGCGAAATTCGCGGTAAAACCAAAGGACCGAATGAAACCAGAAGAACCAAAGCACCCCGCCGACTGCTGCGATCACGAACTTTGAGGTAATCCACACATAGGGATAATGCGCAAAGTCGTCGGTCGTGGCGTGAGCATCGAACGTTGCGAAACCCGGGGTCGCGTCCTGATGGCACTTCTGGCAGGTCGTCAGCAGATTGGCCGGAGACACGCTCGAAGTCGGATCGGTGGCTGGTCGGATGGCGTGGCTGCCGTGGCAGTTGAAGCATGTCGCCGTATCAGCATAGCCCAAGGCGGCGACTTGACCATGGTAGGTCTCCGTATAGCTCTGCCGAGCCTTCACGTGACAGTTGCCGCAGTTGTTGTTGAGAACTAGCCGCTCCCGATCGCGCGCGGCGAGCGTTGCCGGCAGGTTCCTGTGCGGCAGCTCGGTTATTGTCGTATGACAATCGACGCAACGCAGCACTTTGCCGTGCACGCTCTCGGTAAACTGATCCGCCGACACGTAGAGCGATCGCACGTGCCCGTCGGCGCTCGGTGCTGCCGAGCCCTGCGCGCCGTGACAGCCGAGACAAGTCGCATTGTCGAGGTTAGCGGCGTCTTGGGCGCTTGCTGTGTGCGCACCAATGAGGATCGCCATCAACGCGGCCGCCGACAGCACAAGTTTGCCAGCACGCATGACCCATCCTCTCCTTCGAATTGTCGCGATCACTGCTCAAAATCAACAATGCGAATGCTGACCAATCATTTATGATTGACCGCCTCGCAGCCGCACGCCGGCATTTGCCCAACGCCGCCGCCGACCTGAACGAGCTAATAGCTAAGAGAGTTGACCCACCGTTGGCTTGATCTATGTCAATGCCAAACTTTCTTTGTTGCCCATTCTAAAAATGCGTTTGCGCAATATTGCTGCCATTTGCTCCTGCTTGCGACGGAGCTTTGATCATGGCGGGTCAACAAGACCACGAGCAGGGCGATCCGGTGACCGCCGCCATCGCGCGGGTTCTCAAGATCGAACGCGACGGCGTGCAGCAATTGCACCACAGCCAGGAGCAGGCCCAGCTTCTGCTGGCGCGGGCGCGCGCGCAGGCGGCAGCGATCGCAAGGCAGGCCGATGCCCGCATTTCGCAACTGCACAACAGCTATCTGCAAAAGGTGCAGGGCAACATCGAAAGGCTCGCGCAATCGAACCTGTCGTCCGAGCGCGCTGATCATGCTTATGACAGAGTGACGATTGTTCAGACCGCGCACCGAGTCGCCGCGAAGTTGACTGGTGCAGCATGAGTGACAGCCCGCGATGGAGTTACGTGCAGGCGCGGCTGCAAGCTCGCCACGGCGAACGGCTGCAGGAGGCCGATTGGCGCGCGATCGAGGCTGCGCGATCGATCGATCAGTTCATTGAACGCGCACGCTCATCGGCGCTGCGCCGCTTCACCGAGCGCGCGCATGCGCGCACGTCAAGCCACGCTGTTGAGCGCATATTGCGCGATGCATGGCGCGCCTATGTGACGGAGGTGGCCGGCTGGGTGCCGACGACATGGCGCCAAGCCGTGATGTGGGCGTTGTATTTTCCGGATCTGCCCATCATCGATGCCTTGCTCAGGGGCGAAGCGCCGGTGTGGATCGAGCAAGACCCGATATTTGCCCGGCTCGCTGAAACTGATTTACGCAAGCGCAAGGCCGCCCCGACAAAATCGCCCTTCACCGCAATTGTCGTTTCAGGCGCGCGTCCCGCGGCGAGCTGGTATACGCATTGGCGCTCGCTGTGGCCGCAGCACCGCATGACTGATCACAGTGCGCTGCTCGATCTTGCGGCGACGATTAATGCACACGTCGAACGAGTCGACCGCGCCGCTCCGCAAGAAAAGAGCGCTCCCTATCGCCGCGATCTGGCGCGGGGCCTCACGCGCCTGTTTCGGAGGCACAGCGGTTCGCCTGCCGCAATGTTCTGCCATCTCGCTCTTGTCGCGCTCGATCTGGAGCGGTTGCGCGGCGATCTCATTCGGCGGCGGCTCTTCGAACCTAGCTACGCAACGGAAGCCGCATGAGCCTTCGCCCTGTACCCGCCAAATGGTTCGAGCTGGTAACCGTGCACAATGAGTTGGCGCGGGTGATGGAGTGTCTGTCGCGCACCGGCACTGTCGAACTGGAGGCCCGTAGTCGCACGACCGATCGGCTGCTGCTTCCCGGCCTTGACGAAGCGCTCAAGAGTCACCGCGAACTAGCTCGCCGCTATCAGCATTATTGGCCGCCTCCCGTGCCCGCCGCCGGGCGCTTCCCGCAGCAATTGAGCGAGACGCTCAAAGCCGCGCGCGCCCGCCTGGCGGCATGGAGGGAGCAGGTCGATCCGATTATCACAACCCTCGAAAGACTGTCGCAGAATGCGGTCGATCTCGGGCAGTTGCGCGCAGCTTTGCAGAGCGCGGGCGACAACTTCCCAGATATTCATTCGCTTAGCCTTGCCGGCCCGAAATTGCAGGTGCGTCTGTTTGCTCTGCCGGCCGGGGGGCTGCTGCGAGAGCTGCCGGCGCTGCTGCTGGTTAAGCCCTGGCAAACACCCGGTGCAAGCTACGTACTCGCGGTTGGCAAAGCTTCCGACATTGGCGATGTTGAAACACAGCTTCAGGGCTTGAAAGGGCACACGCTGCCGCTGCCGTCTTGGCTGCCGGCATCGTCGGATCAGGCGGTGACGGCGATCAGCGGTCAGCTCGCCGAACTCGCCCACCAGCGCGCGGCATTGACCGCGCAACTGCAGGCGTTCTCCGAACACTTCAAGATCGCGGCAGCGCTCGCGGACATTGCGCTGATCGAGTGGCTCAACGAGCACGCCAACGAGTTGCGCGGCAGCGATCACCTGGCCTGGGTCACCGGCTGGACCAGCGACGTCAGCGGCACCGCGCTGCGCCCCGCGCTCGATGCTAGCGGAGCGCGCTACATTCTGCGCCTGTTGGATGCGCCGGCGGGGATGAACGCGCCGCTTGTACTCCACAATCCGGGCTGGGCCCGCGCTTTCGAGGTGTTCGCACGCATGCTCGGCACGCCCGGGCGAAATGAGAGCGACCCCAGCCAACTCCTCGCGGTCATCGCATCGTCAATCTTCGGCTTCATGTTCGGCGATGTCGGTCAGGGCGCTGTCATTTGTCTCGCTGGAATCGTGCTGGGACGGCGCGTGCCGCTGACGCGCATGTTAGTCCCTGGCGGCATCATGGCGATTCTCTTCGGTGTTCTGTTCGGAAGCGTGTTCTGCCGCGAGGACATCATTCCAGCGTTGTGGATCCGGCCGATGAACGATCCGGTCACGGTTTTGCTAGCGGCGGTGATCGTCGGCATCGCGATCATCACGCTTGGGCTGCTGCTCGATGCCATCCAGATGCATTGGCGCGGCGAAGCGAGGCGCTGGTGGGCACAGCGCGCCGGTTTGTTCACGACCTATGTGGGCCTCCTTATCTCACTGCAGCGGACGGAGGGGCTTCTAGTCGCGGGCGTCGGGGCGGCTTGGTTCATTGTCGGCGCCGCGGTGCTGACGCCACAAGGCCGGCTGTCTGCGATGATCGAAGCCGCCACCGAGTTTGTCGAGCAAAGCCTGCGGCTCCTGGTCAACACCGTGTCGTTTGCCCGCATCGGCGCCTTTGCGCTTGCCCACGCCGGACTGTCGCTCGCCACTATCGAGATAGCGCAGGCAAGCGGTCGCGTCGGTTACTGGATTGTGCTGGCGGTCGGCAACGTTCTCGTCATAGTGCTGGAAGGCGTCGTAGTGAGCATTCAGACCACGCGCCTGCTGTTGTTCGAATTCTTCATCCGCTTCCTCACCGGCAGTGGGCGCGAATTCAAGCCGCTGCCGCCACCGACCATCGGCAAGGGCATCACCATGCAGGAGCAATTTTGAGGGGCGCGTCATGAGAGCAAACTTGAAGATCCCGGCGCTGATGCTCGCGCTGGCCGCCGCGGTCGCGATCGGGGTGACCTTTATGCTGCTGCAGATGATGCCGGCCGCCGCCCAGACCGCCACCCACACCGCCGCCGACGGCGCCGTCGCGCCCTGGGCGATGATGGCCGCCGCAATCGCCGCCGGCCTTTCCTCGCTCGCCGCCGGCTATGCGGTCGCGGTGGTCGGCAGCGCCGCAGTCGGCGCCCTGGCGGAAAAGCCGGAGCTCCTCGGCCGCGTGTTGATCCTGGTCGGCCTCGCCGAAGGCATCGCAATCTACGGCCTCATCGTTGCCGTGCTGATCCTCAACCGGGCGGGATGACATGGGCGTAGCCATCTTCATCGGCGACGAGTCGAGCGTCGCAGGCTTTCGGCTCACCGGCATTGAGACAATTGTGCCCAACCCCGATGCAGTCGAGTCGGCGTTTGCCGCCGCGAGAGCGCGCGGCTCACTCGTCATCATCACGGCCGAGCTCGCACGGCTTATTCCAGCACCGCAGCTCGAAGCAGCGATGCTGGGCGAGGCGCCCACGCTCGCGATCATTCCCGACGTGCTGTTCCGCGTACCGGTCCCCGATCTGACAAGGAGGCTCAGAAGCGTCCTGGGCATCGAAGCGTGAATCCGGCAAATCTCATTCCACCGCTGCAATCCGAGGCGCTGGCAAGCGAGGTCGAGCGGCAGCTCAAGGATGAAACCGGCGCCGTGACCGCAGCGGCAGAGCATGATGCGCGCGCGCTTATCGCGCAAGCACGCGCCGCCGCACGGCGCCGCGTGCATGAGGCAATTCAAGAGCTGCGACGCGAAGGCACCCGCCGGCTCGCACGCGCCAACGCCCAGCTCGAAACCGAACAGCGCGCCCGCGCGCAGCGGCTAGCGGCGCAAGCCGTCGGCGATGCGCTCCCGCTGTTGTGCGAGGAACTGGATGCGCGGTGGCGCGACCCGCAGAATCGCAGGCAGTGGACGGATGCCGTTGCGCGGCTGTGCGTCATGCGTTTACGTCCAGGCGCCTGGCGGATCGAGCATCCGCCCGATTGGAGCGAGCCGGAGCAGCGCGTCTTCACGGCGACAATCGGAGAAAGAGACGGCGTCGAGATCAACTTCAAAGCCGATGGCGATCTCAAGTCCGGGCTGCGGATCAAAGCCGACCAAGCGGTATTCGATGCCACGCCGCAAGGTCTGCTCGCCGACGGCCGCACCATCGCTGCGATGATACTCGACGAAATCGAACAACGATGATGCGCCCGCCGCTGCAACTCTCGGAGAGCGGCGATGAGTGAAGCGGTTATCCGCTGGATCGGCGGCCCAGTGCTCTATGCTCGCACCAGCGACGACTTCCATGTGGGCGAAGCCATCGAAGTCGGCATCGACCGCCGTCCCGGGGAGGTGATCCGCCTCAAGAGCGACGAACTCGTCGGCCAAGTCTATGAGGATACTACCGGCCTGCGTCCCGGCGATGCCGTGCACGGCACTGGCTCGCCGTTGTCGGTACGCCTGGGTCCGCGGCTGCTCGGCCGCATCTTCGACGGCTTGTTGCGGCCGCTCGACGCTGCGGCGCGAGACGAGGCGCCTATCGCCTTTCGTGCACTGGTGAAGGTCGGCGACGCACTGGCGCCGGGCAGGCCATTTGGCGACATGCCAGGCGTCGGCGTGCCGCAAAAATGCCTTCTGCCCCCGCACATTGGCGGCACGGTTGAGACCATGGCGACTGAAGGTATGTATAATCGGGACGCCATTCTTTGCAAGATTCGTGACGCGGCGGGCGCGCCCCACGAGATCGGCTTCTTCCATCGATGGCCGATCCGGCAGGCGCGACCAGTGCACCAACGTCTTCCCGCGGACGAGCCGATGGTCACCGGCCAGCGCATCCTCGACACGCTGTTTCCTGTGGCGCGCGGCGGACAAGCGGCGATCCCCGGCGGCTTCGGCACCGGCAAGACGGTGCTGCAAGAGACCTTGGCAAAATGGTGCGACGCCGACGTGATCGTCTATGTCGGTTGCGGCGAGCGCGGCAACGAGATGGCCGAAGTGCTGCGCGAGTTTCCCAAGCTGACCGATCCGCGCACCGGCCGCGGGCTGATGGAACGCACGGTCATCATCGCCAACACGTCGAACATGCCTGTCGCCGCACGCGAAGCCAGCATCTACACGGCAGTCACCGTCGGAGAATATTTCCGTGACCAGGGTCTGCACGTCGCGCTGATGGCGGACTCAACGAGCCGTTGGGCCGAGGCTTTACGCGAGGTGTCAGGCCGACTTGGCGAAATTCCCGGTGAGGCCGCTTACCCCGCCTACCTTGGATCGCGCCTGGCCGAGTTCTACGAGCGCGCCGCGAAGGTAAAGACGCTTGGGGGCGCCGACGGCTCGCTCACCATTATCGGCGCGGTCAGTCCACCGGCCGGCGATTTCTCCGAGCCGGTGACCAGCAATACTAAACGCTTTGTGCGCTGCTTCTGGGGCCTGGACCGCGAACGCGCCCAGGCGCGCTTCTATCCCGCCATCCATCCGCTGCAGTCCTATTCCGAGAACGCCGCGCGCTTCGCCGCCTGGTGGACCGGGCGCGGCAATCCCGAATGGCGTTCGCAGCGCGAGCAACTGCTGTCGCTGTTGGAGGTGCAGGCCGATCTCGAGCGCATGGCTCGCATCGTCGGCAAGGACGCGCTTCCGCCGGCGCAGCAGTTGATGCTGCTCTGCGCCGAGCTCTTTAACGAGGCCTTTCTGCGCCAATCTGCCTTTTCCGAAGTCGATCGCTACTGTTCGCCGCAGCGCCAAATCGCGATGCTCAAGCTCCTCGTGCGCTTTATCGCGTTGGCGAAAGCAGCACTTGCGCGCGGCGTCGCGTTGCAGGCGATTGCCGAGTTGCCGGTGCTGCGCCGCTTGCAGCGCATGGGCGAGGAGATCGGCGAGGATCAATTGCAAAACTTCGGCGAACTCGGCGCCAGCATCGAGGCGGCGATGGCTGGGCTCGGAAAGGCATCGCCCCATGCGGCCTGAATTGTCCGTGCAGGGCACCGCCACCGCCATCGAAGGTCCATTGCTGTTCCTGCGGCGCAATGTCGAGGCGGGCTTGAACGAGGCCGTAGAGATCCTGAGCGAAAGCCAGCCGCCAAAGCTCGGCCGCGTCGCCGCGCTCGATCAGGACGCCATGGTGATCGAAGTGCTGGAATCGACCATTGGTCTCGGTCTACGCGACATCCGCATCCGTTTCCTCGCCGAACCACTGCATTTCGCGGTTGGCCCCGGCCTCCTTGGCCGCGTATTCAACGGCGTCGGCGAGCCTTTGGACGACGGGCCGGCGGTCGCCGCGCGCAAGCGTCTGCGCATCGACGGCGTCCCAATCAACCCTACCGCGCGTGAGCTGCCGAAGGATTTCATCGAAACCGGCATCACGGCCATCGATCTGATGAACAGCCTGGTGCGCGGGCAGAAACTGCCATTATTCTCGGGGGGCGGGATGCCGCATGACCGCATTGCCAGCGACATCGCGCAGAACGCGCGGCTGCGACGAGCGGGCGAAGCGGCTTTCGCCATCATCTTCGTGGGCATTGGCATTTCACATGACATCGCCGAAACGTTCCGCCGCGCCATGCAGGATTCCGGCGCGCTCGCCCACACTGCGATGTTCCTCAACCTCGCCAGCGAATCCTCGACGCAGCGGCTTCTGACGCCGCGCTTTGCGTTGACCGCCGCCGAATATCTTGCCGCCGAGGAAGGCCGCCACGTGCTCGTCATCATGACCGACATGACCAACTACTGCGAGGCCTTGCGGGAGGTGTCCGCCAGCCACGGCGAGGTGCCGAGCCGCAAAGGCTATCCCGGCTACATGTATTCCGATCTCGCCGCAATCTACGAACGCGCCGGCTGCCTGCGCGGCGCTAAAGGCACCGTCACCCAGCTGCCGATTCTCACCATGCCGGCCGAGGACATCACCCATCCCATTCCGGATCTCACCGGCTACATCACCGAAGGCCAAGTGGTGCTCGATCGCGTTCTCGATCACAAGGGCGTGTTCCCGCCGATCAATGTACTGCCTAGTCTCTCACGGCTGATGGACCAGGGCATTGGCAAGGGCTATTCGCATCCCGATCATCCAGGCCTCGCGAACCAACTTTACTCGTCTTATGCCAAAGCCGTGCGCGTGCGTGTTCTGGCGAGCGTAGTTGGTCGCGACGGCCTCACACCGCTTGACCTCAAATATCTCGAATTCGCCGACCAGTTCGAGACTGCGCTCATTGCGCAATCCGGCCGCCGCACGCTGGAGGAAAGCATGGAGTGCGGCTGGGAAGTCCTGCGCCGTCTGCCGAAAAACGAACTAACGCGCCTCTCGGACGCGCAGATCGTGGAGTACATCGAGCCGGCCGCGTTGCAAGAAAACGGTGGCGCTCATGCGTGAGGTCACTCCAACGCCCGGCGCTGCCATTGAGCTTGCCAATGAGCGAAAACTCATGCGTCAGGGCTATGAGTTTCTCGATGAGAAGCGCATGCTGCTGGCGGTCGAAATGCTGCGGCAGTTGCGCGACTATCGACAGCGCTTCGAAGAGCTAGTTGCCGAAACAAAGGACGCAGCGAGCGCGCTCGCGGCCGCTGTCGAGCGGCACGGTCTGGATCAGCTTCAGGTGTATCCGGCGCATGAAGCACCAGCGACGCCGGCCAACGTGCGAACTCTGTTCCTCGGCCTGGCCATGCTATCCTCGGGCCAACCTCCCCGTGCAGGGGAGGCTGGCCGCGTAGCGGTCGATCCGTCGCCGGAAGCGAAGGCCTGCCGGGCGGTCTTCGAAAAACTGCTCTGGACCTCCGCCGACGTGGGTCTGCGCGCGGGCAATCTTGCGCGCCTCGCACGCGAATATCGGAGAACCGAACGGCGCGCCAAGGCGCTTGAAAAGGTGCTGCTGCCCGAAGTGGAAGACGCGATCAAACGCGTCGACGAACAGCTCGATACCATGGATCGCGAGGAAGCCATCCGCACGCGCTGGTCTGGCCGGATACGGGCGGGAAAAGGAAAGCTGGCGCCGTGAAATCGATTCATCGGACCTAGTCGAAGGAGATTTAGGTTATCATTGCGGCGGCGATTTCCCGAAGAGGCTTAGGCCATCGTAAGGCTGCTCGCGCATGCAAACCTCGGCTGAAACAGAATGGCCGATTGTGTTTCACAGTCGGATTTTCGCCGAACGGCAGAGGGTGGGTTTGCCGTGTCAATGCCGTGCGATTCGCACGGTATGTCTTGTATTCTGGCGCGCCCGGAGAGATTCGAACTCCCGACCCCCAGATTCGTAGTCTGGTGCTCTATCCAGCTGAGCTACGGGCGCGGTGCACGTCGTGCGGGAAAATCACCGGCTGCCGATGCCGCCTGCGACGCGCGTCATAGCTATAGCGTTCACCCGCCATTGGCAAGCGTCGGCGGTTGTCCGGGTCGCAGCCCCGTCATCTATCTGCACGCGCGGCACGGCTTGTCAGCCTCAGCTCTTTTTCTCGGCCGCGACCTCGTCGATGACGGCGTTGGCGCGCCGGAAGCCTTCCGCCGCGATCGGAATGCCGGCGTAGACGCCGGCTTGCAGGAGAATTTCTGCAATCTCCTCCGGGGTCACGCCGTTGTTCAGCGCACCGCGAATGTGCACCTCGAACTCATGCCAGCGTGCCATCGCCGCCAGCATGGCAACGTTGAGCATGCTGCGGGTTTTGCGGGAAAGACCCTCGCGCAACCACACATTGCCCCAGCACTGCGTCTGCGTGAACTCGATGAAATGCTGCGTAAACGCGTTTGCCCGTTGTTTGCCGGAATCCACGTACGCCGCTCCGAGCACTTCGCGGCGCACCTCGGCACCGAGCTGCGCGCGTTCGGTCAATGAGTCTGGCAAGGCCATGTAAGCTCTCCGTGTTGTAAGGGTTGGCAGTAAAAGCGGCGCTACACGATATGGTATAACCCAACGTTCGGGCATCGCGAACGCCGCGGAGTGGAACCGTGTGGCGACCACCGCAACGGATTCGGTTTAAGGCCTCGAGTGGCCACGTGCCGTCCGCGGCGGAAGCCCGCGCGTCGCGTTTGTTCTCCCCGATCGACATCGGCCCGATTGCGCTGGCGCAACGAACCTGGGTTCCTGCCATGGTGCCGTGGCGGGCGACCGAAGAAGGCTACGTCACCGGGGACGTCATCGAATGGTACGAGCGCTTCGCGCGCGGGATGCCGGGCGCGATCGTGGTGGAGGCCACCGGCATCCGCGACGTGCCGAGCGGACCGCTGCTGCGCATCGGGCACGATCGCTTCCTGCCCGGGCTCGCGCGCCTGGTCGAGACAGTCCGCCGCGCCAGCCTTGGCCGCACGCGTCTCTTCATTCAGCTGATCGATTTCCTCGCCATCCGCCGTCGTCCCGATCCCGGCAAGTTCTTTGACCGCTTCCTCGTCGTCACAGAGGAGCATCGTGCGGCGCTAGGCAAGCCGCGCCTATCAGATGCCGAGGTTCGCGCTCGCATGCGCACCATGAGCGAACATGAACTCGCCGGTGTGCTCACTCCGCCCGAACTCGAAGCGCTGCAGTTCGGCTATCGTGAGCGTGTCACCGACGTGCAGCATGCGCATATCCGCAACCTGCCGCAGCTGCTGCCGGGGCTGTTCGCAGAAGCGGCCTCGCGCGCCGAGCAGGCGGGCTTCGACGGCGTCGAGCTGCACTATGCGCACGCCTATACCATGGCGTCGTTCCTATCGCGGACCAACACCCGCGCGGACGGCTACGGCGGGTCGCGCGAAGGCCGGATTCGGCTTCCCCTCGAAGTCTTTGCCGAGGTTCGTCGCCGCGTCGGCAAAGCTTTTGCAGTCGGCTGCCGGTTCCTCGCCGACGAATGTATCGAAGGCGGCAGCGACGTCGACGATGCTGCGTATTTCGGCGTCGCGTTTGCACGCGCCGGCTTGGATTTTCTCTCAGTGTCGCGCGGCGGCAAGTTCGATGACGCCAAGCAACCCGCCGTCGGCACTGCGGCCTATCCTTACACCGGCCGCAGCGGCTACGAGTGCATGCCGCAGTTCATTTCCGACGAGCGCGGGCCGTTTGGCCGCAACGCCGAGCCGACCGCAGTGATCCGCAAAGCGATCCGCGACGCCGGCAGTTTCGTGCCGGTGGTGTGCGCGGGCGGTATCCACAATTTCGAAATGGCTGAGGACTATTTGGCGCGCGGGGTGTGCGATATCGTCGGGGCGGCGCGCCAGTCGCTCGCCGATCCGGACTGGTTTCGCAAAACCCTGCTCGGCTTTGGCGACGCGGTGCGAGTATGCGAATACACCAATTATTGCGAGGGGCTCGACCAGAAGCACAAACCGGTTACTTGCCAGCTGTGGGACAAGCTGCCGTCGTCAGGCGCTGAAAGGCGCACACCCGACGGCAAGCGCCGTCTCACCGCGCCGGCGTGGAGTCCTCCGGATCAGTCTTGAGGAAAATCGCCGGCCGATCGGCGGGCGCTACTTCACGCTATCAGCGCTCTCTTGACGGCCCGCGGCCGCAGCAATCGCGTGAGGTCCTCCACGCGGCGCGGCGGGCTGAACAGATAACCCTGCATCTCGGTGCAGCCGAGGAACCTGACCTGTTCCAATTGCTGTTCCGTCTCGACGCCTTCGGCGGTGGTCATAATGCCGAGGTTTTTCGCCAGGCCGGCGATCGCCCGCACGATCGCGCGCGCATCCTCTCCGTCGCCGAGACCGCTGATGAAACAGCGGTCGATCTTGATCTTGTCGAAGGGAAAACTGCGCAAATAGCTGAGCGAGGAGTATCCGGTGCCGAAATCGTCCATGGATATTTTCACGCCGAGCTCACGCAAGCGATGCAACGTGGCGAGCGTCAATTCGGTGTTTTGCAGCAGCACGGATTCGGTGATTTCGATCTCCAGCCGGTGCGCCGGCAGGCCGGATGACGCCAGCGCGCCGACGACGACCGCCACCAGATTTTTGTTCATCACTTGGATCGGCGACAAGTTCACCGCGACCTTGACGTCATCTCGCCACAGCGCGGCATCGGCGCACGCCCGCTTGAGCACCCACTCTCCGAGTGGAACGATCAGGCCGATCTCTTCCGCAACCGGGATGAATTCGGCGGGCCCGACCATTCCGCGCTGGGGATGCTGCCAGCGCAGCAGCGCTTCGCACGACGTCACTGCATCTGTTTCCAGGTCGACGAGAGGTTGGTAGTAAAGCTCGAACTCGCCATTGGCCAGTGCGGCGCGCAACGCCAGCTCCAGCGTCCGCCGCGCCTTCATGCGGGCATCCATTTCCGGTTCGAAGAAGCGGTAGGTGCCGCGGCCATGGGCCTTGGCCCCGTACAAGGCCATGTCTGCGTTCTTCAACAGCTCAGTCGGCTCGGTGCCGTCGTTCGGCGCTATCGCAATGCCGATACAGGCGTCCACCGTCACCGTCTGACCCAGCAAATCGTAGGGTGCCCGCAGGATCTCGCAGATCCGCCGCGCCAGCGTTGCAGTATCGGTCGCCGTGTCAATGCCGGTCTGAACGATCGCAAACTCGTCGCCACCCACGCGCGCCGCCGTATCGGATTCGCGAACGCATGCGCGCAGCCGGTTGGCAACGGCCTTCAGCAGCTCGTCGCCGACCTGATGCCCGAGCGTGTCATTGACACTTTTGAAGCTGTCCAGATCGAGACACAGCACGGCGAGGCGCTCGCCCCTACTCACGCCGGCAAGCGCGCGCGCCAACTGCTCGCGAAACTGCATGCGATTGGGCAGGTCGGTAAGCGAATCGTGACGCGCCATATACGCGATCTGTTGTTCCGCCTGCCGACGCTCGGTGATGTCTTCGTGCGTCGCCACCCACCCGCTGTCGGCCGTGGGCTGGATCGATATGGCGATCGTGCGGCCATCCGGCAGCTCGGAAAGAAAACTCAGGCGCTTGCCTTGTGCGATCGCCGTATGCAGGCGTTCAATGTACCGGTCGGGATCGTCCGAAAATGTTCCGCTTTTCGCTCGGGCCTCGAGCAATTCGCGAACCGTGCGCCCGGGCTGTACCAGCTCGGGCGAAAGTCCGTACATCTCGATGTAGCGTTGATTGCAGATCACCAGCCGCGCCGCGGAGTCGAACATCAAAAGCGCTTGTGACATGTTGCTCAGCGCCGCATCGAAACGCAGATTCTGAGCCCGCAATTCCGCCTTGCCCTCGCGCAAGGCAGCGGTGCGCTCCTCGACCAGCCGTTCGAGCCCGCGATTGAGCTGGTCGAGCTCGCCGATCATCAAGGAGATAGAGCGATCGGTGCGGCGGCGATCGTTGTCCGACTGCTCGTAGGCGGCGGAGACGAGCTCAAGCAGCGTCGAAAGATCGACCTCGCCCGAGGCCCTTGCCTTGCCGAGCTGTCTCGCCAGGAGCTTATGCACGAGCGTTATCCCACGGCTTCGGCAATGGTGGTGACGGTCATGGTCTGATTGTGCAGCTCGCAAACGCCGGACGCGCGATGCGGCGAAATTTCCCCGTAAGAGTAAAAGCCGAGCCGCGGAACCTGGGAGCCGATCTCGGCACCCGCTGCCTCCAATTCCTCCAGGGTGTGCTGACCCATCAGCAGGCGGCGTCCGATGCAGCTCACCAGAATCGCGAGCCGGTCGCCGGTCTGGTCCTGCCCGATCCCGTCGGTGGCCTGCCGCGCCGCCTTGGCGGCACCGGCGGCCAATCGATCGAAATTCCCGCGCATCAGTTGCGCCGTCCAGCCCTCGGGAACGTCGCCGGCGAACGTCATGGAGCGCGCCTCGTGGTCGACTGCAAGGACCGTGCGGACGATGTCGTGGTCGGGCCGCTGGCAATTGAAAATGCGCAGCGGAAACAACAGAGCGCTGCCGGGAAGACCCTTGGCGTCGTCGCCGAGGTAGCGCTCATAGAGATCGAGCGCCGGGCTGTCGTCGAGCTCGAACAAGACATTGCCGCGTGATCGGGTAATTTGCCGGCGTGGTCCGAACTCGTCCCAGCCGCCGGCGCTGCCGTGGCCGATGCGCACCGCCGAACCATAGAAGCCGACTGCCGCGACCATCTGCTTGCGCGGAGCGAAGTCGGCACCCACCAGCGTTTCGCGAAACTCGGCGCCATCGCCGGCTAAGCCGCCAGTGACCGAGACCCGATCGCCAACTGCGCCGGTAATTCCCGCAACAAGCTCGCTGCCGTTGACATTTAATCCATCGGAGAGAACAAAAATTCCGACAAGATCAGGCGCCGCCAAAGCCCGGCCAATCGCGTCCCCGCACGGGCGCGAACTCTCCGGCGACGACGCCGTCTGGCAGGCGACACGGAGGCTGGTCACGTCGAAGCCGATGGCGGCGGCCGCGATCTCGTCGTCGGTGACGTCGTCATTGCGAATCTGACCGCCGGTGCTGCAGCCTAAAATGTGTGCGTCCGGGAACATCGCCCGCAGTTCGTGATAGCGCGTGCCGCACGCCAGCCCTGAGCGTCCGCCGAACAAAAAGACAAGATCGGCGTTGCGTCGGTCGGCGGGAACAGCGGTCCAGCCCGCGGTTGCGCTCCAGGAAAGTTGATTGACGCGCATGGGTGTTGCTCCCTGTAGCAATAACCACAGTATTTTTATGTACAAGTCTATCCATGAGACCTGAAAATTCAGTTATCTGAAAAAGTTCCACGTTTCATCAATCATCAACCTTGTTCAGTCCGAACGGCAAAGATACATCGACGGCCTCGGTAATGCGCGCCGTCGGTACGGTCGACGAGCTTAAAACACGCTCAATACAAGCTTTTTTTGCTCTGGGACAGCTAATAAAGAGGATCAGACATCCGGTTCCGGCAGCGGCGGTGTCACCAGCCGGTGAAGGCCGCAGCACACCGTTCGGATAGTCACGAGGGGCAATCCTGCCGTGGCCCGTTGAGCGGACTGACTGAATTCTTTCAATTCTTCACTGTGACTTGGTTACAACTCTTTGGCAAAAAGTGCTGAAAACTTTAATTTCAAAATGAGGCGCACCACGCTCTTCCCTGGCTCTCACAAAATGACATCGGCTGTTGTCCGAATTCTGACAGTAGACAAAGCGTTTCCAACTTTCATCGGTGTGTCGTTTGCTGCATCTCAGATCGCCGCGATGGCCTCAATCTCGATCAGAAAGTCCGCACCGTATAGTCGCGACACCTCAATCAACGTCACTGCCGGGGCGGCGGGCGGCGTAGTCGTTGCGAAGAATCGATTCCGCGCCTCTCGATAGAGAAGCAGGTTATCCATATCCGTGAGGAACACGGTCAGCTTGACTAAATTGCTGGCGGTGCAGCTGACAGACTGGAGAGCGATGTTCAGGTTTCGGAATACTTGCGCTGCCTGCGCAGCAAAATCATCCTTGCCGACCAGTTCGCCTTGTTGGTTAAGCGCGGTTTGACCGGCGATGAAGACGATCCGATCGGCGCGAACGTCGACAATCTGAGAATAACCGGGCGAGGTGCCAAGTTCGAGCGGATTTAAGCGACTGATTCGA
The DNA here is from genome assembly GCA_049284935.1 of Xanthobacteraceae bacterium. Lineage (GTDB taxonomy): Bacteria > Pseudomonadota > Alphaproteobacteria > Rhizobiales > Xanthobacteraceae > BOG-931. The sequence continues at coordinate 47,733 of JBAPYW010000053.1, forward strand.
GCAGCTGCATCTTCAGTCATTCGCGGCATCCCGTTTTAAGCTTCTCGATCGTTGCCGCATTCGCTGTGCTGATGCGGCTCCTTGACGCTTTACCCATGCGCCCGGGCGCCGCGGCGGGCGCTGAATTCCACCGCACGGTCGGGAATGGTGACGCGCAGCGTCGCCCCGATGGTGCCTTCGACCAGGCGGATGTCGCCGCCATGGGCGCGCACCAGCTCGGCGGCGATGGCAAGCCCGAGGCCGGTACCGCCGGTGCGGGTCGAGCTCTGGAACGCCTCGAACAGATGCGTCTGCGCGCGTTCGGAGAAACCCGGGCCGGTGTCGGACACTTCGATCACCACCACCGCGCCTTCGCGGCGGCCGGTGATGCGGATCTGGTCGCGGTTCGGATCGCGCGCCGCGCGACTTTCCAGCGCCTGCACGGCGTTGCGGGCAAGATTGAGCAGGATGCGAAACAGCTGGTCGTGGTCGGCCTCCACGATCAGCCCGCGCTCGACCGCGCTGATCCAGCGAATCGGCGCATCGGGGCCGAGCCCGAGTGTCTCGTGCACCTCCTCGACCAACGGCTCGAGCAGGATCGGGTGCCGTTCTGGCGGAGGTTCCTGTAGACGGCCGTACGACAGCGTCGATTGGCAGAAGGCGATGGCGCGCTCGAGCGCGCGCACCAGCTTGGGCGCGAAGCGCTGCACGCCGGGATCGGGCAGGCTCAACAGCCGGTCGGAGATGAGCTGCGCCGAGCCGAGCAGGTTGCGCAGTTCGTGATTGATCTTAGAGACGGCGAGCCCCAACGCGGCGAGGCGATTCTTCTGGTGCAGCGTCGAGGCAAGCTCCGCCTGCATGGTCGCGAGCTCGCGCTCGGCGATGCCGATCTCATCGGCGCGCCCCGACGGCATGATGATGCGGTCGGCGTTCTCCGGGTCGGCGCGGAACGCCATCATGTTGGCGGTGACCCGGCGCATCGGTCGCACGAACATGTAATGCAGCGTCAGATAGACCAGCGCCGCGGTGATGCCCGAGATCAATAGCGAGATCAGCAGCAGGTCGACCGAATAGCGCAGCATCGCCTTGCGCAGCGGCTGCTCGTCCATGACGATTTCGATATAGTCGCCGCCCATCGGGGCCGGGCCGACGACGCGCATCACGTTATTGCTGGTGTCGAGCATCGTCTTGAAGGCATCGACGATCGCATCGAAGTTGTAGACGTTGCGCATATCGAAGTCGTCGGTGATCGGCGGCGGGGCGTCACCGACCGCGAGCATGCGGCGCCGCATGCCCATCTTCATGGCGACGGCGCGCGCGCCGATTGAGTCGAGGATCTGCTTGGCCAGGCTGTCGGGCACCATGCCGTTCGGCGCGGCGTCGAGCACAAGGGCCGCGGTGTAGGCGCTGGCCAGGCGATCGTTGAGCCAGCTCACCCGGAAAATGGCGATCGAGGGCACATAGATCAGCACTTCCGCGATCATCACGAACAGGATCGTGAAGGCGAGGAGTTTGCCTGACAGCCCAAAGCGCGGCGCCCGGACCGGTTCCGGCCGCGCGGCGGATGCATCGCTCATCGGTTGAGCCTCGCTGCGTCAACCAATCCAGCCAAGACGACGCAGCCAACCCATGATGCGACGCGTCCGCGGCGTCGTCAAACCATGAATGAAATAAGTCATTGCGGCACGTTTACCCACCTCGGCATAGGTCGGGTGGGGGACGACAAGCCCGGCAAGGGACCGGATATTCAACTTTTGGCTGATAGCCAGCGTCCAGGCGGTGATGCTTTCGCCGGCACCGGCGCCGACCATCGTCACGCCGAGGATCTCGCCGGCGCGGTTGGTAACGACCTTGATGTGGCCGTCGGTCGCATGCTCCACCTGGGCGCGGTCGTTCTCGCGATAGGGCCAGCGCAAGACGCGGATGACACCGCTCTGCACCCGGGCCTCCTGCTCGAGAAGACCGACTTGGGCCAATTCGGGATCGGTATAAGTTACCGAGGGCACGGCACGATAGTCGACCCTGAACGGTACGCGAAACAGCGCGTGGCGGATCACCAGACCGGCGTGGTGATTGGCGGCGTGCGCGGACGCGGGTCCGCCGGTGACGTCGCCCACCGCGTAGACGCGCTTGTTGGTGGTGCGCAGCGAGCCGTCAACGATGATGCCGCGCGGCGTGGTGCTGATGCCGGCGGCGTGGAGGTCGAGGTCCTCGATATTCGGCCGGCGTCCCGCCGCAATGAGGAGATGCGAGCCCTCGATGGTCTCCGCGCCGGCCGGCGTCGCGAGCACGACCTTGATCTTGGCGAGGACGCGCCCGACTTTCGCGATCTCGATCCCGGTGCGCAACTTGACGCCGTCACGCACCAGGGCATCGAGCACCACGGCGGCGCATTCGGGGTCATCGCTGGCCAGCGGTGCCGCGGCGTCGAGCACGGTGACGTCGGAGCCGAGGCGGCGGAACGCCTGCGCCAGTTCGAGCCCCGCCGCTCCGGCGCCGACGACGATGAGATGCCGCGGAATTTCGGCGAGGTCGAACACAGTTTCGCTGGTCAGGTGTGGCGTATCTTGGATGCCGGCAATCGTCGGCGCGACAGGCGAGGAGCCGGTCGCGATGACGAGCCGGCGCGCCCGGATTGCAACGTCGCCGACCATCACGGTCTGCTCGTCGGTGAAGCGCGCGGCCCCCTCGACGACGTGCACGCCGAGGCCGGCGATACGCTCGCGGGTGGAGTTCGGCGCGAGGGCGCCAATGACGTCGTTCACGTGCGCCTGGACCGCGGCAAAATCGACGGCGAAGCGCGCTATTTTGATGCCGAAGCGCGCGCCGCTGCGCGACGCGTTCGCGCGTTTGGCGGCCGCCGCCAGCGCGTGCAGCGCCAGGCCGCCGTTTTTTTTGAGGCGCTCGCCCCCCATCCGGTCTTTTTCGACGAGCACCGCCCGCGCGCCGAAAACGGCTGCCGCGGTGGCGGCCGAAAGGCCTCCGGCGCCGGCGCCGATGACGCAAATGTCCGGTCTGAGCTCGTTCACCATCAGCCGGCCGAACTCACAGGCCTCGAGGTAAATTTTGGCGTAAAGTCTTCATGGCTCCATGCCGGCGTCGCCGGCGTGGCGCAAACGCAGCCGACCCCATCATGGATATTCCATACATCTCTCTCGCGGGGCAAATGACGCTTGGAAAAAGCGGGCGCGGCGCTTGGCGGACCTTGGCTCGGCCGGCCGTCGCATTGACGAGCCATGAGGGCTCCCGTATAAGCCGCGCCAATCGCGCGGCGCGCGCTGAATTGAAAGTGCGCGTCCGACATGAGGTATTGGCACGATCGGACCGACAGGTGGGCGAAGGTCGGGCGTGCAGCGGAGACAAATCCCGTGAAACGAACCTACCAGCCGAGCAAATTGGTGCGCAAGCGCCGGCATGGGTTTCGCGCGCGCATGGCGACCAAGGGTGGCCGCAAGGTCGTCGCGGCGCGGCGAGCGCACGGCCGCAAACGGCTGAGTGCGTGATCGGGGCGCCGGCTCCCTCGTTCCCAGTTGAGCGGCTGAAACGCCGGAGCGATTTTCGAGCCGCGGCAGCCGGTCTGCGAGCTTCGGGCAGGGCGTTCGTGGTGCAGGCCCGGCGCCGCGCCGACGGTGGGGCGATCCGGATCGGGCTTACCGTATCAAAGCAGGTGGGTGATGCCGTGGAGCGCAACCGCGTGCGGCGCCGATTACGGGAGATCGTGAGACTATCGGTGGCAGCGGGTACAAGCGGGTTATGCCCCGGCCACGACTACGTGCTGATCGGGCGCCGGGCGGCGCTAGCAGCTCCTTTTGGCGAGATGATGCGGGAACTCGATGCGGCGCTCAGTCGAATTCAAGCCCTCCAGCGCGGGGGAACTGGTGGCGCCCGCCGCGACCCCCTACATGAAGCGGGTTCGCCGTCCCGGCCGCCGAAGCTCCGCAATCGAAAGCAGTCGCCAGAACCGTCCCCGAAACCGTCCCAAGACCCACCCGGATAGCCGCCGCACGAGCTTTGCATGATCGAGCACAAGAACACCATCCTCGCCATCGTGCTGTCGCTGCTGGTAGTGGTCGGCTGGCAGTATTTCATCGGCTACCCGCAAGTGCAAAAGCAGCGCGAAGAAGCGCGGCTCAAGCAGCAGGAGCAGACGCAGGTGCAGCCCGGCGCGACGCAGCCGAGCGCGGCGCAGCCCGCTACGCCGGCGCCGCAAGCCGGCGCGCCTGCGGTGCCGGG
>JBAPYW010000054.1:0-3235 GCA_049284935.1 Xanthobacteraceae bacterium
GGTTCAGGCTCGACGGCAAGCTCTCTTCGACCCGCGGCAACAGCGACTTGATGCCGTCGATGACATTAAGCGTCGAGGCGGCACCGGCCTTGAGGATCGTCATCAGCACCGCGCGCGAGCCGTTGACGCGCACCAGGTTGGTCTGCGGCGGCGAGCCCTCGTGTACGTAGGCGACGTCGCGCACATAGATGATCGTGTTGTTGACCTTCCGCACCGGCAGGTCGTTGATCTTGTCGAGCTGCACGGGGCTCGCATTGAGTGCCACGTTCCAGTCGAACTTGCCAATCTTGGCGTCGCCCGCAGGCAAAATCAGGTTCTGCGCCGTAATGGCATTGAGCACATCGTTGGCCGACACGTTGTGCGCCTGCATGGCCCCTTGGTCGAGATCGACTTGCACCTGCAGAATTTTGCCGCCGTACGGGGAGGGCACAGCCGCGCCGGCGACGGTTGCAAGCTGCGGCCGGATGAAGTTCTGGCCGAGATCGAATAGCTGCATTTGCGGCAGCTTCTTGCCCGAAAGCGCAAGCTGCAGAATCGGCACCGTGGCCGCATTGTAGCTCAGCACATAGGGTGGCGTGATGCCGGGCGGCAAGAGCTTGAGGACGGTCTGCGAGGCCGCCGTCACCTGCGCGAGCGCGGTGCGGACGTTGGCGCCCTTTTGGAAGAAGATCTTGACGACGCCGTAGCTGTTGAGCGACTGCGACTCGATGTGCTCGATGTCTGCAACCTGCGCCGTCAGGTAGCGTTCGTAGAAGTAGATGACGCGGCCGGACATGTCGTTCGGCAACAGCCCGGTATAGGTCCAGACGACACTGACCACCGGGATGTTGATGTTGGGAAAAATATCGGTCGGAGTCCGCAGCGCCGCCAGCGCGCCGAAGATGGCGATGAGAAAGGAGAATACGACAAACGTATAAGGCCGCCTGAGCGCGATTTTAACGACCCACACGGCAGTAATCTCCTGCAGACGCAAAAAGACCGCCGGGAATCGGGTAGGTCTCGGCGCCGCCAGCGCAATTTATCCGAAACGCGGGCCCGCGTAACCGGCGCCACTGACGCAGCCCTGCGGGGAAGGCGCCGGATTGAACCAAACCGCCGAGCGGATGATTATGTAGAGAGCGGCCGCTAGTGCCAGGGGGTCGAAGGAGGTACGGGCGTCCAAGCGGAAGATGACTGGCCGGAGGCAGACGGCCGCGGTTGGACGCGAGGGTGACCGGATGGTTCTCCCGTCCCAGGCGATACAACCATGCTGTCTGCGCCGCGTGGTCTCGACTGCCGCTTTTGCATTGCTGCTGGCCGGATCGCCACTCGGCGCGGAAGAACCGACGACGCCGCCTCTGCTGCCGACGCGAGATGTGGATATCAGCTACCGGAGCACGCGGCCGAATCAGCCGACGATCGTCGAGCGCCGGCGATGGTCGGCGAGCGACCGTCTGGTGCGCTCCGAGGGGCCAGACAAATCCACCACGCTCTACGACCGGGACGCGCACGAGATAACGCTTCTCAATCCGAAAAACCGCACCTACCTCAAGTTGGAGGGTTCGCTGCGCCAGCCCCTGGACCCGGAAAAGGGTAAGGCGCTGAAGCGCGGCGGCGATTCCCTGGTCGCCGGGTTGCACTGCACCGACTGGTCGTGGATGGAGGATGCGGAAACGCACACCGTATGTTTGACCGCGGACGGCGTGATGCTGCGTCTGGTCGTCGACGGCAAGACCGTGATGCAGGCACTGTCGGTGAAATACGGCCGGCAGCCGGCGGAGCTTTTCCAGGTACCGCCGAACTACACGCCGGCGCTGGCGCCGGAAGGCGGTCCCGGAGGGTGAAGTCCCCCACTCGGCCTTATCCCCCGCCCGTGGGGCTGACTGGGCCCCTGTTGCCGCAATGTCACACTTGGCGACGGTGAAGCGTCGCCCCCAGACCGTTATATTGACAAGGACATGACGACCCCCGAAGCTACCGTTGTTCATGTCTGTATATAGCGACTCAGGCTGCATACGGCGGCACAGGGGGTGTGACGTGACAAAAGCAGAAACCAGTCGGGGCAATCTCAATCCAATCCAAGCGGGCGGGCGCGCCGTGAAGTCTATGATCGCTTACGGGTCAGGGTGCCTCGTGGCCGGTCTGGTATTGGCGCTGGCGCCGGCTGTTGCGCACGCTCAAGGCGCGAATCCGCCGATGCTGGTCAAGGCTCCGCCTTCTAACGGATTGCCTGGTACCGGATATCTGTTTGGCAGTTATCCGCCCAGCGATCCGATCCAATCCTGGCTCGCCATGGTCTCGGCAACCCAGGCGGCGCAACCGAGTTGGATGACGCCCCTTGTGACGGTCACGCCGCGCCTCGAGCAAGAATTTCGCTTCGACTACTACAACCAGCAAAACGGCAGTGCGACGAACGGCCAAGCGAACGGTCAGCACCTCGACAATTACGGCGGACCCGGCGGCGCCAGGATAGAGTTCATTCCCGCATATAACTGGGAAGTCATTGTGGCGCCGCCGCCGTACGTGACCGCCTCCGGCCCTAAGGGGAGTGCGGAAGGCTTCGGCGATTGGCCAGCTTTCCTGGTCAAATATCGGTTGGCTTCGGCAAACGCGCAGAACGGCGATTATATCGTCACCGCCTTCCTTCAGGAATCAACGGCGCTCGGCACGGCTGGTAAAATCTCAACCAATGTCGATGTCCTCCAGCCGACCTTGGCTTTCGGCAAAGGCTGGGGCGATTTCGATATTCAGATGACCATCAGCGAGCAATATCCGGTGGGCGGGCTCTCTTCGCCCGGCAACACGGCCAGCGTGAATATGACGAACTTCGGCGATCCGGTGCTCTGGAACACCACCTTCCAATATCATTTCATGCAGTATTTTTGGCCGGAACTCGAGGTCAACTACGAGTACTGGCCGAATGGCGAGCATCAGGGTCTCAGCCAAGTATTGCTGACGCCGGGCATCATATTCGGCCGCTTCCCGATAGCCATGGACAGCCCGACCCGGCCGGTAAACCTGATCTTCGGCGTCGGCTATCAGTTCGCAGTGACACCTACCCCGGTGGTTCAAAACAATGTGGTCGCCACCGCGCGGATCACTTTCTAGCCGGGTGTTGTTGACCGCTCGCACTCGTTTGATAGAGAGGAGAGCACAATGAAAATCAGCGCCCGCAATCAGTTCAAGGGCAAAATCCTGGAAGTCAAGAAAGGCACGACCACGGCCCATGTTCGGGTCGAAATTGCGCCGGGAAAGG
>JBAPYW010000055.1:0-101227 GCA_049284935.1 Xanthobacteraceae bacterium
GGCGTGGCGCGCTCCTTGTCGAAAAGCTCGAAGCTCGGTTCTTTCAACCGTGTCGGGTGCGTGTACTGCGGCCCACCGTTCGGCTCGGTGCGAATGATCGAACCGTTGTGGCCGATGTAGATAAGCTGGTCGTTGGTCGCTATGATCTTGGTGCCATCCGGCAAGGCGTGCTCGCGCCCAGGCTCGTACTCATGCCACCAACCGGATACGAAGCGCGGTTGCCGCGCCAGGACCTTGGCGCGGTGTGCAGCGATCAACGGCAAGGCAATGATGTCGGCTTGGCGTTTGTCGGCGGTTCCGAGCGAACGCTCGGTGCGCTCCTCACCCTGAAACCGAATATGCCAGTTCCGGGAGCCGGGTCGTTGAAAAAGATAGTCTCGTTCGCGCTTGCGCCGCATGAGGGAACACTCCATTGTGCGGCAGAGTATAGCGGCGCGAATAGCGGCAGGCCAAGCCCTTTGTATTATAACGGTTAATTCTTGTTTTCGAACCTCAAAAACCCGTGCTACAGGGGCCGGGCCATGTGTGTCGCCATGTGCTTTAGCCTATGAACATTCTGCTCCTCGGCTCCGGCGGCCGCGAACATGCGCTGGCCTGGAAGATGGCGGCAAGCCCGCTCACGGACCGGCTCGTCTGCGCCCCGGGCAACGCCGGCATCGCGCGCGAAGCGGAGTGCGTGTCGCTCGACCTCGCCGACCATGCGGCGGTGATCGGGTTTTGCCGCGCCAACGCCATCGATTTCGTCGTGGTCGGGCCGGAAGGGCCGCTCTGCGCCGGCATCGTCGACGATCTGGAGGCTGCCGGAATCAAGGCCTTCGGTCCGAGCCGAGCCGCGGCCCAACTCGAAGGCTCCAAGGGTTTCACCAAGGATCTGTGCCGGTCTAATCGCATCCCGACCGCAGCCTATGAGCGTTTCCGCGCCGCGGAACCGGCCAAGGCCTATGTGCGCGCCCGCGGCGCACCCATCGTCATCAAGGCCGACGGGCTGGCCGCCGGCAAGGGCGTCATCGTCGCGCAAAACCACGACGAGGCCGACGCCGCGATCGACATGATGCTCGGCGGCGGCCTGGGCGACGCCGGCGCCGAAGTCGTCGTCGAGGAATTTCTCGACGGCGAAGAGGCTTCGTTTTTCGCGCTCTGCGACGGCGACACCGCGATCCCGCTGGCGTCGGCGCAAGATCATAAGCGCGCTTTCGACGGCGATACGGGGCCGAACACGGGCGGCATGGGGGCCTATTCGCCGGCACCCATCGTCGATGCGGCCATGAGCGCGCGCGTCATGGGCGAAATCGTGCTGCCGACCTTGGCCGCTATGAAAGCGAGGGGCACGCCCTTCAAGGGCGTGCTCTATGCCGGCCTGATGATCACCGCCGAAGGGCCGAAGCTCATCGAATACAACGTGCGCTTCGGCGATCCGGAATGCCAGGTGCTGATGCTGCGCCTGATGTCGGACCTCGTTCCGGCATTGCTCGCAAGCCGTGACGGCGTGCTCAACTCGCTCGATCTGCGCTGGTATCGTGAGGCCGCCCTCACCGTGGTCATGGCCGCCCGCGGCTATCCCGGCTCTTACGCCAAAGGCTCGGTCATCGACGGCCTTGACGACGCCGCCACCGTCACGGGCGTGGAGATTTTCCATGCCGGCACCAAAACGGAGGGCGGACGCATCCTCGCCAATGGCGGACGCGTGCTCAACGTTTCGGCGCTCGGGGGCACCGTGCGCGAGGCGCGCGCGCGCGCCTACGAGGCTATCTCCCGCATCCGCTGGCCCGAGGGATTCTACCGGCACGACATCGGCTGGCGGGCCGTGGAACGGGAGCCATAGGAAGCCTCGCAGGCTGGCGCTGCGGCTTGATTAGCGATATCGGGGAGACAAGCAACATCGGGAGGAAACATGAGCGGCACGGACCGTCAGAGCACCTTCTCCGGTACCAAGGAAGTCTCCGAACGACTGCGGTTCGATGTCAACCGGCTCGAGGCGTATATGCGCGAGCGCGTCAACGGCTTTGCCGGCCCGATCACGCTCCACCAATTCAAGGGCGGCCAGTCGAACCCGACTTATCTCGTCGAGACGCCGTCGCGGCGCTATGTGCTCCGGCGCAAGCCTCCAGGTAAGCTCTTGCCGTCCGCGCACGCGGTCGATCGCGAATACCGCGTCATCGGTGCGCTGCACGCCCAGGGTTTTCCGGTCGCCGAGCCCGTCCTTTATTGCGCCGACGAAAGCATCATCGGCACCGCGTTCTTCGTCATGTCCCACGTCGAAGGCCGCGTCATCTGGGACGCGCAGATGCCGTCGTCGAACCCGACCGAGCGGGCGCAGGTCTACGACGCCATGAACGCGACGATCGCGCGTCTGCATAGCTACGATCCAGCTGCAATCGGCTTGGCCGATTATGGGCGCGGCGAAAATTACGTGGCCCGGCAGATCGAGCGGTGGTCGAAGCAATACCGCGCCTCGGAAACGGAGAAGATCGAGGATATGGAACGGCTGATGGCGTGGCTGCCGGCGCATCTGCCGCCGGAGCAGCCGACGCGCCTAGTGCACGGCGACTATCGCCTCGACAACATGATCCTCGCGTCCGACGCGCCGCGGATATTGGCCGTGCTCGATTGGGAGCTGTCGACGCTGGGCGATCCGCTGGCGGATTTCGCCTATCACCTGATGCAGTGGGACATGCCGCCGGCGGAAGCCGGCACCGGCTCGCTGGTCGGCTGCGATCTGGCCGCGCTCGGTATTCCCTGCCGCGAGGCCTATGTCGATGCCTATGTGAGGCGCACCGGACTCGATCCGCGGCCCTATCTGCCGACCTATTCCGCTTACAATTTCTTTCGCATCGCGGCGATCCTGCAAGGCATCGTCGGCCGTGTGCGTGACGGCACCGCCACCAGCGCCCACGCCGCGGCGCGGGCCGAACTTGTCCGGCCGCTTGCCGCCAGGGCCTGGGAATTCGCCCGCCAGGCGCAGCCGGCTTGAGGCGACGAGACGGATGAAAACCTTCGCGCTTGCGCTCGGCGGCGGCGGCGCCCGCGGGCTGGCGCACATCGCGGTCGTCGAAGCGCTTGATGAGATGGGCGTCAAGCCGGTCGCTATTGCCGGCACCTCGATCGGCGCCCTGATCGGCGGCGTCTACGCGGCGGGGCTGCGCGGCAAGGACATCCGCCGCCACGTCCTCACATTCGCGCACAACCGGGCCGAAACCATGCGCCGGCTGATCCTGGCGCGCGCCGGCAAATTTGCCGATTTGTTCGCCGGCGCCTTCGGTCACGCCACGCAGATCGACGCCGAGAAATTCTGCGCGCAGTTCTTGCCCGAAACGATTCCCGCCGATTTCTCCGATCTGCAAATTCCGCTCACGGTGATGGCGACCGATCTGCATCGCCGCCAGGAGGCACCGCTGACATCGGGGCCGCTGCGGGCGGCTCTCGCCGCTTCGATCGCCATACCCGGCCTGCTGCGGCCGGTCGCCCTCGACGGTCGCGTTCTCATCGATGGCGGCGCCACCAATCCGCTGCCGTTCGACCGGCTGCGCGGGCGCGCCGATTGCATCGTCGCCATCGACGTGTTGAGCGTGCCGCCCGCCGAGCGCAGCGACATCCCGCGCCCGTGGGAATGCATGTACACCACGCTCAACATCATGGGCAGCGCCATTGTCGCCGCCAAGCTCGCACACGGCGCCCCCGACCTCCTCATCCGCCCCAAGGTCGGTATCTTCCGCACCCTCGACTTCCATCAGGCGACCGCCATTCTGCGCGCCGGCGACGCAATGAAGGCCGAGGTCAAGGAGCGGCTCGGCGCACTGCTGGCGGCCTAAGACCAGCACGAACGCATTTGCGGCGCACGTGTTGATGTTGCAGCCAATCCGCTATTGTAAACGCCGCGGGGCCCATTGCCGCGCCAACGAATGATACGGAAACGCTCAAATGCCCGAGACCCAACGCGTGTCTGTTCACGGCCTGAAGGTTGCCAGGATCCTTCACGACTTCGTCGTCAACGAGGTCCTTCCCGGCACCGGGATCGAGGCCTCGGGGTTTTGGCTGGGGCTTGATCGCATCACTCACCGCTTCGCCCCTTTGAATCGCGCGCTGTTGCAGCGCCGGGACGCCCTGCAGGCAAAAATAGACGATTGGTATCGCGGACGGCGCGGACGCCCCTTCGACGAGGCCGCTCATAAAACCTTCCTTGAAGAGATCGGCTATCTCGTTCCTGAAGGGCCGCCCTTCAAAGTCGACACCGCCGATGTCGACGACGAAATCGCCGCCGTCGCCGGACCGCAACTTGTGGTGCCGATCAGCAACGCGCGCTATGCGCTCAATGCCGCCAATGCACGATGGGGCTCGCTCTACGACGCGCTTTATGGCTCCGACGCTGTTCCGCGGGACAGCCAAGCGGCGCCGAGCAGAGGCTACGATCCCGAGCGCGGCAAGCGCGTGATCGCCTGGGCGCGGCGCTTCCTTGACGACGCCGCGCCGCTCGCTTCCGGCTCGCATGCCGATGTCCGTTCCTATTCGGTCAAGGGCGGGACGCTGGCTGCTGCCTGCAAAGACGGTACGATGACCGAACTTGCCGAAGCCAAGCAGTTCCGCGGCTATCGCGGCCGCCCGGATGCACCCGAAGCCGTTCTGCTGGTCAACAACGGCCTGCATATCGAGATCGTCATCGACCGCGCACATCCGGTCGGCCGCGACGATGTCGCCGGCATTGCCGATGTCGTGCTCGAAGCTGCGCTGACGACCATCATGGATCTGGAGGACTCGATCGCCGCGGTCGATCCTGACGACAAGGTGGCGGCCTATCGCAACTGGCTCGGTCTGTGCCAGGGAACGCTGGTCGAGACTTTTCAAAAGGACGGCAAGACCCTTACCCGTCGGCTCGCCGCGGACCGCCATTATACGCAGCCCGACGGCGGCGCGCTTGTGCTGCCGGGCCGCAGCCTGATGCTCATTCGCAACGTCGGCCATTTGATGATGGACGAAAGCGTGCTCGACCGCGAAGGTAACCCCGCTCCCGAAGGCATTCTCGATGCCGCGATCACGAGTTTGATCGCGCTCCATGATCTCAAAAGCCGGAGTCAATTCCGCAACAGCCGGACCGGCTCGATCTACATCGTCAAGCCGAAGATGCACGGACCGGATGAGGTCAAGTTCACCGACGATCTCTTCGCCGCGGTCGAGGACATGCTCGGTCTGCCGCGCCACACGCTTAAGGTCGGCCTCATGGACGAAGAACGGCGGACGACCGTTAATCTCATGCAGTGCATCCGCGCGGTGAAATCCCGGGTGTTTTTCATCAACACCGGCTTCCTCGATCGTACCGGCGACGAGATCCATACGTCTCTGGAAGCCGGGCCGATGGTGCGCAAGGGCGAGATGCGCAATCAACCCTGGCTCAAGGCCTACGAAGACTGGAATGTCGATATCGGGCTGGCTTGCGGCCTGCCCGGCCACGCTCAGATCGGCAAAGGCATGTGGGCGATGCCCGACCTGATGGCCGCGATGCTCCAGCAGAAAATCGCGCAGGTCGAGGCCGGCGCCAATACCGCCTGGGTCCCCTCGCCGACCGCGGCGACGCTGCATGCGACGCACTATCACAAGGTCAATGTCTTTCGGCGACAAAACGAGCTGGCGTCACGGGCGCGCGCCAGTCTCGACGACATTTTAACCGTCCCGGTCGCCCGCGGCGTGAACTGGTCTCCCGAGGAAGTCCAGCAGGAGCTCGACAACAACGCGCAGGGCATCCTCGGCTACGTCGTGCGCTGGGTCGAGCAGGGTATCGGCTGTTCGAAAGTCCCCGACATCAACAACATCGCGCTGATGGAGGATCGCGCGACCTTGCGCATTTCCAGCCAGCATATCGCCAATTGGCTCCGCCACGGCATCGCCTCCGAGCAGCAAGTGATGGACACAATGAAGCGCATGGCGGCCGTCGTCGACAAGCAGAATGCCGGCGACCCGGCCTATTCGCCGATGGCGCCGCATTTTGCATCATCGGTCGCCTTTGCCGCGGCCTGCGACCTTGTTTTCAAAGGCGCGGTTCAGCCGAACGGCTACACCGAGCCGATCCTGCACGCGCGCCGGGCGGAATTTAAACGGCGGCAAAAAGCTCGATAGGCTGACCCGCGGGGATACTGCTATATTCGAGCGACAAAGTCTGCGGCAATTGCATGAATGCCGATCATCGCAACGCAGCCAGGGGAGATGACGCCATGACAGACTTGAACCGCCGCCGTCTTTTGGCCACCGCCGCCGCGGCTGGCACCGCCGCCGCGCTGACCCCGTTCGCAACGTCGACTGCTCAGGCCGCCGCGCCGCCGTCCGGCGCGCAGGCGCCCGGTTTTTATCGTTACAAGGTCGGCAGCTTTGAATGCACCTCGATCAACGACGGTGCCCGCACCTTCCCGCTGACCGACGCCTTCGTGCGCAACATGCCGAAATCCGAGGCGCTCGCCGCGGCGGCAGCCGCCTACATGCCCGAGGGCATGGTGACGGTGCCGTTCAACCCGCAGCTCATCAATACCGGCGGCAAGCTGGTGCTGATCGACTGCGGCTTCGGCGGCGCCGCCTTCGAGTCGAGCAAGGGCGCGGTGGGCCGCACGCTGCGCAATCTCGCCGCCGCCGGCGTCGATGCCAACGGCATCGATGTCGTCCTGATGTCGCATCTGCATCCCGACCACACCAACGGCATCCGCGCGGCCGATGGCACGATGGCCTTTCCCAACGCCGAGATCATGGCGCCGGCGAAAGACTGGGAATTCTGGATGAGCGAGGACAATGCCACCAAGGCCCAGTCCAACGAGATGATGAAGAACTACTTCGCCAACGTGAGGAAGGTCTACACCGGCATCGAGTCCAAGGTAACCAAGTACGAATGGGGCAAGGAAGTCATGCCCGGCATCACTTCAGTGGCGGCGCCGGGTCATACGCCGGGGCACACCGCCTTCGTGATCGCCTCCGGCTCCTCCAGGATTCTGCTGCAGTCTGACGTGACCAACATTCCGGAATTCTTCCTGCGCAACCCGGATTGGCATGTGGCCTACGACGTCGATCCGGAGCAGGCGCAAACGACCCGGCACAAGTTCTACGACATGGCGTCGGCCGAAAAGGCGCTGGTGGTGGGCTTCCACTTCAGCTTCCCGTCCATGGGTCACGTCGAGAAGGACGGCGCCAGATACCGCCTGGTTCCGATCGCGTGGAATCCGGTAATTTGATCGTCGCGATGGAATTTGACACCCGCTCCGCTTTGGGCGCACCCTTATCGCTTGACGGCGACGATGCCCTCAATCTCGACCGAGATCTGGTTGGGCAACATCACATTGCCGACAGCCGAGCGAGCATGGCGGCCGACGTCGCCGAATACATCGACGAACAGATCGGAGCAGCCATTGATGACTTTCGGCGAGTCGTTGAAGTTCGGTACCGCGTTGACCATGCCGAGCAACTTGACGATGAAGTCGACGCGGTCGAGCGAACCGAGCGCGTCGCGCATGGCGGCAAGAAGTCCGAGGCCGACGAGCCGTGCGCGCCGGTAGCCCTCCTCGACGCTGATGTCGGCGCCGAGTTTGCCGGTCAACATACGCCCCTGTTCGTCGCGCGGACCCTGGCCGGATAGAAACAAGAGGTCCCCGGCGAGCCGGTACGGCAAATAATTGGCGACCGGCTTCGCCAGCAACGGCAACACTAAACCGAGCTCTTTCAATCGCGCTTCCGCACTCATGGTCTATTCCCTCCGGCTCAGCGCCGTTCCTCGAAGAAGTTTTTGAGCAACGCCGACGCCTCCGCTTCGGCCAGTCCGCCATAGACCTCGGGCCGATGGTGGCACGACGGCGACGCGAAGAATTTCACGCCGTTGTCGACTGCGCCGCCCTTTGGATCGGCGGCGCCGTAATAGAGTCGGCGGATGCGCGCGAACGCGATCGCCCCCGCGCACATCGCGCATGGCTCGAGCGTGACATAGAGGTCGCAATCGGCAAGCCGCTCTGAGCCGAGCGCCGCCGCCGCCGCGCGGATGGCGACAAGCTCGGCATGCGCCGTCGGGTCGCGGTCGGCCACCGTGCGATTGCCGGCTCGCGCGACGACCGTGCCGCCATGCACGACGACGCAGCCGATCGGCACGTCGCCGCTTTCGCTGGCGGCGCGCGCTTCCTGCAGCGCCATGGTCATGAACGATGTCATCGCCGATTGCCTGAGCGACCGCCCGGGTCTATTGCCGGAGACAGTCATGGACGACAACAGTCAATTCGACAATGGCGGCGAGCGCATCGCCAAGGTGATCGCCCGCGCCGGGCTTGCCTCACGCCGCGAGGCCGAGGCGTGGATCGCCGCCGGGCGCGTCGCCGTCAACGGCACGGTGATCCGCTCGCCCGCGCTCAACGTCACCGCGCGCGACCGCATCGAGGTCGACGGCGAAGCACTGTCGGCGCGCCAGCGCACGCGGCTGTTCCTCTATCACAAGCCGCGCGGGCTTTTGACCGCGCGCGCCGACCCGCAAGGCCGGCCGACCGTGTTCCAGCATTTGCCCCGCGACCTGCCCCGCCTGATCAGCGTCGGCCGGCTCGATTTCAATACCGAAGGGCTGCTGCTGCTCACCAACGACGGGGCGCTCGCCCGCGTCCTTGAACTGCCCGCGACCGGCTGGCTGCGGCGCTACCGCGTGCGCGCGCATGGCGCGGTGACGCAGGCACAGCTCGACCAACTGCGCGCCGGCGTGACGGTCGATGGCATCCGTTACGAGGCGATCGAGGCCACGCTCGACCGCGTGCAGGGCTCGAACCTGTGGCTGACTTTCGCCATCCGCGAGGGCAAGAACCGCGAGGTGCGTAACGTGCTCGGCCATCTCGGCCTCATGGTCACGCGGCTCATCCGGATTTCGTTCGGCCCCTTTCAACTCGGCGATCTGGCCGACGGCGCGGTCGAGGAAGTGCCGACGCGGGTGCTGCGCGCTCAGCTCGGCGAGCGCCTGGTGGTACTCGCCAGCGCGGATTTTTCCGCGCCGATCGCCAAACAAAGCGATCTCCCGCGTGATTTGCATCGTCATCCTGAGCCAGCCGCGAAGCGGCCTTCGCAGGATGAACGGGGCCCGACCCGTGGGGGCGCCCCTCGGCGTGATGATGCAGATCGATCCGAACCACGCCGCACGGTTCGGCCGCGACCGACTTCCCCGGCGCACGCCTGGCGCCGACCCGAAGAGGATCGCCCAGCCAAGAAGCTGCGGCGCAAATTCCGCGGCTCGCGCCGCGAGGACGAAAAGCCGGCTGAACGATCGGCGGAAAAGCCGCGCGCGGGGCTGCTCACCGACCGCAAGGGGCGCCGTGTATTGGTCGAGCGCTTCGGTCAGAGCAAACCGCCGCACCAGCCGGAAAGCAGCGCACCAAAGCGCGGCCGGCCGGGCCGTCGCGTTGCGCCCGATCGCTCCTCCCGCCAGCGGCCGCGGCGAGGAAAATAGAGCGCATCGCTCCCCTTGAATCGATTGGCACTCCAAGTATTGAGTGGAGCATGATCTTGTCGGAAAGCCGAAATCCACTTGTCCGGATCACGCTCTGATGCGGGTCGTCGGCGGACGCTTGCGCGGGCGCGCGCTCGTACCTCCGAAATCGCAGGCGATCCGGCCGACCGCCGACCGCCTGCGCGAGTCGCTGTTCAATATTCTCCTGCACGCCTACGGCGATCCCATCAGCGGCGCGCGCGTGCTCGATCTCTTTGCCGGCACCGGCGCGCTCGGCATCGAAGCGGCCTCGCGCGGCGCCGCGTTTGTGCTGTTCATCGACGAGAGCGCGGAGGCGCGGGCGCTCATTCGCGAGAACGTCGCCGCGCTCGGTCTCGGGGGCGCCTCGCGCATCTTTCGCCGCGACGCCACCAAGCTCGGCCCCGCCCATCCGCTCGCGCCATTCTCGCTCGTCTTCCTCGATCCGCCTTACGGCCGCGGGCTTGCCGCACCGGCACTTGCCGCGGCGCGCGGCGGCGGCTGGTTGGCTCCCGAGGCGCTCATTGTCGTCGAAGAGGCGGTCAAGCCCGCTTTCGTGGCACCCGAAGGTTTTAACGAGATCGAGCGGCGGCGCTACGACGACACCGCGTTCATTTTCCTGCGGCCGATCTAACAAATAGCTATCTGCGCCCGAACAACCGCTCGATATCGGTGAGCTTTAGTTCCACGTAGGTCGGGCGGCCGTGGTTGCACTGGCCGGAATTCGGCGTGACTTCCATTTCGCGCAAGAGCGCGTTCATCTCGGCCGGCTTGAGCCTGCGCCCGGCGCGCACCGAGCCGTGACAGGCCATCGACGACGCGACCTGTAAAAGCCGGCGTTCCAGCGGCAAGGTCTCGTCCCATTCACTCATGTGCTCGGCCAAGTCGCGCACCAAGCCGGCGCCGTCGATCTCGCCGAGCAGCGCCGGCGTCTCGCGCAGCGCCACGGCGCCGGGGCCGAAGGATTCGAGCACAAGCCCGTAACGCGCCAGTTCTTCGGTGCGGGTCAGAAGTCGCTCGACGTCGGCTTCGTCGAGCTCGACGATTTCCGGGATGAGCAGAATTTGGCGGGCGACGCCGCTCTTCTCGATCGCGGCCTTGAGCTTCTCATAGACGATGCGTTCGTGGGCGGCGTGCTGGTCGACGATGATCAGCGCATCGCCGGTCTGCGCCACGATGTACGTGTCGTGGACCTGCGCACGCGCGGCGCCGAGCGGATGGTTGAGCGCATCGGCGGTGAGGTCGGCAGCGATGCCCGCATCTGAGGAAACGCCGAGATCGACCGCCGGCGTGCCAGTGTCGAACGAAGCCTGCGCCGGCTCGGCAAAGCCGCTGCCGCCACGCCAGCGCCCCGGCTCGCCGGGCCGCGCCGGCGACCGCCGCCAGTCCCAGCTGCGCCGCGGCGCGCCAGCCGCCGGCTTGAACGCCGCGATGGTGGCACTGCCGCCGGTCGTCGCGGCACGGGTGGCTTCGCGGCCGAGCGCTTGCTTGAGCGCATGCACGATCAGCGCGCGCACCAGGCCGGCATTGCGAAAGCGCACTTCGGCCTTGGCCGGATGCACGTTGACATCGACCTCGCGCGCCGAAAGCGTGACGAACAGGGCGACCAGCGGGTGGCGGTCGCGCGGCAGATAATCGGCGTAGGCGGCGCGCACCGCGCCGATCAGGAGCTTGTCGCGCACCGGCCGGCCGTTGACGAAGAGATATTGGCCGAGCGCGTTAGCCCGCGTCAGCGTCGGCAGCGCGGCGAAGCCTTCGATCGCGACGCCCTCGCGTTCCGCCGCGATCTCGACGGCGTTGGCGCGGAAGTCGGCGCCGAGCACGTCGCCCAGGCGTGTCAGGCGCCCGGTGGCGCCGGGCAGCGTCGCGGCAAAGGTCACCGGCGCGCGCTCCTCGCCGGCGAGCGTAAAGGCGACATCCGGCCGGCTCATGGCGAGCCGGCGCACCACTTCGCGCACCGCCTCGGCCTCGGTGCGATCGAGCTTGAGGAATTTCAATCGCGCCGGCGTCGCGTAGAACAGGTCGCGCACCTCGACGCGGGTGCCGGCGCCAAGCGCCGCCGGCTTGGGCTCCGACTTGGCGCCGGCCTCGACCTCGATCGACCAGGCATGTTGCTCGCTATTGTGGCGGCTTGCGATGGCAAGCCGCGCCACCGCGCCGATCGAGGGCAGCGCCTCGCCGCGGAAGCCGAGCGTGCGGATCGAGACGAGGTCGTCGTCGGCGAGCTTAGAGGTGGCATGGCGCTCAACCGCCAGCGCCAGGTCGGCGCGGGTCATGCCCTCGCCGTCGTCGGTTACGCGAACGAGGCGGCGGCCGCCGCCGTCGGTCAGCACGTCGATGCGCGTTGAGCCGGCATCGAGCGCATTCTCGATGAGCTCCTTGACCACGCTCGCCGGGCGCTCGACCACCTCGCCGGCGGCGATGCGGTTGATGATGGCTTCGGAGAGCTGGCGGACGGGCATGGGCGACTCGCTGACGGCGCAACCGTAACTCGGATCGCGTAGCGGCGAAATCCGGGGTGTTTCAGTCAAACGACGGCTTGGCGCGGCGCAGTTGCTTGAGCCCGGCGCGATGCTTCTTGCCTTCGATGCGGCGCTCGCGCGAAGCCCGCGTCGGCTTGGTCGGTCGCCGCGGCCGCGGTGGGATCGCCGCGCGGCGAATGAGATCGATGAGGCGGTCGAGCGCGTCCTGCCGGTTACGTGCTTGGGTGCGATGGCGCTGCGCGATGATGACCAGAACGCCGTCGCGGGTGAGCCGTGCGCCGGCCAGCCGTTCGAGCCGCGCCCGCACGTCGTCGGTCAGCGACGGCGATCCCCGCACGTCGAAGCGAAGCTGCACTGCGGTCGCAAGCTTGTTGACGTTCTGGCCGCCCGGCCCCGAAGCGCGCACGAAGCTTTCCTCGATCTCGCGCTCGTCGATGTTGATATGGGCGGTGACGCGGATCACGGCGGGCTCGAGCAAAGAAGAAGCTTATCCTCCCCCGCTCCGTTTCACTTCGCGGGGGCGGAAAAGTCGGCGCTGGTCGAAACGATTCCTTGCGGCCGGCCGACGACGGTAACCAGGAGCCCGCCGTCGAGCAGGCGCTTGGCCACGCGCTTGGCGTCATCGAGCGTCACCGCATCGATCAATTGCGATCGCCGGCTGATGTAATCGACGCCGAGGTCCTCGCGCTGCAGCTGCACCAGCAGCGCGGCGATCTTGCTCGACGTATCGAGATTGAGCGCGAACGCGGCCTTGACGTAGGCCTTGGCCTTGGCGAGTTCCTCGGGCGTCGGCCCGCCTTCGGCCAGCCGGCGGATTTCCTTTTCGACGAGATCGACGGTTTCGCCGCTGCGATCGGCGCGCGTGGCAGTGGCGCCGAGGAACAAAGCGGCGTGATCGAGCAGAACGAGGTCATCGTTGACGGAATACGCCAGGCCGCGTTTCTCGCGCACTTCCCGATAGAGCCGCGAGGAAAACGTCCCGCCGCCGAGAATTTGATTGACGATGTAGGCGGCCATGAAATCCGGATCCTTGCGCGCGATGCCGGCACCGCCGAACGTGATCACCGTCTGCGGCACGTCGAGCTTGACCGTGATGCGCTGACCGAGCCCTTGCGGCGCCACGGCGGCGACCGGGGCGAGATCCGGCTGCGCCGGAAGCGCGCCGAACACGCGGTCGAGCATCGATTTGACCGCCTCGGCGTCGATGTCGCCGACGATCCCGACCTTCAGGTTTGCCCGCGCCAGCACCCGCCCCGTATAGGCTTTGAGATCGTCGATGGTGATGCCGGGGACCGATTCCAGCGTGCCGCTCACCGGGCGGCCGTAGGGATGGCCGGCGAAGGCGGTATCCCACCAGCGCCGCGAAGCGATGTCGGTCGGGCTGGTCGCAGAACGCCGCAGCACCGACAGCATCTGCGCGCGGATGATCTCGACCGCGGGCGGATCGAAGCGCGGCGCGGTGATCGACAGGCGCAGGTCGTCGAACGCCTCGTCCCGATTCTCCACCAGCGTGCGCAGCGAGCCGCGCAACGTGTCGTGCTCCGCCGCGAAGCCGAGCTCGATGGCCTTGCGCTCGAGGCGATCGTGAAAGGCGCTGGAATCGAAATCGCCGGCACCTTCGTCGAGCAGCGAAGCGACCAGCCTCGCGGTGCCGGCTTTGCCGGCCGGATCCTGAGCCGCGCCGCCGACGAAGGCAAAATTGACGGCGATGAGCGGGACCGCCGGCTCGCGCACCAGCCAAGCCTCGATGCCGCCCGGACTCACCACGCGCTCGATGGTCGTGGCGCAAGCCGGCGCGGCGAAAATAACAAGCGCCGCGACGGCGACGGCACCGCGGCGCAGGAGGGAGCGGCTCAAGGCCGGCGTCATGGCGTTCACGAGTGCTTCTCCTCCGACTGCAGGCTGTTGACGAGATAGCCGGTCACCGAGGCGCGGCGGTCGAGCCAAGTCCGCGCGGCCTGATGCACCGCGTCGGCGGTCACGGCGCGAATGGCCTCGGGCCAGTTGCGAACCATGTCGACGGTCTGGCCCGTCGCCAGCGCGGCGCCGTACAAGCGTGCCAGCGTCGCCTGATTGTCCTGCGCGTAGATGGAGTCGGCGATCAGCCGGTTCTTGGCGAGTTCGAGCTCGTCAGCGTTGACGCCGTGTTCGCTGACATCGGCAAGGACGGCATCAATCGCCGCCTCGACGTCGTGCAGGGTCTTGCTCGGCTTCGGCGCGCCGTAGACGCCGAACTTGCCGTAATCGAGCGCCGTATCCGAATAATAGGCGCCGGCGCCGAGCGCGATACCCTGCTCGACCACGAGGGTGCGGTAGAGACGACTGTTGGCGCCGCCGCCGAGCACATGGGCCAACACTTCCAGCGCCGCGCTCTCGCCGGGTTTCGCCGTTGTCCGCGAGGGCACCAGATAAAAGCGGGTCAGACTCGGCTGTTCGACGCGCGCGTCGGCGAGCGTCACGGTGCGCGGCGCTTCCTGCACCGGCTCCCGCGGCCGCCGGCGCGGAACGATTTCGGCGCGTGGCGCAACCTTGCCGTAGGTCTCCTCGGCGTCGGCCTTGACTTCTTCGGGCGTCACGTCGCCGGCAACGACGACGATGGCATTGTTCGGCGTATAGAAGCGGCGATAGAACGCCAGCGCATCGTCGCGGCTGAGGCTTTCGATCTCGGGCCGCCAGCCGATCACCGGTCGGCCGTAGGGATGGTTGAGATAGAGCGCGGCGTTCATCTGCTCGGCCAAGCGGCCGTTCGGATTGTTGGCGACCCGCATGTTCTGCTCTTCGAGCACGACATTTAGCTCGGGACGCACGACCGCGTCGGTGAGCACCAGCCCGGTGATGCGATCGGCCTCGAACGCCATCATCTCCTTGAGGTGCTCGCGCGGGACCCGCTGGAAGAACCCGGTATAGTCGCTGGTGGTGAACGCATTCTCCTGACCGCCGATGGCGGCGACTTCCTGCGAGAAGCGATTGCCGGGGTTCTGTGCCGTGCCCTTGAACATCAGATGTTCGAGGAAATGCGCGAGGCCGGATTTGCCCGGCGTCTCATCGGCACCGCCGACTTTGTACCAGATCATGTGGGTAACGACCGGCGCGCGATGGTCCGGCACGACGACGACTTCCAGACCGTTGCCGAGGGTGAAATCCGCAACCTGAGGCTCCGCGCCGGCGCGCGCGACGCCGGCAGCGCCGACGAGCGCGATCAGGAGAATGAGCGTCTTCGACACGAAGTGAGCCTCCCCAAGCTTGATCGAAAGCCTCGCACCGGGAACGGCAAAGTGCGCCGCGCCCGCTCAGTTTGCCGTCTGGCACTCGCAACTACGTCAGGCAAAGACGCTCCTCGTCCCACCGGAGCGTCATCGGTCGCCGTTACTTCCCGGTCTGACCCTCCGGTTGGGTCGCCGCTGGCGCCGCTGGCGGCGCCGCCGCAGGCGTCACGGGTTGCGGGGTCCCCGGTGGCGTCGCCGGCTGCGCCGCCGCGGGCGCAGCCGCAGTCGGGGCCGCGGCGGCGGTCGCGGTGCTTGGCTTCGCCTTCTTTTCCGGGCCGATGCCGTAGGGATGATCCGGCGACGGCGTGCGGTAACCGGCCGGCGGATCCGTCAGGCTGTCGCGCGCCGGCTCGCCGGTAAACGTCGCGTATTCTTCCTGGTTGAACCAAGTTGTAGGGTTGTACCAGACCTTCTTCTGGAAGGGCGGCGGTGGGGCCGCTTGAACAGTTGCCGCGCCATTCGATGCCGCAGGAACGACGTTGGCCTTGCGGTGTTTGCGGGGTTTGACTTTCGGGTCCTTGGGCCAATCCGGCGTGGGCGCCGCCGCGTCAGCCACCGGGGGCGGCAAGTCGCGGCTCGGCGGCACAACAAGCGGCGACCGTTCCGTCAGGTCGATGTCCGGGTCGTCGGGGCCTTTCTTGAGGCCGAGGGTCTGCATGAACTTCGACCAGGCGGAGGCATTGGTGTCGTCGTCGGCGGCTCGCGCCGTGGACGGATCGAGGCCCGCGACAAGGCCGACCAAAGCAACGCCGATAGCGGCGCGCAAAAGCGTGGCGCCCACGCCCGCCCCGCGATCGACCCTGCGGCCCCGACCATGATCCTGCGGCATACCCTCACACCCCGAGGTGCCGGTACGGCACATCCCCAAAAATCATCCCTCAGAAGTTGCCTAGACCTCTGGCTATTTTCTTTATCCGCGATCAGGGCGCTTTTGCGGCGCCCCTCGCCCCAAGCGAATCGTAAAGAAGGCCCGCCACACCGGCCACGATCGCCACATCGGCCAAATTGAAAACGTACCAGCGGAAGCTCAAACCGGCGGTTTCTATATGAAAAAGCACGAAATCCATGACGCCTGGCCAGTGCAGCCGGTCGATCGCATTGCCGAGCGCGCCGCCGATAATAAGCCCGAGCGCGGTGGCCGTCAGCCGCGAGGACGCCCGGGCGAGCCAGATCCAGAGAAAGGCGACCGCCGCCATTTTGAACGCGAGCAGCGCCCACGCCCCGAACAGCCCATTTTGCTGCAGGAGCCCATAGCTGATGCCGGTGTTCCAGGTGACGACAAAATCGATAAAGGATGTGAGTGCCACCCGCCCCCGGTCCGCCAGATCGAACACATCCAAAAGCCAAAGCTTCGACGCTTGATCGACGATGCCGGTCGCCACGGCGACGGCAAGCCCGAGTGCGCTCAGCGGTCCCCACGCATAGGAGCGGGCCGCTGGTCTTGGTGACGCATCGGCCACGCCGCCTCCTACTCCGCCGCCGTGCGCATGGCGTTCCATTCGCGCAGCGCCTGCGCGTCGCGCGGCGTCACATCGGGAAATTGCGGATCGAGCCCGACGGAAGGTGAGATCTTCCACGAACGGGCACATTTGCGGCCTTCAGCGCGGCGGGGCTCGACCGCGACCGCGGGCACGTCATCAAGCCGAAACGCCGACGGCGGCCCCGCGCCTTCGACCAGGGTCGCGGCCGAGGTGATGCACAATTCGGCAAGGTCGACATCGACCGCCAGCGCGAAAAGCTCGGGGTCGGCGACATAGACGATCGGCGCCGCTTCGAGCGAGGAGCCGATGCGCTTCGCCGCCCGCTCGACCTCGAGCGCGCCGGTGACGACGCGGCGCAGATTGCGCAGCTTCCGCCATTTCTCCGCCAGCGCATCGTCGCGCCAGGATGCCGGCACGGCGGGGAAGGTTTCGAGGTGCACCGACGCCGCGGCCGGATCGCGTGCCAGCCACGCCTCCTCCGCGGTGAACGAGAGCATCGGCGCCAGCCAGGTCACCGTGCAGCGGAACAAATGATCGAGCACGGCAAGGCAGGCGCGGCGCTTGAGCGAGGAATACGGGTCGCAATAGAGCGCGTCCTTGCGGATATCGAAATAGAACGCCGAAAGGTCGACCGTCATGAAGGCATTGAGGGCGGCGAAGATGCGCTTGAAGTCGAAATCGGCGTAAGCTCCGCGAACCAGCTGATCGAGCTCGGCCAGCCGATGCAGCATCAGCCGCTCGAGCTCCGGCATCTCCGCCAGTGCCGCGCACTCGTCGCCGCGCAGATGCGCGAGATTGCCCAGCATCCAGCGCAGCGTGTTGCGCAGCTTGCGATAGGTCTCGACGGACGTTTTCAGGATTTCCGGGCCGATGCGCTGGTCGTCCCGATAGTCGGTCGCGCACGTCCACAGCCGCAGGATATCGGCGCCCGATTGCTTGATCACATCCTGCGGCGCCACCGTATTGCCCAGCGACTTCGACATCTTGCGGCCGTGCTCGTCGAGCGTGAAGCCGTGGGTCCCGACGATGTCGAACGGCGCCTCCCCGCGGGTGCCGCAGGATTCCAAGAGCGACGACTGAAACCAGCCGCGGTGCTGGTCGGAGCCTTCGAGATACATCACCGTCTCGTCGCCGCCGTCGTGCTTGCGCCGGATGCGGGCGAGCGCCGGAAAGTGGGTGGGGTCCTCGAGCACGAAAGCGTGCGTCGAGCCGGAATCAAACCAGACGTCGAGAATGTCGTCGACTTTCTGCCAGCCCTGGTTGGCGAGCTTGCCGAGAAAGCGTTCGCGCGCGCCCGGCTGGTACCAGGCATCGGCGCCCTCTTCCTCGAAGGTGTCGATGATGCGCACATTGACGTCGGGATCGTTGAGAATTTCGACCGCGCCGTCGGGTTTCTCCCTGATGAACAGCGTGATCGGCACGCCCCAGGCGCGCTGCCGCGAGATCACCCAGTCGGGACGCGTTGCGATCATCCCCCCAATGCGGTTTTGACCTTGGGGCGGAACCCACCGTGTTGAACTAATCGCTTCGTTGGCACGCTGACGCAGCGTGAGCCCTTGCTTCGGCCTCCACTCGATAGGTGTGTCCATCGCGATGAACCACTGCGGCGTGTTGCGATAGATCACCGGTTTCTTGGAGCGCCACGAATGCGGATACTGATGTTTGAGCCTTCCGCGCGCCACTAGCATTCCGGCTTCGATCAAAGCCTTGATCACTGCCTCGTTGGCGTCGCCCTTCTCGCCTTTTTCCGTGAGCACGCGCTTGCCGGTGAAGCCTGGGGCTTGCTCGGTGAAACGACCATCGGCATCGACGGTATAGGGGATGGTCGTGTTGATGCCGCGCGCTTCGAGGCGCGCCTTGTTGGCGGTCCAAATATCGAAGTCTTCGCGTCCGTGGCCGGGCGCCGTATGAACGAAGCCCGTGCCGGTATCCTCGGTAACGTGGTCGCCGGGAAGAAGCGGGACTCTGAAGCCGTACCCTGTGATCTTATTGCGCAGCGGATGGTCGCATTCTAAGACAGCCAAGTGTTTTGCGTCGACGCCACCCAGTCGGTCGTAGGCAACAACACGTGCTTGCTTCATAACCTCAGGCGCAAGAGTATCTGCGAGCAATAAGTAATCGCCGACTTTTGCCCAATTGTCCGTTGCCGCATCTTTAATGCGATAAAATCCGTAGGAGATTTTACGATTAAAGCTGATCGCGCGATTTCCCGGCAGCGTCCACGGTGTGGTCGTCCAAATCACGATGGAAGTATTCAGTGGCAGGAGTTCATGAAACTCGGGATCATTTTGGTCCCCCATGCTTCCCGGTGGCATGTCTTTTACCGGAAACTTCACCCACACCTGGTCCGAGACGTAATCCTCGTACTCGACCTCGGCCTCGGCGAGCGCGGTCTTTTCCACCACCGACCACATCACCGGCTTACTGCCGCGATAGAGCGTGCCGTTGGCGGCAAACTTCATCAGTTCGCGCACGATCTGCGCCTCGGCGAAAAAATCCATCGTGGTGTAGGGATGCGCCCAGTCGCCGATGACGCCGAGGCGTTCGAACTCCTGGCGCTGCACGCCGATCCAGTGCGCGGCAAAAGCGCGGCACTCCTGGCGGAATTCCACCAAAGCCGCCGGATCGGACAAATCCGGCTTCGGCTTGCCCTTGGCGCGGTAGTTCTCCTCCTCGATCTTCCACTCGATCGGCAGGCCGTGGCAGTCCCAGCCCGGCACGTAGTTGGAATCGAAGCCGAGCATCTGCTGGCTTTTGGTCACCACGTCCTTGAGGATCTTGTTCAGCGCATGCCCGATATGGATGTTGCCGTTGGCATAGGGCGGGCCGTCGTGGAGGATGAAGCGGGGCCGCCTTTTGGCGGCGGCGCGCAGGCGGCCATAGAGGTCGAGGCTCTTCCAACGCGCCAGGATTTCCGGCTCCCGCTGCGGCAGGCCGGCGCGCATCGGGAAATCGGTCTTGGGCAGAAACAGCGTTTCGCTGTAATCGCGGGCTTTTGCGGGCGGTTCGTTCATGCCGGGCCTTCTAACAAGCCGATGACGCGGCGCAAAGGGCTGTTCCCGGCGCGCCAGCCGAGCCCGCGGGAACCGACACTGCGACTTCGCGTTCACGCTTTGGGACATTTTGGGTCGGGCGAGGAGGCCTTGTGGACTACATCCAGCCTAGCCGCGAAGCCTCCCGGGCCGTCATCATCAGCGATCCGCGCCCGGTAGACAGCGTCGGCGGCATTTGGACCTCGCTCAGCCAAGCCGCCAATGTCGGTATCTTCCTCCTGCTCTTCGGCGCTGTGCTCTATTTCGGTCGCGCCATTCTGCTGCCGATCGTTGCCGCCGTCGTCGTCGCACTGACGCTCGCGCCGCTGGTCAAGGCGGCCAAACGCCACGGTATCTCGCCGTGGATCACCGCGCTCCTGATCGTCGGCTGTAGTGTCGGCCTCGTGAGCTTGGCGGCGACCGCGCTAGCAGGCCCGGTGAGCGAGTGGATCGGCCGTGCTCCCAATATTTGGGCGAGCGTCAAGGAGAAGCTCTCGGTGCTCGAGCAGCCGCTGGCGTCGCTGCGCCAATTGGAAGCCGCGTTGTTCGGCAGCGATTCGGGCGCCGCCGCGAGTGCGGCTCCCAGTGTGGTCCTGCCGGTCGTCGCCTTCGTCACGCCGGCGGCCGGCGAGCTGCTGCTGTTCTTCGGTACGCTGATGTTCTTTCTGGTCGGCCAATTCGAGTTGCGCGCGCGCCTCGTCTCGCTGTTCGCCGAACGCGAGGCCAAATTGCTCTTCCTCAAAATCATGAACGATATCGAAAAGAATCTCACCGGCTATCTGGTCGTAGTGACGATCATCAACACCGGCCTCGGCATCATCGTCGCGCTCGGCGCGCTTTTGCTCGGATTCCCCAACCCCGTTATTTTCGGTCTGCTGGCGGCACTGTTGAATTACATTCCTTATGTTGGCCCGGCGGTTATGGTCGTCGTGCTGTTTAGCGTTGGCTTGGTGACGTTTCCCTCGCTCGGGCATGCCTTGATGGCGCCGATCGGTTTTGTGGCGCTGACCACCGCGGAAGGCCATTTCATCACGCCCACGATTGTCGGCCGGCGGATCACGCTCAGTCCGCTCTTGATATTTCTTGCCTTGGCTTTCTGGACCTGGATGTGGGGCCCGGTCGGTGCCTTCCTCGCGGCGCCGTTATCGATCGTCGCCATGGTTGTGTTCAACCATTTGTTTCCCGCCGACGACGCTAAACTTCCTGATTGAATGGAACTTTTTCGCGCCTATATACTTGTCCGGGCACCTTGGCTCGTCCAATAAGCGGAGAAGAAGCATGAACACCGCGTCAACGGCTTCACAGAACATTCGGGAGACCGCCAAAGACGCGCGCGAGGGCGTCCGCGAAGTGCGCAAGGCGGCAGCGGAGTCCTCGGGCGACATCGAGAACGATCTGCAGACGCTGCGCGACGAACTCCGGCGCCTCGGCGAACAGGTCGCGGACATCGTCGCCGGCACCGGTAACGCGGCATGGCGCCGCGCCAAGGCCAGCATGGAGGATGCGGTGTCGGAAGCCGAGGACAAGGGGCGCGAGGCGGTCGACGCCGTGCGCGAAGTGTCCGATCATTTCGTCGAGGCGATCGACGAATCGATCAAGACGCGGCCCTACACGACGCTGGCGATCGTCGCCGGCCTGGCATTCCTGTTCGGGGCGACGTGGCGCAGGTAACTTTGGCGCAGGTAACTTTGGCGCCGCTGATGGCGTCATGAGGAATCCGGCGCCGCTGACGCGGCGGCGCCGTGCGGAGGCGAGGGCCTATGCTGAAAAGCTGGATGCACGACATCACGCTTGCGCTGCAAGCGCGCAGCGGCGCCACCCCCGGCCTCTTCGTCTGGCTCGCG
This sequence comes from Xanthobacteraceae bacterium, assembly GCA_049284935.1. Taxonomy (GTDB): domain Bacteria; phylum Pseudomonadota; class Alphaproteobacteria; order Rhizobiales; family Xanthobacteraceae; genus BOG-931. The sequence continues at coordinate 21,561 of JBAPYW010000055.1, forward strand.
ATCGTCGCGGCCGCTTCCGTAACGGCGTTCGTCTTCCTTTGTGTCGCCGGCTACGATCGGCTGGCGCTGGAATTGGGAAATGTCTTTGCCGGCCTGGTGATGGCCGGCATTTTTGTGCTGATCGCGCTGATCGGCGCGATCGTTGCCGCCATGTCGCGTCGCCGCGCCCGGGAACGCGCCATCCTCGAACGTGCCGCGCGCGCGCATGCGTCATCGGCCTGGCTGCTCGACCCGAAAATTCTCGGTGTCGCATTGCAAGCCGGCCGCTCGCTCGGCTGGCAACGCCTCGTGCCGATTGCGTTGCTGGCTTTTATGGCGGCGCAATGGGCGCGCGAGCACCGCGAGCGCCGGCCCGAGGACGAGGCTTAAGCTCGCGGCTATAGCGGCGGAAAGGCGTCCCCGGCCCGCTTAAGCGTGGCGCGCGCCTGGCGAGCGTCGTACTTTATCCTGACCGCTAATTCGCCGACCAATGTGGCCCAGCTTACGATCCCCGCACTGAAACGCGCGGTGGAGCAAGCCGCTAGTGAAATCCACCCACGATCCAAATGAGAAGCAGGATCGGAATCGACACTCCGAGCAGCCACAGCAAAGGATATCGTCCCATGACAGGATTCTCCCTTATGTTTGCGCGGGGGGGGGGACGTTGCAGCTGTATTCCGGTTCCATTTGTCACGGGATGGACTTGCCGCGAACGGCGCGATCCAGGTTTTATTTTTCGCAGCGAGTGACGTAATCGAACCCCACCCCCACCGAATTTCGAACTAGCTGCCCGGAACTTTTCACGGCCCGTCGCCGTTTATGCCCCGCCGCCGTTTATGCCGCCTGCAACAGTCAGCTTGTGGAGATGACCATGGACTGGAACCGCATCGAAGGAAATTGGAAACAAACCAAGGGCAAGATCAAAGAGAAGTGGGGCCAACTCACCGACGACGATCTTCAACAAGTGAATGGAAAGCGCGATCAGCTCGAAGGCAAGATTCAGGAGCGCTATGGCATTGCCAAGGACAGAGCGCGCCAAGACATCGATGATTGGTTGAAAACAATGGATAAACACTCGGCGATGTAGCCGCCGCAAACCCAGATCGTATCTGGACTGTGCATGATCGGCGCGGTGACGAGCACTGGCCTGTCACCGCACTTCTTTGTTGTCCCGCGCCGACCTTTGTTTACAATTTGGAACCCAAAGTCGAGCTGATGGGTTGTTTACTCAGGCCGTCGTGGAGCGATCTGACGTCGCCCCACGCGGCGCATTATGTGTTTGGCGCGTCCGACATGCTCTGAGAACACATTAATTGGGAGGATACTATGGCTCATAAGAGCGGACCTAAAGAAATAATTTGCAAATGCTGTCGGCGTGCGATGTCGCCAGCGTGGAAGCTGTCTGGCGAGTTGCAATCGCAATGATCGTGAAAACCCTGCATCGTCTCAACCTCAATGATGATTTTCCCGAGGCCTAGCGCCTTCGGTAAACGGCGGACGGGGAAGACCATGACCCAGGCGAAAGCGTGTCTAGCCGAATTCAAGGTGGTCGGTTCGCCGGTGCGGCATCGGCAGCTACAGGAATTTGACCAGGCAACGCTGCCCATGCAGCTCCTCGACGTGCTGCCGGCCGCTATCTATGTGACCGACGCCGAGGGGCGAATTATTTATTTCAACGACGCCGCAGCGGAGCTGTGGGGCTGTCGGCCGAAACTCCATAGCGACCAGTGGTGTGGCTCGTGGCGGCTGTTCCGGCCCGACGGCGAGCCGATGCCGCACGACCAATGCCCTATGGCCAAGGCCTTGAAGCAAAAGCGGCGAATCTGGGGGGAGCAGGCGATAGCCGAGCGACCCGACGGCTCGCGCGTGCCGTTCATGGCATTTCCCACCCCGCTCCACGATGCCCCCGGCGACGTGATCGGCGCCGTGAACATGCTGATCGACGTGAGCGAGCATGGGCGCGCCGAACGGGTCGGGCGTCGGCTGGCCTCGATCGTTGAGTCGAGCGAGGACGCGATCATCAGCAAGGATCTCAACGGCATCATCGTTACCTGGAACAAGGCAGCGGAGCGGATGTTCGGCTATTTGGCGGAAGAGGTCATCGGCAAACCGATCATGATCTTGATTCCGCCGGATCGTCAGGATGAGGAAATTGGGATTTTGCAACGTATCCGGCGCGGCGAACGCGTCGACCATTTCGAGACGGTGCGCCGGCGCAAGGACGGAAGCTTGCTCACGATTTCGCTGACGGTATCGCCGGTTACCGACGAGACCGGTCGGATCGTCGGCGCCTCCAAGATCGCGCGCGACATCACCGAACAAAAGCGGCGGGAGGAGCAGATCAATCTGCTGGCCCGCGAGGCGGACCATCGAACGAAGAACCTGTTGACCTTGGCGCAGGCCACCGTCCATCTGACGCACGCCGAGACGACAGACGAATTGCGCGCGGCGATCGAAGGCCGGCTGCGGGCGCTCGCCAACGCTCATGCCGCGCTCGCGCGATCGCGCTGGACCGGCGTCGATCTGCACGACCTGATCGTTGAGGAGCTTTCCCCCTATCGCAACGATAGCGACCAGCGGGCACGGATTGAAGGTCCGAGCCTGGTGTTGGAGCAGGCGCCTGCCGAGGCCATGGCGCTCGCCCTCCACGAGCTCGCGACCAACGCCGTCAAGTACGGCGCGCTGTCGGAGCCCGCCGGCTGCATTCAGGTCGAATGGCGGCTTCAACCGCCGCGGCAATTGTTCTTTCGATGGACGGAAACCGGTGGCCCTCCCGTGAAACCGCCGACGCGTCAGGGCTTCGGCACGCGCGTAATGCAGCGGATGATCTGTTCTCAACTCAGCGGCGAAGTAGGATACGACTGGCGCGAAGGAGGCCTCATCTGCGAAGTCACCATGAATATCTGAGCGGACGCCGGCGGCGCGCGATCGCGGGGTGTTCAAGAGATCGGCGGGAAGGCGTCTCCGGCGCGCTTGAGCGCGGCGTGCGCTAAGCGGCTGTCTTCCTTCATCCTGACCACAAGCTCGTCGACCGAAGCGAACACCTGTTCGTCGCGGATCCAGTCGATAAAGGCGACGTCGATGTGCTGGCCGTAAAGGTCGGCGGCAAAATCGAACAGAAACACTTCGAGCAGTACGGCGCCGCTATCGAACATCGGGCGGCGGCCGAAGTTGGCGACGCCATCGTAACGCCGGCCGCCGAACGCGGCGCGGACCGCATAAACGCCGTGGCGCAGCCCGCAAGCGGCGTCGAGGCGCAAGTTCGCGGTCGGGAAGCCGAGCTTGCGGCCGCGCTTGTCGCCGTGAATGACCTCCCCGGACACGAACCATGGAAAACCGAGTAACGCCGTCGCCTCGTCGAGGCGTCCAGCCGCGAGCGCCTCCCGGATCGGGCCGGAGGAGATCGGATTGCCATTGACCTCGAAGGCCGGCACCACGTCGACGGCGAAGCCGTGTTTGACGCCTTCGGCGGCGAGAAAGTCGGGCGAGCCCCCACGATTCTTGCCGAAGTGGAAGTTAAAGCCGACGACGGCTCCGCTGATGGCGAACCGTCCGACCAGGATCCGCGTCACGAACTCCGCCGCCGTGACGTTCGCCAGATCGGCATTGAAGGTCAGTACGATCGCCCCATCGAGCCCGGTCGAGGCCAGCAGCCGCAATTTGGTGGCCTCGTCGGTCAAGCGAAACAGCTTTTCGCCTGGCTTGAAGAAGGCACGCGGATGCGGCTCGAAAGTCAGCACCGCGGCGGTCTTGCCGAGGCTTTTGGCGCGGTCGCGCGCAGCCGCGATCACCGCCCGATGGCCGCGGTGCACCCCGTCGAAATTGCCGATAGCGAGGACGGCGCCACGGAGCGCGCCAGCGGGCCCAGTATCGCGCACGACCAGGAAGCGTTTCGGCGCCATCGGGCTCAATGGTTAAGGAAGCTGCGCCGCTTGGTGCCGTCGCAGCGGCGCCGAGTCAAGCACGGGCCTCGCAGGAGTTGTACGTCGCGGCTGTAGCGATTAGTGCGATTAACCCGATATTCAAATTCCGGGTGGTAAAGCAGCCCCCGTTGGGGAGACGGCGTCGGGGCAGCTGCCACCCTCGGAACGAGCCGACGGAGCTCGACTCCGCGCAATGACCCGCGCCAAGGAGCAGAGCCATGGCTCTCGATCCTTCGATGCCCGTGCTGGTTGTCGACGACTACAGCACCATGGTTCGCATCATCCGTAACTTGTTGCGGCAACTCGGCTTCGCCGACGTCGACGATGCGCCCGACGGCACCGCTGCGCTCGCCAAGATGCACGCCAAGCGCTACGGGCTGGTGATTTCCGACTGGAACATGGAGCCGATGACCGGCTTCGACCTGCTCCGCCAGGTGCGCGACGATCCGGAGCTGGGAGAGACGCCCTTCATCATGGTCACGGCCGAATCGCGGACCGAGAACGTGATCGCGGCGAGGAAAGCCGGCGTGAACAACTATATCGTCAAGCCGTTCAACGCCCAGACGCTGAAGAGCAAGATCGAGGCGGTGTTCGCCGCCAGCGAATAGACAATTCCCGCTCACCATTCGAGCTTACGCGTCAGCGCTTTGGGTGCGACGCCGGCGGCGGCGAACATCGCGTTGACAGCGGACAGATCCGGCGCCCCGCGCCCGCCGAATTCTTCGGCATGGATGCCGGAGGTGACGAACAGGCAATCCACGCCGAACGACGCCGCGCCCTTGAGATCGGTTCTGATCGAATCGCCGATCGCAAGTACCCGGCTGCGCGGCGGCACCGCGCCGCCGCGACAGGCGGCGGCCTTGTCCAGCGCCACCTCATAGATCGGGGCGTGCGGCTTGCCGCAATAGAGCACCTCGCCGCCAAGCTCCACATAAGCATCGGCCAGCGCGCCGGCGCAGTAGACCAGCGTGTCGCCACGCTCGACGACGATGTCGGGATTGGCGCAGACCATGAACAGCGAACGAGCGCGCAACACCGCCAGCAGCTCGCGATAGTTCTCCGGCGTCTCCGTGGCGTCGTCGAACAGGCCGGAGCACACCACGTAATCGGCGGTCTCGGGCGGCGCAAAGGTGACATCGAGCCCGGCGAAGATCGGCAGATCCCGGCGCGGCCCGAGATGAAACACGCGTTCGCTGAGCCGGCTCTCGACGATGCCGCGGGTGACGTCGCCGGACGTCGTGATCGCGTCATAAGCGTCATGCGCCACGCCGAAGCGGTCGAGAATCTTCTGTACGGCGGCGCCGGGCCGCGGCGCATTGGTGATGAGGATCACGGTGCCGCCGCCGGCGCGAAAACGCGTGAGCGCCTCGCAGGCGGCGGCGAAAGCCGCGACACCGTTGTGCACCACGCCCCAGACGTCGCACAGCAGCACGTCGTAGCCGCGCGCCAGCGGCGCAAATCGATCGATGATGGTGGGCGAGGTGCTTGGCGACATCAGCGCGTCGAATGGGCGGGCGAGCTGATCCGCGGATCAGTTGCCGCCGCTGCCGGCGTGAACGAGTTCCGCGGAACCGCCGCCCGGCGCGGCGGGAGCGGCGTCGCCGGCAACGCCTTGCAGCGCATCTGGACGCACCGGGCGCGGCGGCGAGAACAAAAATCCCTGACCGAAGCGGACATCGTAATCCAGAAGATCAACCACGATCGGTTCGCTCTCGATCCGCTCGGCGATGAGATCGATGCCAAAGCGGCCGAGCAGGTCGGAGAATTCGGCGGGCTGGACGCCGGTCGAAGCGGCCCCGGGCCGTTTGAGCAACAGCGCAGCCGGCACCTTGATGAAACGAAAGCTGCGCGCGGTCAATTCACGCGGCTCGATGCGAAGGTCGGTGAGGTTATCCATGGAAAAATGAAATCCGCGGCCGGCGAGCGCCGCAAGTCCGGCGTGCTCGGCCGGTCCCATGGCGCGAACCGCGCCCTGGGTGAACTCGAAGATCAGCGACGGCGCGATCGCGCGGTTGGCGTCGATGAATTCGAGCAATTGCGGAAAGCCCGCATCGGTCAAGGTCGCTGAGGAAAGATTGCAGAACAAGCCGATGTCGCCGCTCTTGAGCAACAGCCGCCGCACCACCTGCACGCATCGTGACACGGCAAGGCAGTCGAGCTTCGGTAGGAGCGCACCGGCCTCGGCATAAGGCAGAAAATCGGCCGCCGCCACGACCTCGCCGTTCTCCGCATTGAGCCGGGACATCGCCTCGTAATAGCGCACCTTGCGCTGCGGCAAAGTGACGATGGGCTGCAGGTGCAGATCGATCCTGCCGCCTTCGATGGCGGCGCGGACGGCGGCGATGATGGCGTCCTTGCCGAGCCCGCCAAAGGCGGCGACTTCGCGAACGGCAGGCACAGCGGCCGGGTCAGCCGGCTTGGCGCTGGCGATCGCCGCCGCGGGTGCGACCTCAGCGGCCACATACGGGGCGCCCCGATCGTCGCCACGGGGACGGGCGAGCACAACGTCGTGCGCCGCAACCAGGTCGGCAAGCTGTTTGACCAGCCGCGAAAGCTCCTCGACCTCGCCGGCGAGCGGCGCGGTTGCCGCCAGCGCTTTGTCGAGGACTATTTCGACCTTGCCCTCCGCCGCTCCGAGCCGGCGGTCAAAGTCCGCGAGCTGGCGCGCCAGATCGCTTGAGCCGCGGACAACCTCGGACACCTGCTGGTTCACCACGGCGCGCTCACGCTTGTCGGCGGCGACGGCACTGTAGACCGCGGCCGCCGCCGGCAAACAGAGTGCCACCAGGACCGCGTCAGTGACGGAGAACCCCAAGCGAAGATAGAGCACGGCGCCGAGCGCGGCGGCGATAAGCACGATGCAGACGGCAATGAAGATAACGCGGATGCGCACCATGCGGACCCCGTTTCGCTTGCGCAGCACCATTTCCCGAAGCGCCAAAGCGGTCTTCCGGGAAATGTCGATTTCCAAGACCCGAAATGATTCGTTTGCCGAGGGTATCAGTGTCCACGGGCGCCGCGCACCCGCAAATGCCGTTTTTGCTTAAAACTCGGGCACCAGGAGATCAGCTGACCGCCCGGATGACGCGCGCGAGCTTCTCGAAAATCTCGGCGATCTGCGCTTCGCTCACGATCAACGGCGGCGCGATGGCGATGGTCTCGCCGCCGACGCGGATCACCAGGTCTTCGTCGTGGAACGCGCGCTCCATGGCCTCGTAGGCGCGCAAGCCGACGGCGCCGGGGCGCGAGGCGAGATCGATGCCGGCGGCGACGCCGACGGTGCGCACGTCGAGCACCCCCGGCAGACCCTTGAGCGTCATCGCCGCGCTAGCCATGACCGGTTCCAGCTTCTTCGCCCGTTCGAACAGGTTCTCGTCGCGATAGAGGTCGAGCGCGGCGAGGCCGGCGGCGCAGGCAAGCGGATGCGCCGAATAGGTATAGCCGTGGAACAGCTCGATGACGTGCTCGGGGCCGCGCATGAAAGCGTCATAGAGGCTCTCGCGCGCAATCACCCCGCCCATCGGCACCGCACCGGAGGTGACGCCTTTGGCAAAGCAGATCAGATCGGGCGTCACGCCATAGCGCTCGGCGGCAAAGGCATGGCCGAGACGGCCGAAGCCGGTGATGACCTCGTCAAAAATTAACAGGATGCCATATTTGTCGCAGATCGCGCGCAGACGCTGGAGATATCCCTTGGGCGGCGGCAGCACGCCGGTCGAGCCGGCCATCGGCTCGATGATGACGGCGGCGATGGTCGAGGCGTCGTGCAGCGCGACGATGCGTTCGAGTTCATCCGCCAGATGGGCGCCCCATTCCGGCTCGCCTTTGGTGAACGCTTGGTGCTCGCGGCTGTAGGTCGCCGGCAGATGATCGACGCCGGCCAAGAGCGTGCCGAAGAACTTGCGATTGTTGACCATGCCGCCGACGGAAATGCCGCCGAACCCGACGCCGTGATAGCCGCGCTCGCGGCCGATCAACCGCGTGCGGGTGCCCTCCCCGCGCACATGATGGTAGGCGAGCGCGATCTTGAGCGCGGTATCGCACGCCTCCGAGCCTGAATTGCAGAAGAACACGCGATTGAGATCGCCCGGCGCCAGCGCGGCGATCCGGCTCGCCAGCGAAAACGCCTTGGGGTGGGCAAACTGGAAGGCCGGCGAGAAGTCGAGCTCCTCCGCCTGGCGCTGGATCGCGGCAACGATCGGGTCGCGGTTATGGCCGGCATTGCTGCACCACAGCCCGGCGAGGCCGTCGAGCACGGCGCGGCCGTCGGGCGTGAAGTAATGCATATCCTTGGCGCGCGAGATCAGCCGCGGCGCACGCTTAAACGCGCGGTTTGGCGTAAACGGCAGCCAAAATGCGTCGAGATCGTTGGTCTGCCTCGCCAATACGTTGGTGTCTGTCATGACTGCTGTCCTGCGGACTTGCGCTTGGGAACCGGCAACGGTGTCGCCGTCAGGCCCGCGCCGTCTCGCCTACCCTAGCGCAACAGCCGGACCAGGGCACGGCCCTTGGGCGTCTGAAACTCCCAATTGCTCAACGTCCCGTCATGGTCCTTGTCGGCCGCTTTGAACCGCTGCTCGACAAAGGCCAAGTACTCCTCCTTGGTCAAGGTGCCGTCCTTGTCGGTATCGGCGGCGGCGAATTCCTTGCGGCTCATGCGGCCGCGCAGTTCCTTGAAGGTGAGCGTGCCGTCATGGTCGACATCGAGCTTGTCGAACATGTCGCTGCCGGCCTTCTTGGCTTCGGCGAGATCGACCGTGCCGTCGTGGTCGGTATCGAATTGACCGACCAAACTGGAATCCTTGGCGCGGGCCGGGGTCGCCGCCCCGACCAGAGCTGTGATGGCCATCGCGATGGCCTGGCGTCGGGAAATCATGGCAAATCCTCGCTAAAATACCCTGGCAAGTACTAGCCATCCGGATATGAGTTGGCTAGAGCATGATCCGGAAAAGTGGACGCCGGTTTTCCGAAAAGATCATGCTCCACCAAGGAATCTAGAGCATCAATCGATTCCAATCTGAAGCGATTGTGCTTTAGGCATAGCGATGGCCGACAAACCCAAAACCAACAAACTCAAGGCCCGCTTGCCGCGCGGGCTGGCCGATCGCGGGCCGGCGGAGATCGCCGCTACCCGCGAGATGATCGAGAAAATCCGCGCCGTCTACGAGCGCTACGGCTTCGAGCCGGTGGAGACGCCGGCGATCGAATACACCGACGCGCTCGGCAGATTCCTGCCCGACCAGGACCGGCCCAACGAGGGCGTGTTCTCGTTCCAGGACGACGACGAGCAATGGCTGTCGCTGCGCTACGATTTGACCGCGCCGCTGGCGCGCTATGTGGCGGAGAATTTCGACACGCTGCCGAAGCCGTATCGCAGCTACCGCTTCGGCTGGGTGTTTCGCAACGAGAAGCCGGGGCCGGGACGCTATCGCCAGTTCATGCAGTTTGATGCCGACACGGTCGGCTCAGCCTCGCCCGCCGCCGACGCCGAGATGTGCATGATGGCGGCCGATACGATGGAGGCGCTCGGCATTCCGCGCGGCTCTTATGTGGTGAAGGTGAATAGCCGGAAGGTTTTGGATGGAATTCTTGAATCCATTGAGCTTGGCGGTGAATCTAATGCTGAAAAGCGCCTTACCGTCTTGCGCGCAATCGATAAGTTAGATCGGCTACGCGTGGAAGGCGTACGTCAGCTGTTAGGGCCCGGACGCAAAGACGAGAGCGGCGATTTTACAAAAGGTGCAGGTCTCAATGACGATCAGATTCGTCAAGTCATTTTGTATCTGACCACGTCGTACGGGTCAGGATCGATTGAAGAAAGTGCGGCGGCTAAGCGTCGGGGCGAAAAATCTCCTATTTGGAACTTGCCCGATGAGGAGCAATTTCCAAATGAGCAGATGTCCTTTTTAGCTTGGCGCAACTCCGTCGCGAATTCCGCAATCGGGCTTCAAGGAGTAGATGAACTTAAGCGGATTGCTGATCTTTGTAGATCGGCCGATTACGGTTCCGGACGAATAATGTTTGATGCCTCTGTGGTTCGCGGCCTCGAATACTACACCGGCCCGGTATTTGAAGTTGATCTCACCTTTCCGATTACGAACGATGAAGGCAAGCCGGTGCGCTTCGGCTCCGTAGCTGCCGGCGGACGCTACGACGGGCTTGTTTCGCGCTTTCGCGGCGAGCCGGTGCCGGCGACGGGATTTTCCATCGGCGTGTCGCGGCTCGCCGCGGCGCTGCAACACCTCGGCAAGCTCGAGAGCAAACCCGAGCCAGGCCCGGTCGTTGTGACTGTGTTCGACAAGGATCGCCTCGCCGAATACCAGAACATGGTCGCCAAGCTCCGCGCGGCCAGCATCCGCGCCGAGCTTTATCTCGGCAATCCGCGCAATCTCGGCAATCAGCTCAAATACGCCGACAAGCGCAACGCGCCCTGCGTGGTGATCCAGGGCACCGACGAGAAGGCCAAAGGCGAAGTCACCATCAAGGACCTGATCGTCGGCGCCGAATTGGCAAAGCTGGAAAAGGGCCGCGAGGGGCATTTGCAGAAGCAGGCCGAGGCGCAGTTCGCTGTCGCCGAGGAGAACCTGGTCGACGCCGTGCGCGCGGTGCTCGCCCGCCACGGCCTCAATTGAGGTTTGAGTCTTTCGATCGGCAAAATGGCTCAGAGAGGCGCGCGGATGATGCGGATGTTTGCGCTCGTCGTAGGCGGTCTGGCGATCGCCGTTGTGGTCGCCCTGGGCGCCATGCTTGCGTTCGGGACCAGCAAGCCGGCGCCGCCGCTGGCGTCGGTCAGCGACCCGTTCAAGAGCGTTGATTTCCGCGATCTGCCGGCGGTCGAAACAATCCCGGCGCACCACGGCACGCCAATCGCCTTCCGCGTCTGGCGCGAAAACCCGCCTATGTCCGATCCGGCGCTGGTCGTCATCGCCATCCACGGTTCGTCGAAATCGAGTTCCAGCCTGCATCCGCTGGCGAAGGCGCTGAGCGCGCAGGGGATCGCAGTCTACGCTCCCGACATTCGCGGCCACGGCCGGACCGGGGTGCGCGGCGATATCGACTATGCCGGTCAGCTCGACGACGACCTTGCGGATTTTGTCGCTGCTGTCGCGGCCCGACATCCGAATGCGAAACTGGTTTTACTCGGCTTCTCGGCCGGCGGTGGCTATGCCCTGCATGCGGCAGCCTCGCCGGTCGGAAAATCCTTCGCGCGGGCAATCCTGCTGTCGCCGATGCTGGGCCCGCGGGTGCCGACCTACCGGCAGACGCAAGCGTGGGCCGCGCCTTACATCCCACGGATCATCGCGCTCGCTTTGCTCAATCGCGTCGGCATTCACGCCTTCGACCACCTCACGGCTTTGGCTTTTGCCATCGACCCGAAACGCGCCGATATCCTCGCCGACCGCTATTCGTGGCTGCTGATGCGCGGCTTCGCGACACAGGATTACGCCGCCGATCTGCGCCATGCGGCTTGCCCAATCGCCGTGCTGGTCGGGGAAAAGGACGAGCTGTTCGATGCCGCCAAGTTTGCCCCCACCATTGCCGCGGTCAGGACCGACATTCCGGTGTCCGTCATCCCGGGGCTCAGCCACATCGAGATGACCACGGACCCTCGCGCGGTTCCCGCGATCGTCGCGGCGGTGCGCGGCGGTGATCATTAGGCTTAGGCTGCGCCGCCGCGCGCCTATTAACGGCTCCCGCCAATCTTCATCGAATAGCGACGCTTGTCGTGCTAAAGGGCCGCGGTTTAGCCCAGAGCGTCGCGCATGGAAACGATTAACCATACGCCGGCGTGGATATGACCATCATGTCGAGCATGGCAATGAACGGCTCGGACCAGCGCGGGCAACAGCTCGTCGCCTCCTATGTGGGCGCCGGCTACACCCCGATCGAGCCGCCGGTCGTGCAGCCGGCGGAGCCGTTCCTCGACCTGTCCGGCGAGGATATCCGCCGGCGCATGTTTCTCACCAGCGATCCGCACGGGCGCGAATTGTGCCTGCGGCCCGACCTCACCATTCCGGTGTCGCGCGCCTATCTGCAATCGCCGGCGGCCGGCAAGGCGGCCGCGTTCTGCTATCTCGGCGTCGTCTTTCGCCACCGCGAGGGATTGGCCGCGGAGTTTCTGCAGGCCGGCATCGAATCCTTCGCCCGGCAGGACAAGGCGGCGGCCGACGCCGAAATGCTGGCGCTGGGGCTGGAAGCGACCACGCTTTACGGCTTGGCGGCGCCGGACATCCGCGTCGGCGACGTTGGCTTGTTTTCCGCCTTCGTCGCCGCGCTCGATCTGGCGCCGGCCTGGAAGCGTCGCCTGGTCAAGGATTTCAACAGGAAATGGTCGCTGGCGCACGATCTCGACCAGCTCGCGCTCGCCGCCGCCAGCGGGCCGCCGGAATACCAGGGCGTGCTCGCCGCGCTGGCCGGTTCCGATCCCAGGGCCGCGCATCACCTCGTCACCGATCTTCTCTCCATCGCCGGCATCGAAGCGGTCGGCGGCCGCTCGGTTGCCGAGATCGCCGAGCGCTTTCTCGAACAAGCCGCGCTCGGCGCCGGGACGCGGCTGCCGCGCGAGACCCGGGCGCTGATCGAACGCTTCCTTGCCGTGCGCGGCGACCCGGACGAGGCCGCCGGCGAATTGCGCGCGCTCGCCGCCGACGCCAAACTTTCGCTCGGGGCCGCGCTCGATCTGTTCGAGACCCGCACCGGCTTTCTCGCCGCGCGCGGCATCGATGTGCGCGCCATCCATTTCTCGACCGCGTTCGGCCGCGGCTTCGATTACTACACCGGCTTCGTGTTCGAACTGCACGATGCCCGCAGCAAGGGCCCGCTGATCGCCGGCGGCCGCTATGACGGGCTATTGTCGCGGCTCGGCGCGCGCGAGCCGATCCCGGCGGTCGGTTTTGCCGCCTCGATCGAGGAGCTGACGGCTTGCGGAGGCGCCGCATGAGCGCCCCGCTTCTTCTCGCCATCCCCTCGAAAGGCCGCCTACAGCAGAACGCCGAGGCCTTCTTTGCGCGCTCCGGGCTCGAGCTCATCAAGCCGCGCGGGGCGCGCGACTACCGCGGCGCCATCGCCGGCTTTGACGGCGTCGAGATCGCCTATCTGTCGGCGGCGGAAATCACCGCGCAACTCGCGCAAGGCGCCGTCCATCTCGGCGTCACCGGCGAGGATCTGGTGCGCGAGATGATCGCAGACGCCGACCGGCAGGTCGTGTTCATTGACCGCCTCGGCTTTGGTTTCGCCAATGTCGTCGTCGCCGTGCCGCAAGCCTGGATCGACGTGCGCAGCATGGCCGACCTCGACGATGTCGCCACCGCGTTCCGCCTCAAGCACGAGCGCAAAATGCGGCTCGCCACCAAATACGCCAATCTGACGCGCACCTTCTTTGCCGAACATGGCGTCGTCGATTATCGCATCGTGGAAAGCTCCGGCGCCACCGAAGCCGCGCCCGCGGCCGGCACCGCCGAAATGATCGTCGATATCACCACGACCGGCGCCACACTGACCGCCAACGGTCTCAAGGTGATCGAGGACGGGGTGATCCTGCGCTCGCAGGCCAACCTCGTCGCCGCGCGAAGCGCATCCTGGGACGCCGCGCAGCGGGAAACCGCGCGGCTGCTGTTCGACCGCATCGCGGCGCAAAAGCGCGCGCACTCGTACCGCGAAGTGCGCACGCGCTTCCCCGGACTAAACGAGACGCTGCTCAATACCGCGCGCGAACAGTTCGGCGTCGCCGCGCCGTTCGGCGGTCCCACCTCCTCCGGCATGCTCACCCTGCACTGCCCGCCCAAGCACGTGCATGCGCTGGCCAGCTTCCTGCGCGAACACGGCGCCGAGGCGGTCTCGGTCGCCACGCTCGAATACGTCTATGCGCGCGATAACGACCTTTACGCGCGCCTTAACGCCGAACTCGACCGCGACGGCACGACATAAAAGCGACCGCCTCACCTCCAGTGCCTATATCTGCCCATTTCAACCTGCCGCGGTGTGCGTTAAGCTTGGTTGCGGGGGCGGTCGACACGCCGAGCAATTAAAGGGCTCGTACGGAGGCTACGTCGCCGTGACCCGTTTCCAACGCTATTGCGCGATTGCCTTGGCAAGCTTGGCGCTTGTCTGCTGCGCTGCCGCAAAATCCACGGCGCAGTTGAACGAAGCGCAGGATCTCTATAAGCGGTCCACCGCACTCACTAGGGCTGGCAAATACGCAGAAGCGCTCCCGCTGGCGCAGCAGGCGCTCGCGAGCGCCGAGAAAGCGTTAGGACCAGATCATCCCGAATTGGTGTTCCCGCTCATTCAGCTCGCAACGCTTTATGGCAAGCAGAACCGCTACGCCGACGCCGAGGCGGCGTCGAAGCGGGCGCTAGCACTTTCCGAGAAGGCGTTTGCGCCCGGCGATCCTCGCGTCGCGGCGTCCCTCAGCAATTTGGCCATAATTTATCACGACGAGGGCCGTTTCAGCGAAGCCGAGCCGCTCTTGAAGCGGACACTGGGAATCTACGAGGCAATCAACGGCGATTCTCACGACACCGCGCAGTCGCTGAACAATCTTGCGGCGGTTTACGATGCGGAGGGCCGCTACGCGGAAGCTGAAGCGCTGCATAAGCGGGCGCTGGTCATCGGGGAAAAGCTATTTGGAGACGACAACCCCGAGCTGGTGTACACGCTGAACAATCTGGCGCTGCTTTATTTCAACAGGGGCCGCTACGCGGACGCCGAACAGCTCTATCGGCGGGCGCTGGCCATCGATGAGAAAGCGCTTGGGCCAGACCATCCGCTTGTCGGGAGATTGCTTGCGAATTTGGCGCCAGTGTATGAAGAACAAGGCCGCTATGCGAAGGCCGAGCCTCTGCTGAGGCGAGCGTTGCAGATCGCCGAAACGGCCGCCGGCCCCGATCATAGCAGTGTGGCGTTCCCTCTCAACAATCTGGCGTTGCTCTACCGCAAGCAGGGCCGCTACGCCGACGCCGAACCGCTCTACGAGCGGTCGCTGGCCATCCTCGAAAAGACGTTCGGACCCGACAACGATCAGGTAGCCACGGCGCTGAACAATCTTGCCAACCTGCGCAGCAACCAAGGCCGCTATGCCGATGCGGAGCCCCTCTTAAAGCGGGCGGTTGCGATCCATGAGAAAATGCTTGGGCCGGATCACGCTTCGGTCGCCACGGCGGTCAATAATCTGGCAATGCTGTATTTCAACGAAGAAAAATACGCCGACGCCGAACCGCTCATCAAGCGCACGCTGGCGATCTATGAAAAGGCTATAGGCAGCGAAAGTCCCGCGGTAGGGCTCGCGCTGAACAATCTGGCCAATCTTTATCAGAGGCAGCGCCGGTACGCGGAGGCCGAGCCGCTGTATCAGCGTTCGATCACACTGCGGGAAAAGGTTAGCGGGGCCAATCACCGCGATACCTTGCTGACGGTCGCCAATCTGGCTTCGCTCTATACAGACGAACAGCGGTTCGGCGACGCCCTGCCGCTGGTGCGAAGGACCATAGCCGCCGCCGCGGCTCCGCCGTGGTCCGCGCTGCCGGTCTTGTACGGTGCGCAGACCGAAAGGCTCATGACCGCGGATGAGGCGGTGGATGACAGCCTAAAGGTCGTTCAGCGCGCTCGGCAAACTGCGGCGGGTATGGCGCTCAATTTGCTGGCCGTGCGCATTGCGGCCGGCAGTGACCGACTCGCAAAGCTGGTACGGGATGATCAGGACCTTGCGGTCGAGATGATAAGCCTCAACAAGGCTGTTCTTGCGGCGGTCGCCAAAGAGCCGGCTCGGCGCGACGCTGCCGCCGAGCAGCAGATCAAAGATCGAATCGCAACGGTCGGCAAGCAACTCGCCGACCTGCGGCAAGTCATTTCGCGCGACTTCCCCGACTATATCGCGCTGCTGAATCCAAAGCCGCTGACGGTCAAAGACGTCCGCACGCTGATTGCGGACGACGAGGCGGTGGTCATCGTCGACATCGGCGCCAAGCACAACTATGTGTGGGCCGTCACCGCCAGCGACGCGGTTTGGCGGGAGCTTCCGATCACGGCGGGCGAGATAGCGAAAGCCGTCGCGACCGCGCGCGGCCAGCTCAATTTCGACAGCCTTAAACCCTTCGATCCGCAGCCGAGCTTCGATCTTTATCGAAAAATCCTCGGGCCGGTCGAAGATGTGCTGCGCGCTAAGCCGCGCTGGAGCTTTGTGGTCAATGGCGCGCTGACCAGCCTGCCGCCGCAACTTTTGGTCATGCAAGACCCGGCAGGCAAGGCGCTCAAAAACGTGGACTGGATCGTGCGCAGGCACGCGGTCACGGTGCTTCCCTCGCTCGCAAGCCTCAAAGTGTTGCGCAGCAAATCCGCGACCGGCGCAGCGGCAAAACCGCTGATCGGATTCGCTAACCCGGTGTTTGACCGCGATCCGCAGAGCCTGCAACAAAACATCCAAGTCGCCGCCAGTGTCAGCGCCGCTCGCGGCATCCGACATGCCGTTGCCGACATTTCCGAGCTCAAGATGGCGTTGCAGCCGTTGCCCGACACCGCCGATGAGTTGCGGCAGGTTGCTGCCAGCGTGAAGGCGGATCCCGCCGACATCATTCTCGGACTTGACGCCACCGAGACGCGCGTCAAGCAGGAGAAGCTCGATCAGTACCGCATCGTGTATTTCGCGACCCACGGTCTACTTGCCGGCGATGTCGCGGACTTCGCCAAGCTCAATGCCGAACCGGCCCTGGTGCTGACGCTACCCGAGACCCCGACCGAAACCGACGACGGTCTTCTGACCACAACCGAAGTAGCGACGCTGCAACTCAACGCCGATTGGGTAGTGCTTTCGGCGTGCAATACCGCCGCCGCCGAAAAGCCCGGCGCGGAAGCGCTCTCCGGCCTTGCCCGCGCCTTCTTCTACGCCGGCGGACGCTCGGTACTCGTCTCCAATTGGGAGGTCGAGACGACCAGCGCTGTCGCGCTGATGACCGGCACTTTCGCCGCACTGGCCGCCGACCCAAAACTATCTCACGGCGAAGCGCTGCAGAAATCCATGCTTGCCATGATCAACGACGCGCAGCATCCCGAATGGGCCGACCCCAAATACTGGGCACCGTTCGTAGTGGTCGGCGAGCCGGCAAAACCAGTAAATTAATAGGCCTGGTTGGCCCCGCTCTCGACATTCGCGTCCGTGCTGCTTACGTAAGCTTGCCTACGCGTAAAATCGCTCTGGCGGAATAAGGAGCCATCCGTCAGACTGATTGGAAGCAGTCAGCTCAACGCCGGTGCAATCGGCTTGCGCTCACCCCCAACGAAGCGGATCAACGGCCATGTCAGACGATCAAAATGAAGACGAGGAACGGCCGTGCCTGCATTGCCTGATCGTCGACGTGATCGACAGCTTTTTTGCCGAGTATCCCGTCTCCAGCGAAGAGCCGGACGCGATCGATACCGATGAAGTTGTTACAGCCATCGCCAAAACGGTGGCGGAACTGACCTACGGGCAAGATGCCGCCGGCCGCCAAGCCATGATCGAGCAGCTGATGCGCGAGATCATGAATTACGACGCCGAGTACCGGCAGCAAGACGAAATGGGCAGGCCCGGCTCCGCCGCGCGGCACTAGCTCAAGAGGGCCGGCTTACGCGGCCTTCGCGCGCTGGCGCCGCCGCGAGAACTCCAAGGCCTTGTCGTTGACGGGCCCGAAGCGCAGGCTGACCAGGTCGAGCAGATAATTCTGGTAGAGCTTCCACGGCTTCTTCGACCCTTGGCGCGGGAATTGATCGATGGTGCGCTGGATGTAACCGGAAGAGAAGTCGATCAGCGGCTCCGGCATGATCGAGGCATCGCGCCGCCGCGGCGTGCACTGAACATAGTCGTGCCGGTCCATGTAGTTGATCAGTCGGGCGATATAGGCACAAATCAGATCGCACTTCAGCGTCCAGGAGGCGTTGGTGTAGCCGAATATGTTGGCGAGGTTCGGCACATCGCTCAGCATGACGCCCTTGAAATTCATCGTCTCGGCAAATTTGACGGGCTTGCCGTCGACCGCGACTTCGATGCCGCCGAGCAATTGCATCTTCAGCCCGGTCGCGGTGACGATGATATCGGCCGATAGCTCGCGGCCGGAGCGCAGGCGGATTCCGGTTTCGGTGAAGGTTTCGATCTCGTCGGTCACGACGTCGGCCTTGCCGGCCTTGATGGCGCGGAAGAAATCGGCGTCGGGCGCCAGACACAGGCGCTGATCCCAGGGATTGTAGCGCGGCGTGAAATGGGTTTCGACGTCATAATCGGCGCCGAGCTCTTCACGCGCCAGCTCCACGATCGCGTGCTTGACCGCCTCCGGTTTGCGGCGGCAGCGGTTGTACAAATAAAGCCCGAGCAGGGCGTTGCGCCAGCGCGCGATGTCGTGGGCGAGCTTGACCGGCAAATGGCGGCGCAGCCAGATGACGAACGGGTCCTGCGACGGCCGGGCAACGATATAGGTCGGAGAACGCTGCAGCATGGTCACTTGCGCGGCGATCTCGGCCATGGCGGGGATGATGGTGACGGCGGTGGCGCCGCTGCCGATGACCACTACGCGCTTGCCGGCATAGTCGAGCGCCTCCGGCCATTGCTGCGGATGGATAATGCGGCCGCGGAATTTTTCCGCGCCGGCAAATGCAGGCGCATAACCGCCGGCATAGTCGTAATAGCCGGTGCAGCCGAACAGAAAGTTGCAAGTGAAGCGAACCGGCTCGCGGTCGGCTCCGCGTTCCGCCTCGATGGTCCACAGCGCCTCGGCGGACGACCACGAGGCGCGTTTCACCCGATGCCGGAAGCGTATCTTGCGATCGATGCCATAAGCCTCCGCCGTCTCGCGGATATAGCTGCGGATCAATCCGCCCTCCGCAATCGAGGCATTCGACTGCCAGGGACGAAACGAATAGCCGAAAGTGTACATGTCCGAATCGGAGCGAATGCCGGGATAGCGGAACAGGTCCCAGGTGCCGCCGATGGCGTCGCGGCTTTCGAGGATGACGTAGGATTTGTTCCGGCAGTAGGTCTGCACATGATAGGCGGCGTCAATGCCGGAAAGTCCGCTGCCGACGATGATGACGTCAAAATGTTCCTGCGTCATATTCAGCGAACTCTCTGTTCGATCGGACGGCAGTATCTCATCGCTGGCTAGGCGACTGGTGCGGGCTTGGCCCCGGCCGCCGCCACGCGTTGCGCCATGCGGGCAATGAACGTAGCGCAGCGTTCGGCGGACGTCATAGGTATCATATGTCCGCCGCCTTCGATGAGTTCGAAATCGGCGCCAGGCAGCTTTTTGGCCAGCGCCTCGCCGTGCGCCGCCGGGTCGAGGATGCGGTCGCTGGCGCCGAACAAAATGCCGACCGGGACCGCGAGGCTTTGATAACGCGTCGCCAAGTTGCTGAAATCGTCGGTGGCCGCAACAAGATCGCGCGAGGCGGCGATGAAGCTGCGCGGCCGCAGCACCAACAACCCGCCGCCCTTCGTTGCGAAGTCGGCCGGTACCGGTTGCGGGCCGAACACGACGCCGAGCACGAGGTCGCGGTAGGCGATCGACATGGGAATCGCCAAGGTCCAGGCCACCAGCCGGCGCAGCAGCCGCGACCTGATCTCGAGCCCGCGAAACACCGGCGGCACGTGGTCCTGCGGGTGCGTCGCCGGCGCAATCAGCGCCAGGCCGGCGACCTCTTCCGGATGATTCAACGCCAGCGATAGTGCGATCGCCCCGCCCAACGAATGGCCGACGACCAGCGGCCGCTCAAGGGCCAGCGCCTTGGCAAAGTGCGCGATGGTGCGGGCCTGGGCGTCGATCGCCGCCGATGCCTGCGGCGGGCGCGTGGAATAGCCGCTGCCGGGCCGATCCACAATGACCACCCGGTAGTCGCTCTTGAGCAGGTCGAGGAGCGAATGCGTGAAGTGGCGCATCTGGCCGGCCAGCCCATGAATGAGCAAGAGCGGCGGCCCCGAGCCTTCGTCAAGATAGTGGATGCGCGCACCATCGACGTCGATGAAACCCCCGAGCGGCGGCACGGCTTTTTCGACTTGCCCGGCGGTTCGCGCCGAGAAAACCACAAGCCCGCCAATGACAAGGGCGAGCAATAGGAGTGCGACGCCGACAATCCAAGCGACGGCAATCATTGGCCTGTCTCACGCGCCGGACTGCGCACCAGCGCCCCAGCAAAGAATGCGAATTTGCTCATTTCTTGAACCTCCGGCCGAGAAAATTCCAGTAAGTGACCGGCATCAGCCGCTCGATGATCGCGGCCCGCTTGGCGTCGGCGCCGACCAGAATGCGCGCTTGGCGGTTTTCGACGCCGCGAACGATCGTTTCGCCGGCGACCTCCGGCGGCATTCTGAGGAAGGCGTCGAACGACTTCCGTTGCGCCATAAGCTCGGCAAGGGGCATGCCTTTTGGCAACCGCGCATTCTTGGCGATCGAGGTGGCGACGCCGCCCGGATGGACGACGGTCACGCCGATGCGTGTCCCGCTAAGCTCGTGCCGCAAGGATTCGGAAAAGCCGCGGACGGCGAATTTGCTGGCGACATATGCCGTCTGCCCGGGCGGGGCGATCAGGCCGAACAGGCTCGAAATGTTGACCAGACGCGCGTCGTCACTCTGGTGCAAGAGCGGCAGGAATGCCCGGGTCATTCGCACGACGCCCCAGAAATTGATCCCGAACAGCCACTCGAAATCGGCTGCGGGGACCTGTTCGAAGGTGCCGGCCAGCGCCACGCCGGCATTGTTGACGAGAACGTCGACGCCCTCGTGTTCGGCCGTCACCCGCCCTGGGAACGCGGCGACCGCCTCGGCATCCGACACGTCGAGATGATGCCGGCTGACGCGCAGGCCCGACACGGCGAGCTCGGCAGCGGTGCGCTCCAAGGCCGCGTCGTCGATATCGGCGAGCGCCAGATGGCAGCCGCGGCGCGCCAGCACCATGGCAATCGCGCGGCCGATTCCCCCCGCAGCTCCGGTCACGACGGCCGTCCGGCCTTGCAGCTTCAGCAACGTCGAGCTCTCTTTCAAAGGCGCTTAAAAAGCCTGCAATTTCGCGCGCAAATTGACCGATTTGCGGCCTTGAAGCGAGTCGAATGTTGCGGTGCGCCGGGCGGAAAGTACGCGCCTCCGGCAATCTCGCGGCCTTCTGGGTGCGGCGCCCGCAAGCCCGCCGGGTTAACGTCGCGTTAACATATTGCGTCGGATGCTCGCCATGGGGAAAACCGCTTCGGAGGCTTCGCGATGCTGCCGGAACACCGAGTGCGTCTTGAAGACGAGCCGTGTCCTGTATCCGATCAGATGCTGGGCGAGCTGTATCGGGCCAGCGCGCACGGCCTGAGCGAACTGATTGCAACGGTGCCGCCGTCGGCACGAGCGTTGCTGGCCGTTTATTGCTACCGCCGCGCCCACCTTGCTTCGATCGGATTGGCGATCGCGGCAACCTGCGACAAGGACGATCTGACCTGGTTGGGAGGCAACGCCGGCGCCGCCCTTTTCGAACGATCGCGGGAGGCACCGCAGTCATATCCCGACCTCCGCGCCAATGGCCGGCGGAAAATTACCTTGGCGACGGCACCACTTCGCCAAGTAACCGCCATCGGGGACGATGAGGAAACCTTGTCGCCGGCTCTGGCCGTATAGGAATCTGCTGACGGCCCTTGGCGGTGGCTCGCTGCGCGGCGGCAGGATCAGCCGTCGCCCTTATCGCAGATCTTGCACTTGAACGCGGGCGGCGCCTGCCCGGGCTCCACCATCACCGAGGTGAGCTCGCCGCAGCGACCGCATTGCCGGACCAGCTTGGTCGGCAGCTTCACGATGGGTTTGGTCGCCGCCGCCACAGCTTGATCGCCTTGCGCCCGGAGCTCGGCTTTGGTCAGCGCTGGTCCTCGCGGCCGCCGATTCATAGAGCACCCATCATCTCGGTGTAACCCGCCCGGTCGTGGCACTAAGCCGCCACCGTTGCAGTCTAGCATTGTCGCAGCCGCTTTGCGCGTCAGCGTGCCCATCCTTGCTCTATGTGGCAGGAGAAGGTCAACCGGTCCCGTTGCACCATTTCGTTATTCATGTTGGGTGGCGGTACCGCCCGGGCTAAGCTGTCGATCGCGTAATTGAGGCTTTTGAGCAAGCCAAGAACTTAAGGAAGCAAAAGTTGGACAGCGCCGACGACCGACTGGTTCACGTCCGCCTCGATGAACGCGAGCAAGGCGTGGTCGCCCATGCGACGATCAACAACGCCGGTCATCTCAATGCGATGAACAGCGCTCTGATGCAGGCGTTCGTCGACGCCATGGCGCGGCTTGGGACCGACGAGCGTTTGCGGGCGGTGGTGCTGACAGGCGCCGGCGACAGGGCCTTTACCGCCGGCGCCGATATCACCGAGATGGCCAAAATCGAAAATGCGACCCAGGCCAAGACCTTTATTACTCGGCTGCACCGATGCTGCGATGTCATCCGCAATTTGCCGGTGCCGGTCATCGCGCGCATCCAAGGTTACTGCTTCGGCGGCGGGCTTGAGATCGCGGCAGCCTGCGACATCCGCATTGCCTCCGCTACGGCGACCTTCGGCATGCAGGAGGTCAAGATCGGCATTCCCTCGGTCATCGAAGCGGCGCTGCTGCCGACGCTCATCGGCTGGGGCCGCACGCGCGAAATGCTCTATCTCGGCGAAACATTCACCGCGGCAGAAGCGCTGGTCTGGCGATTGGTCGAGCGCGTCGTGCCAGCGGCCGCGCTCGATGCGGCGGTCGAGGACTTTCTCGGCAAGCTTCTGACTTCGGCGCCGCGGGCGGTCCGGCTGCAAAAAAGACTGATCCGGCAGTGGGAGGACTTGCCGCTGTCGGCCGCCATCGCCGCCGGCATCGAAGCGTTCGCGCGCGCCTACGAGACCGACGAGCCGGCTGTTGCCATGCGCGAATTTCTCGCGACGCAGAAGGCGCGCAACAAGACCGGTTAGCCTGCGGTGCGATAGTTTGGCGGGTTATCCGCTGGATGTCCCACCGCGCACCCGAAATACGACAAAGTGCGACAGCGAGAAATTCACCACAAAGCTCGCCAGGATGGCGGCGAGCTTGGCCAGCCATACCGGCAGGAGAAAAAGCTCGGCGGCAACAAGCAGGGTTGCCGTGTTGGCAAGCCATCCGGCAATGCCGGAGACGACGAACGCGGCATAAGCGCGCCATCGCAGTTTTCGTCCCGATTCATGGGCGAATGTGATTGACGAATTCATGACGTAGGAGCCGCTGACGGCGACGATCCACGACAAGGTGTTCGCGGCGACCAAAGCAATGCTTGCGACGGTGCCGCAATGACAGACATCCGCCAGCGAGTGGAACCCCGCCAGCGCCGCCGGCGACCGATCCAAGGCCGCACGCGCGAGCAGGAACACGCCGTAATCCACCACCGAGTTAACAAGGCCGATGAGGGCGAAGATGATCGCCTTCAGGCCGAACGCACGATTGCGCCACCCGGCCAGGAGGTTTGCGCGAGCCCGTTCATAGTGAGAAATGCGGGGCATTACCGCTTCGCATATCACGTTCGACGCCAACCGCCAGCCCCCATAGTCGCCGGGCGGGCGCTGCGACCCCGGGCGCGCGACAGCCCGCGCTGATTGCGCTATAGATCGGCTATTTAAGGAACGGTCCAGTGGTTGATCCAACGACCCAACCGACATCGGCAGCGCCGGCGCGCGACGGCGCCTCGCCTCGCCGGCTGCGCGGTCTGGCGCCGGCGCCAGCACGCGAACGGAGTGCGGCCGAGCGCAGCGCAGAAGCCGCCCAGGGACTTTCCATCGTGGTGCCGCTGCACAACGAAGCAGCGTCGATCGCGCGGCTGCATGCGCGGCTGGTGGAGGTCGCGCGAACGCTCGGCGCCAACCGCGCGCTGGCCTGCGAGGTGGTCTATGTCGATGACGGCAGCCGCGACGATACGCTCGCGGTCGCCCGCGCGCTGCCGGCGACGGCGCTTGACGTTCAGGTGGTGTCGCTGTCGCGCAATTTCGGCAAGGAGGCCGCCTTGCTTGCCGGCCTCGATCACGCGCGGCTCGGCGCCGTGCTGTTCATCGACGGCGACGGCCAGCATCCGACCGCGCTGATCGAAACCCTGGTGGGCCATTGGCTCGACGGCGGCTACGACGTGGTGTTCACGGCCAAGGCTCACCGCGCCAATGAATCGCTGACGCGCCGCCTCGCCGTGAAAATGTTCTACGCGCTGATCAATTGGGGCGCCCGCACCAAGATCCCCGAAGATGCCAGCGACTTTCGGCTGCTGTCGCCGCGCGCCGCCGACGCCGTGCGCAACCTGCCGGAGCGCAATCGGTTCTTCAAAGGCCTATCGAGCTGGATCGGCTTCCGCCAAATCCGCATCGATTATCAGCCGGAGGAGCGCGCCGACGGCCGCACCACCTGGAATCTGCGCTCGCTGATCGGATTATCGATCGACGGCTTGACCGCATTTTCCGTGGCGCCGCTGCGGATCGCCACCATGCTCGGGCTGCTGCTGGCGGTGACCGCGTTCATTTATGGCGGACAGATTATCTACGAGACCTTGGTCTATGACGAAAGGGTCCCCGGTTATCCGTCGCTGTTTGTCGGCGTCATGGTGCTCGGCGGCGTGCAACTCATCATGCTCGGCGTGGTCGGTGAATATATCGGCAAGATCCTCTACGAGATCAAAGGACGGCCGGTCTATTTCGTCGCCGAGCATGACCTGAAGCCGCGCGAGGACGCCAAGCAGTCCGAGAGCGATAACCGCACCGCCGCCGAATAGGCCGCGACGCCTCTCACATCACCACGACCTTGGTGCCGACTTTCACCCGCCCGTAAAGGTCGGTGACATCGTCGTTGCGCATGCGGATGCAGCCGGACGACACCTGGGTGCCGATGGTCCAGGGCTCGTTGGAGCCGTGAATGCGATAGAGCGTGGAACCGAGATAGAGCGCGCGCGCGCCGAGCGGATTATCCGGACCGCCGGCCATGTAGCGCGGCAGGTCAGGCCGCCGCCTGAGCATGTCGTCCGGCGGCCGCCAATCCGGCCACTCACGCATGGCCGAGATCTCCTTCACTCCCGACCAGGTGAAGCCGGGACGGCCGACGCCGATGCCGTAGCGCAGCGCCTTGCCGCCCTCCTCGACCAAATAGAGAAAATAGTGCGGGGTATCGATGATGATGGTGCCCGGCTTTTCGGCGCCTTGATAGGCGACGAGCTTACGGTCGAACTGCGGATCGACCGCATGCGCCATGTGCCCGATCCCGGAGGATGGGTAGCCCGCGGCCGGGTCATTGGCGGCGCTCTGCTGCGGCGCCGCGGACGGATCGTACTGAGGTGCGGCTTGGTCGGCGGGCGAAGGTGGCCCTGGCGCCCACTGCAAGGATTGAAACAAGCCGCGTGGTTGCGGCGCCGACGCCGGCGGGCCGGATTGCGACGCTTGGTAAGTGCGCACGACGGGCTGCCGGCCGCCGTCGAAGAGGAACTCGAGAAAGCCGCCGCCGTAACTCGTCTGGTCCGCATATGCGAGCTGCGCGCCGCCGTCGGGGGGCTGGCTCGCCGGGTCGGCATGAGAAGCGATCGGGAGGAAGCTCACGCCTGCCGCGATACAAAGCGCGGCCGCCAAAGGTGCAGAACCGAAGATACACTGCATTGCTGAACTCTGTACTCTTGCACTGTGTTACGCCGAGCCGAACACCGCGTTCGCTCGTGTCATGAGTACAGACACAAACCTCGACGGTTTGGTAAATTTCCTGCAACGCGTTTCCGGGAGTGCAGTCTTCGTACCTTGTTCATCAAGATATGGTTTATTTTGCGTGTAGGGCGCCGCATCATGGTTAGTCGATTGTGATCGCGCTGCTCCCCGCGGTGGCGGTGACGGACGCCATGAACGCCGTATTAAGCGGCCCACATTTAGTCTCGCGGCGAAGCATGATCCCGAACGACCTGCCCCGGATTCGATCCGGAGCGGTGACCGATTTCGCGGAGATCATGCTCAGGAGAATTGCAGAGCCCGCCTTGGTTCGCCTCGGAACCCGCGGACCCTGCTGGTGACGATATGGCCGAGCCGCGCAAGATCTTTCGCATCGAACAAACGGCCGCCATGCGCATTGATGCGCGTGGCGACGACCCGCAGGCCCTGCGCCACGCCGAGATCATGCAGGAGCTGGGCGCACTGCGCGCCATGCTTGCGGCCGCACCTGCCGCGCAGCGAACCAGAGCCGACGGCTCGCGGCACGCCGAAATCGAGCGCCTCATTTCCGATCTGCACGTCATCCATGCCGCGCTCAGCGGAACCGCACGCCAGCATGCCGACCGCAACGGAACGCGCCTGTCGGCGGCACCGGCAACGCTGATCGGCAGCGAACTTGAAGCCGTGATGAAAGGCAGCGAGCAGGCAACCGGGAAAATTCTGGCCGCGGCTGAGGAAATCGATCAGGCGGCGAACAACCTGTCGGCCGCGCTCAAGAACGAGACTGAGCAAGAACTCGCTCAGGACATCCGCGATCGCGTGATCCAGATCTTCGAGGCCTGCAACTTCCAGGATCTCACCAGCCAGCGCGTCGCCAAGGTGATGGCGACGCTTAGTCGCATCGAGCAACAAATCTCCGGCACGCTCAACGCGTTCGCGCACGCCGACGCCGCACCTTCGGTGCGAGGCCCGCGCTTGGAGAGCGAGCACGGCCACGCCTCGCAAAGCGACATCGACTCCCTGTTCAGCGGCGGCGGTCGGTTGGGATGAAAGCGCCGGCTGCGGCGAGACAGCCAGACCGCGCCCGCGGCTACCCCGGGGACCGTGCCCGGTTTTGCAGCTCCGGAATCCGAAATTAGTGCGCCGGCTTGCTTGAGCGCGCCATGCCTTCCGGCGCGCAACGCACATACACGCCGGTGCCATAGCGGGTCGCCACATCGGGATTGATCCAGCGCAGAACCATAGTGCGGCCGTCGAACGAGACAATTTCGCGATCTTGCCCGCCGCCGGCCGGCCCGGGCGGACCGATATAGTTCTTGCCGCTCGGACTGCCTTTGAGATTGAGCTCTTGCAGTTGCGCGCTGTCGGCGAGGTACATCATGACGCCGCCGTTGGGCCCCCGGTTGATCAACACCGGCTGGCCGCACTGGCCGCGCGCGGCGGCTTCCGTGCGTGCCCGGTCGGTTTCGTTGTGATAGGCGCCATAGCCCCAGCGGCCGACGATCTCCTCGGGACGGATCGAAGCCGGGATCTCGGGCGCCAGCGTCGCCGAGGGCGGCGGCGTAGGCTCAGAAGATGAGAACGGGTTTGATGAGAACGGATTGGATGTGCAGGCGGAGAGCACGAACGCCGCTAGGCCGACGCTCATCAGCAACCGAAGATCGCGCAGCGACGCGCTCATGCAAACTCCTCCTCCCAGACCGTGGAGCCGGAATGGCCGTTTTAAAATAGCACGCCACAAGACCTTGGCCCTATGGCCAAGCATTTGGCCGGCATGGTGGCCACTTTTCGCGCCGAGGGCCAGAGCCGGTGCGATCGCATCGAAGGCTTCGCACATGATTCTGCGGCGGGGCGCGGCCGCTGTGGCGGCTTGACAGCCTCTCGGCCAGACCTTATGTGCCTCTTCCTGGCACTCATCTGGCAAGAGTGCCAAATATCTGTAATACCAAGCCTTTCCCTATTGGACATGGAAGCCGCGCAGGCCGGCGTCGATGAGGTGATCATGGCGAAGCTCAAGTTCCGTCCGTTGCATGACCGTGTTGTCGTCAAGCGCATTGAAGCCGAGGAAAAGAGCAAGGGCGGCATCATCATTCCCGATACCGCCAAGGAGAAGCCGCAGGAAGGCGAGGTGGTCGCCGTAGGTCCGGGCGGCCGCGACGAGAACGGCAAGCTCATCGTTATGGGCGTCAAGGCCGGCGACCGCGTGCTGTTCGGCAAATGGTCGGGCACCGAGGTCAAGCTCGACGGCGACGAACTCCTGATCATGAAGGAATCCGACATCATGGGCGTGATCGCCTGAACGGAGGACGGAGGACAGGAGACGGGCGAAACGCAAGCTCGTCCTTCATTCATCTGTCGTCCGTCGTCTGTCATCCGTCATCTGACATTGAAGGAATGAAAAAATGGCTGCGAAAGACGTACGATTTTCGGTCGACGCCCGCGACCGCATGCTGCACGGGGTCGAAACGCTCGCCAATGCCGTCAAGGTGACGCTCGGCCCCAAGGGCCGCAACGTCGTGATCGAGAAGAGCTTCGGCGCCCCGCGCATCACCAAGGACGGCGTCACCGTCGCCAAGGAGATCGAGCTCGAAGACAAGTTCGAGAACATGGGCGCGCAGATGGTGCGTGAGGTCGCGCAGAAGACCAACGACGAGGCCGGCGACGGCACCACGACCGCGACTGTACTCGCGGCCGCTATCGTCAAGGAGGGCGTCAAGTCGGTGGCAGCCGGGATGAATCCCATGGACTTGAAGCGCGGCATCGACCTCGCCGTCACGGCCGTCGTGGCCGACATCAAGAAGCGAGCGAAAAAGGTCGGCTCATCCGCTGAGATCGCCCAGGTCGGCACCATCTCCTCCAACGGCGATGCGACGATTGGCAAGATGATCGCCGAGGCGATGCAGAAGGTCGGCAACGAGGGCGTGATCACGGTCGAGGAGGCCAAGGCGCTCGAGACCGATGTCGAGATCGTCGAGGGCATGCAGTTCGACCGCGGCTATCTCTCCCCCTATTTCGTCACCAACGCCGAGAAGATGCTGGCCGAGCTCGAAGATGCCTACGTGCTGCTGCACGAGAAGAAGCTCCCGGGACTGCAGGCGCTGCTGCCCGTGCTCGAGGCGGTGGTGCAGTCGAGCAAGCCGTTGCTCATCGTCGCCGAAGACGTCGAGGGCGAAGCGCTGGCGACGTTGGTGGTCAACAAGCTGCGCGGTGGCTTGAAGGTCGCGGCGGTGAAGGCCCCGGGCTTCGGTGATCGCCGCAAGGCCATGCTCGAGGACATCGCGGTTCTCACCGGCGGTCAGCTCATCTCCGAGGACCTCGGCATCAAGCTGGAGAACGTCACGATCGCCATGCTCGGCCGTGCCAAGAACGTAGTGATCGACAAGGAGAAGACCACGATCATCGACGGCGCCGGCAAGAAGAAGGACATCGAGGCGCGGGTCCAGCAGATCAAGTCGCAGATCGAGGAGACCACCTCCGATTACGATCGCGAGAAGCTGCAGGAGCGTCTGGCCAAGCTCGCCGGCGGCGTCGCAGTGATCCGCGTCGGCGGCGCCACCGAGATCGAGGTCAAGGAGAAGAAGGATCGCGTCGAAGACGCGCTCAACGCCACCCGGGCCGCGGTCGAGGAAGGCATCGTGCCCGGCGGCGGCGTCGCCTTGCTGCGCGCCAAGAAGGCGATCGGCAAGCTGCACAACGACAATTCCGACGTGCAGGCCGGCATCAACATCGTGCTCAAGGCGTTGGAGACGCCGCTGCGCCAGATTGCCGAGAATTCCGGACATGAAGGGTCGATCGTGGTCAACAAGATCCTGGAGAACAAGTCGGAGACGTTCGGCTTCGACGCGCAGAACGAGGAGTATGTCGACATGGTCGAGAAGGGCATCGTCGACCCGGCCAAGGTGGTGCGCGCCGCCCTGCAGGACGCCGCCTCTGTCGCCGGCCTTCTGGTCACAACCGAAGCCATGGTCGCCGAAACGCCGAAGGAGCAGCCGGCCATGCCGGCGATGCCGCCCGGCGGCGGAATGGGCGGGATGGGCTTCTGATCCCTTCGCTTCTTCATCGAACGAACAAAGGGCGCGGTGCAAACCGCGCCCTTTTTTCTTCTGTTCTCTCCGCTTGCGGGATAGGCTTGACGTCAGTCGATACCGCTAGGAGCAGATGATGACGACTGCGAATGCCGATCCGTTTGCGAAGTTCAAGGCCGCTCAGCGGGACGCTTGGGCGGTGTTTGCGCCGGCGGCGATTTTCAACACCATCGCGGCAGCGAAGTTGGTGAAGTTCGCGCAGGTCGCTCCGGGGCAGCGCGTGCTCGATGTCGGATGCGGTACCGGGGTGGTCGCGGTGACGGCGGCCCGCCGCGGTGCCAAGGTGACCGGGCTCGATCTGTCGCCGGATCTCCTTGAGCGCGCGCGCAAAAACGCCAGCACCGCAGCCGTCGATGTCGATTTCACCGAGGGCGACGCCGAGGCGCTGCCTTATCCGGACGCTTCGTTCGACGTCGTTCTCAGCCAATTCGGCCACATGTTCGCCCCGCGTCCAGTGGTCGCGGCGCAGGAGATGCTGCGGGTGCTCAAGACCGGCGGCCGCGTGGCGTTTTCGACCTGGCCGCCGGAACTGTTCACCGGCCGTCAATTTTCGTTCGTCGCCAGCTATCTACCACCGCCGCCCCCGGGCGCCGAGCAACCGCCGCCGCCGGGCTTGTGGGGCGAGCCGACCGTCATCCGCGAGCGGCTCGGCAAGTTCGTGAATAACCTTCAGTTCGAGCGCGACGTCACCATCATCCCGGCGTTGAGTCCGCAGCACTTCCGCGAAGCGCAAGAAAAGACCATCGGTCCACTAAAGAAGATCATCGATTCGCTGCAGAACGATCCGGCCAGGCTCGCTCAGCTCCGCTCCGAATACGAGGCGATGATCAGCGAGATCTTTGAGGACAACAGCGTACATCTGCACTTCTTGATGACGCGCGCGACCAAAGCGTAAGTGCCGTCGCCTCAGTTCGTCATCAGGCGAAACCGCAGCGTGGTGGCGCCTCGAAGTTCGATGACGTCGCCGCTGCGGCGCCAGGTCGTGACCTGCGCCAGCGCCGCCAGTAGATTGTCGTCGCCGCTTTGCCGCTCCGGCGCGCACTGCGCCGGCTCGATCGGTCCGGCAACGATCGTGATCAAATCCCCTCCAATACTGGCCTGACCGCGCGCCCTTGCGCACCAGAGATCGATCGAGGCCGCGCCGTTCTCGGCGATTTCGAGGATCGGCACGCGCTTGGAACCGGGCATCGGCGCCGTGTCGAGCATGAGCTCGCGGTCGAACGGGAAGGCGCGGTCGCTGGCCATAGCCGGCCAAATCGACGTCGAAACGAGAGCGCAAACGAGATAGCCGGCGAAGCGCCGGCGCAGGTTAGTCATCTTAATCTCCGACAGGGATGGCGGCCCGCGGCCGCAGCTTGCCGCACCCGTAGAGTCGGATGGGGCCGCCGAGGGCGGCCCCATCAACGTCAAGTATAGCTAGTGCGGCGGCAATACCGCGATGCCAGGGAAGAACAGATAGCAGGCGATGCCGATTAGCACTAGATAAGCCAGCAGCACCAGCGTCCAGCCGAAATTGTGGCGGATCACTTCGCCTTCGTTGCGGACGAATTCGCTCGTCGACACGCCGACGCTGGCGGTTTGCGGCGCGATCGGTTTGCCGATCTCGGCGCCGACCGAGTTCATCACCGGCAACAGCATCGGCGGGAAGCCGAGCACTTGCCCGACCAGCGCCTGGAATTTCCCGAACATAGCGTTGGTCGAGGTGTTGCTGCCCGACAACGCTACGCCGATGAAACCAAGGAGGGGAGCAACGACGATGAAGTAAGGCCCGAGCACGGAGAAGGCCTTGGCGAGCGAGCCGGCCATGCCGGAGAAATTGAACACAAAGGCAAGGCCGAAAATGAAGACGCCGACCAGGCAGGCACCCCACATTTGTGACCAAGTCTTGTTCCAGATCTCGGCGAGTTGCGTACCGTTAATCCGAAAGAGGAGCGCCACGACGATCCACGACGCCAGAATCGCCGAGCCGCCGACGAACGGCGTCCAGTTGAAGGCGGCGGCAACGGGGGCGCCGCCGGGTAAGCCGGAGGCGGCGGTGACCGCCAGGCGGAGTCCGCTGATGCTGGGCAGCTTCGACCATGGCCCCGTCCAGACCACGACCACCAGGACGAGCACGATGATCGGCAACCAACCCAGGAATACTTCGCCGGGTGTAAGCCCATGACCTTCGGCCTGCGCCTCCTGCGCCGCGGTGACCGGAACGCCGCCATAGCCGAGCGTACGCGCAGGGCGCCAGAATTTGAGCAAGATCAGCAGGCAGGCAAAGCACACGATCGCGCCGATGACGTCGGGCAGATAGGGCCCGAGATACACTGAAGTCGGCAATTGTCCGGCGATGTAGCCGAGCGATCCGACCACTGCGAGTGGCCAGGCGCCTTTCATGCCCTCTTTACCGCTGACAAGATAGAGCAGGATCCAGGGCGGCAGCAGCGCCAGGATGGCGACGATCTTGCCTACCGCGCCCGCGAGAGCGAGGAGCGGCATGCCGGTCACTGCGGCGAGCGTAATGATCGGAGCGCCGAGCGCGCCATACGACACCGGCGCGTTATTGGCGATGGCGGCGACGCGGATGGCATCGAGCGCCGGAATGCCGAGCGTGATCAGGATCGGGGCGACGAAGGCCCAAGGATAGCCGAAACCCACCAAACCTTCGAGCAGCGCGCCGAAGGCCCAGGCGAACAGGATGGTCTGCACCCGGACGTCGCGAGTTCCCTGCTGAATGAGCCAACGCCGCAGCTTGTCGAAGGCGCCGGTCGTGACCATCGTATTGAACAGCATCACTCCCCAAAACGTGATCCAGTCGACATACCATACGCCGGTGGCGGAACCATAAAGATAGGCGCGCACCCCGTCGCCGAACGGCATCTTCCAGACCCACAGCGCAAGCACGAAGGTGACAATCGAGCCGATCAGCACCGCCAGCCAGGCCGACATGCGCAAACCCGCCAGCAAAAAAAGCAGCAGGACGACCGGGACCAGCGCAACCAGCCAGGTTACGAACAGGTTTCCAGTCGGATCGAGAATTTGCGTAAACATGGACAGTCCCTCCCCCCAATGGACCGACAAGCGGTGTCTAGCGTCTCAATGATGTCGTTTTCGTAGGCCGATGACTTGGCGGCACTGCCCCCGGTGACATCAAGAGAACGAGATTTTTTGTCGCCCCGGCGCAGACTAGGCGAGTTCCCCGACAAACGCTATTGGAGCGGTCGTCGCATGTACCATACGTCCACAGGAGACCGCCGTCATCGTGCAGTGCACCATCGAGGTTTCGCCGACACCTGCGCCAACAGGGGCGCCGCTGGCACTCCTCATGCTTGTTGATCGCTTGGCGCTGGCCTACGTCCATCGCCCCTCGCTACCCCGATGATTGGTGATCCTGTGATAGATTGCCAACGCTCGGCGAGCCGCCCATGCGGCTTATCGCCATGGGCTGGAAACCTGGAAAAAACCCATGAGGCCATTGAGCGTCGCCGTTGCACTATTCGGCCTTGCTGCGCTGGTGCAGCCCGTCATGCAAATGAACATTGCGGCGGCACTGCTCGGCGGCGTCGTCCTGGTCTGTGCCGTGACCACATTCCTTGCGTCCAAAATATCGAGCTTCCTCAAGGTATTCGTCAGCATTTTTTCGACCGAGACGATCGTGTTCGGCATTCCCGTCCTGCTCGTCCGCGCCGGGCGCTGGCCTGAGGGTTTCGCACAATACCTGCCCCCGGAATCGCTGCCGTTGACCGTCGCGATCTTCTCGATTCTCGTCTACGCGGTGGGGCAACTGCGCACGGTGAGGCAGATTACGCGGATCGCCGACCGCTATTTTAACGCCGGCCAAACCGCTCGCGCCCGCATCTGGCCTTTTCCCGCCTACATGGCGCCGGAGCGGCACATCGCCATAGCCATGGTGGCCTTTCTCGTCCTCATCAATCAGGCCGAGGTCGGCATCATCGTGCGGCTAAATTTCTTCAACCGCGCCTGGTTCGATGCCATCCAAAACCGCAACGAGGCGGCGTTCTGGCAGCAGCTCCTCTTGGTCTTTACGCCCTATGCCTTCACCTATGTAACGATGACCGTCGTCGAATTCTTCGTTCAATCGATGCTGGTTGTCCGCTGGCGGACGTGGCTGACCGACCATTTCGTCTCGCGCTGGCTGACCCGCCACAATCATTATCGCATTAGCCTCGTTGCCGGACAGACCGACAACCCCGATCAGCGCATTTCCGAAGATATCTTCCGCTTCATCAACGGCGGCTCCGACGGTTCCAATGCCGCGTATGGCCTATATGATTTTTCCATCCTGCTAATTTCGACCGTCACCACGCTGGTATCGTTTTCGATCGTGCTGTGGAACCTGTCGCAATCGTTCACGCTGCCCGGCACCAATATCGCGCTGCCCGGCTTTTTGTTCTGGGTTGCCCTGCTTTACGCGGCCACCGGGACGCTGATCACGCATCTGATCGGCCGCCCGCTGATCAGCCTTTATTTCCAGCGCCAGCACATGGAAGCCGACTTCCGCTTCTCGCTGGCCCGGCTTCGCGAATACACCGAGCAGGTTGCGCTGTTGGGCGGCGAGAATGCCGAGAAAAACATACTCGACGGCCGCTTCGCGGCGCTCATCGCCAACTTCCTCGCCGTGATCTTTCGCCGCATGCGGGTCACCGCCTTTACGCAGACCTTCGGCCAGCTGTCGCCGATCATCCCATTCATCTTCACCGCGCCGTTTTACTTCGCCCGCAAGATCGAACTTGGCACGATGACGCAGACCGCCGGCGCGTTCGCGCAAGTGTCGAATTCGCTCACCTTCTTCGTGAATTATTATACCTATCTTGCCGGCTTCAAATCGGTGGTCGATCGTCTCAACTCGTTCGACGCGGCGATTGACGAAGCGCAGTCGCTTGCCAACGCCGGCCCGACGCGCGTTGCCGCTCCCGCCGGCGCCTCTGCGATCGATCTCGACGTCGATCTGCGGCTGCCGGACGGTCGCCACGTCGTCGAGACCGGAAATCTGGCGCTCAAAGGCGGCGAGAGCGTTGTTCTATCCGGGCCGTCGGGTTCCGGCAAATCGACACTGTTCCGCGCCATCGGCGGCATCTGGCCGTATGGCGAAGGCCGCATCAGCAAGCCAGAGGGCGAGCAGATCATGGTGCTGCCGGCCAAGCCCTATATTCCGATCGGCACGTTGCGCTCCGCCGTCACCTATCCGGCGGTGCCCGGCAGTTACCGCGACGAGGACATCCGTGCCGCTCTGGTCGACGCCCGTCTTGGCGACTTGGTCGGCGAGCTCGACCACGAGGAAGTGTGGTCGCAGCGCCTGTCGAGCGGCGAGCAGCAGCGCCTGGCGTTGGTCCGCGCGCTGCTGATGCAGCCCGACTGGCTATTGCTCGACGAATCCACATCGGCGGTGGAGGAAACGCTGGAGGCCGAGCTTTATGCGGTCTTGGCGCGGCGGCTGCCGAAGGCCACGATCGTTTCGATCGGCCATCGTTCGACGCTCGCCGGACTTCACCGCCGCCATCTGGAAATGACTGCAGAAGGCGATCACTTCACGCTGCGCGATGCCGTCAAGGTCGCCGCTGCGGAATGAAACGTTCGCGTATGATCGCTACGGGCATTCTCTACTCATTGCCCCGAAGGCGAAATCGCCGCGATCCAATCTCCGCAAGCGTGACCCTTTGCACCGTTCGTCCCGCGCTATTTGAACGCGCTCAGC
Source organism: Xanthobacteraceae bacterium (assembly GCA_049284935.1). Classification (GTDB taxonomy): domain Bacteria; phylum Pseudomonadota; class Alphaproteobacteria; order Rhizobiales; family Xanthobacteraceae; genus BOG-931. Next base: position 56,894 of record JBAPYW010000055.1, read on the forward strand.
GCGGTGGCGATCGAAAGCTTGGCGATGAAAGCAGCGCCACACCAGTCGGAGCCGGGACCACCCGGGTTGATCGGCGTGCTGGCAACGCCGGAAGCGGTCTGAGAGCTGGTGAAAGCGTTGCAATCACCCTTGCTGAGGTTGCTCTGATAATAGCGCAGATCGAGCGTAAAGACCTTCCAGGTGAAGCCGAGACCAGCGTCCCAGTTCAAATAGCTCGTATAGGGGATGCCCGCCGGAAAACCTGCGACCGCATAGAACGCGTCGGACATCCCGAGCTGCCACCAGCCGACATCGGCAGACGCATAAGCGCCGATGCCGTTCGGGAACCACGTGGTTGGAGCGGTGAGCGTCACATTGCCGGTATAGTAGATGCCGGGAGCACCCGAATTGAGCACTGACGGCGAACCCCAGATTTGGGCGCCAAAGGCAAAATTGTCGTTCACCGTGACGGTGGCTTTGCCGTAGCCTTCATAGAAGCTCAAATCCTGCTTGACGACATTACCGTTTGGCAGGGTGGCCGCTACGGAAGGGCCGCCGCCCAGCGAGTTGCAAAGCGCCGCCGTGTTAAAGCACTGGCCGTCCGGGTAGAAGTAGTACCAAACACCGAAATCGAGGACGAGCTTGCCGAAGGTCGGGCGAATACCGCCGTAAAAGTCGATCTCGGCCGCCGCGCGATTGGGGAAATCGATGCTTTCACCCGAGACGCCAGCGTAGCCTTGCAATGCCGAGGTAAAGTTGTAGCGCGGCTCCAAACCGAACTGGACCGACGGCTGGTGGTTCGACTGGGTGATGCCGCGGAAATTGTAGTCCGACATCAAACCGCCGGTGATGGCGATGTCCCATGGCGACGGCGCCGGCGCTGGCGGAGGCGCCTTGACCGCCATATCGGCGGCCATGGCGGTGGAGCAGGCCAAGCTGACGGCAACAGCAAACGAAAAAACAAATCTCTTCATAGTCCGCCCCTTTTTCTCTGCCTGTCCGCGGACGGCGCTTGCGCCAAACCGGATACAGACAGACCCATCCTCGTGGCGCGCGGCGCGGCGGGGATTGGAAGTAATTTTTTTATTACTTTGTTGCCGGGCCAAGATGAAACATACAGCAAATGCTGACTTTTTATGCGCCTGAAGCGAATTTATGACGAGTGTGCTGCGGGGGACACACTACTCGCCGGTGCTTGCTTCGCGCCGCCAAGACGCACGCCGTCAGGCGCTGTTTGTGCTTCCACAAACAGCACCTGACGCGAGAGTTTCAGGCAATCTATCGCCGTGACGACGCTGGGTGAGGTCGACTACTCGCCCTCTGCGCCGATCGCATAGGCGGTCTCGCCGTGAACCGCGTCGTCACCTACCTTCAGAGTCGCCTCATCCATCCGCAGCGGCACGATGAACGAGATGACCTTGAGGATGATCAAGGTGGCGATGATGTTGTACACAATGATGAACGCTGCGCCCTCCGCCTGAAGCAGCAGCTGCGGGGCGTTGCCGTAGAGCCAGCCGGTCACATTGATGCCGGGCGCCTCCTTGTCAGTACCGATGTATTGCAGCATTTGCGGGTTGGCGAGGATGCCGACCAGCAGCCCGCCCGTCAGGCCGGCGACGCCATGGGTGGAGAACACGCTTAGCGTATCGTCCACTTTCATCATGAAGCTGGTCTTTTGCAGCTTGTTCATGGCGAGCCACGGGATGATGCCGGCGCACACGCCAATGGCGATCGCGCCCAAGCCATCGACGTAGCCGGCGCCGGGCGTGATGGCGACCAGGCCTGCGATCATGCCGTTGACCGCGCCGAGCACCGACGGCTTGCCGTAGGCAAACTTGTCCATCAGCGTCCAGACCAACAGCGCCACGGCGGTGGCGGTGTTGGTATTGAGCACCGCCGCGCCGGCGTCGGCGTTGGCAAAATACGGATCGCCGCCGTTGAAGCCGTTCCAACCCAGCCACAGAATGCCGGCACCGACCAGCGTCATCAGCAAGCTATTGGGCGGGAAATGTTCGCGATCCTGCAGCAGGCGCGGACCGATCATCCATGCCGCGACGAAACCCGATGTGCCGGCGGCAAGATGGATGACATAGCCGCCCGAGAAGTCGGCCACGCCCATGGCGGCGAGCCAACCGCCGCCCCACAGGCTGAACGCCCCCACGGTATAGACGAGCGTCATCCATACCGGGCAGAAGATCATCCACGCCGTGAAGTTCATGCGGCCAAGCAAAGAACCGGCAAGGATGATGACGGTGATGGCGGCGAACACGAACTGGAAGAAAATCAGGGTCGCCATCGGAAAGGCCAGCGGCGGCATGCCCGCCGCGGCGGCCGGAATTGTCGCCTGGCCGGTGGTGAAGAGAGCCGACGTCGCCAAGCCCGGGGTGCCGAGGAAAGGCCATAGCTGAGGCCCGAACGCCATGTTGTAGTCGAAGAGAACCCAGACGACGAGCACCGAAGCGAAAGCATAGATCGACATGAAGGCGGAGTTGATCGCCCACTTTTTCTTGACGATGCCGCCGTAAAGAACCGTCAGCCCGGGAATACTTTGCAGGCCGACGAAGGTCGCAGCCGCTAGCTGCCAGGCATTATCTCCGGTATCTAGCCATTGTGGTGATGGGACGAGTGCCATTAGCTTCCCCCTATTTCGCCGAAGCCAAATCTGCTGAACAACATGGGGAAAGGCGGCAAAAACTATGCCAGCTCCTATCCAATTGATCGATATGTTTTTTGTCCGCAATCAGATGTCGAGGACCAAGCGAGATGACTAAAAAGACGACATGTGAGTATAAAATAATCAAGCAACCCACCTGGTGCGCAACAAAGAACAAGGCTGCGGTCATCGGCGGATTGCAACCATGGTTCTGACCAAAACATTAGCGCCGGCAATTGCCGCGTTGGCGGTCGGCATGGCCGACCTGGCGACGAGCGATGAGCCGCACGGTGCAACGGCGATCACCTGCAGCAATCCGGCCAGCGATGCGACGTGGCAGATCAGGATCGACTACGACCGGAGCACCGTGGATTCCTATCCGGCCCGTATCAGCGACGCGGAGATTTCGTGGCGCGACACGAATGGCTGGAACTACCGGCTTGACCGCAAATCGGGAGCACTCACGGTCGTGCTCGCGTCAGCCACTGGCGGCAATTTCCTCCATCATCGTTGCAAGTTGGAGAAATGAAGCCGCGCCGCCACCACGTCGCGATCCGTGCTGCCCGCAACCCCGTCGAAATCGGAGCCGTTGATGGTTGAGCGGATTTCCGGCGTTAAGGCCAGCGTGGGGTTCGCCTCCGAGACCGGATCGCGCAAACGCAACGAGGATTTCGCCGGCGCGGTTTTCGGCACCGAGCTGCCGCAGCCGCGCCGGGATGCGGTGGCGGCGATCGCCGATGGAATTGGCGGTGCCAAGGGCGGCCGCGTCGCAGCCGAAACCGCGGTGCGTGGGTTTCTCGACGGATTTTGCGACCTGCCCGAGACCATGGAAGTGCGACGGGCGGCGGCCAGAGTTCTCGATGCACTCAATGGCTGGATCTATTCCCAGGCTCAGCGGGACAGCAAGTTGGCGGGAATGGGGTGCACCTTCACCGCGCTGGTATTGCGCGGGCGCGTCGCCCACGTGCTTCACGTCGGCGACACGCGCGCTTATCGCCTCAGCGGTGACCGCCTCACCTGCCTGACCACCGATCATGTGCGGGACGACGGCACCGGTCGGTCGCACGTCCTTACCCGCGCGCTCGGCGTCGAGATGGAGTTGCGGCTGGACTATGCCACCCAACCGATGGCGCGGCACGACCGCTTCCTTTTGTGCAGCGACGGTGTGCACGGCTTCCTCGGCGCCAGGGCCATCGCTGACATTCTCCGCGAGCGCTCTGCCTCCGAGGATACCGCCCGCGCGCTGGTTACGGCCGCGTTGCAGTCCGGCAGCGCCGACAATTGCACGGCCTTGGTGCTCGACGTGGTCGAGCTGCCGACGGTGGAATCGGCTGAGATCGGCGCTGCGATCACGCAACTGCCGCTGATCCCGGTGCCGCTTGCCGGCGAAACGGTCGATGGCTTTCTGCTCAAAGTGCTGGTGTCCGACGGACGATACACCCGCCTGTTCGGCGCAGTGGACGAGATCGAGGGCGGCGAGGTGGTGTTGAAATTTCCGAAGCCCCAGGTCGCGGCCGTGGCCGTCTATCGTGTGGCGTTCGCGCGCGAGGCCTGGGTGGGCGCGCACGTGCACAGCCCCTGGGTCGGCCGCATCATCGAACTGCCGCCCGGGCGGCAGGCCTGCCTTTACACGGTCATGCCGCTCTACCAGGGCGAACTTCTCGAGACGCGATTGGCGCGTCGGCCGTTGCTGGGCCTGGAGGAAGGACGCAATATCGCGATCAAGCTGGCGCGCGGCGCTGCGGCGCTGCACCGCGCCGGCATCATCCATCGCGACATCAAGCCCGACAACGTCATTCTCGAGGACGGTGGATCGCTCAAGCTGATCGATCTCGGGGTGGTGCGGGTGCTCGGACAGGAGGATTTTCCGACCGAACAAATTCCCGGCACGCCGGCCTACATGGCACCCGAAATGTTCGCCGGCGAAGGTGGCAACGAAGCCACCGACATTTATGCCCTGGGTGTCACCATGTTCCGCGCCTTCACCGGCGAGTTTCCGTATGGCAATCCCGACGCCACCAGCCCGCCACGCCGCGACCGGCCGCAGCCGCTGTCGGCGCTGCGTCCCGACCTACCGGCTTGGCTCCAGGCCACGCTCGCGCGAGCGATCGCCATTGATCCGGCCGAACGCTTTCAGGATGTGATGGAATTTGCCGTCGAGATGGAGGCGGGACCGGCGCGCGCGCCGGCGCCGATGCCCCGGCCGCAGACGCTCTACGAGCGCGACCCGGTCCGGTTCTGGCAGGGTGTCGCCGCATTGCTCGTGCTCGCGCTGATCTTGTCACTGCTGCGGCATTTGCGGTAGTGCCCCTTCGGGCATCCGGGCGCGAGGCGGCACGGCGTCACCAAGAGTTATCAAGGAGGTGCGTCCAATGAAGGCCAGCATTGACGGCTATATCGTCGCGCAAAGCGACGACATCGTCGCATGCGCCGGCTACCAGTATTTCCCGCGCCCAGCAGTGCGCATGGATTGGCTGGAAAAGGCCGAGAAGACCGCGAACGATCTGAAATGTCCCCACGGCGTCCAGTTCTACGACGTCGTCGTGGACGGCAGGCGGCACCCGCGCGCGGCGTGGTCCTACGAAGCGCCGCGGCCGGAGATGGCGCGAGTCGCCGGCCGCTTCGGCTTCTGGGAGGACGTCGAGGTCAAGTAGCCGGCGCTACCCGCTACGCCGCTTTCTTGCGGTTGAAGCGAGCGGTGCGACTATCTGAACTGTGGAAGCTCCCCGCGACAGCCGCGAATTCCAGCCGAGGTCATGTAAAATAGCCTATATCGGCACTCGAATCCACGCATCTGCTTAAATGCATTTCCGTAAAAGGCTGCCAATGCAGTTTCCCTTAGAGGCCGTATTCTTCGATATCGACGGCGTTTTGATCGATTCGCTGCCGCAGCATCTCCAGATTTGCCGCGATAAGGCGTTAGAGTACGGCCTCAAACTGCAAATTCCGTCGGTTGAACAGTTCCGTGAAATGGTGCGGCAGGGCACCAAAGTAAGCCCGATGAGGTATTTTTTTCTAGCCGTCGGATTCCCCCCGCCAATGGCCGACCGAGCAGTCGTCGATTACGACAAGGAGTTCATGGAACACTACAAGCCCAAGCCCTTCGCCGGAACTGAAGTGCTACTGCTTAGGCTTCTGAATGCGGGGCTCAGTCTAGGGCTCGTTACGTCAAACATCCGGGCCAACGTCGAGCCTGCTCTTGGCGACGCGATGCAATATTTCGATCAGGGCTGCCTGTTCTATTTTGATCGATATCCGGAGAGAAAATCCAAACCTTGGTGTCTCGCAGAGGGCGCCCGCATTCTCGGCTTGCCAGTCAATGAATGCGTCTACGTTGGCGATCAGCCGGCCGACGCGGCGGCCGCCATAGAAGCCGGCACGCAATTTCTTGGGGTTACTTACGGCTGGGGCATTACGGAGAGCGATAATCAATACGAGAAGGCAAATAATGTCTTGGAAATTGCAGACAAACTGATAGGGCTGCACGTACAACCATAGGTTTTCAAAACGAGGAAGTGTCGTGGTAGAACCGCCTAACCCACCCTCAGAACTTCACAAACTTCAATTTGATTATGCATGGAAGTGGTTCAGCTTCCATGCGGACCAGCGAACGAAGATGTTCAATTACATGCTTCTTGTTTTCGGCATCTTTGCTGCCGGTATCGTAAACGCTTTGGACAAGCACTTGCCGAACCTCGTCACTGCTGATTTGTGCTTCATCGCTGCAGCCTTAGCGCTGATTTTTGCGCGGTTGGATCGGAGAAATCGTGATCTCGTTTGGTTTGGCGAAGATGTACTAATGCATTTAGAACGTGTAGGAATCTTTGGCACAGATGTGAAAATCAATGGTCGTTATGATTCAAAGATAGATTTCGGAGTCTTGTGGCGACAGGCTTTGGAGGAAAGGGTCGCTAGCAACAGGATTAGCAACGCCCTACCGAACCGCGGCTGTGCTCCCCTGATAACTTGGCTGCGTGACGCTTGGCTTGGGAAGCATCGAGTTTGGCTGCCGACCGTCAGCTACTTGATAGCTATCGTGTTTTTCTCAGCAGGAATTTTAATCTTACTATTTGGCCCGTTTCAATCGCTCCCCAAGACATAGCCTGTTCGCATCGCCGCGACTCTCGCGAAGCTACGCCGCCGCCTTCTCGCGATTGGCCGCGAGCCGCGCGTCGACCAGAGCCACCGTCGCGTCGATGACGGGATGGCTCATTCCCTTCTGCTTGGCGATCAGTTGCACGAGCTTGTCGGCGCGTTCGATGTTCGGCGCGCCGTTCTGCAGCGCGCGCGCCGCCGAAGCCGGACGCGTCAGCGATTGCGCGGCCGCGGCATATTTCTCGAACGGCACCATGTCTTCGGGGTTGGCGCCGAGCCTGACGCAGAGCTCGTTGACGAAGTTGTAGACCGAGCGCGAGGTTTCGATATCGTCGTGCACGGCCTCTCGCGCGGTGCGCATGCCGTCCTTGGTCACGCAGCGATAATTGCCGGCGAGCAGCATCGCCCATTTGGCGAGCGGCACGAAAATCGAATCGTAGACCTTGAGCTTCACCGGCAGCTCGATCTTGCCTTCCGGTGTGTCGAAACGGATCGCCTCGATCTCGTCTTGCAACCGGCGCAGCATGGCGGTGTGCTGAGCGGAAGGAAAGCGCGCGACTTTGAAATTGGTCGGCAAGGTCACCTGGAGCACGTTGACCTTCTCTTCCGGCGGCCTGATTGCCTGGGGATCCGGGCTGCACAGCGTGATGAAGACCGGATCGAAATTGTTCCAGACGCTTGCGTCGGTATAAGCGGGCTTAAGCGCGTCGGCATCCAGGCCCCGTATGCGCCGCAAATAGGCGAGCGGCGGCATATTCATGATCGACATGCAGGGCACTTTGGCGCGCGCCACGGCGTCCAGCAGTTCGCGCACGCCCGGCGAGCGATACTGCGGCTCCTGCATGGCGAGGCAGACGAGGTCATAGCCCTTGGGATCGACATCCGCCGTTCCGCCGGCGCTGACCTTGCCCGGCAGCTTGCGCGAGTCGAGCACCACCGGCGCGTCGCGGCCACGCACCGGCAGGCGGACCCGAAAGCCCTCGGCGTTTATCAGGCCGGCTTCGGCCGGCAGGCAGACGAGCTTGATGTTATGGCCGCCGAACAAGAGCTTGGACGCCAGCAGCGAGCCATAGGACGCGCCCATGATGAGGATATTGTAGGTTGCCGCCATCGCGCACCTCCTAAAAAAGTGCTGACACGGCCGGCAGCGGACCGGCGATTACTTGCAAATCCTTAAATATGCGCGCCGCCGAGTCGGCGCAATGCGGCGTCGAGGCGAAATAGCGCGCAAAAATGCACGACGGCCCTAGTGTGTGGCGGTTCACAAGTTCGCATCATTTTGCCGCGAACTCGTCATGCGGATTTCTGAACCAAAGCCACGCTAGATCAATACGTTGCAAGTGTCCTTCGATTCCGAAGTTCGCACACGAGGGTGCCGCATAATGATGCGAACTTCGGAATCGGGACACTAGGCCCGACGCCACGATGAACGCGGACGCGACACAATATTCGAGCAACTGCGCTAACGCGCAATCGCTTGCATGCGTGGGCGCTGTGTCGGGCGCGATCGCGCCCCTTCGCGTCGGACAATAACCGCTTAGGTGGTACCGCTTTCGGAGCCGCCGCCGCTGAAAAGCGAGCCCAGGAGCGATGGCGAGGACGGAGCCGGGGCCGGTTCCGCCGCGGGCATTGGTGCCGGTTTCTTCACCGGCGCCTTGCGCTTGGGGCCCGCCTTCTTCGTGACCGCCTTCTTCGTGACCTTCGACGCCTTCTTTGCAATCTTCTTCGGGGCCTTCTTCGCCGCCGATTTCATCGTTTTCTTCTTCTTGCGCGCCGGAGCGGCCTTCTTTGCAGATTTCTTCTTCGTCTTCGACTTCTTAGCCATGATCGTCCTCCCGATCCAACTGCGTACAATATCCCGTCGGCCCCCAATGGGAAGCCGGGTTCACGCGACAATTACCGACCGAGCCCCCGTTCAGCCCGCGGTCAAGAACGGGCGCATGACCGAACGCGGCCGATACTCCCGAAGCGCCGGCGGACAGGGCCCCCCGGTGGCCCAGTCGATCAACTCGACCGTATGGACGACCGGCAGTCTCGTGCCCGCGGCGATCTGCGTCATGCAGCCAATATTGCCTGCTGCAATCAAATCAGGTCGCAATCTCTCGATAGTCCCGACTTTGCGCTCGCGCAACCTTCTTGCGATGTCGGGCTGCAGAATATTGTACGTTCCTGCCGAGCCGCAGCACAAATGGCCTTCCGGTACGTCCTTCACGGCGAAGCCGAGCTTGAGGAGCAGCTCCTTCGGCTGCCGGGTGATCCGCTGTCCGTGCTGCAGGGCGCACGCCGCGTGATAAGCGACGACAAGTCCGTCGGCGTTTTGGCTGGCCTCGATCGGCAGCGTCAGCAGATATTCGGTGATATCCTTGGTGAGGCTTGCCACCTTGCGGGCGCGGTCGGCATAGGCCGAATCGGTGCGCAGCATGAAGCCGTAATCCTTCACCGTGGTGCCGCAGCCCGAGGCAGTGATCACGATCGCATCGAGACCCTCAATGGCGGTCCAAGCGTCGATATTGGCGCGCACCTGGGCCAGCGCTTCGTGCTCCCGGCCCATGTGATGGACCAGCGAGCCGCAGCAGCCAGCGCCTTCCGGCAGCACCACTTCGACGCCGAGCCGCGTCAGCGTGCGAATAGCGGCGGCATTGATCTGCGGCGCCAAGATGTCGTTGATGCAGCCCGCAAGGAGCCCCACGCGGCCGATTTTCCGCGGTCCCGTGGCCTTGAACACCTGCGGGGCGAGCGGGCGCTGCGGTCCGCTCCAGGGCGAAAGACGGAGCATGGCGGCCAGGCGTTTGAACCCGATGGCCTGTGCCAATGGCGCGAACGCCTTGCCGAGACGCGCCGCATTGAGCGCTAGGCGGAAGCGCTGCGGATACGGCAAGAGCTTGGCGAGCATGGCGCGCATAACGCGCTCGGTCAGCGGACGGCGATAGGTGCGCTCGATGTGAGCGCGGGCATGGTCGACGAGGTGCATGTAATGCACCCCGGACGGACAGGTCGTCATGCAGGCGAGGCATGAGAGGCAGCGATCGACATGCAGGACAACCTCCGCCGTCGCCGGCCGCTCGTGCTCGAGCATGTCCTTGATCAGATAGATGCGCCCCCGCGGCGAATCGAGTTCGTTGTGGTCGAGCACGTAGGTCGGGCAGGTGGCGGTGCAAAAACCGCAATGCACACAGGCGCGCAGGATCTTTTCCGATTCCGCCACGTCCGCGTCGGCCAGCTGCGCGAGGGTGAAGGAAGTCTGCATGGTTACACGCCCGCCCACATGCGCCCGGCATTGAGCACGCCCCGTGGATCGAAACTCTCCCGCACGCGCTTCGTCAATGCGGCAAGCGCCGCAGGCTCCGGCTCGAAGACACCTATGGCGGCGCGTACGGCGGCCGGCGCGCGGATGAGCGTCGCGTAGCCGCCCGCCGCCGCGACGGTCGATCGCACCAATGCCGCGCCGGCATCGTCCGAAGCCGGCAATGCCGCCCAGATGAGCCCGCCGGCCCAATCGTACATGATCTCGGCCTCCACCCGTTCGGCGAGCACGCGCCCAATTTCGGCGCCGCGCGATGGCGCCGTCGAAATCCGCCACACGTAGCGCGCGCCGGCGGGTCCGGCCGCCGCGAACGGTGCCACGTCGCGGACTGCCCGCCACAACGCGCGCGAAGGCGCCTCCTCCAGAATGGCGAGCGTGCCAAAAGGCGCCGCGAGCTTCTCCAGGACCGTTTTGCGATGCGCGATCGATGGCGCGACGCCTTCGAGGCGGAATGCGGTGATGGCGCCGCCCGCGGCGCTGATGGCGGCGATGCGCGCGGCGACCGGAGCCGGCAAATGAGCGGCCGCCGATACATCGGCGGCCGAGCCGACGGTTATCGTCATCAGCTTCCCCGCCGTTGCATCGTCGAGACCGAGCACGAAGACAGTCTCCTCGGTCTCCGGCCGCGGCGGCGTCTTGAGCGTGATCTCGGTCATAGCCGCAAGCGTACCCCAGGAGCCGGCGAGAAGCTTGCAGAGGTCATAACCAGTGACGTTCTTCACAACGCGCCCGCCGGATTGGAACGTCTCGCCGCGTCCGGAAACGGCGTTCACGCCGAGGAAATGGTCGCGCGCCGCACCTGCCTTGATGCGCCGCGGGCCGGACAGGTTCGCGGCCAGCGCGCCGCCGACAGTGCCGCCGGCCGGCGCGGTACCGAGCAGCGGTCCATAATCCATCGGCTCGAAGGCCAGCTCCTGGCCACTCGCCGCGGCGAGCGCCTCGATCTCGGCGAGCGGCGTGCCGGCTTTGGCCGAAAGCACCAGCTCGGCCGGCTCGTAGAGTATGACGCCCGACAGCCCGGACAGATCGAGCGTGGCGTCCCATTGCGCCGCCCGGCCGATGGCACGCTTGCTGCCGCGGCCGACGAGTTCGAGCGTCTTACCGCCGGCAAGCGCCCATTGGATCGCTTGCTCGACCTCCGCGGCATCGCCCGGTTTGAGTGTGTGGTTCATCAGAACCTTGGAATGTCGGGGAACGCGACTTTACCGGCATGAACGTGCATGCGGCCGAGCTCGGCGCAGCGATGCAGCGTCGGGAAGACCTTCCCCGGGTTCAAGAGGCCGCGGTCATCGAAGGCGCATTTGAGCCGCTGCTGCTGGTTGAGATCGCTCTCGGAAAACATCGCCGGCATCAGATCGCGCTTTTCGACGCCGACGCCGTGCTCGCCGGTGAGCACGCCTCCGACCTCGACGCAGAGCCGCAAAATGTCGGCGCCGAACAGTTCGGCGCGTTCGAGCTCGCCCGGCTTGTTGGCGTCGTAGAGGATCAGCGGATGCAGGTTGCCGTCGCCAGCATGAAACACATTGGCGACGCGCAGGCCATATTTCGCCGACATGTCCTGCATGCGGCGGAGCACCAGCGGCAGCTTGGCGCGCGGGATGGTGCCGTCCATGCAGTAATAGTCCGGCGAGATGCGGCCTACGGCCGGGAACGCGGCCTTGCGGCCGGCCCAGAACAACAGCCGCTCCTCTTCGGAATTGGAGACGCGATACGTGACCGCTCGACACTGCCGGGCGATGTCCTGGACGCGTTCGAGCAGATGATCGACCTCGGCGCCCGGCCCGTCGAGTTCGACGATCAACAGCGCCTCGACGTCGAGCGGATAACCGGCATGGACAAATTCCTCGGCGGCATGAATGGCGGGGCGGTCCATCATCTCCATGCCGCCCGGAATGATGCCGGAACCGATGATCCGTCCGACGCAGTCGCCGGCATCCTCCGAGGTGGCGAAACCGACCAGCGCGGCGCGCGCGGTTTCCGGTCTTTTCAGAATGCGCACCGTCACTTCGGTGACGACGCCGAGCATGCCCTCCGAGCCGGTGACGATACCCAACAGATCGTAGCCGCCGGAATCGAGATGCCTGCCGCCGAGCCGCACGATATCGCCGGTGATCAGCACCAGTTCGCAGCCGAGCACGTTGTTGGTGGTGACGCCGTATTTGAGGCAATGCACGCCGCCGGAATTCTCCGCCACATTGCCGCCGATGGTGCAGGCGATCTGCGAGGACGGATCGGGCGCGTAATAGAAGCCGGCGTGCTCGACCGCCTGGCTGACCGCGAGATTGGTGACGCCGGGCTCGACGACGGCGACACGGTTGTCAAAATCGATGTCGCGGATGCGATTGAACTTGGCCATGCCGAGGAGCACGCCGTCGCCGAGCGGCAGTGCCCCGCCCGACAGCGAGGTCCCGGCCCCGCGCGGCACCACCTTGATGCCTTCGCGGTGGCAGTAGCTGAGCGCGGCGGCGACCTGCTCGGTCGTTTCCGGCAGCACCACGACCATCGGCAGCTGACGATAGGCGGTAAGCCCATCGCTCTCGTAGGGCCGCATGGCATGCTCGAGCGCGATGACGCCCTCGCCCGGCACGATGCGCTGCAGCGCCGCCACGATCTCGGCACGCCGAGCGAGCACCGTCTCATCGGATGGGGGCATGGCAACCGGCATCGGAGTCTCTTTCTCGTTTTTGCTACCGCTTTGTCCCGATCATTATAGCGGGAAAAGGCGATCATGGCGGTGCGTCGGCGTCGCGCCGGGGGAAGATTTGGACGACGATGTCCGGAAGCCTACTGGCGCGGCGGAGTGAAGGATATCATGCAGCTTCAAGGCTGTGATGCCCAACTTGCCAGTCAACGTCACCGAAACAAATCGCGGCGCACATTATTGGCATAAGTCAAATCGCGTCCCGGGCCGTCTGACGCGATTTGCCAAGGGCTTGGCTCGCCCCCGGGGCGTCGCCAACAACGCCGCCGCATGCGACACGAGTTGACCTAAGTCAAAGCACTGACACTCGATTGTCTGCTATCTTTAAAATCGGCGAGAGGAGGATGAAATGTCAGCCCCGCTCAGCGCACATAAAAGCTGGTCTGCGTTCGATACCCTTCTGCAATGGTGCCGGGGCTGGCTCAGAAGCGGTCCCGAATCGGAGCTGCAATGCTTCGCCGATGCGGAAGTCGAGCGCATCGCCAAAGATGTCGGGGTGTCTGCTTCCGAGCTCCGTACGCTGGCGACGTTTGGCCCCGAAGCAGCCGACCTCTTGCTGCGGCGTATGACGGCACTAGACCTCGACCGCAATGAGATCGCCCGGATCGAGCCGCAAACGGTCCAGGATATGCAGCGGGTTTGCATCATGTGCGAACATCACCGGCGATGCGCTGGCGACTTTGCGCGTGATCCCGCGGGCGACGCATGGAAGGAATATTGCCCGAACGCAGCAACACTTATCGCGCTGAATGCGCTGCCTTGGGCGGAACGGCATGAGTCGTGACCGATAATCTTCGCCGCGCATCATCGCTTCGTAGACGACTTTCACCATCCTTCTGAACCGCAGCTGTGACCGCCACATCACGTTCGTCGCGTGGTTGACCCTTTTCGTCTTTCATGGCGTCCGGCAAGGCAATCAAGCCGAATGCGGGCACTGGTCCTATTGACGCGCAAAACCCAAAAGGAACATACCCATATGACCGGCCGAGATGCGGCCGGGCAACCGGGAAAAGGAGATATGACAGTGAGGACGCTGATCATAGCTGCCGTATTGGTCACCGCTTCGACGGCGACAGGACTGGCGCAAGATGTGGAGAAGGGCCAGAACGCGTTCAAGAAGTGCCTGCCCTGTCACAGCATCGGTCCCGGCGCGAAGAACAAGATCGGCCCGGAACTCAACGGTCTCGATGGCCGCAAGGCCGGCACCGCGCCCGCCTTCAACTATTCCGACGCCAACAAGAATTCCGGCATCGTCTGGAACGAGGCCAACTTCAAGGAATACATCAAGGACCCCAGGGCCAAGGTCCCCGGCACCAAAATGATCTTCGCCGGCATCAAGAACGAGCAGGAAGTCGACGACCTGTGGGCTTACCTCAAGCAGTTCGACGCCGAGGGCAACATCAAGAAGTAGCGGGCGGCGGCGGCGAACGGGTTGATCTCGCTCAAACGTCGCCGGCGCGGAACATGGCATAAGTTATTGACCGATCGCCGCCGACCGAGGAGATGCAGTCATGATCAAGGACATCGTTGTCAATCTTAGCGTCGGTGGAGGCGCACGCCCTGCCGCTGACTATGCTGTGTCCGTCGCCGCAGCGTTCGACGCGCACCTGGCCGGGATCGCTTTCCTCTACGACCCGATCGTTCCGGTGTCCGGCGCGGGCTATATCCCCGCCGAACTGGTCGAGGCGCAGGAGCGTGACAATGTCACCGCGGCCAAGGCCGCCATCGACCGCTTCGTCGCGGCGAGCACGCGCGCCGGGGTCGCAGCCGAGCCGCTCACGCTCAGCGCCAGCTTCGCCGGCGTCGGCGACCAGTTCGGCCGTATCGCACGGCGCTTCGATCTCGCCATCGTCGGCCAAGCCGAGCCCGAGACCAGTGCGGTCGAAGAGGTCATCGTCGAAGGCGCCCTGTTCGGATCGGGTCGGCCGATCATCGTTGTGCCCTATATCCAGAAGGCGCCGCTCAAGCTCGATCGCGTCATGGTGACCTGGGACGGCGGCCGCGCGGCGGCGCGCGCCATCGCCGACGCCATGCCGCTCTTGGAACGGGCGGGGCGCGTCGAGGTGGTCATCATTGCCAACGAACGCGGCAAGCAGGACGAGATCGATGGCGTGGACATGGCCCAGCATCTCGCCCGCCATGGGCTGAACGTGGATGTCAAGCGCACCGTCGCCGGTGATGTCGATGTCGCCGACGTGCTGCTGTCTCATGCCGCCGACGCCGGCACCGATTTCATCGTGATGGGCGGCTACGGCCACTCGCGCCTGCGCGAATTCGTGCTCGGCGGGGTGACCCGCAGCATTCTGCGCTCGATGACGGCTCCGGTGCTGATGTCGCACTAGGATTGCGGTTCACAAGTCCGCATCATTTTTGCCGCGAACTCGTCATGCGGATTTCTGAACCAAAGCCACACTAGATCAATACGTTGCTAGTGTCCTTCGATTCCGAAGTTCGCAAACGAGGGTGCCGCTTAATGATGCGAACTTCGGAATTGGGACACCAGGGTCCCGCTCGACGCCAACTCGGCAACCGGGGGGAACACCGGCGAATTAACGTCTGCGGCGGATTTTGATCGAGGTCCCCGCGCAGGCGCAACCCCACTTGGACCGTCGAATCAAAACCGCATTTGCGGCTTCGCGCCTGCGCGGCTTCGGAGAGGCGGTAACTTTTGCCCGCAAATGTTTTGCGTCCGTTGTTGACGCGCCGACATGCGGCATGCCACGTTTTCGCACGGCCCTCGTGACCCCCGCTGGGTTTCGGCTCGCCGGAGGCCAAACCAAGCGCAAGAAATTCGGGCACGCAGGGCCCAGGAGGAAGGGTCCAAAATGGCGGTTCGGCCCGCATGACCGAAAGACCGCTGACGGTAGCGATCGGCCCGGGCGCCGGCTCAGCCCCGCTATTGGAGATCGCCGACGTAACCATGCGCTTCGGCGGCATTGTCGCGCTCGAAGCCGTCACCTTCTCGGTGAGCGAAGGCCGGATCGTCGGATTGATCGGGCCCAACGGCGCCGGCAAGACCACCTTGTTCAATTGCCTGAGCCGCCTCTATCGGCCAATCCGCGGCGACATCCGGCTGCAGGAACGGTCCTTGGCCCGCTGCGCGCCCTCTGACATTGCCGCGCTCGGCATCAGCCGCACCTTCCAGAACCCAGCCCTGTTCGCCTCGATGTCCGTCTTGGACAACGTCAAGGTCGGCGCTCACGCGCGCGGCCACAACAGCCCTCTGACCGACGCCGTGACGCTGCCTTTCAACCGGCGCGAGGAGCATGAATTCGACCAGACTGCTCGCGCCATGCTGGCCTTCGTCGGGCTGGGGAACATGGCAAGGCAGCCGGCAGTGACCCTGTCCTTGGGCGCGCGCAAGCGCGTCGAATTGGCACGCGCTCTCGCCGCTCGCCCGCTGCTGCTGCTGCTCGACGAACCGGCCAGCGGACTCAATCACGAGGAGGTGGCGGAGCTCGGCATACTGATCCGCTCGATCCGCGATCAGCTCGGGATCACCGTGCTCCTGGTCGAGCATCATATGGGCCTGGTGATGAGTCTTTCAGATCAGGTGGTGGTGCTCAATTTCGGCCGCGTGATTGCCCACGGATCGCCCGATGAAGTTCGCGGCAATCCGGCCGTTTCCGAGGCTTATCTGGGGAAGCGGCACTGATGGCGCCAATCCTGCAGCTGCGCGCGCTCAAGGCCTTCTACGGCCAGTCCGAGGTCGTGCATGGGCTCGACGTCGATGTCGAGGAAGGCGGCATGACGGTGCTGCTCGGCGCCAATGGCGCCGGCAAGACGACGACGCTGCGCGCCATCTGCGGCACGGTGCGCAGCGAAGGCGAGATCCTGTTCGCCGGCGAGCGGCTGGATCTGCGCACGACCGAACAGATCGCGGCGTTGGGCGTAGCCCACGTGCCGGAAGGGCGTGGAACCTTCATCGGCTTGACGGTCGAGGAAAACCTACGCCTTGGCGCCTATACCCGCGCCGGCCGGCCCGACGCGAACATGCAGCGCATGTACGGATATTTTCCGATTCTTGCCGCCCGCCACCGGCAACAAGCCGGCTCCTTGTCCGGCGGCGAGCAGCAGATGCTGGCCATCGCTCGCGCCTTGATGATGGCGCCGCGGCTGCTAGTGCTCGACGAACCGTCGTTCGGCCTGGCGCCGCGAGTCGTCGAGGACATCTTCACGATCGTCGAGCGCATACGGCAGGAGGAACGCGTCAGCGTGCTCTTGGTCGAGCAGAACGCCAGCCTGGCTCTGGAGCTTGCGGATCACGCCTATCTCATCGAAACCGGCTATGTGGTCGCTTCGGGAAGCGCCAAAGCGCTGGCCGACGATCCGCAGATCCGCCGATCCTACCTCGGATATTGACGAGCCGTTCGATGCACCAGTTCACCCAGCAAATTTTCTCGGGACTCGCCGCCGGCGCAATTTACGCGAGTCTCGCTTTGGCGTTGGTGATGATCTACCGGGCCACCGAGCTAGTGAACTTCGCCCAGGGCGAGATGGCGATGTTTTCCACCTACATTGCCTGGAGCCTGGTGAACGGCGGCGTGCCATTCTGGGCTGCGTTTGTCATCACGCTAGTGGTTTCATTCCTCGGCGGCATGGCGATCGAACGGGTGCTCGTCCGACCGGTCGAGAACGCTTCGGTGCTCGCCGCAGTCATCGTGACGCTGGCGCTTGGGCTGATTTTCAATTCGCTGGCAGGATGGTTCTATACCTATACCGTGCAGGATTTCCGAAGCCCGTTTCCCGACCGGCCGCTGCTCGGCGCGCTGATTACCTCGCAAGACCTCGGCGTCATCGGCGTCACCCTGGTGATGCTTTTGCTGCTCTTCACGTTCTTCCGCTTTACCAAGACCGGATTGGCAATGCGCGCGGCCGCGCAGAATCCGGAATCGGCGCGGCTGTGCGGCATCCCGGTGGGACGCATGCTGGCGATCGGTTGGGGCCTGGCCGCGACGATCGGCGCCACCGCCGGCATCATGGTGGCTCCGGTGCTGTTCCTCGATCCTTACATGATGTCCGGCGTGCTTCTCTACGCCTTCGCCGGCGCGCTGCTCGGCGGCATTACCAGCCCCGTGGGAGCCGTGATCGGCGGGCTGATCGTCGGTGTCACCGAGAATCTGGTCGGTACCTATCTTATCCCGACCCAGCTCAAGCTCACCTTGGCGCTCGTCTTGATCATACTTGTGCTGATGTTCAAACCGAACGGGTTGTTCGGCACTGCGATCGTGCGGCGGGTTTGACGATGAACAAGGACTTCACGATCCCTGCACCTGCCCAGTCTATCGTTGACCGATACGCCGGCCTGAGCGCCGATGCCTGGCGATGGCTCGGCGCACTGGCGCTGATCGCGCTGGCCGTCGTGCTGCCATTCGGCCTCAGCACCTATCATGTGTTCGAGCTGACCATGGTGATGATCTACGCCATCGCCGTACTCGGCCTCAACATCTTGACTGGCTACAACGGACAAATCTCTCTCGGCCACGGCGGTTTCTTCGCTGTCGGCGCCTACACGAGCGCCATCCTGATGTCTCGCTACGGGGTGCCTTACTGGGCAACGCTGCCGCCGGCCGCCTTGATTTGCTTCGTGCTCGGCGTCCTTTTCGGCTTGCCGGCGCTGCGCTTCGAGGGTCCTTATCTCGCCCTAGTGACTCTGGCGATGGCGGTGGCCACGCCGCAGGTGCTCAAATACTTCGACACCTGGACCGGCGGCCAGCAGGGCATCAACTTGGTCAAGCCGTCGCCGCCGCCGGGCATAGCCATCGACCGCGATCGCTGGCTCTATTTTGTGGCTCTGGTGCTGCTGCTGCTGGCGATCCGGATCGCCTCCAACATGCTACATGGGCGCACCGGACGGGCCTGGGTTGCCATCCGCGATCATCCGATCGCGGCGGCAGCCATGGGCATCGACACCGCCCGCTATAAGACGCTTGCCTTCGGCACCAGCACGGCGTTCACCGGCGTGGCTGGAGCGCTTTCCGCCATTGTCATCGGCTTCGTTGCTCCCGAGAGCTTTACCCTGTTTTTGTCGCTGTCGTTCCTGGTGGGTTCCGCGATCGGCGGTATTGCGACAATAGGCGGCGCCATCGTCGGTGGATTCTTCATCCAATTCGTGCCCAATCTCGCCAACGACATTTCCGACGCCGCGCCGGCGGCGGTTTACGGGGTGGCGATGCTGCTGTTCATGTACGCCATGCCGCACGGCGTCGTCGGTACGCTCGAATCTTGGCTCGTACGGTCGGTGCGTCAACTTCAAGCGCGGCGGCCGAATTTGGGAGGAAGTGACGAAGACCACAGATGGAGGAAATCATGACAATGAAGCGGACCATCGTGCTGGCGCTGGCAGGAGCCAGCCTGGCTCTCGCTGGCGGACTAGCGCTTGCCGCGGGCCAGTACGGACCCGGCGCCAGCGACACCGAGATCAAGCTCGGCAACACCATGCCCTATAGCGGCCCCGCTTCGGCCTACGGCGCCATCGGCAAGGCGGAGACCGCCTACTTCAACATGATAAATGAGCAAGGCGGCATCAACGGCCGCAAGATCAACTTCATCAGCCGCGACGACGGCTACAGCCCGCCGAAGACCGTCGAAGTGGTGCGCCAGCTGGTCGAGGAAGACCACGTGCTGGCGCTGTTCAATACGCTCGGCACGCCGCCCAACAGCGCAATCCGCGGCTATCTGAACGATAACAAGGTGCCGCAAACCTTTGTCGCCACCGGCGCCAACAAGTGGAACGATCCCAAACAGTTTCCCTGGACCATGGGCTGGCAACCCAGCTACCAAATCGAGGCGCGCATTTATGCCCGCTACATCCTGAAGAACGTACCGAACGCCAAGATCGCCGTGCTCTATCAGAACGACGATTTCGGCAAGGACTACCTTATCGGCCTGCAGCAGGGGCTGGGCGACAAGGCGGCCAAGATGATCGTCGCCACCAAGACCTACGAAACCACCGATCCGACCGTGGATTCGCAAATCGTGTCGCTGCAAGGCAGCGGCGCCAATACTCTCCTGGTAGCGGCGATCCCCAAATTCGCCGCGCAGGCCATTCGCAAAGTCTACGACATCGGCTGGAAGCCGGCGTTCTTCATGACCAACGTGTCGATTTCGATCACGGCGGTGATACAGCCGGCGGGCCCCGAAAAGGCCGTCGGCATCGTCACCGCAGCCTACCTCAAAGATCCCACCGATCCGCAGTGGCAGGGCACGCCGGAATACAAGGATTGGTTGGCATGGATGAAGAAATACAATCCATCGGCCAACGTCGCCGACGCCAACAACGTTTACGGCTACTCCGTGGCGCAGACCATGGTCGGCGTGCTCAAGGCGGCCGGCAACAATCTCACGCGAGAGAACCTGATGAAGCAGGCAGCCAGCATCCACGACGAGAAGCTGCCGATGCTGCTGCCCGGCATCAGTGTCTCGACCAGCGCCAACGATTTTGCTCCAATCAAACAGATGCAGTTGGCGAAATTCGACGGTAAGGTGTGGAAGCTGTTCGGCGACGTGATCTCCGGATCCGGCAGCTGACGAGGCGCCTGTTGCAAAAAAGCGAGTGGCCGGCATCGGCCACTCGCGCAACGATGCGGCGAAGTTGATGGCTTCGCAGGCGCGGGAAGCGATGAAAAATTTGGAGGGAGTTTGGAGGGAGAATGTCATGACACTGAAACAGAAGATGGCGACCGGCCTGGCGGCGGCTAGCTTCGTTCTCGCCAGCGGCTTGGCTTGGGCCGCGGGCCAATACGGACCCGGCGCCAGCGACAGTGAAATTAAGATCGGCAACACGATGCCGTACAGCGGTCCGGCTTCGGCCTATGGCGTCATCGGCAAGGCCGAGGCCGCCTACTTCGCCATGATCAATGAGCAGGGCGGCATCAACGGCCGCAAGATCAATTTCATCAGCCGCGACGACGGTTACAGCCCGCCGAAGACAGTCGAGCAGGTGCGCAAGCTGGTCGAGGAAGACCAGGTTCTTTTCATATTCAATCCGCTCGGCACGCCACCCAATACCGCGATCCGGGGTTACCTTAACGATAACAAGGTGCCGCAACTGTTCGTCGCCACCGGCGCCGACAAGTGGAACGACCCCAAGCATTTTCCCTGGACCATGGGCTACCAGCCCAGTTACCGGATCGAGTCGCGCATCTACGGCCGCTACATCCTCAAGAACCTACCGAATGCCAAGATCGCAGTGCTCTATCAGAACGACGACTTCGGCAAGGACTACCTGATCGGTCTGCGCGAAGGATTGGGCGACAAAGCGGACAAGATGATTGTCGCCACCAAGACTTATGAGACCAGCGATCCGACAGTGGATTCGCAACTCGTGTCGCTGCAGGGCAGCGGCGCCGATGTTCTGCTGACGGCCGCCATTCCGAAATTCGCCGCCCAGGCGATCCGCAAGGTCTACGACATCGGCTGGAAGCCGACGCACTTTATGACCAACGTATCGAGCTCGGTCGGCGCGGTGTTTCGGCCGGCTGGACCCGAGAAGGGCATCGGCATCATCTCGGCGGCCTACGGCAAAGACCCGACCGATCCGCAGTGGAAGGACGCGCCCGACTTCAAGGAATGGCTGGCGTGGATGAAGAAATACAATCCATCGGCCAGCGTCGCCGACGCCAACAACGTTTACGGATACGGGGTGGCGTACGTCATGGTCGCCGTGCTCAAGGCCTGCGGCAACAATCTCACCCGTGAGAACGTGATGAAGCAGGCGGCCAGCATTCACGGTCTGGTGGGGCCGATGGGGCTGCCCGGCATTACCATCTCGACCAGCCCGACGGATTACGCCCCGATCAAGCAGATGCAGTTGGAGAAGTTCGACGGCAACACTTGGGAGCTGTTCGGCGAAGTGATTTCTGGAGGGTCCGGCAGCTGACGAGGCCCATGGTGTGAAGGCGAGCGGCCGGCACGCCGGCCGCTCGCGGCTTGGCGGCTCATCCCCGGCGGCGTCGACTTAAAGCCCACCGGCGCGCATCAGCACTAGGCCGCCGGTAACGATCACGAAGATGACGGCGGTGGCGGCGAGCACCGTGGCGATGTGGCGCCAGCCGAGGCCGATGATTGTCTTCACCGACGTGGCGAGGCCGAGCGCGCCGATCGCCAGCAGTAGCCCCCAGTTTGAGGCGTCCACCAAAGCGCCCTTGATCGGCGCATAGGCCGGCAGCAGAGCCGACGCCAAAGGCATGGCGCTATTGAGCGCGCACAGTACCAGGAACACGAATGCAAATACCGGCAGCGGCACTCGTGCCTCGCCGTGCTGCACGCCGATGCGCGTGAAGTAACCGCTGACGCCCAAAACCACCGGCAGCAGCAGGAAAACGCGGAACAGCTTGACGATCACCGCGGTATTGCCGGCGGCTGCGGACACCGCATAGCCCGCGCCGGCCACCTGCGCCACATCGTGGATGGTGCCGCCTAGCATTATGCCGGTTGTCCGCGCATCGAAGCCGAGCAGAAAACAAACCGGCGGATAGACCAGCATGGACAGCGTGGCGATTGCATTGATCGCTACCACGACGAAGGCGATATCCGCCGCCTTGCCGCGATAATCCGGCACCACCGTGGAAACCGCCAAGGTCGCCGAGGCGCCGCACACCGCGGTGCCGACGCCGGCGAGCGCGCCGAACCCCGGCGCCTGCCCGCTCCAGCGGGCAAAGACAAAGCCCGCCGCGATGGTCGCCACCATGGCGGCAACCAGCAACGCCGCCGTTCCCCCGCCAAGCGCCGCGATATCG
Source organism: Xanthobacteraceae bacterium (assembly GCA_049284935.1). GTDB lineage: Bacteria > Pseudomonadota > Alphaproteobacteria > Rhizobiales > Xanthobacteraceae > BOG-931. Next base: position 79,366 of record JBAPYW010000055.1, read on the forward strand.
GCTAGTCCGACACGCAATCCCATCAGTGCCACGGCCCACCGCAAGACGGTGCCCACGCAGAAGGCCATCCCCGGCTGCGGCAGCGGGCGCGCCGCAATCGGATTGAGCGCGATGCCCACAAGCAACGCGATCACCATGCTCGGGATCGGCACTATCGGCGCGACATAGGGCGCGGCCAAGTATCCGATGAGAGCGACAACCCCGGCCAAGGCAATCCCCGGAACAACATTGAGGATTGCACTGGCGTGAGGATGACCCGCGGGAGATGCTTGCACGGCCACCGATGTACCTTTCCGATTTTGGACGGCGTCGGCTTTCCATACACGAGGCGTCAAATCGGTGTCGCACCCCCAGCCATGCGGTAAACGCATTCCTCGGCCTGGTCGAACAGTCCAAGCTGACACAATCCGCTGCCGCTTCTTAGCACTATGTTGCGCTACTCATTTTGCGTCGGTGGCATTTTCGTTTGCACGACGAGGCCGCGGGCGCGCGCATCGGCCACCCCGAGCGCACGCAGGGCAACGAGCGTGAGCGACTGCACGATGTCGCGCTCGCGGCCGGACGCATCGGGCGCGAGCGGACCGATCAACCCTTCCACAAGCAACCCGGTGAGTGCTGCTGCGGCCAACGCCGCGTCCTGTTCCGGCAACTGGCCGCCGGCCCCGGCTGCGGCGATGCGCAGAGCGAACTCGGCCGCTAGCGATTTGCGAAAGGCCAGCCGGGCGGCGTCGATCTCGGCATCGACCGGCTCGGCGATCGCCGCAAATGCGAGCCGGCGGTCGCGCAGCGCCCGGTCGGCGAAACTCATGATCGCGGCAGAGAGCGCTGACAGCGGCCCGGGCGCGGCGTCGGCGGCACGGCGCAGCGCGCCGATTTCGCGCTCGGCAATTTCCGCGAGCAACGCCGCAATCAGGTCGGTCTTGGCCGGGAAGTAGCGATAGACCGTGCCCGCCGCGATGCCGGCGCGGGCGGCGACCGCCGCGATCTGTACCGCCGCCATGCCGCCTTCGCTCGCCGTCTGCCGCGCCGCGGCAATGATCGCATCGCGCCGTGCCGCCAGGCGGCGGGCAACGTTCTCTGTGCGGCGGTAAGGCATGGCGCACCGCGGAAGTGGAATCGCGCCTGCACTATAGCAAAGGATGAACTCTGATTCGGGGAATCGTCCCTTGCACCTCACCTTCGCCACGACGGATGATTACCCGGCCCTCCCCGCCAGCGACTTGGCGCGAATCTTGGCGAGTGTCGTGGCCGGCGTGATCGCTTCCGGATCGATCGCGAGCCGGATGATCGCCGGCTTGCCGGAGGCCTGCGCCTCTTTGAATGCCGCCGGGAAATCCGCCGTGCGCTCGACGGAGACGCCGAAGCCGCCAAAGGCGCGGGCATAGGCGGGGAAATCCGGATTACGCAACTCGGTTGCGATAATGCGGCCGGGATACTCGCGTTCCTGATGCATGCGGATGGTGCCGTAGATGCCGTTGTCCGCAATGATGACCGTCAGCGGCAGGCCGTATTGCACGGCGGTTGCGAATTCCTGGCCGTTCATAAGGAAATCGCCGTCGCCGGCGAAGCAGATCACCGGACGCTCGGGATAAAGCCGCTTCATGGCCACCGCGGCCGGGACGCCGTAGCCCATCGAGCCCGATGTCGGCGCGACATGCTGGCCAAAGCGGCGGAAGCGAAAAAACCGATGAATCCACGCCGCATAATTTCCGGCGCCGTTGCACAGGATGGCGTCGGCGGGGAGGTTGTCGCGCAGCCACACCATGACCGCGCCGAGATTGACCGCGCCCGGCTGCTCGGTCGGCTTTTCCGTCCACGCCAGATAATCGGCGTGCGCGGCCTCGGCCTGGCCGCGCGAGGTGCCCGGCACCTCAAGATGCTCGAGCGCAGCAGCGAATGCCGTCGGCGTGGCATGGATCGGCAGATGCGCACTGTAGACGCGGCCGAGTTCTTCGATGCTCGGATGCACGTGGACGAACGTCATCTGCGGCCGCGGAATATCGAACACGGTGTAGCTCTGCGACGGCAATTCCCCCATGCGGCCGCCGATCAGAACCACAAGGTCGGCGGCCTTGATGCGGTCGAGGAGCTTGGGGTTGGGGCCGATGCCGAGATCGCCGGCGAAGCAAGGGTGCAGGGCGTCGAAGAGGTGCAGACGGCGGAACGTCGTGCACACCGGCAGCGCATATTTTTGCGCGAAGCGCGCGACACCGTCCGAAGCGGCCTGCGACCAGCGGCTGCCGCCGAGGATCAAGATCGGGGCGCGGGCCGCGCCGAGGAGGTGCGCCAATTTTGCCATTTCGGCAGGCCCCGGCGAGGTTTCGATCGGCGTGAACGCCGGCGCGTCCGAGGCGGCGATGCGTTCGATCAGCATGTCCTCCGGCAAGGCCACCACGACCGGTCCCGGCCGTCCGTTCGCCGCGGTGTGAAACGCGCGCGACACGATCTCCGGTATGCGCGCCGGATCGTCGATCTCCGTCGTCCATTTGGTCATCGAGCCGAACACGGCGCGGTAGTCGAGTTCCTGGAAGGCCTCGCGCTCGCGCATCTCGCGCGCCACCTGGCCGACGAACATGACGAGCGGCGTCGAATCCTGGCGCGCGATGTGGATACCGGGCGACGCGTTGGTGGAGCCCGGTCCGCGGGTGACGAAGCAGACCCCCGGACGGCCGGTCACTTTGCCGACCGCCTCTGCCATCATCGCCGCGCCGCCCTCCTGCCGGCACACGGTGATGGCGAGATCGCTGTCATGAAACGCGTCGAGCGCCGCGAGATAGCTCTCGCCCGGCACGCAGAAGACGTGGCGCACGCCGTGAATGCGCAGCTGATCGATCAGAACCTCGGCGGCGGTCCGCATATTGTCCTTACCGCGCATCGGCATCTCCAGGGAGTCATTCGCGGCCGATTCGCCGCGCCGGCGGTGTAAACGTTGATTGCCGCGACCGGCGCCGGTAGTCCAGTCTTTTGGGCTTCGCGCTCCATAGCATACCGCCAACGGGGTTTTGGCTGCATGACCGCCGAATCGGACAGCCAGGAGGAGGTCTTCGCCTTTCTCGCCGACCCCGCGACCCATGGCGGCCGGAAGGTGCAGCGTATCGACACCCATGCGGCGTCGGTGTTTCTCGCCGGCGACCGCGCGCTCAAGGTCAAGCGCGCCGTGCGTTTTCCGTTTCTCGACTATTCGACGCTGGAGCAACGCCAGCGTGCCTGCGAAGCCGAGCTCGCGGTCAACGCGCCGTTCGCGCCGGAAATCTACCGCGGGGTCGTGCCGATCACGCGCCAAGCCGGCGGCAAGCTTGCCATCGGCGGCTCAGGCGCGCCGGTCGAGTGGGCGGTCGAGATGCGGCGCTTCGACGAGAAGCGCACGCTCGATCACATCGCCGCCGACATCGACGAAGCCTTGGCCGACGCGCTCGGCCGCGCCGTCGCCGCAGCGCACGCTAAAGCGCCTTCCGTCGGGGCGGAGGCATGGATTGCGGCGCTCGGCTCCTATATCGACGAACATGTCGCGGCCTTTCAGCAATATCGGGATCGCTTTCCGGCCGCCGAGATCGACGCGCTCGCGGGCGCCAGCCGCGCCGCCTATGCGCGCCTGGTTCCGCTGTTGCGCGAGCGCGGCCGCCGCGGCTTTGTCCGCCGCATCCACGGCGACCTTCATCTCGGCAACATCGCGCTCATCGACGGCAAGCCAATTCTGTTCGACGCCATCGAATTCAGCGACATCATCGCCTCCGGCGACGTGTTCTATGACCTCGCGTTCCTGCTGATGGACCTCTTGGAACGCGGCCTGACGCCGGCGGCGAATATCGTGCTCAACCGCTACCTCGCGCAGACGCGGCGCACTGAAGACCTCGACGCGCTGGCGGCGCTGCCGTTCTTCCTGTCGATGCGGGCCGCCATCCGCGCCAAGGTTACGCTAGCGCGGATGGAGCGGGCGCATGCAGACGAGCGCCCGGCGATCGGGCGTGCCGCACGCGCCTATTTCGTCTTCGCCCTGCGGGCGATCGCGCCGGCCGCGCCGACATTCATCGCCGTCGGCGGCCTGTCCGGCACCGGAAAGACGCAATTCGCGCGGGCGCTGGCACCGTTCCTCGAGCCCATGCCCGGCGCGGTGGTCTTGCGGTCGGACGTCGAGCGCAAGGCGCTGTTCGGCGTCGGCGAGACCGAGAAATTGCCCGCCGAGGCCTATGGCGGCGAAGCCACCGTCCACGTCTATGGCAAGCTCGCCGACAAGGCCCGCCGCATCCTCGCCGCCGGCCATTCGGTGATCGTCGACGCCGTCTTCGCGCAGCCGCAAGAACGCGCCGCCATGGCCGAAGTGGCGACATCCACGCATCGTCCGCTGCGCGGACTATTCCTCACCGCGAGCCTGGCGACCCGGCTCAGCCGCGTTGGCGGGCGCGCGCGCGATGCCTCCGACGCCGACGCGGCGGTGGCGCGGATGCAGGAGCGCTATAATCTGGGCGCGCTCGACTGGACGCGGATCGACGCTTCCGGAACGCCCGCAGCCACTTTGGCGCGGGCCCGGGCGGCGCTCGCCGCTCCTTGATTGACGGAGGCTAGCCGGCGCCAATATAAGCGCGGGAACCATAGGCGGAGAAAGGCGCGATCATGGCGAGCAGTGCATCGACCGCGGAAGGCATCGAACACCCGGAAGAACCGTCGCGCCGCGATTTCCTCTATATCGCAACCGGCACGGTCGCCGCGGTGGGTGCCGTGGCGACCTTGGTCCCCCTGGTCAACCAGATGAACCCCGACGCCTCGACGCTGGCGGCCGGCGGCCCGGTCGATCTCGACGTCAGTAAGATCGAGCCGGGCCAGCAGGTGGTGGTCCGCTGGCGCGAACGGCCGGTCTTCGTGTTCCACCGCACGCCGGAGACGCTGAAAACGCTGCAGGATCCCAAATTGATTGCGGTGCTTTCAGATCCGAATTCGCAGCAGGTCCAGCAAGCTCCCTACGCGACCAACTGGCATCGCTCGATCAAGCCGGAATTCGGCGTCCTGGTCGGCATTTGCACGCATCTCGGCTGCATCCCGCTGTTCTATCCGCAGCCGAATGCGACGACGCCGGTCGCCGATTGGCCCGGCGGTTATTTCTGCCCTTGCCACGGCTCCAAATACGATCCGGCGGGACGCGTCTTTTCAGGCGTACCGGCACCCTACAATCTGCCCGTGCCGCCCTACACCTTCGCCAGCAATACCACGATCAGGATCGGCGAAAATCCGAGCGGTTCCAACTGGGACTTCGGCTCGATCCGGCAGCTCTAAACGCCTCACGCGCGCCGAGGTGAGATGAAACTCAGGCGGCCATTGCGCCTCGGGCTGCTGCGACTGTCGCTCTTGGCGATTGTCGTCGGCATCGTCACCGGATTTGGCGCCGTCGCCTTCCGCGCCTTGATCGGCCTCATCCACAACATCGCCTTTCTCGGTTCGTTTGCGATCGACTACGACGCCAGCGTGTTCACGCCGCCGAGCCCGTGGGGCGCGCTCATTATCCTGGTGCCGGTGGTCGGCGGCCTCATCGTCACTTTCCTGATCACCAATTTCGCCCCGGAAGCGCGCGGCCACGGCGTACCGGAAGTCATGGACGCGATTTATTATGGCGAAGGCGTTATCCGGCCGGTCGTTGCCCTGATCAAGTCGCTGGCTTCGGCGCTTTCGATCGGCACCGGCGCTGCCGTCGGCCGCGAAGGGCCGATCATCCAGATCGGCGCCGCGCTCGGCTCGACGCTCGGCCAGATCATCCGCATGGCGCCGTGGCAGCGCATCACGCTGGTCGCAGCCGGCGCCGGCGCGGGCATCGCCGCCACCTTCAATACGCCGATCGGCGGCGTGATGTTCGCCATCGAGCTGATGATGCCGGAATTGAGCGCGCGCACCTTCCTGCCGGTGGCGCTGGCCACCGGCACCGCAACCTTCGTCGGCCGCATCTTTTTCGGCATCCATCCCGCCTTCGCCATTCCCAATGCGCTGCTGGCGTCGCAGGCGCCGGCAACCCTGACGGCGCTCTTGCTCTACGCCCTGCTCGGCGCGTTGATCGGGCTCGCGGCCGCCGTTTTCGTCCGCGGCCTCAGTTACGCGGAAACCGTATTCGAGCTCATCAAGAACGCCTACCTGCGCAACATCGTCGGCATGCTGATGATCGGCGTGCTGATCTACGCGCTGCTGGTCGGCGCTGGCCACTATTACGTCGAGGGCGTCGGCTACTCGACCATTCAGGCGATCCTCAACGGCGATCTCGGCATTCCGGCGCTGCTGATCTTGTTGTTTGCCGCCAAGCTCTGCGCCACCTCGGTGAGTCTCGGCGCCGGCGCCTCTGGCGGCATTTTTTCGCCGTCGCTGTTCATGGGGGCGACGCTCGGGGGCGCCTTCGGCCTTGCCGTCAACGCCGTCATGCCGGTGGCGGATTTAGGCGTCGCCACCTGCGCCATCATCGGCATGGCCGCCATGGTCGGCGGCGGCACCGGCGCCGCCATGACCGCCGTCACCATGATTTTCGAAATGACGCGCGACTACGACCTGGTGATGCCGAGCATCATCGCGGTGGCGCTTGCTATCGGCGTCCGCCGCCTGCTGACGGTGGAGAACATCTACACCATCAAGCTGGTCGGCCGCGGCCATTTCGTGCCGAAGGCGCGGCACGCCAACATGTTTCTGGTGCGCCGCGCCCGCGAGGTCATGCAGCAGGACGTGACCGTGCTGCCCGCCGACGCCGACTTCGATGCGTTCCTGCGCCAGCACGCCAGCGAAGGCGGCTTCCGCCACGTGGTGGTGACGCGCGGCAATCACGTCGCCGGCGTCGTGCGCGTCAACACCAGCCTGCGGCGCGGGGTCGAGCAGGCCTACAGCGGCATCCGTCTCGGCGACGTGGCGCAGCGCAATTTCACCATCGCCCGCGAGAACGACATCATGTTCGACGTCGTGCAGCGCATGGCGCGCCGCGACGCCGCCATGGCGGTGGTGGTCAAGGATGGCGGCCGCGGGCGTCCGTCCGAGATCGTCGGCATCGTTTCCAAGGAGCACATCGCCGATTCCGTCGCCGAAAGCATCAAGCCGTTCGGCTGAAGCGGCGCCTAAGTCAGGTGAAGCGTGTTGGGCGCCGCTTGCGCGTCGTGGCTCGAATAGATGACGATGCGGCCGGCCAACTGCCGCAAAACCCGGTTCAGGATGCGCGAGCCCTGTTCGGGATCGAGGTGCTCGACCGGCTCGTCGAGAAGAACCAGCGGCGCCTCGCTGAGGAGCGCACGGGCGAGATTGAGCCGCTGCGCCTCGCCGAGCGACAGCATGTCCTGTTCGATCCAGGTATCGAGGCCGCCCGCTGCCTCGATGCGGCCGTCGAGTTCGACAGCCGCAAGCGCCTCCCGGCATTCCGAATCGGCGGAATTGGGCGCGAACAGGTTCTCGCGGATCGTATCGGAAAGAATCGCGGCGTCATGCAGACACAAATGCGACATCGCGCGGCGGCGCGCCGCCAGCAACACGACACCATCGCCGGTATAACGGCCAGCATCATCGGCGCCAATCCAGCCGGCGATTTGCTTGAGCAAAGTCGTTTTGCCGGTGCCGCTTGCACCGACAAGCACGGTCGGGCGACCGGCCTCGAGCGTCAGATTCACCGGTTCACCGAGCCCGCGGCCGTCGGGGGTCTGCCGCGGAACGTCTGTCAGAACCAGTCTCTGTAACGCGGCAAAGGAAATCGACATACCGTCAGCGCCGGGGGCCGCGGTCCAGCGCTGCAGTCCCTCGCCGGCGGCGAGCTCGCGGACCCGCCCGAGCACGATGCGAGAGACGCCCAACACCGTCTCACCGAGCGTCAGCCAGCCGAAGGCCAGAAATGCCGGAACGAGAAGAGCGCTGCCGCGGCTGCCGGCATGCCATGCCGCGACCAAAACGCTCAGCGCCGCCACGGGACCGGCAAGGCCGGCGACCATATCGAGCAGGGCAAGCTCGCGGCGCTCTGCCGCCTGTTGGCCGGCTGCGGCGCTGAAACCCGCAAAGGCCGCCGCCAAGACCTTGGTGAAGGCCCGCTCGGCCTTGAGCGGAACGACCGCAGCAAGGCCCGCGCCGAGCACGCGGCCGGTTGCCCGTTGCGAGAAGCGCACCGCGGTCCGGTGATCGGCGACAACATGCATCGCCCGCCGCAGCATCATGACCACGATGGTCGATAGTGCGGCGATCGGGATCAGCGCCGCAGCCGCCAGCGATGCGGTCGCCAAGACCATCACCGTCGTTCCGGCCATCAGCACCAGTGCCGGCAAAGCCACGCGCAAGCGCGCGTAATCGACGTCTTCGACGTCCTCCATGTAATCGGAGAGACGATCTTGATTGCCAAGCTGCCAGCTCACGGCGCGGGTGCTTGGCGCATGCGCCATGGCCGCGAACAGGGTGGAGCGCCGTCGCACCTGATCGAGCAGCGCGGCCCGATGTCCGAAGACGCGCTCGCCGTATTTGCAGACGGTCTTGGAGAGCGCAAAGAGGCGCACAAAGGCGGCGGGGGTATGAAAGTTGAACGCCAGCGCCGCGGCGACCGGCCCCAAGCCCGCGATCGCCACGGCGCCGAGGAACCAGACCGAGACGCCGGTGAGCAGAATGCCGGACGCCATTGCCGCGAGAGCGAGCAAAAGGGTCAGGCGCCAAGGCGCCGCGGGGCGTTGCCGCACAGATTTTCCAACCGGCTCGGCCGCGGTCAATTTAACCGGTGCGACAACGCTCATGCGGCAATTGCTTTGTCACGCTGTTTGGGCAGCTGCAGACGGTGATGCCGGTCGGCCGCTTCGATCAGGCGCTCGTCATGGGTCGCGACCACGACCAAACGCCATTCGGCCATCTCGACCAGGACTTGCCGAATAAGCTTCGCCGTCGCCGAATCAAGTTTTGCCGTCGGCTCATCGGCGAGGACCATACCGCCGGAAATCAGGCTGCGAGCGATCCCGATGCGCAGGCGCTGTCCGCCCGACAAATTGGTGCCGTTCTCGTCGATACGGGCATCAAGGCCGCCCGGCAGCAGTGCCTCATCGAGAAGGCCGACGCTGTCGGCCGCGCGGCGCAGCCCGGCGCGATCGGTGGCGCCGCTGTTCCAGGCGATCGCGGTAGCCAGCGTTCCGGAAGGAACGTAAGTGTCGGTCGATATCCAGATGCAGCCGGCACTCAGGACCTGCGGCAGAGCCGCGACGCCGCATGAAGGCGCTTCGATGCCCGCCAGCATGCGAAGCAAGGTCGACTTTCCCGCTCCGCTCGGGCCGGAGATCACGATCAAGCCGGTCGCCGGAAGCTCCGCCACGGCGAACGTGTCGATGCCGGCAAAGCTGAAGGGCTTCGGCTCGTTGCGTCCGTCATCCACCGATGCCGGATCGGTCCCCTCGAAATACCATTGCAGCTGGTTGGCCGCAGCCTCACCCTCGGACTTGGCGTGGTACTGTTCGGCGTAACGGCGGAACGGCACGAAGAAATCGGCAGCAATGATCAGAATAAACAAACTCTGCCACAGGGCGAGCCCGCTAAAACCGGGCGCGTGCAGAAGTCCGAGATGACCGAGGCCGAGGAATACGGCCAGCACCGCGATCGCCAGCGCCGAGAAGAAATCGATGACGCCGGCGTTGAGGAAGACCACATTCAGCACGCTCATTGTACTTTCGGCATAGGCCGTCATGCGCCGCTCGATCTTGCCGTGCTCGCGACCGAGCGCATGATTGGCGAGGACGGTCGGCAGCGTGCGGATGCGATCGGAAAACTGCGCCGCCAGTCGACCGAAGGCGCGTTCCTGCGCCGCCGCCTTGCTGCCCGCCACCCCACCAAGCAGTACAAAGAAGACGATCATGATCGGAACGGCAAGCAGCAGCGTTAGCGCCGCCTGCCAGGATACGAAGGCAATCGCTGCGGCGGCGAGCAACGGCCCGATTCCCAGCATCGATCTGGCTGCGGCGTAGCCGGTTACCAGGCTCGCCAGCGCTTCGGGATAGCGCTGTAATCCGGCGATGAGCGCCCCGGCCTGCTGCGAACGCACACGTGCCGGAGACATTTGGGCGAGCGCGCCCCGCAACGCAGTTCGCAAGGCGTCGCCGACATCCTGTTGGGCGCCGGTAGTCCGCAGGTCGCCGAGGTAACCGGCGCAACTCGCCGCAGCGACGCTGATAATCGCGCCCGCTAGCGCCGCGACGGCGAAAGTTCCATCCGCGATCATTTGCCCGGCGAAGATCGCCATTAATCCCGCGAAACTGAGACGAAACAGCGATCGTACGATTTGCCATACCAGCGTTGCGCGCAGGCCGGGGCTGGCGAGACCGAGCGCAGCGGGATCCCCCTTTTCCCGGCGCCGCGACCGCTTAGCATCCTTCGCCACACGCATGTGACCCTTCATGCATCGGCCCCGGCGGCCACTGTTTGATCTCGATCAAGGAAGTATCGGTCACGGGTGGTCTACTCGGCCGAGCCTGGGAAAGGAGCTCCTTATGACCAATCAGTTGCTCGTGGAGCTTTCGCGGCTGCAGTTCGCGCTGACGGCGATGTACCACTTCCTGTTCGTGCCGCTGACGCTAGGGCTTTCCATACTCCTGGCGATGATGGAGACCGTCTACGTGATGACGGGGCGGACCATTTGGCGCGACATGACCAAATTCTGGGGCCTGCTGTTCGGCATCAATTTCGTCCTTGGTGTCGCTACCGGCATCACCATGGAATTCGAGTTCGGTATGAACTGGGCCTATTATTCCCATTATGTCGGCGACGTGTTCGGCGCGCCGCTCGCCATCGAAGGATTGATGGCCTTTTTCTTGGAAGCGACCTTCGTCGGCATCTTTTTCTTCGGCTGGGGCAAGATGTCGCCGCGCGCGCACCTCGCCGTAACATGGCTGATGGCGCTCGGCACCAATCTGTCGGCGCTGTGGATACTCATCGCCAACGGCTGGATGCAGCATCCGGTCGGCGCGGTCTTCAATCCCGACACGATGCGCATGGAAGTGTCTGACTTCGTGGCCGTGCTGTTGAACCCGACCGCGCAAGCGAAGTTCGTGCACACGGTATCGGCGGGCTACGTCTGCGGCGCTGCCTTCGTCCTCGGCGTTTCCGCGTTCTATATCCTCCGCGGCCGCCACATCGATCTGGCCAAGCGCTCGTTTGTGATCGCCTCGGCATTTGGCGTCGCCGCCGCGCTCTCGGTCATCGTGCTGGGCGACGAAAGCGGATACACCATCACCGACAACCAGAAAATGAAGCTCGCCGCCCTCGAGGCGATGTGGCAGACCGAACCGGCGCCGGCGTCCTTCACCGCGTTCGGCCTGCCGGATATGCAGGAGCACGCCACCAAATACGCCATCCGCATTCCATGGGTGATCGGCCTTATCGGCACACGGTCGATTGATGAGCAAATCCCCGGAATTCTCGATCTGGTGCAGGCGTCGAAAGCTCATATTCAAAACGGCCTGACCGCCTACGCCGCGCTGCAGAAGCTGAAGACCAATCATGCCGACATCATCGCGCGCGGCGCCTTCGAGGACGCCGGCAAAGACCTGGGCTATGCGCTGTTGTTGAAGCAGTACGTCGACGATCCGCTGCAGGCGACGCCGCAGCAGATTCAGGACGCGGCGTGGTCGACTGTGCCCAGCGTGCCGTCGTTGTTCTTCACTTTCCGCTTCATGGTGCTGTTCGGCTTCATCCTGCTCGCCGTATTCCTGATCTCGCTCTGGTACACGATGCGGGAGGCGGAAGCGCCGCGCTGGCTGTTTCGGATGGCATTGGTCGCGTTACCATTGCCGTGGCTTGGCGCGGAATTGGGCTGGTTCGTTGCCGAATTCGGCCGCCAGCCCTGGATCATCGACGGCGTGCTGCCCACCTTCCTGGCGACATCCGAGCTCAGTGTCTTCGACCTGGCAATCACCATCGTCGGCTTCACCTTGGTCTACGCCATTCTCGCCGTCATCGAAGTGAGGTTGATGCTGCAAGCGATCAAAAAGGGACCCGACGCGTTCATTGCCGGCGTTGGCGGCTTCGGGGTTCTCGCCAAGACCGCGAGCCGACCCGGCGCAACAGTACCCGCCGAATGATCCATTGAGCGCAAAGGCAAGGGAATAAAAGTCATGATCGAGACACTTTTCGCCTACGCCACGTTGCGCCTGATCTGGTGGGTGCTGCTCGGCGTCCTGCTGATCGGCTTCGCCGTCACTGACGGCTTCGACATGGGTGTCGCCGCGCTGCTGCCGTTTGTCGCCAAAACGGACACAGAACGCCGCGTCACGATCAACACCGTCGGCCCGGTCTGGGAAGGCAATCAGGTGTGGTTCATTCTCGGCGGCGGCGCGATCTTCGCCGCCTGGCCGGCGCTCTATGCGCTGAGCTTCTCCGGTTTCTATCTGGCGATGTTTTTGGTGCTGTTCGCGCTCATCCTGCGGCCGGTCGGGTTCAAGTATCGGTCAAAACGCGAGAGCAAGACGTGGCGCCGGAACTGGGACTGGGCGCTGTTCGTCGGCGGCGCCGTGCCGGCGCTGATCTTCGGCGTGGCGGTCGGCAACACCTTGCAGGGCGTGCCGTTCCATTTCACCGACGATCTGCGTCCGATCTACGAAGGCACGCTGTTCGGGCTGCTCAATCCGCTGGCGCTTTATTGCGGGCTGGTTTCTCTCGCCATGCTGGTGATGCACGGAGCGGCTTGGCTCACCTTGAAGGCGGCAGGCCCGGTGGCCGATCGCGCGGCGGCCGTTGGCGCGAAAGCGGCGCTCATCGCCGCGATCCTTTTTGCCGGCGGCGGCGTGCTGACCTGGCTTGGCCTGTTCGGCGGCTATGAGGTGACGAGCCCTATCGTGTGGGATGGCCCGTCCAATCCGCTCGGCAAAACGGTGGTCGTCAACGGGCAAGCGTGGCTGCAAAACTTCCGCCACGCGCCGTGGCTGTTTGCGGTGCCCGCACTCGGCATTGCTGCGCCGCTGTTGGCAGCCATCGGTTTCCGTACACGGCATGCCGGGTTAACATTCCTAATTTCCATGCTCGGCGTCACCTGCATCATTGCCACCGTCGGCCTGGCCATGTTCCCGATCATTTTGCCGTCGAGCACCCATCCCAACGATGCGCTCACGGTGTTCGACGCGTCGTCGAGCAGAGCAACACTGCGCAACATGTTGCTGGCGACCGTTGTGTTCCTGCCGATCGTGCTCGCCTACACCGCTTGGGTCTATCGGGTGCTATGGGGCAAGGTCAGCGAGGTGACCATCGAGAACGCCGGCTCGACGGCCTACTAGTGCGTGATCCGGAAAAGTGGGAACCGGTTTTCCGACAAGATCGTGCACAGCTAATAGCGCAGCGGAGACCAAACGATGTGGTACTTTTCCTGGATCCTCGGCCTCGGGCTCGCGGCCACGGTCGGCATCCTCAACGCGCTCTGGTACGAACTTCGCACCGTGCGCGACAAGGATGAGACCACCACGCCGGCGATGCCGACGCCTTAGATTTCAACCCGTGCTCGCTTGCCCTCGCCAGCGCCGCCGCACGGCAACTGCAAGCGTAACTGCAAGCGCTAGTGCGACGGCCAACAGCACGAGGCGCGCATAGAGCCGGCCGCCGGGCCGGTCGATCGTGCGCGACCACAGCGATGGCCCCTCATTCGCTCGTGCCAGACGAAAGGCGACGACGCTGTCGCCGATCGACGTGCCGGCCTCGGAATGGCCGCCGGCGGCTATGACGACGTATTGCTCGCCCTGCCACGCATAGGTCATCGGATTGGCCACGCCGGGTACGGGCAGCCGGCCTTGCCACAGTTCAGCACCGGTCTTGGCATCGAAGGCGCGCAGATAAGCATCCTCGGCGCCGGTGAACACGAGGCCTCCGCGAGTGACCAGCACGCCATTGGCGAGCGGGGTTCCCCACGGAAACGGCAGTCCCAAAGGAGCAAGGTCCTCCGTGGTCCCCACGGTCGACTGCCACAGGATCGTGCCGGCTTTGAGATCGACCGCGACGAGAGCGCCCCACGGTGGTGGATTGCACAACCCGCCGGCCGGCGAGCGCGCCACCTCGCGCGTCATGGCGAAGGCGGCGCCGCGCTGCGGCCCGAATTCCTCGCCGGGCGCCGGCTTGAAGGCGCGGGCCTTGGCCGCCGGGATCAGTGTGACGATGTTTACTGCCCGCAAGGTGTTGGCGTAGAGAATCTGGTTGACGGGATCGAAGGCAACGCCGCCCCAGTTCACGCCGCCGCCGGTAAATGGGAAGATCACGGTGCCCTGGGTCGACGGCGGCGTGTAGAGCCCCTCGTTGCGCGCGCGCGCCAACTTGTCATGACAAGCGGCGCGGCTGATCAGGCCAAATGCATCGTCGGCGGAAATGCGCTGCGGCACCAGCGTCGGCACGTGAGTCGGAAACGGTTGCGTCGGCGAGAGCTGCTCGCCTTCGGCTCCGCCCTGCGGCACGGGGCGCTCCTCGACCGGCCAGATCGGCTGGCCCGTCGCCTCGTCGAGCACGAATAGGAAACCTTGTTTGGTTGCCTGGATCACGACGTCGCGCTGCCCGGCGCCGGTATCGATGCGGGCGAGCGTTGGCTGCGCCGGCAGATCGTAGTCCCACACGTCGTGATGCACGGTCTGAAAGGCCCAGACCAATTCGCCGGTCTCGGCCCGCAATGCGACGACCGAGTCGGCATGCTCGTTGTTGCCCGGCCTACCGCCGCCCCAGAAATCGGGACTGGGCGAGGACGTCGGCAGAAACACCAGCCCCAAATTCTCGTCGGCCGACATCGGCGCCCAGACATTGCCCGCGCCGGCATCGATGCCGTCATGGATGAGCGGATCCCACGTCCAGCGCAGCCGTCCGCTGCGCGCATCAAAGGCCTGCACGGTGCCGCGCGGCGCCGCGGCGCGCACATTATCCGCAATCGAGGAGCCGACGACGACCACGTCGCGCGCGACCACGGGCGGCGAAGTGATCTGCATCTCGTTCGGCCATTCGAGCGGCATGCCGACGTCGAGCTTGACCTCGCCACCGTCGCCGAAGTCCGCGCAGGGTTTCCCGGTCCCGGCATCGAGCGCGACGACGCGCATGTCGTTGGTGCCCATGAAGACGCGCGCGCGGCAGGTTGCATCCGCCGGCGCCTTCCGGTCCACCCAATAGGCCACGCCGCGGCAGTTGTAGCGATTGGCCGGACGCAGCGTCATGCTGACTTTGGGATCGAAGCGCCACTTCGGCGTTCCGGTTCCCGGGTCGAGCGCGATCACTTCGTTGAACGGCGTGCACAGGATCAGACTGTTATCGACGAACAACGGCGTCGCCTCGAACTTCGTGCGCGCCATGACCTTGGCGTCGCGCCGCGTCAGGTCGCCGGTGCGAAACTCCCAAGCGCGCACGAGTTGGCCGACGTTGCCGGGAGTGATTTGCGCATTGGTGGAGAAACGCGTGCCGCCGGGGTCGCCGCCCCAATACTCCCACGCGGCTGCCGGTGGCGCAAAGAGCGCGGCCAGGACGACACATAAGAGCGTCCTCACCGACGAACGGCAGGCGCTATCCCGAGGCATCATTTCCGCTCGGCCCTCTCCGACCTCGCCGGAGGCCGCTCGACAGTCAGCGCTCGCGCCGAAGTCTCCGGCCTTGATCGCGATGACTGGAACTGCCACATCCAGTCCGCCATGAACAAGCCCATCCGCGCCCCCGAAGTCGCGCCGGCTCAGTCGCTGATCGCGGCCGAGGTCGAACGGCGACGCACCTTCGCGATCATCTCCCACCCGGATGCCGGCAAGACCACGTTGACCGAGAAGCTCCTATTGTTCGGCGGCGCCATCCAGCTTGCCGGGCAGGTCAAGGCCAAGCGCGACCGGCGATCGACCCGCTCGGACTGGATGGCGGTCGAGCGCGAACGCGGGATTTCCGTCGTCACCTCAGTGATGACCTTCGAGTATGACGGACGTGTGTTCAACCTGCTCGATACGCCCGGCCACGAAGACTTTTCCGAAGATACCTATCGCACGCTCACGGCGGTCGATTCGGCGGTGATGGTGATCGACGCCGCCAAGGGCATCGAGCCGCGAACGCGCAAGCTGTTCGAAGTCTGCCGGCTGCGCGACATCCCGATCATTACCTTCATCAACAAGATGGACCGCGAGAGCCGCGACCCGTTCGACCTCGTCGACGAGATCGAGAAGACGCTGGCGCTCGACGCCGCGCCGATCACCTGGCCGGCCGGGCGCGGACGCGATTTCGTCGGCACGATCGATGTGGCGACCGGCGGCGTGCGCTTGCTCGACGGCGATGCCGGCACCGCCGGCAGGCTGCGCGAGATGACGATCGCCGGCGTCACCGCTTTGAATCCCAATCTCGACGCGGCGACCCTTGCCGGCGAACTCGACTTGGTGCGTCATGCCTGCAAGCGATTCGACCAACAGGCTTTCGCCGAAGGCCACTTGACGCCGATCTTCTTCGGCAGCGCGCTGAAGAATTTTGGCGTCGGCGATCTGCTCGATGCGCTCGCCGCGATGGCGCCGCCGCCGCGGGCACAGGCGGCCGACAAGCGGATCGTCGCTGCCGCCGAACCCGGCCTGTCGGCCTTTGTTTTCAAGATCCAGGCGAACATGGACCCGAACCATCGCGACCGGATCGCCTTCGTGCGGATTTGCTCCGGCAAGCTCGCACGCGGCATGAAGGTCAAGCAGGTGCGCTCCGGGAAGACCATCAGCCTACACGCACCGCAATTTTTCTTTGCGCAAAATCGCGCACTCGCGGAGGAAGCCTATGCCGGCGACGTGGTGGGGATTCCCAACCACGGCACGCTCCGCATCGGCGACACCCTGACCGAAGGCGAGAATCTCAATTTTGCCGGCGTGCCGAATTTTGCGCCGGAGATTCTGCGGCGGGTTCGTTTGCCCGATGCCATGCGCGCCAAGAAGCTGAAGCAGGCGCTACAGCAACTGGCCGAGGAAGGCGTCGCGCAGGTTTTCCGGCCGACGGATGGGTCCCCTGCCCTGGTGGGCGTGGTTGGCCAGTTGCAGCTCGACGTGCTGCAAGCAAGGCTAGCCGCCGAATATGGCCTGGAGATCGGCTGGGACACGCCTGAGTTTCAGTTCGCGCGCTGGCTCGCGGCGGACGACCGCAAAATGCTCGATCAATTCGTGGCCAGCTACCACGCGTCAATTGCCGAGGATTTTGACGGCGATCTTGTCTTCCTCGCCCGCAATGCCTTCAACCTCGAATATACCGCCGAGCACAATCCGGCCATTTCCTTCGCCGACGTCAAGGACATTCACCGGCGCAAGCCCGCGGCGTGAGAACTCGGCCGCAGCGACGCGCGAACAGTCCGCTGCCGGCGCAGCAGTTAGAATTCAGTTCTGAACCGTGCGCCAATGCATCGGCCGTTATGCACCGGGGCGCGCCTCGCATTCGCTGCGCAGGGATGCTTTAGCGCCCGGCGTCACGCATAATGCGGTATGGCCTTGGATTTCCGCGCGCTCGCCGTTGCCACGGCGGGCTTCACCGCCTTCGTCAATCTATATTCGCCGCAGGCGCTGCTGCCCGAGCTGGCGCTCGAATTCGGCGTCGGCGCCGGCGACATCAGCGCGCTGATGACCGCCGGCACCGCGGCCATCGCGCTCACCGCGCCGTTCACCGGCGCGCTCGCCGACGTTCTCGGCCGCAAGCGCCTGATTACCGCCGCCGCGTTCGCAATCGTGGTGCCGACGCTGATCATGGCTTTGGCGACCAGCGTGCCGCAACTTGTGTTCTGGCGCTTCGTGCAGGGACTGTTGTTGCCGCCGATTTTCACCGTCGCCGTCGCCTATGTCGGCGACGAATGGCCGCCGGCCGACGTGCCGCGCGTCGCCGGGCTGTTTATTTCCGGATCGAGCGTCGGCGGTTTCTGCGGCCGGTTCGTCACCGGCGCGGTGGCCGATCTGCTCGGCTGGCGCGTTTCCTTTGCCGCCGTGGCGCTACTCACACTGGCCGGAGGGCTGATTGTCACGATCGCGCTGCCGCGCGAGCGCCGCTTCGTCCGCTCCGACGGTTTTTTTGCCTCGGCGTGGCAAATGCTGGCGCATCTGCGCAACCCGCGGCTCCTTGCCATCTATGCCGTCGGCTTCGGCGTGCTGTTCAATTTCATCGCCACCTTCACCTATGTGAGCTTTCACCTCGCCGCATCGCCGTACTACTTCACGCCGACGCTCTTGGGCGCGCTGTTCGCCAGCTACCTCGGCGGCAGTTTGGTGGTGCCGTGGGTCGGGCGCGCCATCGCCTTGTTCGGGCGCCGCCGCTTCGTGCTCGGCATCATCGCGCTGTGGGCGGCCGGTACGCTCATGCTGCTCGCCCCGCCCGTCCCGGTGATCGTCATCGGACTGACGCTCTGCGCCACCTGCGGCCTATCGTGCCAGGCGGTTTCCACCGGCTACGTCATCACCATCGCCAAGGAGGGGCGCTCGGCGGCCGCCGGGCTTTACGCCTCGAGCTTTTATATCGGCGGCAGCGCCGGCGCCTTTCTCGTCGGCTTTGTCTGGGATGCCGCCGGCTGGCCCGGCTGCGTCGCTACCATCCTCGCCAGCCAGGCGATCATGGCGGCGATCGTCGCCACCGCGTGGGAGCGGTCGCGGGGGTGAGAAAGAGCCGCGAATGCAACACGGCGATGGAGAACTAATCATTCGCGCTCGGATGCCAGCGCGGTTGATAGCCGGCTGCCAGGACCGCAACGATCGCCGGCGGGGTGAGCACATCGACGGCGATGCCACGCGGCCGCGGCTCGCCGGCATCGTAACCTGCCGGCGTCCAGCGCAGCAGCGCACTGCCACGGACCGCGAAGGCCGCCTGCTCCAGCGCGACGGCGGCGCCGTCGGGCAGCTCATCGATCTCGCGCCGGTGCAGGCGTTTGGCGCGGCCCTGGAGACGTTCACTGTGCAGCACCTCGTCCATCTCTCCGGCGGACGGGCGCGTGGCGAGCTTGCGCGCTTCTTGCCACGTCTCGGCAAAAGCTTCCGCGTCGCTGCGGCGGCACTCGAAGCACGGCCGGTGTCCCGCCGCCAGCGCGGTCGGCTCATCGAGAAAAAACAGTTCGGTATAGAAACGGCCCCAGACATCGCGCCGGCGGCCCTTGAAGTCGAGCACGCAGCAGATCCATTGCCGCGACGCCCAGCGCCGCGCCGTCAGCGTCTTCGCATCGGTGTGAAATCGGCCGCCGCGGTTGCCCATGAACAGCCCGCGCGCCGACGAGGCGTAGAGATCGCCGAAGGGGCTCACCCGGTTTTGCAACGGCATCGCTTCCGCCGCTACTTCTCGACGAAGTCCTCGCACTTCTGGATCTGGTCGTTGGCTCCCCAAGGCATGATCGGTACCGACGAGGTCGAATTCTTCGGCGAGCCTTCGATGAGGCGGTCGGTATAGACCATGTAAACCAGGACGTTGCGTTTCCCATCGCAGCCGCGCACGATCTGCATCTTCTTGAAGAACAGCGAGCGGCGCTGGCGGAACATGTCCTCGCCTTGGCCGAATTTCGCCTTGAAGCGGATCGGCCCGATCTGCCGGCAGGCGAGCGAAATGTCCGACACCTGCTCGGCGACGCCGATCCAGCCCTTCACGCCGCCGCGCTCGGGAACGGTGAAATGGCAGGCGACGCCTTCGACTTCGGGATCGTCGATGCCATAGGTGGCGAGCTTGTCGTTCGGCGTGAGGAATTTGAACACCGTCGAACGCTTGAAGATCAGGTCAGGCTCGTCGGCCGCGTATGTTGGGGTCACGCCAAAGCCGGCGAACAACAGTGATATGAAGCAAAGAGAGTTAGGCCAAAAAGACGCGCGCATCGCGACTCCTTCCACTTCCACGGGCGGACGCGTCCGCTCGTAACCAAGCCGCATCACCGGCTGTCGAGGTTGGACGATTGCTTCACGTTCTGCGGCAGCGGCGCGACGAAGCCGCCGGCCGCGGCGTCGGCGAGCGCATCGCGGTCGAGTTCCTCGTCGTGCTTATAGACGTCGTCGCGGAAGTTGATCGTGCCGTCGCGGGTCATCCAGCCGGTGAGATAGACCCAGGCGACCGGCATGCGCCGCGGCAGATTGATCACCTTGAGCACGCCGGTCGCGATCCCCGCGTCGACGGCGGCGCGATTCCAGCCCGGAGGGCCGTCCTCGAGGATCCAGGTGGCGAGATCACGCACATTGTCGACCCGCGTGCAGCCGTGCGAATCGAAGCGGTAGTCGTTGGCGAACAGCCTGCGCGCATCGGTGTCGTGCATGTACACTGAATAAGGATTGGGCATATCGATCTTGAGATTGCCGAGCGCGTTGTAGTTGCCGGAGTCCTGCCGGACGGTGAAGTTGGGCGAACGGTCGGACGACCAGTCGACTGCTTGCGGGCTGATCTCTTCGTCATGCGGGCCGAGGATGCGCATGTGCATGCGGCTGATATAGCTTGGGTCCTTGCGCATGCGGGCGAAGATTTCTTTTTTGGTGATGGAAAGCGGCACCGTCCAGGTCGGATTGAGATTGATCGCGGTGATGTAGGCGGTGAGCGTCGGCGACGGCTTGTCGACCTTGCCGACGATGACGCGATAGCGCCGCTCGACCTTGTCGTGGGCGACCGCCTCGACGAAGGCGGCCGGAATATTCACCACGACATAGCGCTCGGCGAAGATGAAATCCATGCCGAGCAGACGCTCGAGCGAAGCTTCGAGCTGCTTGATGCGCGCCGCGACCGGGACATTGAGCGCGCGCAGTGTCGGCGCGTTGACGCTGCCGGTCGGCTCGAGCCCATGGCGCAATTGGAAGCGCTTGACGGCTTCGCCGACGGCGGCGTCGTAGCTGTCGCCGGCCTCCTGTTGCGCGGACAGATCTTCGGTGATGGCGAGACGCCGGCGCAGCAAGGCGACGCTCGGCCCGCTGCCTCCCGGCGCGAGCTGTGCGTCGGCAGCGAGACTGGGCCAACCGCCGCGCACTTGAATGGCCGAATAGCTGAGCAGCGCCTCTTTGAGGCGCTGATAGGTCCCTTCGTCAAACACGGGCTCGGCGGACAATGCCAGCGCCGCCGCGGAACGGCCTTCCGGCGTCGACGCGGGCTTAGTCACGTGAGGCGGTTTGACGGGATTGGGCGGTTTGGTCGACGCGGCCTTCGGCTTGACCGTGACCAGCGGCTGGCCCGCCGTCTGCGCCGCGGCTGGCCCCGCTGCGAGGGCCAGCACAACGCTTGCGATCGCAATCGGCCGCATCGGCCCCCCGTCGTGTCTCTTAAGCCTGCGGCTGCGGCTCCATCGACCCGGGCTCGGGACGGGGCCGGTTGCGGCCGGCGCCGGCCGTCGGCACCGTCGAGGTTCGCGGCGTCGAAGGCTCGATCACCGATTCGCGGTTCGGCCGCTTGCCCATGAGCAGGTCCTTGATCTCATCGCCGGTCATGGTCTCGAATTCGAGCAGACCCTTGGCCAGTGTTTCCAGATCGGCGCGCTTGTCGGTGAGAATTTGCTCCGCCTCCTGATAGCCGGCCTCGACCAGCCGCCTGATCTCGGCGTCGATCTTCTGCACCGTCGCTTCCGAAATGTTCTGCTGCCGCGACACCGAGTAACCGAGGAACACCTCTTCCTGATTTTCGCCATAGGCGACGGTGCCGAGCGCGTCGGACAGGCCCCAGCGCGTCACCATCAGGCGCGCGAGCTTGGTCGCCTGCTCGATGTCGGAGGCGGCGCCCGAGGTCACCCGTTCGCGGCCGAACACCAATTCCTCGGCGACACGGCCGCCCATCATGATGGCGAGCCGCGAGGTCATCTGCTCGAGACTCATCGACAGCTTGTCGCGCTCCGGCAATTGCATGACCATGCCGAGCGCGCGGCCGCGCGGGATGATCGTCGCCTTGTGCACCGGATCGGTCGCCTTGACGTTGAGCGCGACGATGGCGTGGCCGCCTTCGTGATAGGCGGTAAGGAGCTTCTCCTCCTCCG